>NZ_JBFPKI010000003.1:0-620830 GCF_040948675.1 Paraburkholderia sp. BR14312
TTCGACTTGCATGTGTAAGGCATGCCGCCAGCGTTCAATCTGAGCCAGGATCAAACTCTTCAGTTCAATACCTGTTACTGTTTTCGGTCTCTCTCGAGACCGGTCGCTCACTCAAAGCTGACAGGTTTTCTGAATAAATTCAAAAACCTGACTTACTTTAGTGTGAGACTCTTGATACTTTTGCTGCTCCCGATACCGCTCCGAAGAACACTATCGGGTCGCCACCGCATCAAGCGCCCACACTTATCGGCTGTAAATTTTTAAAGATCGATCGCGAAAGCGCCGTTAAAACTGCTCAACTACCGGCTTCTTTCTGCGTTGCTGCGTCAGCAGCAGAGAAACGAGATTATGAAGACTGTCTGGCGATCTGTCAACCGGTTTTTTTACTTCGTTCAACCTGCCGCTCAACTTCCAATCACCCGCAGACCCAGCCGCCACAAGGCTTTCGCCCCAGGCTTCCCGTCTCCCCGCGCCTTCATCGAAAGCGCGAAAGACCGGAATTCTAGTCACGCAGATGACATCTTGCAAGCGGTTTTTTGACCGGCTAGTAAAGTCGGGCTGACCACGGCTCGCCTGCTCCATAGAGCAGTCGTCATAGTGCTTCCGGTCGATGCCTTCCGGCTGTGCAGCAACGACGATCCTGCATCGCACCGAGGCCCATTCGGTGCGCTCCTGCTGCCCAAACCGATGGCGCGCACGGAACCGACTAGAATATGGGGTTCTCTGCACCCAAACTCACAGATTTATGCGCTCGCGAATCGCCAAACGCCTTCCTCCTGACGCCGACAAACTCGTCGGCCTCTCGCTCGCCCTGTTCGCCTCGGGCAGCCGCACCGAAGACCGCTTCTGGGAGGCAAAGCTCGACACGCTGCTAGCGAAGGTCGTGCGCAACGGCAATCAGACCACACTCGACGCCGCGCTCGATCATCTGCAGCAGAATCATCCGGACGCCTACGGCGCGCTCGCCGACATGGCGGAGACGCACAGCGAGTCGTTCATCGTCGAACACGACGGCGCGCAATACGAGGCGCTGCTCGTCGCCGCGCCGGTGCTGGCCTGGACGCGCTATGTCATCCCTTCGGGCCCGCTGAAGGCCGACGGCGCCGACGCCCTGCGCACCCATCTTCAGGCCCATGTGCTGGCGAACGGCACGCGCGTGGCGATGGCCCCCTATCTCTATAGCATCGACCAGTTGCCGCGCCACCATGTCGAAACCTGGCGCCTCGCACAACAGCTTACGCAGGCGGCATTGAGCGGCGCGCCGGCGAAAATCAGCTCGGGCGAACTGCCGGAAACGTCGCCGATCCTCGCCGATCCGCGTTTCCTGCTCGCCGTCGTCGCCGCGCCCGTTGGCGCCCCGCTCTTCCGCTGGCAAGAAGAGGAACACGGCTCGCGCATCGAGCGCGGTCAATGCCTGGAACAATGGGCTACCCAGGGCGGTGCCAACCTTGCCGTCGTCATGCCAGGATGCGAGTTCGAATGCCTGCTGCCAGACGCCTACTACTCTGCCTGCCGTGACGCGGACGAGCGCGTGCGCCCGCACACGATCCGCACCGCCGTGCGCTATCTGCTCGACACGATCGGCGCGGGTGCGCAGGACTTGCGCGCCGTCGTCGCCGGCTTCGGCGAGCGCCGTATCGACGAATACCGCATCGGCTTCACGAAGCGCGGCAGCAATGACGTACTGTATGGCGTGGTCTGGCCGCTCTATGGCCGCGAGAACGGCGACGCCGACATCGACGAAGAGCCGACCGAGGAGAGTGTCAGCAGCGGTCCGCTCGAAGAGATCGTTGCGCTGCTGAAGGAATCGGGCATCACCGATATCCGTCGTCACGCTGGCCGCTTCGAGCCGGAATACTGCGATGACTGCGGCGTGCCGCTCTATGCGGATCCACTCGGCGAGATCGTCCACGCCGAGATGCCAGAAGATGCTGAGCCCGTACAGCCACATTTCCACTAGGACAACGCCCAAATTCCTACCCGGTCCCGCCTGTGTGCGGGACTTTTTTTTGCCCTATGTCTTATGCCTTTTGGACAGGCCGCCAGCGCGCAACCTTTTTGTCATCATGGTGCTGCTGGTCTGGTTCACCGCCGAGTAGAAGCGGTGCGCATTTCACAATATTGCGAGAGGCCGTTACGAAAGGAGGGCATATCCATGCGGTTCGTTGTACTCAATCCGGACGCCGAAAGGCGCGAAGGACTCAAGGCGCTGTTAAGACAAATCGACCGTCGCGCACGCTTCAATGATGCGCCGGACTGGCGCAGCGCTGAGCGCGCCTTGCAACGGTTCACCCCCAACCTGATCGTGATCGACTGGCACGACGACATCCGTGCCGGCGAACTGCGCCACTTTGTCATGCGGCACCGCAGCTTGCCCGTCGCCATACTGGTTGACAGCGCCGAGACGCCCACGACTGTGCGCGCGCTCATCAACGAAGGCGCCCGCGGCGTCATCCGGCGCACAACGGACTCCGTCCTGATTGTGAAGTTTCTGGAACTCATCATGCTTGGTGGCGATCATCTGCCGGCCGACGTGCTCGGTCCATGCACGCCATGGCCGCTGCCGCCCCGGCGCGATGCCCAAGCCGCCGCACAGGCCCGCAAGGTACGTCCGAAGGTGGACCTGTCACCGCGACAGGAGCAGATCCTTCGCTGCGTCCATATGGGCAATACGAACAAGATGATCGCGAGAGCGCTCGGCATCAGCGAGGGCACGGTGAAAGTCCATCTGACAAGCATCTTTCAGCAGCTCGGCGCGCCCAATCGCGCGGCAGCCGTCGCGATCTACAACGGATTGCTCGCGAACCAGCTGCAGGTGCTGCGCGCAGAATGCGAGCGGGCGGCGAAGCCCCGGCACGGCGAGCACGGTCCGGTGCCATTGCGCGCACGCGACGCTCTTGCGCATCGCTATCCGTTGCTGTCAGGCGACAGTGCGGCTCCCCTACCCATCGCCGCGGAGCCAGTGACGCCCTATGGCGACCTCGCCGCGGCGCAGCAGATGCGCCCCGTCGACGTCGGCGAGGCCAGTGAGAGCACGGAGGAGGAAGCCCTGGTGCTCGCTCGCGCACACGGCTCGCCTTCCAACGAGTAATATGAAGCACATGGGGTTCCTATTTACGCCGCTTCCGTTCTGGGTTGCTATCGGTGCCTGGGTTGTCACCGTGGGGCTGCTCGCGCTCGCGCTATGGAAGAACCCCTTCAAGCGTCTGCAGGACGCCACGCTCCAGCACGTGTGGCTTGCGATCGTCGTCGCAATCTCCGTGCTGTGGGCAAGTAATGCGTGGCTCGAAGACGGCACCGTGCTGCACCTGCTCGGCGCCACACTCGTGGTCACGCTATTCGACTGGGGGCTCGCGCTCGTCGCCATGGGCGTCGTCGTCGGGCTCGCCGCACTGGTCTTCGACGCCCCCTGGGAAGGCGTCGCCCTCACCTTCCTGATATTCGGCGCCTTCCCTGTCGCGATTTCGGCGCTACTGCAGCGCGCCTGCACCGCGTGGCTGCCGCGCAACCTCTTCATGTTCATCGTCGGCCAGGGTTTCGTGTCGCCAGCCATCGCCGTTTCGGCGGCGGCCTATCTCGCGCTCGGCACCCATGTGGCGCTCAACGGCGGATCGGCGATCACCGTGCCCGCAGGTTATGCATTCAGCGTATTTCTACTCGCTTCGGGCGAAGCCTGGTTCACAGGTATGGCAACGGCGCTGATCGCCGTCTACCGGCCGGCCTGGGTCACCACGTACGACGTGCGTCGCTATCGCCTGGGCGGCCCGCGAACCTGAACGCTGCCTCAGCCGGACGCCCCACCGCCAGCAACGTGGCGACGGCGCGACCGCACGTCGCGCTCGGCCGCAAGCGCATACGCAGCAGCGCTTGCTGCCGATCCCACTGCTCTGACAGAAGAAAATAATTGTTTCCGGATTGAACTCAAGCTGGCTGGGCTGCATCTTACGGTGCCTGACGTCTCACCCCTCATCCCTAGCAAGCAGATGGACTGCAACCATGCATCTCGCCGGCTGTTGTTCGTAGCCGGTCAACTGGCGGCGTGCGCCGCGAGCCTCATGCTCATCGCCGCGCCAGCCGCGCAGGCCGATCAACTCGATCAACACAACGATCTCGTCAAGCAGTTCGTCACCCAGATGCACGCGGACCCGCTCGTCGCGGACTGCGCGGCGCACGGCGACTTCGTCGCAAGCACATCGACAGCGCTCGATCACGTCGAGTTTCCGCCCAGTTCGTTCGACAGCGCGCACGCGAGCGTGACGCCGTGGAACGACTCGTTCGACGAAGGCAAGCAGCGCGTAAAGGTCGAGACGATCGTGACAGTCGACGGCATCGGCATTCCCAAAGAAAGCGGCAACACGCCCTATGACCTGAAGTTTCGCTGCGGCTATGTCGGGCAGCAGATGCTCGCGTTCAGCTGGAACGATCCGGTCCCGCCGGCGCACGCACGCAGCGAGCGCGGCACGGCGTCGAGCGGCGCCCATGGAAAGGGCAAGCATTCGACCAGGAAGGCCACTGGCAACGGTTCGAAAAAAACGCCTGCGAACAAGTCGAGCCACAAAATGTCGACGAGCAGCACGAAGTCGTCCAGCAAATCGACGACGACAAAATCCATTGCGAAAAAAGCGACTTCAAAGAAGAAGACGACGGCCAACTGAACCCGTCGGTGTTCTCGACGCGAAAAAGGGGGAAACGGCCTGGCCGTTTCCCCCTTTTCTTGATGTCTGCGCGGCGAAGACGCGTGTTACGCAAACGCCTCCACGTGATGCAGGATGGCCTGCAGCATCGCAGCGCCAAGTGCGGCGCTACGCTCACCGTTCCAACCTACGCGTTCGTCGGGCAGATTGGCGTTGTCCTTGAACGGCATCTCGAGCGTGAGCGACAGGCAGCCGTAGCGATGGCCGATGTACTTCGACGCGAGTTTGAGCGCATCTTCGCGGTAGCGGCTCGCCTCGTAGCCGTGCTGATCCTGGAAGTCGGGGCTCGCCACCTTGAACGCCTCGATGAACGCCTTCTGCTCCGCGCGTTGCTGATCGGTAAAGCCAGGCAGCATTTCCGAGCCCGCCACGAACACATAGGGCAGCGTCTCGTCGCCGTGGATGTCGAAGAAGAGATCGACGCCCGTGGCTTCGATCGCATCGCGCACGACCAGCACTTCGGGACTACGCTGCGCGTCCGGCGCCATCCACTCGCGGTTCAGGTTCGCGCCCACGGCGTTGGTACGCAAATTCCCGTGCACGCTGCCGTCCGGATTCATGTTCGGCACGATATGGAACACGGCGCGGTCGTAAAGCTTGCGCGCGACCGGATCGCCAGCCCAGTCGCCCCAACCGGCGAGCCGCTTGACCAACCCTTCGACGAACCACTCGGCCATGCTCTCACCCGGATGCTGGCGCGCGATGATCCAGACCGTCTTCTTGGGCTTGCCGTCGGGCGCGGTGTCGCCCGGCATGCCAAGCGAGAGCAGCGACATGGGGCGGCCCTCGACGCTCTGGCCGAGTTCCGTCAGTGTGGCGTGCGGCAGTTGCTGAAGCGCGCCGAGGAACTCCGAGTGACGCTCTTCGCTATACGGCTCGAAGTACGCGTAGTAGATGCTGTCGAAGTCGGGCGTGTGGTCGATGACGAGTTCCTTCCCGTCATACGAGGTCGGCACGCGGAACCAGTTCACGCGGTCGTAGCTCGCCGCGGCCTGGTAGTCGCGCCAGCCCTCGGGAAATGCGCAGGCCGACGCGTTCTCGAACGTCATCACGCAACGTTCGCCGCGCGCGCCCGAGAGGCGGAAGTAGAACCATTGCGCGAACTCGGACTGGTTATCCGCTCGCACGCGCAGACGGATGTCGTCGGCGCGCTCGCACGACAGGACCTCGATCGCGCCCGCATCGAAATGGCTTGAGATGGCAATCGTCATGGTGTTTTCCTTCCCGCTTGCTTGTTCATTTACTCGGCGATGCGCCGACGAAATACATAGGTCGAATCGTTCGATGCATCCGCATCGAACGCGTAGCCTTCCACATCGAACGCCTTGAGCGCCTCGGGCTCCGCCACGCGGTTCTCGACGGCATAACGCGCCATCAATCCGCGCGCGCGCTTCGCGTGGAAGCTGATGATCTTGTAGCGCCCACCCTTCCAGTCTTCGAATACCGGCGTGATCACAGGCGCGGCGAGCTTCTTCGGCTTCACGGCCTTGAAGTACTCGTTCGACGCGCAGTTCACCAGCACGCGCGCACCCTTCGCCACTTTCGCCTGGTTGTGCTCGATCTGCGCATTGATCGCGTGCGTGATGCGCTCGCCCCAAAACGCGTAGAGATCCTTGCCGCGCGCATTTTCGAAACGCGTGCCCATTTCCAGGCGATAAGGCTGCAGCAGGTCGAGCGGACGCAGCAGGCCATAGAGCCCGGAGAGCACACGCACATGCTGTTGCGCATAGTCGAGATCCGCCGACGAGAGCGACTTCGCGTCGAAGCCTTCGTAGACATCGCCGTTGAACGCGAGCACGGCCTGCTTCGCGTTGGTCTGGCTGAACTGCTTTGACCAGTCGGCGTAGCGCTGGAAATTCAGGCGCGCGAGCGGGTCGGAAATGCTCATGAGCGAACCGATCTGCTGCGGCGAGAGGCGGCGCAAGCCCGCGATCAGCTCGGCTGCGTCGTCGACGAAATCGGGGATAGTGTGGGCTTCGATGTGCGCCGGCGTGTCATAGTCGAGCGATTTGGCCGGCGACAGAACGATTATCATAGAGGCTTGCAGGCACGATGTGCCGATGTTCAAAGGCGAAAGCCCGATTGTAGCGAATTCACGAATGACCGGCCTCACGCCCCCAACCGCAGCATCCCTCTCGCCCGCCGCCGCTCGCGCGCTCCCCGTGGTTCTCGACTCGAATGTCTGGCTCGATATCCTCGTGTTCGACGACGCGCACACGCGCCCCATTCGCGCGGCGCTCGAGCGCGGCGCGATCCAGGCGCTGATCGACGCGCGTTGCCAGGCCGAGTTGGCCCACGTGCTCGACTATCCGCAGTTCGCTGGCCGCGGCGTCGCGAAAGCGGACGCGCTCGCGGCGCTGGCCGGCCTCGTCGAACTGATCGAGCTGCCCGAGCTTGCCGCCGACGCGCGGCCCCTGCCCCAATGCCGCGACCGCGACGACCAGAAGTTTCTCGAACTGGCGCGCGCAAGCGGCGCACAGTGGCTCGTCTCGAAGGACCGCGCGGTGCTCAAGCTCGCGAAGCGCGTGGCGCGCGACTTTGGCTTTCGCATCGCAACGCCCGACGCCTTCGTCGCCGAATGCGTGCAAAGCGCTGCTCAAGCAGCGCAGGCCTGATGCCCCTGCATCACGGCGTGCGCGCCCGGCCTGACCACCGCAGCGGTGCCGATTTGCCTACAATCGGACTTTGACCCAACCCAACGCCCGACTCCCGCCCGCGACATGAACGCACCGCATCCCACGCAGAATTCGCAGGACACCCTGCTCACGCCCTCTTTTCCGTCGCGTCTGCCGAACGTCGGCACGACGATCTTCACCGTGATGAGCGCGCTCGCCGCCGAAAAGGGCGCGGTCAACCTGGGCCAGGGCTTTCCCGACTTCGATTGCGACGGGCGCATCGTCGACGCCGTCTCGCAAGCCATGCGCGAGGGTCACAACCAGTACCCGCCGATGGCAGGCATCGCCGCGCTACGCGAAGCGATCGCGGACAAGATCGAGCACGTGTACGGCCGCCGCTACGACGCCAATAGCGAGATCACGGTGACGGCCGGCGCCACGCAAGCGCTCCTCACGGCGATTCTCGCGACCGTGCACGCGGGCGACGAAGTGATCGTGGTCGAGCCGACCTACGACAGCTATTTGCCGTCGATCGAACTGGCGGGCGGCAAGCCCGTGTTCGTGACGCTCGAAGCGCCCGACTACGCGATTGCGTTCGACCGCCTCGCCGCGGCCATCACGCCGAAAACGCGCCTCATCCTCATCAATACGCCGCACAACCCCACGGGCACAGTGTGGCGCGCCGAGGACATGCAAAAGCTCGAGGAGATCGTGCGCGGCACCAACGTGCTGATCCTCTCCGACGAGGTCTACGAGCACATGGTCTACGACGGCCAGCCGCACGAAAGCGTGGCGCGCTATCCGGAGCTGGCCGCGCGCAGCTTCATCGTGTCGAGCTTCGGCAAGACCTATCACGTGACGGGCTGGAAGGTGGGCTATGTCGCCGCGCCCGCGCCGCTCACGGCCGAGTTCCGCAAGGTGCACCAGTTCAACGTCTTCACCGTGAACACGCCGATGCAGTTCGGCCTGGCGCAGTATCTGCGTGATCCGAAGCCGTATCTGGAACTGCCCGCGTTCTACCAGAAGAAGCGCGACTTCTTCCGCGCCGGACTCGCCAACACGCGCTTCAAGCTGCTGCCGTGCGAAGGCACCTACTTCCAGTGCGTGGACTATTCGGCGATCAGCGATCTGCCCGAAGCGGAATTCTCGAAGTGGCTCACTGCGGAGATCGGCGTGGCCGCCATTCCGGTGTCGGCGTTCTATCACGAGGCGCACGAATCGGGCGTCGTGCGCTTTTGCTTCGCCAAGCAGGAAAGCACGCTCGCGACCGCGCTCGAGCGGCTTGCGCGGCTCTGATGTCGTGCGCGCGCGATGAATCCACGAACGGCAGTGCGTTCCCGATCATCGCGCGCAACAACGTGCAAAACGCCGCAACGCTTACGAGTTCGCCTCGATATACGCCTTGCGGTCCGCGTTGACGCGCTGCGCCGTCGGGCGTTCACCGATCAGCTTGATATACGTTTTCCAGTCGATACCCACGTCGGCGAGGAAATCGCTGCCGTAGACGGCCTGCGTCGCGCGGCCCACGAGCGGCAGGCTCACGAACGCCGCCGCATCGGCCACGCCGAACTGCTCGCCCGCCACGTAAGGCGCGAACTTCGCGATCCGCCTGAAGGCCGCCACGTAACGGCGCAGCCGCTTTTCCATGGTCGCTTTGACCTCGTCCGTCACCTTGCTGCCGAAGAACGCCTCGCCATACAGCTCACGCGCGTTCAACTCCAGATGCGTTTCGATGAAAACGATGAGTTCGCGCTCCTTCGCTGCCTGCCACGGATCCGCCGCGAAAATGTGCTTCTCTGGAAAGCGCGCTGCCAGATACTCGACGATCACTTCCGACTCGCACAAAAAGCCCTGCTCCGTTTCGATATAAGGCACCTTGCCGGCCGGCGACTGCGCGAGTTGCGCCTCTTCGAGCGGCAGCTTGTTCGGCAGCTCCTCGAACGCGATGCCGTGCTCGAGCAGCAGAAGCTTGACCTTGTTGTAGTAATTCGAAAGCGCGAAACCGTGCAGCTTGATCATCCTCGTTGCCTCCTTCAGAGAGGCAGCTCCCTTTTCGGAACTGCCGGACCGTTTTCATAAAATTGTACGACCGTGCTATTCTAGGCCAATCATGGAGCCAGGCTTCCAATGACTTCACATCATTTCAACATTGAGACAATCGGCATCGTCGGCACCGGCGCGATGGGCCGCGGCATCGCCCAGATCGCCGCGCAGGCAGGCCTCGCGGTGCGCCTCTACGACACGAACCCGCAGGCGGTCGCCGCCGCGCGCGATTATCTCGCCGACACCTTCGCGAAACTCGCGGCAAAAGGCAAGCTCGATGAGGCTGCCGCCAACGCCGCGCTCGAACGCGTGAGCGGCGCGCATACGATCGATGAACTTGCTGTCTGCGATCTCGTGATCGAGGCGATCGTCGAGAATCTCGAGGCCAAGCGCACGCTCTTTCGCGAGCTCGAAAGCGTGGTGAGCGAGCGTTGCCTGCTCGTTTCGAACACCTCTTCGCTTTCCATTACCGCCATCGCTGCCGCGTGCAGCGATGCATCGCGTGTGGCGGGCTATCACTTCTTCAACCCCGTGCCGCTCATGAAGGTGGTCGAAGTGATCGACGGCCTGCGCAGCGATCCCGCCGCCGGCGACGCGCTCATGGCGCTCGCGCGCCGCATGGGCCACACGCCAGTGCGCGCGAAGGACATGCCCGGCTTCATCGTCAATCACGCGGGCCGCGGCATGAATACCGAAGGCCTGCGCGTGGCGGGCGAAGGCGTAGCGAGCTTCGTCGAGATCGATCGCATCATGCGCGAACAGGCTGGCTTTCGCCTCGGACCGTTCGAGTTGCTCGACCTCACCGCCCTCGATGTCTCGCATCCGGTGATGGAGTCGATCTATCACCAGTTCTATGAGGAGCCGCGCTTCACGCCCTCCCCCATCACGGGTGTGCGGCTCGCAGGCGGGCTCGTTGGCCGCAAAGCCGGTGAAGGCTTCTATCGCTATGTCGATGGCAAGCAGCAGGCGCCCGATGAGCCCGCAGCGCCCACGGCGCTGCCTGCGCGCGTCTGGGTGAGCCGCCGCAACGCCGCCGCGCGTGACGCCGTGCTCGCGCTCGCAGTAAAAGCGGGTGTGGCCGTCGACGAAAGCGATACGCCGGCAGCCGGTTCGCTGATCGTCGTCGCGCCGCTCGGCCTCGACGCCACGACCGCCGCGCTCGACGAGCAGCTCGACGCGAGCCGCGTCGTCGCCATCGACACGCTGTTCCCGCTCGACACCGCGAAGCGCCGCACGCTGATGACGACGCCCGCCACCACGCGCGAAGCCCGCGACGCGGGCCACGCGCTCTTCGCCGCCGACGGCGTGCCGGTCACCGTGATGCGCGATTCGACGGGCTTTGTCGCGCAGCGTATCGTCGCGACGATCGTCAACATCGGTTGCGACATCGCGCAAAAACAAATCGCCACGCCCCGTGACATCGACCTCGCGGTTACGCTGGGTCTCGGCTACCCGCGCGGCCCGCTCGCGCTCGGCGACGCGCTGGGCGCGCGCACGATCCTCACGATCCTGCGCAACATCCACACCGTGCTCGGCGATCCGCGCTATCGCCCGTCGCCGTGGCTCGCGCGCCGCGCGCAGCTCGGCCTTTCGCTGACGCAAGCAGACGCAGCAGACATCAACGCATCGAACGAGGCACCGCAATGAGCGCCGAACTCCTCAGCACCCGCCCGCAAGGCCACGAATCGACACTCGTCCTCACGCTGTCGAACCCCGGCGCACGCAACGCGCTGCATCCCGACATGTACGCCGCTGCCGTCGAAGCCTTCGACACCGCCGAGCGCGATTCGTCATTGCGCGCAATCGTCCTCACGGGCGCCGACAACTTCTTCTGTGCGGGCGGCAACCTCAACCGCCTGCTCGAAAACCGCGCGAAGGACCCGTCGGTGCAGGCCGCCAGCATCGACATGCTCGCTGCGTGGGTCACCGCGATGCGCCAGTCGAGCAAGCCGATCATCGCGGCCGTGGAAGGCGCGGCCGCCGGCGCGGGCTTCTCGCTCGCACTCGCCGCCGACCTGCTCGTCGCCGCCGACGATGCGAAGTTCGTCATGGCCTATTCGCGCGTAGGCCTGACGCCCGATGGCGGCGGTTCGTGGTTCCTCGCGCGCTCGCTGCCGCGTGCTCTCGCGTTCGAGCTGATGGTGGAAGGCAAGCCGATCGGCGCGGCGCGTCTCGCGGAACTGGGCGTCGTGAACCGGCTCTCGAAGCCGCAATCGGCGCTCGATACGGCGCTTGCCTGGGCCGACGAACTCGCGAAGATCTCGCCGAATTCGGTGGCGCGCATCAAGGGTTTGACGAACGTCGCCGACGCGCAGCCGCTCGAAGCACAGCTCGCTGCGGAGCGCGACAGTTTCGTCGCGTCGCTGCATCACCGCGACGGCCTCGAAGGCATTACCGCGTTCCTCGAAAAACGCGCCCCTGTCTACAAGTGAACCGGCTTCAATCCGCACGAGCGACACACCCATGACCGAGTACCAGTTGCCCGCGCGCCGGCGCCTCTACGTGATGCGTCACGGCGACGTCACCTACTTCGACGAGACCGGTCGCGCAATCGACCCGGACACCGTGTCGCTCAACGAGAACGGCCGCGCCCAGGCCACCGCCGCCGGCGCAGCGTTCGCCTTGCAGGGGGTGCGTTTCGACCGCGTGATCGTCAGCGGACTGCGCCGCACGGTCGAGACCGCGCAGCGCGTGCTCGCGGCAAGCGGTCAGTCGATCGAACTCGAAGTGCAGAGCGCGTGGGAAGAAATTCGCGGCGGCCGTCTCGCCGCCATTCCTCCCGCTGAAGTCGAAAACGCCTTTCTGCGCGTGTTCGACGGCATCGTGCCGGAAGACACGCGCTTTCTCGGCGGCGAGACCATCGGCGAGCTGCTCGACCGCGTGCTGCCGCCGCTCGATGCGCTGCGCGCCGACCTCACGTGGGACTCGGCGCTGCTCGTGCTGCACGGCGGCGTGAACCGCGCGATTCTCTCGCATGCAATCACGGCGGGCGGACGCGCATTCTTCGGCCATCTCGCGCAGGCCACGGGCTGCATCAACGCACTCGATGTCGGCGCCGCGCCGCGAGACTGGGTCGTGCGCATGCTCAACTACGCTCCGCCCTCACCGCTGCATCGCGACACCCGCAACACGACGATGGAGATGCTGTACGCGCAATACCTGCGCTATAGACCGCGCGGCTGACGCGCGGCGACCCACAGGAGAATCAGGAGAAGGGAGACGCATATGGCGCAAGCCACCCCGGATGGAGACACGAAAAACAACGCGCAAACGCGCCCCGACTACTCGGCGTTCGAAGGCACGCGCCCGGTTGCCGAGCGCCAGCGCTTCGACACCGAAGCGCTGAGCGCCTGGCTCGCCGCTCACGTGGAAGGCTTCCAGGGCCCCCTCGCGATCGAGCAGTTCGCCGGCGGCCAGTCGAACCCGACGTTCAAGCTCGTCACCCCCGGCCGCACCTATGTGATGCGCGCGAAGCCGGGACCCAAGGCGAAGCTGCTGCCGTCCGCGCACGCGATCGAACGCGAATACCGCGTGATGGATGCGCTCGCCGCAACCGATGTCCCGGTCGCAAAGATGCTAGCGCTCTGCGACGACGAGGCGGTGATCGGCCGCGCGTTCTACGTGATGGAGTTCGTCGAGGGGCGCGTGCTCTGGGACCAGTCGCTGCCCGGCATGACGCGCGAGCAGCGCGGCGCGATCTACGACGAGATGAATCGTGTGATCGCGGCGCTCCATAACGTGACGCCCAACGCCGTGGGCCTCGCCGACTACGGCAAGCCAGGCAATTATTTCGCACGCCAGATCGATCGCTGGAGCCGCCAGTATCAGGCCTCGGAAACGGAGCGCATCGACGCCATGCATCACCTGATCGAATGGCTGCCGCAGCACATGCCCGACGATGCGGGCTCGCGCGTATCGGTCGTGCATGGCGACTACCGGCTCGACAACCTGATCTTTCATCCGAGCGAGCCGCGCGTGCTGGCCGTGCTCGACTGGGAGCTCTCCACGCTCGGCGACCCGCTCGCCGACTTCTCGTATCACTGCATGGCCTGGCACGTCGATCCCGCGCAGTTTCGCGGCATTGCCGGCCTCGACTGGCAGGCGCTCGGCATACCCGACGAGGCGCAGTACGTTGCGCGCTATTGCGAGCGCACCGGCCTCGAGATTCGCGGCGACTGGAACTTCTATCTTGCGTACAACATGTTCCGGATCGCGGCGATCCTGCAGGGCATCATGAAACGCGTGGTGGACGGCACAGCCGCGAGCGCGCAGGCCATCGACGCCGGCCGCCGCGCGAGGCCCATGGCGGAACTCGCCTGGCGCTACGCGCAGAAGGTGCGCTGAAAATCCGTTCGAAACCGACTCACTTTCACTGTCACTGCATCGCATTGCGAGGTCACCGATGAATTTCGATTACTCCCCGAAAGTGCAGGCCCTGCGCGAGAAACTGCTCGCGTTCTTCGACGAACACATCTATCCGAACGAAGCCATCTTCCACGAGGAAGTCGAGCGCAATCGCGCGAACGGCAATGCGTGGGTGCCGACGGAGATCGTCGAGCAGTTGAAGGAAAAAGCTCGCGCGGCCGGGCTATGGAACCTGTTCCTGCCCGCCTCCGAACGCGGCGCGGGTCTCACGAACCTCGAATACGCGCCGCTGTGCGAGATCATGGGCCGCGTGCACTGGGCGCCTGAAGTATTCAACTGCAGCGCGCCCGACACCGGCAACATGGAAACCATCGAGCGCTATGGCAGCGAGGCGCACAAGCAGCAATGGCTCACGCCGCTGCTGGCAGGGCAGATCCGCTCTGCCTTCCTGATGACCGAGCCCGACGTGGCCTCGTCGGACGCGACGAACATCCAGACGCGCATCGAGCGCGACGGCGACGACTACGTGATCAACGGCACGAAGTGGTGGTCGTCGGGCGCGGGCGACCCGCGCTGCGCGATCTACATCCTGATGGGCAAGACCGACCCCGATGCGCCGCGCCATGCTCAACAGTCGATGATCCTCGTGCCGTCGGATACGGCCGGCATCACCGTGCGCCGCCCGCTCACCGTGTTCGGCTACGACGACGCGCCGCACGGCCATATGGAGATCACGCTCGAAAACGTGCGCGTGCCGGCTTCGAACATTCTGCTCGGTGAAGGCCGCGGGTTCGAGATCGCGCAAGGGCGGCTCGGACCGGGCCGCATTCACCACTGCATGCGTCTCATCGGCCTCGCGGAACGCGCGCTCGAATTCATGGCGAAACGCGCCCTCTCCCGCGTGGCGTTCGGCAAGGCGGTCGCCCAGCAGACGGTCACGCAGGAGCGCATCGCCGAAGCGCGCTGCATGATCGAGCAGGCACGCCTGCTCACGCTCAAGACCGCGTACATGATGGACACCGTCGGCAACAAGGGCGCGCGCGGCGAGATCGCCATGATCAAGGTGGTGGCGCCGAACATGGCCTGCCAGGTGATCGACTGGGCCATGCAGGTGCACGGCGCGGCGGGCGTGAGCGGCGACTTCCCGCTGGCGTACTCGTACGCTTCGGCGCGCACGCTGCGCTTCGCGGACGGCCCCGACGAAGTGCACCGCAACGCCATCGCCAAGCTCGAACTCGCTCGCCATATGGACGCGGGCGCGGCATCGCGCGTGGAAATGCCGGTCACGCGCTCGTAAGTCCGCGCGAGTCCACGTAAGTCCACAAGCGCAGCAGGGGCGCTCTTGCGCCCTCTGCGAGCGACGCCGATCTATGCTAATTTGCGCCAGATCGGGCGTCGCGCAAGACTATCCAGACTTTCGCGGCGCCTTCTTTCATGGTGCCAAGGAGCCACGATGATCGACGTCTACAGCTGGGCCACGCCGAACGGTCACAAAGTCCATATCATGCTCGAGGAGACCGGCCTCGAATACCGGGTGCATCCGGTCGATATCGGCGCGGGCGACCAGTTCAAGCCCGAATTCCTCGCCATCAGCCCGAACAACAAGATTCCCGCCATTACCGACTCCGAAGGCCCGCGCCGCGCCGACGGCCAGCCGTTCTCGCTGTTCGAGTCGGGTGCGATCCTGATCTATCTCGCCGCGAAAACCGGCCGCTTCATGCCTGAAGACCTCGCGGCGCGCTACGACGTGCTGCAATGGGTGATGTTCCAGA
This sequence comes from Paraburkholderia sp. BR14312, assembly GCF_040948675.1. Taxonomy (NCBI): domain Bacteria; kingdom Pseudomonadati; phylum Pseudomonadota; class Betaproteobacteria; order Burkholderiales; family Burkholderiaceae; genus Paraburkholderia; species Paraburkholderia sp. BR14312. The sequence continues at coordinate 15,490 of NZ_JBFPKI010000003.1, forward strand.
TGGGCGGTCTCGGCCCCATGCTCGGCCAGGCGCACCACTTCCGCATCTACGCGCCCGAGAAAATCGAGTATGCGGTCAATCGCTACACGAACGAGGCGAAGCGGCTCTACAACGTGATGGAAACGCAGCTGGAAAAGACCGAGTATCTGGCCGGGGACGAGTACACCATCGCGGATATCGCCGCATTCCCGTGGACGCGCTCCTGGCAAAACCAGGGCATCGATCTCGATTCGCTGCCCAACGTGAAGCGCTGGCACGAAACGATCGCCGCGCGGCCGGCAGTCAAGCGCGGCGTGGAAGTGCTCGCCAATGCGCGCAAGCCGCTCATGGATGAGAAGGCGAAGGAGATGCTGTTCGGCGCGACGCAGTACGCCAGACACTAACGCATTACGCGGAAATCCGCGCAAAATCAAAGGGGCGCCCGCCGTGCAACGGAGCGCCCCTTTTCGTTGAGCACGCAATCAAACTAGAAGTAGTGCCGCGTGATGAACTCGGCCACGCATGCGGGCCGCTCGCTGCCTTCGCGCTCGATGCTCACATCCCACACGACCTGCACGCCGCCGCCCTCCACGTCGCTCACTTCTTTCACCGCGATGCGTGCACGCACCTTCGCGCCCACGGGCACCGGCTGCGTGAAGCGCACGCGGTTGAGCCCGTAGTTCACGCCCATGCGCTGACGCATGTGCAGCGTTCCTCCGAGCAGCACGGGAATCAGCGAAAGCGTGAGAAAGCCGTGCGCAATCGGGCCGCCAAACGGCGACTCGCGGCGCGCACGTTCGGCGTCGATATGGATCCACTGGTGGTCGCCCGTGGCGTTGGCAAAACCGTGCACGTCCGCCTCGCTCACCTCGCGCCAGCCGCTCACGAGCGGCCCTGCGCCGATCAGCAAGCGCAACGCCGCCGCGTCGGCAATCTGCATGACATCGCTTTCGCTCACGCTACGCTCCCTGGATGGCGAAGGCCGAACAGCGCCTTCGAACGCACGGTCACGATCAGCTCGCCGTGCTGGTTGTGTCCTTCCCACTGCGTTTCCACGATGCCGCGATCGGGCTTGCTCGCCGAAACGCGCTTGCTCAGGATCGCGTTCGTCATCGTCAGCGTGTCGCCCACGCGCGTGGGCTTGAGCCAGCGAATCTCGTCGACGCCGGGCGAGCCCATCGAGGTCGAGTCCTTGAGAAAGTTGCGTACGAGCATGCCCATCATGACCGAGCAGGTATGCCAGCCGCTCGCGACGAGCCCGCCGAACATCGACGCCTCGCCGCCCGCCTCGCTCATGTGGAATGGTTGCGGATCGAACTGCTCCGCGAATTGCACCACCTCGTCACGCCCAAAGGTGTGCGAACCGACCACATAGCGCTTGCCCACTTCGAGATCTTCGTAACTCACGCCCATCCGTTTTCTCCGCCGATGTTGCCCTGTTGTTGCCTGCTGCCGCCACGCGTTACGCTGCTGCCTGCGCGAAACCGGGCAGCGATGCGAAGCGTTCGAGGTGGTGATCGACATCGCCGAGCGTCGTTTCGATGATCGCGAGACGCTTGAACAGATGCGCGGCCGCCACTTCGTTGGTGACGCCCATGCCGCCGTGCAGCTGCACGGCCTGCTGGCCGATGAAACGCGCCGCCTGCCCCACGCGCACCTTCGCTGCCGAGATCGCGCGGCGCCGCTCTTCGGCCGACTCGCTACTGTAACGCGCGGCGGCCAGGTAAGTCAGCGAGCGGGCCTGCTCGGCGTGGATCAGCATCTCTGCCATGCGGTGCTGCAGCGCCTGGAAGCGCGCGATCGGCACGCCGAACTGTTGACGCGTCTTCGTGTATTCGACCGTGGCGTGGTTGAGCGCGTCCATGGCTCCCACGGCTTCCGCGCACAGTAGGAACGTGGCGTAATCGGCAATCTTCTCCCACGTCGCCGCGCCGGCATGCGCGTCGCCAAGACGGCGCGCGTGCGCTTCGTTGAAGGTCAGCGTCGCAGCGCGTTGGCCGTCGATCGTGCGGTAATCGCCCACCTCGACACCGTGCGCATCGCGCGCCACGACGAAGAGCGCAACCTCGCCCGCGAAGCGCGCCGGCACGATCCAGTGGTCGGCCTGGGCGCCGTGCTGCACGACCGATTTCGTGCCGGTGAGCGCGAAGCCGTCGCCCGTCTCCTTCGCCTGTGTTTCCAGCGAGAACAGGTCGTAGCGCGACTGCGGCTCGTGGAACGCGGCGGCAAGCTTGATCTCGCCCGAGGCGACGCGTTCGAGCAGCGCTGCGTTTTCCGGTTCGGCCGCACCGCCCGCGAGCTTGAGCGCCTCGACGCCCACCGCGGTTGCCCAGTACGGCTCGACCACGAGCGCGCGGCCCAGCTCCTGCATGACGACGAGCATGTCGAATGGCGCGCCGTCGAAGCCGCCCTGCGCCGCCGGCACCGGCAGCGCGGTCAGTCCCAGTTCGACGAACGCGTTCCAGTGCTGGTCCGAAACGCCGGCCGGTGTCTTCACGATCGCCTGGCGTGCTTCGAAGCCGTAGTTCTTGTCGAGATAGCGACGCAGCGCGTCGGCGAGTTGCTGTTGTTCTTCGGTGAAATTGAAGTTCATGGCGCCGCTCCTCAAATCCCCAGAATCATCTGCGAGATGATGTTCTTCTGAATTTCGTTCGACCCGCCGTAGATCGACGTCTTGCGATAGTTGAAGTAGTACGCCGCGAGCGGGGCCGCGTCGTCGTCGCCGCCGGCCGCGTGTTCGTGCTCGCCCTCGAGGTAGGCCGGGTCGAACGGCGCTGCAAGCGGGCCGACCGCGTCGACCATCAGCTCGGTCAGCGCCTGCTGGATCTCCGTACCCTTGATCTTGAGCATCGACGCTTCGGGACCGGGGCCGCGTCCGCCCGCCGCGCTCGCGATCACGCGCTCGGCGGTCACTTCCAGCGCCATCAGCTCGATTTCGACGGCGGCCACGCGCGCCGCGAATACGGGATCTTCGAGCAGCGGTTTGCCATGCTTCTTCTGCCTGAGCGCAACGCTCTTGAGGAAGGCGAGTTCGCGGTTCGACGCGCCCACGCGCGCGATGCCCGTGCGCTCGTGGCCGAGCAGATACTTCGCGTAAGTCCAGCCGCGGTTCTCGTCGCCGACGAGATTTTCGACCGGCACCTTCACGTCTTCGAAAAAGACTTCATTGACCTCATGGTCTTCATCGAGCGTGATGATCGGACGCACGGTGATGCCGGGCGTTTTCATGTCGATGAGGAGAAACGAGATGCCTTCCTGCTTCTTGGCCGCAGGATCGGTGCGCACGAGGCAGAACATCATGTCGGCGTGCTGGCCGAGCGTGGTCCAGGTCTTCTGCCCGTTCACGACGTAGTGATCGCCTTCACGAACTGCGCGTGTACGCAACGATGCGAGGTCCGATCCCGAGCCCGGTTCGGAGTACCCCTGACACCACCAGTCTTCACCGGAAAGGATGCGCGGCAGATAGCGGCGCTTCTGGGCCTCGTTGCCGTACTTCATGAGCACGGGGGCGACCATCGACACGCCGAAGGGCAGCACCGGCGGCGCGCCGATGCGTCCGCACTCGGCGTCCCAGATGTGGCGTTGCGCTTCGGTCCAGCCTGGGCCGCCCCATTGCGCGGGCCACGCGGGCGCGGACCAGCCCTTCTTGCCTAGCAGCTTGTGCCAGTTGGCAATGTCGTCGCGCGAGAGGCGTTTGTGGTTGAGAACCTTGTCGCGCATCGCTTGAGGCAGATTGGCCTCGAGCCAAGCGCGGATTTCGGCGCGAAATGCGTCGTCAGCGGGGGTGTAGTCCAGATCCATGCGCAATGTCTCCTGGCCGCGGCCGGTGCGGAGCGTTTCCCCCGCGCCGCGGCGAAGACCCGCATGGCGTTATTGCAGCGGACCCTTCAACGCGGCCGGAACCGGCAGCGGCATCACATCGATGCCTTCTTCGACGAGAGCTTGCGCATCGTCCGCGGAAGCGACTCCACGGATGTTGCGCGACGGCGCTTCGTTGTAGTGAATGCGCCGCGCCTCCTCGACGAAACGGTCGCCTACGTTCTCCGTCTTCTCGAGGACCTCGCGGATCACACGCATCGCATGCGCCTGCCATTGCGCCGCCTGCTCGTGCGGCGACGCTTTGGGCGTTTCGCTCGCGCCGGACAGGTTCAGCCGGGGCGCGGACGGCAAGCGGGTCACATGGGTGGCGCCGCACATCGGACATTCGACCAGCTTGCGGGACAGTTGCGACTCGAAGTCGTCAACCGAGGCGAACCAGCCTTCAAACCGATGGCCGTCTGGACACTGTAAATCGAGGACCTTCATGGGGAATCGAGGCTTGCGATGAGTTTAGCGCAAATCGTAAATTTGTGAACGACCGTTCGAAAAAATTCCTGCGGCCAGCCACCGGGACTTTCCCGGGGGTTCGATTGTAGCGCCGCGCGGGCGGGCGCGCTGAAGGTGCTTCAGGTGTACCTGCGCTTGGGGTGCGCGTAAAAGCGACAACGGCGGCCACACGGGCCGCCGCTGCTCAGGGATTCGCTGCCGGGTAGCGTGTCAGCCCTGCTCAGCGTTCGCGAGCGGCCACGCGCCCGACAGCGCCTTTTCGAGCCAGAACGTACCGATGATCGTCTTCACGTCGGTGATCTTGCCCGTGCGCACCCATTCGAGCAGTTCCGGAACCCTCGCCGTGAAGGTTTCGAGAAACTCGCCGTCGTCGAGTTGCGCCGCGCCCGCGGTCAGCCCGCGTGCGAGGTAAATGTCGATGAACTCGGTCGAGTACGAGATCACGGGATGGATCTGCGCGAGATAGACATACTCGCGCGCCGTATAGCCCGTCTCCTCCTTGAGTTCGCGGATCGCGCAGGCGAGCGCGCCCTCCTGCGGATCGAGCTTGCCTGCCGGGAATTCGGTCATCACACGCGAGAGCGGATAGCGGTACTGGCGCTCCATCAGCACGCGGCCGTCGTCGAACAGCGGGATGACCATCACCGCGCCAGGATGCTGCACGAACTCGCGCGTCGCATGCTTGCCGTCCGGCAGCGCAACGGTGTCGCGCTTCAGGGTAAGAAAATTACCGGCGTAGAGCGTCGTGCTTTCCACGCACGTCTCGGCGAGCGCCGGGTCGTGTTGATGATGTTCAGCCATAGTCAGCCTCGTGGGTGCTCAGGAAAATCGGGAAGCCGCGCGCGCGCCGCTTGAAGTGAAACCGGCCAGACTGCGGCCGGACTGCGGGTCGCACCGCGCGTGCCGGCCGCGGGCCGGCCACGCGCGTCACGCCGGGCGGCGTTTGACGAGATATTGCCAGGTGAAGCCGGGAAACGCGAACACGACAAAAAGACTGAAGGTGATCGCGTAGAACTGCCAGCCCTGGTCAAAACGATTGCCGGCGCGCGCCTCCAGCAGGAAGCCGAACGTACCGACCACAAAGTACAACACGATCATTTCAGCGATGCGAATCCACGCACTCTTCTTCGGTGCGCGAAGCGGCACCACGCCGAACAATCGCTGGTTGAGGAACGGCAGGTTGGCGCCCGCGAGCGCCAACAGCACGATGAACCAGCCCGCTGCCGACATCAGAGCGGCAGCGTATGCGTGACAGCCTGCAGGCAGATCGACATCAGCGGGCCAGGAATGATGCCCAGCAAGAGCACCGCCACGCCGTTGAGCGTGAGCAGCCCGCGGTTCAATGCGTGGCTCTCGATCGGTGCTTCGTCCTGCGGTGCGTCGAAGTACATCAGCTTGACGATACGCAGGTAGTAGAACGCGCCGAACAGCGACGTAACCACGGCGAGCACGGCAAGCCACGTGAGGCCCGCGTTCATGGTCGCTTCGAGCACGGCGAGCTTCGCGTAGAAGCCGACGGTCGGCGGAATGCCGGCGAGCGAGAACATCATGAGCATCATCACGAACGCGAACACCGGGTTGCGCTGGTTCAGGCCCTTGAAGTCGTCGATCGTCTCCGCTTCGAAATCGCGGCGGGACAGCAGCATGACGATGCCGAACGCGCCGAGCGTCGTGATCAGATAGACGATGCTGTAGAACATGGCCGAGCTGTATGCGCTGGCCGCGCCCGTCGCCTTGTTGTCGACGATGCCGGCGAGCAGGCCGAGCAGCACGAAGCCCATGTTCGAAATGGCCGAGTACGCGAGCATGCGCTTGATGTTGCGCTGGACGATACCCGTGATGTTGCCGACGATCATCGAGAGTGCCGCGAGGATGATCAACATCTCCTGCCAGTCGACGGCCAGCGGCAGCAGGCCCATCACGAGGAAGCGCACGGCCCAGGCGAATGCCGCGACCTTCGGGCCGCCGCCGGTCAGCAGCGTCATGGCCGTAGGCGCGCCTTGATAGACGTCGGGCACCCACATGTGGAACGGCACCGCACCCATCTTGAACGCCACGCCGGCGACGATGAACACCACGCCGAACAGCAGGACGATATCGTTGATGTGGCCCGAAGCCACGGCCTTGAACACTTCGTTCAGCTCGAGCGAGCCGGTCGCGCCGTACAGCATCGAGATGCCGTAGAGCAGGAAGCCCGAAGCGAGCGCACCCAGCACGTAGTACTTCATGGCCGCTTCGTTCGACTGTGCCGCGTTACGGCGCAGTGCGATGACCGCGTAGAGCGAGAGCGACATCAGCTCGAGGCCGAGGTACAGCGTGAGGAAGTTGTTGCCCGAGATCATCGTGAGCTGGCCGAGCAGCGAGAACAGGCCAAGCAGGAAGAACTCGCCCCGGAACATGTCGCGGTCTTCGAGGTACTTGCGCGAGTACACGATCGACACGGCGTAGCCGAGCGTGACCACCGCCTTCATGGCGCTCGCGAACGGATCGACCACGTACATGCGCGTGAAGTAGTAGTACACGTGCGGATCGAACGCGTCCACCGCGAACCAGATACCGGCTATGACCGTGGTCAGCAGCGCGATGAAGTAGGTCGTGCGCCGGCCTTCAGGTCCGGTGAACGTGTCGTTGAGCCACGCGACGACGAGGCCGGTCATCACCAGGCCGTCGGGCAGCAGAGCGTACATAGGGGCGTTTGGCATGATCTTTTGTTCCTCCGCTCGGGTATTACTGTGACAGCGGCAGTTTCGACACTGCGACGTGGGAGAGGAGGTTTTCCACGGAAACGTGCATCACATCGGTAAAGGGCTTCGGGTAGACGCCCATGAAAAGCGTAAACAGTGCGAGTACTCCGAGAATGAAGTATTCGCGACCGTTAATGTCCTTCAGCTCGCGAACATGGTCATTCGCAACGGCGCCGAAATACACCCGCTTGTACATCCACAACGTATAGGCCGCGCCCAGGATCAGCGTGAACGCCGCCCCGAATGCGATCCAGAAGTTGTACTTCACGGCCGCCAGAATCACCATGAATTCGCCGACGAATCCCGAGGTGCCCGGCAGACCGCAGTTGGCCATCGCGAACAGCATGACCAGCGCCGCGAACTTCGGCATGGTGTTGACCACACCGCCGTAATCCGCGATATCGCGTGTGTGCATGCGGTCATACAGCACGCCGATGCACAGGAACATGGCGCCCGAGACGAAACCGTGCGAGATCATCTGGATGATCCCGCCTTCCATCGCGAGCTGGCTCGATTCGCCGAACATAAAGAAGCCGAGCGTGACGAAGCCCATGTGGGCAATCGACGAGTACGCGACCAGCTTCTTCATGTCCGCCTGCACCATCGCTACGAGGCCGATGTAAATCACGGCGATCAGGGACAGCGTAATGATGACCGGCGCCAGGTAGTGGCTCGCGTCCGGCGTGACCGGCAGCGAGAAACGCAGGAAACCGTACGCCCCGAGCTTGAGCATGATCGCGGCCAGCACGACCGAGCCGCCCGTGGGCGCTTCGACGTGCGCGTCCGGCAACCACGTGTGGACCGGCCACATCGGCACCTTGACCGCGAACGCGAAGAAGAACGCGATGAACAGCAGGATTTGCGGCGTCATGGCGATCTTCGCGGCCTGCCAGGTGGCGAGGTCGAAGGTCCCGGTAATGCGGTACAGGTACAGCAACGCGACCAGCATGAGCAGCGAGCCGGCCAGCGTGTAAAGAAAGAACTTGAACGCTGCGTACACGCGGTTCGGGCCGCCCCACACACCGATGATGATGTACATCGGAATGAGCGTGGCTTCGAAGAACACGTAGAACAGCAGACCGTCGGCGGCGCAGAAAACGCCGATCATGATGCCCGACAGGATGAGGAACGACGCGTAATACTGCGCAACGTTCTTCGTGATGACCTGCCAGCCCGCGATCACGACGATCACGGTGATGAGCGCCGTCAGCACGACGAACCACATCGCGATGCCGTCGACGCCCAGGTGATACGCAATATTGAACCGCTCGATCCAGACCGCCTTCTCCTCGAACTGCAGGGAAGCCGTGCTCGTATCGAAGCCCGCAACGAGCGGAAGGGTGACGAGGAAACTAAGCACCGAACCGATGAGTGCGAGCCAGCGGTCCGCACTCGGGTTCCGACGGGAACCCACTACAAGAACGATGATGCCGAATACGATCGGCATCCATATCGCAATACTGAGAATCGGAGTTGCGTGCATGCGTTTCCTCGCCTTATTTTGCCTTATTTGCCGCCGAGCGTTACAAACAGGGTAAGGAGGCCAAGCATGCCAATGATCATGGCAAATGCGTAGTGGTAGATATAGCCGGATTGCAGGAAACGAATGACAGTTGCAAACCAGCCGATAAACTTGGCGCTCCCGTTTACGACGCCGTCGATCACGACGACATCGCCCTCCTTCCACAGACCGCGACCGATCGCGACGGCTCCGCGAGCGAAGACAATTTCGTTGATCTTGTCGAGGTAATACGCGTTTGCCAGCAGCTTGTAGACCGGCGAGAAAGTGCGCGACACGACGGCCGGCAGTTCCGGGCGCTTCATGTAGAAGAACCACGCCACCACCACACCCGCGAGTGCGAGCCACACCGGCAGACCCGAGAACGCATGCGCGCCCATCGCGGCCCAGCCCTGGAATTCCTTGCCCATCTCCGCGAGCGCTTCGTGGTTCTCGCCAACGAAGATGACGTTCTGGAACGCCACGCCATGCGAGAAGAAGTCACCGAAGAGCAGCGGCTGGATCGCGAACGCACCGGCGATCACCGAGGGAATCGCGAGCAGAACGAGCGGCACCCAGATGACCCACGGCGACTCGTGCGGCACGTGCACGTGGTGTTCGTCGTGGCCATGATCGCCATGACCGTGGGCTGCTTCGATCGCCATCGGCGATTCCGGATGCTTCGGACCGCGGAAGCGCTCTTCACCGTGGAACACGAGGAAGTACATGCGGAACGAATAGAGCGCCGTGACGAACACGCTCGCGACCACCGCGAAGTACGCGAAGCCCGAACCCGGCAGGTGCGAGAGCTTCACGGCATCGATGATCGAATCCTTCGAGTAGAAGCCCGAGAAGAACGGCGTGCCGATCAGCGCGAGCGAACCGATGAGCGACGTGATCCACGTGATGGGCATGTACTTGCGCAGGCCGCCCATGTTGCGCATGTCCTGATCGTGGTGCATGCCGATGATGACCGAGCCCGCGCCGAGGAACAGCAGCGCCTTGAAGAACGCGTGGGTCATCAGGTGGAAGATCGCGACCGGGTAAGCCGACACGCCGAGCGCCACCGTCATGTAGCCGAGCTGCGAGAGCGTGGAGTAAGCCACCACACGCTTGATGTCGTTCTGGACCACGCCGAGGAAGCCCATGAAGAGCGCGGTAATGGCGCCGATCACGACGATGAACGACAGTGCGGCTTCCGAGAGTTCGAACAGCGGCGACATGCGCGCGACCATGAAGATACCGGCCGTCACCATGGTTGCCGCGTGAATCAGCGCGGAGATCGGCGTCGGGCCTTCCATCGAGTCCGGGAGCCAGACGTGCAGCGGGAACTGCGCCGACTTACCCATCGCGCCGATGAAGAGGCAGATACACGCAACGGTGAGCAGGTTCCACGAGGTGCCCGGGAACGTCAGCGCGGCGATTTCATGACCCTTCGCGAAGATGTCGTTGTAGTTCAGCGAGCCGCCGAACGCGAGCAACAGGCCAATACCGAGCAGGAAGCCGAAGTCGCCCACGCGGTTCACGAGGAACGCCTTCATGTTCGCGTAGATCGCGCTTTCACGCTTGAAGTAGAAGCCGATCAGCAGGTACGAGACGAGACCGACTGCTTCCCAGCCGAAGAACAGCTGCAGGAAGTTGTTGCTCATCACGAGCATCAGCATCGAGAACGTGAAGAGCGCGATGTACGAGAAGAAGCGCTCGTAGCCCTCTTCTTCCGCCATGTAGCCGATCGTGTAGATGTGCACCATCAGCGACACGAAGGTCACGACGACCATCATGAGCGCAGTCAGCGAGTCGATGAGGAAGCCGACTTCGAACTTCAGGCTGCCAACCGACATCCATTCGTAGACCGTCGCGTTGAAGCTCGCGCCGCCCATCACGTCGAAGAGCGTGATGCACGACAGCACGAACGCAATCGCGACGCCGAGAATGGTCACCGTATGCGCGCCCGCGCGCCCGATCGTTTTGCCAAAGAGACCGGCAATCAGGGAACCGGCGAGAGGAGCCAGCGGGATCGCCAGCAGAAGAGTTTCGTTGAGAGTCGTTGCCATAAAGTCAGCCTGCCTTAGCCTTTGAGCTGATCGAGATCCTCGACATTGATCGTGTCGAGGCTGCGGAACAGGGTCACAAGAATAGCCAGACCAATTGCAGCTTCCGCCGCCGCAACTGTAAGCACGAAGAACACGAAAATCTGTCCGTGAACGTCACCGAGGTAATGCGAGAACGCGACAAAGTTCGTGTTCACCGCTAACAGCATCAGCTCAATCGCCATCAGGATGATGATGACGTTGCGCCGATTCAAAAAGATTCCGACGATCGAGATCGCAAAAAGGATCGCGCCGAGGACGAGGTAATGGGCCAGTGTCAGCATGGTTCGCTCCTTCGCGCTTAGCTCTTCGTTGCCGGTGCGGCCGGCGCGGCGCCCGCCGCGGGCGCAGCCCCGGCTTCGGCTTGCGCCGGTTCCGCGGGCTCCGGCACTTCCACGACGGCCTGCATCTTCACGAGGCGCACGCGGTCCTGACGACGCACGTTGACCTGCTTCGATACGTCCTGACGCTTCGAGTCCTTCGGCTCGCGCACCGTGAGCGCGATGGCCGCGACGATCGCCACCAGCAGCACGAGGCCGGCGACTTCGAAGGCGAAGATGTAGTCGGTGTAGATGATCTTGCCGATCAGGTGTGCGTTCGAGATCGCGGCGGCGGCAGCCGGCGTGGTATCGGGCACCGGCGCGCTCGTCGCGCCGAAGCCGTGCCACAGGATCAGCGCGGTTTCGACCACGATGATCGCGCCCACGATGGTCGCCACCGGAATGAAGCGCTTGAAGTCGCGGCTCAGCACGTCGATGTTGATGTCCAGCATCATCACCACGAACAGGAACAGCACCATCACCGCGCCCACGTAGACGAGCACCAGCAGGATCGCGAGGAATTCGGCCTCGAGCAGCATCCAGATCGCGGCCGCGTTGAAGAACGCGAGCACGAGGAAGAGCGCAGACGCGACAGGATTGCGCGAAGTGATCACCTTCAGCCCTGACAGCGTGAGCAGCAGCGCGAAGATGTAGAACAGGACGGTCGTGAATTCCATGATTACTGGTTCATCGTTGAGGCCTTCGTGAAGCGGATTGCGCGGCGCAGACTGGCGGCCAGACCAGTGAGCGTCGCGCCGCGGCGGTCAGGCTGCGGTATCGCGCGGGCGTTCGGCACACGCGTTCCCCACAGCCGGCCCGAACCGCGGGCCGATGCAGCGTCAAACTGAAAGATCAACGGTACGGTGCATCCGCTGCCTTGTTCGCCGCGATCTGCGCTTCATAGCGATCGCCAACGGCCAGCAGCATATCCTTCGTGAAATACAGATCGCCGCGCTTCTCGCCGTGATACTCGAGAATGTGCGTTTCGACGATCGAGTCGACCGGGCAGCTCTCTTCGCAAAAACCGCAGAAGATGCACTTGGTCAGATCGATGTCGTAACGCGTCGTGCGGCGCGTGTTGTCCTCGCGCACTTCCGATTCGATCGTGATCGCGAGCGCAGGGCACACGGCCTCGCACAGCTTGCACGCGATGCAGCGCTCTTCGCCATTTTCATAGCGGCGCAGCGCGTGCAAACCCCGAAAACGCGGCGAGATAGGCGTCTTTTCTTCCGGGAACTGCACGGTGAACTTGCGCTTGAAGGTGTAACGACCCGTCAGCGCGAGCCCCTTGAGCAGCTCGGTCAGGAAAAACGTCTTGAAGAAGTTTTGGATAGCGTTCATGGTTGTGTTCGCCCCTTATTTCCAGATGCTCAACGGCGACATGTACCAGAAGCCGACCACGATCAGCCACACGATGCACACCGGAATGAACACCTTCCAGCCGAGACGCATGATCTGGTCATAGCGATAGCGCGGGAACGTCGCGCGGGCCCAGATGAAGACCGACAGCAGGCAGAAGACCTTCAGCACCAGCCAGAACACGCCCGGGATGAAGTCGAGGAACGCGAACGGGGCGCTCCAGCCGCCGAGGAACAGCACCGAGGCGAGCGCCGAGATCACGATCATGTTGATGTACTCGGCGAGGAAGAACAGCGCGAACGCCATACCCGAGTAATCGATCATGTGACCCGCGACGATTTCCGACTCCCCTTCCACCACGTCGAACGGGTGACGGTTCGTTTCGGCAATGCCCGAGATGAAGTAGACGACGAACATCGGCAGCAGCGGCAGCCAGTTCCACGAGAGGAACGTAATGCCCCAGTTTGCGAACATGCCGCGCATCTGGCCTTCGACGATCACCGAGAGGTTCAGGCTGCCCGACACCATCAGTACGACGACGAGCGCGAAGCCCATCGAAATCTCGTATGAAACCATCTGCGCCGCGGCGCGCATGGCGCCGAGGAACGCGTACTTCGAGTTCGACGCCCAGCCCGCCAGAATCACGCCGTACACGCCGATCGACGAGATCGCCATCGCGTAGAGCAGGCCCGCGTTGATATCGCCGAGCACCGCGCCCGCCTGGAACGGAATCACCGCCCAGACCGCGAAGGCCGGCACCACCACCATGATCGGCGCGACCATGTAGATCCAGCGGCTTGCCTGCGCAGGCTGAATCACTTCCTTGAGCAGCAGCTTCAGCACGTCGGCGATCGGCTGCAAGAGACCTGCGGGGCCCACGCGGTTCGGGCCGAGACGCACGTGCATCCAGCCGATCAGCTTGCGCTCCCAGAGGATCAGGTACGCCACGCACAGCAGGATCACCACCGCGACGACGAGAATGCGCACCAGCGCCCAGACGGTGGGCCATGCCACGCCGAGCAGCTGGCTGCCGCCTGCATTGATCGTATCGAACAAGCTCATTTACGCCTTCTCCACCAGCAGTTCACCGAACAGGCTGCCGAGTTGCGCTCCGGCCGGCGTCGCCGCCGACACACGCACGACTGTCGGCGCAAGATTCGCATCGCGCGTTGCAGGCGCCGTCACCGACAGCTCGCCCTGGCGCACGCGCACGGCGTCGCCTTCCTTCAGGCCGAGCTGGTCGAAGTATGCCGCCGGCAGGCCGATCGCGTTCGCCACGCGGGCAGCCATGGTGAGCTGCAGCGCTTCGCCGCGGCGCACGATTTGATCGGCGTGGTAGATCGGCACGTCGGCGATACGCTCGAAGCGGCCTTCCGCGGCCTTCGCGAGGCTGCCGCGTGCAATCGTGGCGCCGGCCTTGTTCGACAGACGGCCTTCGAAGCTGCCGTCGCCCATCGCCTTGCGGCGCACTTCTTCGGCGGTGTCGTATTCGAAACCCTTGGCGCCCAGCAGCGTGCCGAGCACGCGCAGGACCTTCCATGCCGGACGCGTGTCGCCGAGCGGGCGCACGACGCCGTTGAAGGTCTGCGACGTCCCTTCTGCGTTGATGAAGGTGCCCGACGTTTCCGTGTACGGCGCGATGGGCAGCAGTACGTCCGCGTAGTCGAGGCCCGTCTTGTACGGCGAGAACACGGCGACCATTTCGGCCTGCGCAAGCGCGGCGCGCGCGGCGGCCGGGTTGGCCGTATCGAATTCCGGCTCGACGTTCAGGAGCAGATAGCCCTTGCGCGGCTGCTCGAACGCTTCGCGTGCGTTCAGGCCGTCGCGGCCCGGCAGTGCGCCGGCGATATGCGCGCCGACCGTGTTGGCCGCTTCCGTGAGGAAGCCAAGCGTCGCGCCCGTCGTTTCGGCGATGAACTGCGCGGCGGCGTGCAGGCGCGAGAATTCCGGGTGCTGGACCGCGGCGTTGCCGAGCAGCACGTAGCGTCGCTCGCCATTCGCAAGCGACGCGGCAACCTGCTTCGCGGCGTGCGTGGCCTGTGCGCCCGCGAAACCTTCCGGCACCGCAACGCCCTTCGCTTCGGCGACAGCCGCTGCGATCGAAGCGAGTTCGTCCAGCCATGCCGAGGGCGCGGCGACAATGCGCTGCGCGTTCGGGATCAGCGAGCCGTCAGCGGTGGCCTGCAGGAAGCTGACCTGTGCACCGCCCTTCGCTGCCTGGCGCAGACGCGCTGCGAACAGCGCGTGGTCGCGGCGCAGGAACGAACCGATCACGAATGCCGAGTCGGCATACGAGAGTTCGGCGATCTTCGTGCCGAGCCACGGCGCGCCTTCGAGCGGCGCCGAGAAGTCGCTCTGGCGCAGACGGAAGTCGACGTTCGGCGTGCCGATCGCGTCCGCGAACTGCTTCGCGAGATAGAGTTCTTCGAGGGTGCTGTGCGGGCTCGCGAGCAGCGCGAGCTGGTTCTCGCCATGCTCGTCGCATATGCCCTTGATGCCCTTCACGACGTATTCGAGCGCGGTCTGCCAGTCGGTCTCGATCCACTCGCCGCCCTGCTTGATCATCGGGCGCGTGAGGCGGTCTTCGCTGTTCAGGCCTTCGTACGAGAAGCGGTCCTTGTCCGAGATCCAGCATTCGTTGATGGATTCGTTCTCGAACGGCAGCACGCGCATCACGCGGTTGTTCTTCACCTGCACGACGAGGTTCGCACCCGTTGCGTCGTGCGGGCTCACCGACTTGCGGCGCGACAGTTCCCACGTCCGCGCCGAGAAGCGGAACGGCTTGCTCGTGAGCGCGCCGACCGGGCACAGGTCGATCATGTTGCCCGAGAGTTCGGAGTCGACCGTCTTGCCGACGAATGAGGTGATTTCCGAATGCTCGCCGCGGCCGAGCATGCCGAGCTCCATCACGCCGGCGATTTCGTCGCCGAAGCGCACGCAGCGCGTGCAGTGAATGCAGCGCGACATCTCTTCCATCGAGATGAGCGGACCGACGTTCTTGTGGAACACCACGCGCTTTTCTTCGCTGTAGCGCGACGCGGACTTGCCGTAACCGACGGCCAGATCCTGAAGCTGGCATTCGCCGCCCTGATCGCAGATCGGGCAGTCGAGCGGGTGGTTGATCAGCAGGAATTCCATCACGGCTTGCTGACCCTGCACGGCCTTGTCCGACATGGTGCGCACGACCATGCCTTGCGACACCGGCGTCGCGCATGCGGGCACGGCCTTCGGCATCTTCTCCACATCGACGAGACACATCCGGCAGTTGGCCGCGATGGAGAGCTTCTTGTGATAGCAGAAGTGCGGGATGTACGTGTCCACGCGCTGAGCAGCCTGGATCACCATGCTGCCCTCGGGCACCTGCACCTTCTTGCCGTCTATTTCAAGTTCAACCATGATGGTTAATCGTCCCTAACCTGTTACCGCTCAATTTCACAGCAGCATTCCCCGTCACTGCGCCGTTGCGTCGTTGCGTCGTGCTACGCGGTTCGCGCACAACATGCTGTCTCTTCGCCTGTCAGGCGGCCACCGTCTCCGAGGCCGCGTGCGAGCCGGCATGACCGCCGACCAGACAACGCTTGTTGTGCACGTGATATTCGAATTCGTCCCAGTAATGCTTGAGCATGCCGCGCACCGGCATGGCCGCCGCGTCGCCGAGCGCGCAGATCGTGCGGCCCATGATGTTGCCCGCCACCGAGTTCAGCAGATCCAGGTCTTCCTGGCGGCCTTCGCCGTGCTCGATACGGTTCACCACGCGATACAGCCAGCCCGTGCCTTCGCGGCACGGCGTGCACTGGCCGCACGACTCTTCGTAATAGAAGTACGAGAGGCGCAGCAGCGAGCGCACCATGCAGCGCGTTTCGTCCATGACGATGACGGCGCCCGAGCCGAGCATCGAGCCCTGCTTGGCGATGGAGTCATAGTCCATGTCCGTCTGCATCATCAGGTCGCCCGGAATGACCGGCGCCGACGAGCCGCCCGGAATCACGGCCTTCAGCTTCTTGCCGCCGCGCACGCCGCCGGCCAGTTCCATGAGCTTCGCGAACGGGGTGCCGAGCGGGATCTCGTAGTTGCCCGGACGCTCCACGTCGCCCGAGATCGAGAAGATCTTCGTGCCGCCGTTGTTCGGCTTGCCGAGTTCCATGTACGTCTGCGGACCGACGGTCAACAGGAACGGGACGGCTGCGAAGGTCTCGGTGTTGTTGATCGTGGTCGGCTTGCCGTACACGCCGAAGCTCGCCGGGAACGGCGGCTTGAAGCGCGGCTGGCCCTTCTTGCCTTCGAGCGACTCGAGCAGCGCGGTTTCCTCGCCGCAGATGTACGCGCCATAGCCATGGTGCGCGTGCAGCTGGAACGAGAAGTCCGTGCCGAGAATGTTGTCGCCGAGGTAGCCCGCCTGGCGCGCTTCTTCCAGCGCAGCCTCGAAGCGGCGATACACCTCGAAAATCTCGCCATGGATGTAGTTGTAGCCGACGGTGATGCCCATCGCGTACGCGCCGATGGCCATGCCTTCGATCACGCTATGCGGATTCCAGCGCAGGATGTCGCGGTCCTTGAACGTGCCAGGCTCGCCCTCGTCCGAGTTGCAGACGAGATACTTCTGCCCCGGGAACTGACGCGGCATGAAGCTCCATTTCAGGCCGGTCGGGAAGCCCGCGCCGCCGCGGCCGCGCAGACCGCTCGCCTTCACGTCGGCGATCACCTGCTCGGGCGGAATCTTTTCTTCGAGAATACGGCGCAGCTGCTTGTAGCCGCCGCGCGCGACGTAGTCTTCGAGATGCCAGTTCTCGCCGTTGAGGCCCGCGAGAATCAGCGGTTTGATGTGACGGTCGTGCAACGAAGTCATTTCGAAAGCTCCTCGAGCAGCTGGTCGATCTTCTCGCGGCTCATGAAGCTGCACATGCGGTGATTGTTCACGAGCATCACCGGTGCATCGCCGCACGCGCCCATGCATTCACCTTCTTTCAAGGTGAACTTGCCGTCGGGCGTGGTTTCGCCGAAGTCGATTCCGAGCTTCTGCTTCAGGTATTCGGCGGCGCTCTCCGAGCCGCCTTCCGGGCCGAGCTGGCACGGCAGATTCGTGCAGAGCGTGATCTTGTGCTTGCCGACCGGCGTGGTCTCGAACATCGTGTAGAACGTGGCCACTTCCTGGACCGCGACAGGCGGCATGCCGATGTAGTCGGCCACGAACTGCATGATTTCGGGAGACAGCCAGCCATGCTCTTCCTGAGCAACGGCCAAAGCCGCCATCACGGCGGACTGTCGTTGATCGGCGGGGTACTTCGTCAACGCGCGATCGATTTCTTTCAGGCCTTCAGCTGAGATCATTTTCAGACACGACTCTTTCAATTCCTACCGAACGAAAACCTGCCGCGCATTCTCATACATTCGCTGCGGCAGACGTGGCGTTCCATGCTGCGTGCGCCCGGGACCGGGCGTACCTTACTGCGCGCCGCCCTAGCGGTCGATTTCACCGAACACGATGTCCTGCGTGCCGATGATCGTGACCGCGTCGGCAATCATGTGGCCGCGCGCCATTTCATCGAGCGCGGACAGGTGGGCATAGCCCGGCGCACGGATCTTCAGACGATACGGCTTGTTCGCGCCATCTGACACCAGGTAGATGCCGAATTCACCCTTCGGATGTTCGACGGCAGCGTACGCCTCGCCTTCGGGCACGTGGAAGCCTTCCGTGAAGAGCTTGAAGTGGTGAATCAGCTCTTCCATGTTCGACTTCATGTTCACGCGCGAGGGCGGCGCAACCTTGTGATTGTCGATCATCACGGGGCCCGGATTCTTGCGCAGCCACTCAATGCACTGTTTCGCAATGCGGGTGGACTGACGCATTTCCTCGACGCGCACGAGATAGCGGTCGTAGCAGTCGCCGTTCACGCCCACCGGAATGTCGAAGTCCATCTGGTCGTAGACTTCGTACGGCTGCTTCTTGCGCAGATCCCATTCGATGCCCGAACCGCGCAGCATCGCGCCCGTGAGACCAAGCTGCATGGCGCGCTCGGGGCTCACCACGCCGATGCCGACCAGACGCTGCTTCCAGATACGGTTGTCGGTGAGGAGCGTTTCGTACTCGTCGACGCAACCGGGGAAGCGCGTGAAGAAGTCGTCGATGAAGTCCAGCACCGAGCCCTGGCGCGCCTCGTTCATGCGGGCGAGCGCCTTCTCGTTGTGGATCTTCGACGCCTTGTATTGCGGCATTGCGTCAGGCAGATCGCGATACACGCCGCCCGGACGGTAGTAAGCCGCGTGCATGCGCGCACCCGAGACCGCCTCGTAGACGTCCATCAGGTCTTCGCGCTCGCGGAACGCGTAGAGGAACACCGCCATCGCGCCGACGTCGAGCGCGTGCGAGCCGATCCACATGAGGTGGTTCAGCACGCGCGTGACTTCGTCGAACAGCACGCGGATGTACTTCGCGCGGATCGGCACTTCAATGCCGAGCAGCTTTTCGATGGCGAGCACATAGCCGTGCTCGTTGACCATCATCGACACGTAGTCGAGACGGTCCATGTACGGCACCGACTGAATGAACGTCTTGCTCTCGGCGAGTTTTTCGGTCGCGCGATGCAGCAGGCCGATGTGCGGATCGGCGCGCTGGATCACTTCGCCGTCGAGCTCGAGCACGAGGCGCAGCACACCGTGCGCTGCCGGGTGCTGCGGGCCGAAGTTGAGCGTGTAGTTCTTGATCTCTGACATGCGACCCTCTTAGTGTTTCTTCAGACCGCCGTAGCGATCTTCGCGGATCACACGCGGCGTGATCTCGCGCGGCTCGATCGTGACGGGCTGATAGACCACGCGCTTCTGCTCCGGGTCGTAACGCATTTCGACATAGCCCGAAACCGGGAAGTCCTTGCGGAACGGATGGCCGATGAAACCGTAGTCGGTCAGGATGCGGCGCAGGTCGGGGTGGCCTTCGAAGACGATGCCGAACAGGTCGAACGCCTCGCGCTCGTACCAGTTGGCCGAATTCCAGATCTCGACGAGCGAGGGCACGATAGGCACTTCGTCGTCCGGCGCGAACACGCGCAGGCGCACGCGCCAGTTGTTCGCGAGCGACAGCAGATGCGACACCGCGGCGAAGCGCGGGCCTTCCCAGGCGCCGTCGCCGAAGGTCTGGTAGTCGACACCGCACAGGTCGACCAGTTGCTCGAAGCGCAGCGAGGGATTGTCGCGCAGCTCCTTGGCCACCGCGAGGGACTCGCCCGCCTTGACGACCAGCGTCAGCTCGCCGAGCGCCTCGGTGAGGCTGACGATGCGCGCGCCGAGGGCCGCTTCGAGGTTCGCTTTCAGGGTCTCGAGTTTGCTTGCCATATTGTGGGGAGGCTCGCGGCCTTTATTGACGGGCGATGGTGCTGGTGCGGCGAATCTTCGCCTGCAACTGGATCACCCCGTAGACCAGGGCTTCCGCTGTCGGCGGGCATCCCGGCACATAGACGTCGACCGGCACGATGCGATCACAACCGCGCACGACCGAATACGAATAGTGGTAGTAGCCGCCGCCGTTGGCGCACGACCCCATCGAAATGACCCAGCGCGGCTCGGCCATCTGGTCGTAGACCTTGCGCAGCGCCGGCGCCATCTTGTTGCAGAGCGTGCCGGCGACGATCATGACGTCCGACTGACGCGGGCTCGGACGAAACACTACGCCGAAACGGTCAAGGTCATAACGGGCCGCGCCCGCGTGCATCATCTCGACCGCGCAACACGCCAGACCGAACGTCATCGGCCACAGCGAGCCAGTGCGCGTCCAGTTGATCAGCTTGTCAGCCGTAGTGGTGACAAACCCTTCCTTCAAGACCCCTTCGATACTCATGTGCTTTCCACTCCAGACGGACAGCCCACAGTTTCCCCGCAGTGCCGCCCATGCAATCCGGCGATTAACCCATTATTCCCAGTCGAGACCACCCTTCTTCCAGATGTAGGCAAAGCCCAGCAGGAATTCGAGCAGAAACAGCATCATCGACAGGAAGCCCGGCCAGCCGATGTCGCGCAGGGCCACACCCCACGGAAACAGGAACGCCGTTTCGAGGTCGAAGATGATGAAAAGGATGGCGACCAGGTAGTAGCGTACGTCGAACTTCATTCGGGCGTCTTCGAAGGCTTCGAAGCCGCACTCGTACGGCGAATTTTTTTCGCTGTCTGGCCGGTTGGGACCGAGGACCTTGCCGATTGTCACTAGCGCTATGCCCAGACCAACACCCACGAGGAGGAACAGAAGGACGGGGAAATAGGCAGCGAGGTTCAAGGCTATCCTCTATATCGGTTGGTTCTGAGGTTCCGCTGGAACTTGCGTCGCTCCGCGGGAATCACTTCACGTACTTCGCGCTGCGAACAGAAGACGAACACGACGTAAGAAGCAAAAATGCCAGCCGAAGCTGAAGCAAGCGGCTGGCATTTTTTAGATAACATTGGTGCCGACGGCGAGACTCGAACTCGCACAGCTTTCGCCACTACCCCCTCAAGATAGCGTGTCTACCAATTTCACCACGTCGGCACTACATGCAATCCGGGACAACAAAATCTTGCAACCCGCGAATCGCTTCAAGACTTAGATTCTAACTTGTTTCCGTTCGTTGTTCAACGCACAAAACAGGTTTTTCAAACTTATTTCGGAACGTCGCTGCCGGGTTGCGAGGCTGCTGCAGCCGGCGAAGCCGCCGCCGGAGCGGATGCGCCAGGAGCAGGTGCAACCGGCGCCGAAGCAGCCGGCGCCGAGGCTACGACCGGGGCTGAAACCGAAGCGCCAAGCACGCCCGCCGAAGGCTTCGCATGATACGACCCCAGGTAAGTTAACGCAAGGGTGGAGCAGAAAAACACCGTTGCGAGAACTGCCGTAGTGCGCGAAAGGAAGTTCGCGGAACCGCTCGCGCCGAACAGGCTGCCCGACGCGCCGCTGCCGAATGCGGCGCCCATGTCCGCGCCTTTGCCGTGCTGCAGCAAGACGAGGCCGATCACCCCGAGCGCCGACAGAAGCTGGACGACGATAATCAACGTTTTCAAATACAGCATCACACTCACCTGAGTCCTGGTTGAACGCCCGCCCCTCCCGGAGCAGACGCATAAGCAGCCCGCACGACGCGTTTTAGTTCGAATGCTTCGTGCGCAAGCCTTTAGCTCGCGATGCTGGCGCCCGCCGCAGCGGCCACGCAGATCGCGAGGAAATCACCCTCTTTCAGCGACGCACCGCCGATCAGGCCGCCGTCGATGTCGGCCTGACGGAATAGCTCCGCCGCATTTTCCGGCTTCACGCTGCCGCCGTAGAGCAGCGGCACGTCCGCGACTTGCGCGCCCTTGGCCGCGAGGCGGGCACGCAGGAACGCATGGACCTGCTGAGCCTGCTCCGAGCTCGCGCTCTTGCCCGTGCCGATCGCCCAAACCGGCTCGTAAGCGACGACGATACGCGCGGCCTCTTCGATCGACAGCGCGGCCAGCACGGCGTCGATCTGTGCGCCGACCACGCGCTCAGTCGCGCCCGACTCGCGTTCTTCGAGCGTTTCACCCACGCAGACGATAGGCGTGAGGCCCGCCGCAAGCGCGCGCTGCGCCTTCACAGCGACGCATTCGGAACTTTCGCCGTGGTAAGCGCGGCGTTCCGAGTGACCAACGATCGCAAACGTGGCCTCGAAGTCGGCAACCATGCCTGCCGCGACTTCGCCCGTATAGGCGCCCTGCTCGTGCGCCGAAACGTCCTGTGCGCCCCACTGAACCCGGCTGCCGCCGAGCAGTGCCTGCGCCTGCGCGAGATACGCGAACGGCACGCACACACCCACGTGCACGTCCTGGGGCAGCGCCTGCGCGCCGCGTGCAACGCCTTCCAGCAGTGCCGCATTGGCCGCGAGGCGGCCATGCATCTTCCAGTTACCGACTACGAGCTTCGATCGTTGTTTCGTCATTGTTCCGGTTGCGGTTAAAAGCGGACGCAAAACACATAATTTTACTGCGTGAAAACCAGACGGGTCAAACCGCCCCGCCCGGGATGCACAAAAAATACGCGAAAAAAATCCCGAAAAATCAAGCAGGAGCGGATCGCTCCTGCCGACGCGCGCTCACGCCGCGCTACTCCAGTCGAGCATGATCTTGCCGATATGCTCGCTGCTTTCCATCAACGCATGGGCCTCAGCGGCCTGTGCGGCGGGAAATACGCGAAACACGACGGGTTTGATGCGTCCCTCTTCGATGAGGGGCCAGACCTTCGCCTTGAGCTCCTGAGCGATCCGGGCCTTGAACTCGACGGATCGCGCACGCAGCGTCGAACCGGTCACCGTGAGCCGGCGGCGCAGGATCTCGCCCATGTTGAGTTCGGCCTTGGAGCCGCCGAGCGTCGCGATGAGCACGATGCGTCCGCCGGTCGCCAGCGCGGACAGCTCGCGCGCCACGTAGCCGCCGGCCACCATGTCGAGAATCACGTCCACGCCGCGGTCGTTCGTGAGCGCCTTCACGACCTCCACGAAATCGCTGGTGCGGTAGTTGATGGCGCGGTCGGCGCCGAGCGCTTCACAAGCGCGGCACTTGTCGTCCGAGCCCGCGGTGGCGAATACGCGAAAGCCGAGGGCATGCGCGATCTGGATCGCCGTCACGCCGATGCCGCTCGAGCCGCCCTGCACGAGCAGCGTCTCGTTCTCGCCGCCCTCGCCCTGGCCCAGGTAGGCGCGCTGGAATACGTTGCTCCAGACTGTGAAGAACGTTTCGGGCAGCGAAGCCGCCTCGACATCGGTGAGCCCCTGCGGCACCGGCAGGCATTGCCCGAGCGGCGCGACCGCATATTCGGCGTAACCGCCGCCCGCGATCAGCGCGCACACGCGATCACCGATCTTCAGGCCGAACGGATTGGTCTTCTCGTCGATCGAGCCACCGACGATCTCGCCCGCCACCTCGAGTCCCGGCAGATCGGAAATGCCCGGCGGCGGCGCATACGAGCCCTTGCGCTGGAACACGTCGGGACGGTTCACGCCCGAGGCGCTCACCTTGATCAGCACTTCGCCGGCCTTCGGCTCGGGAGTTGGCCGTTCCGCCAGCTTGAGCACGTCCGGCGCACCGAATTCCGTAATCTCGACTGCCTTCATCTCGCGTCTCCTCAGCGCTTCGCGCCCCGTCTGGATGGCGCTGCGCACGCGACAGGATTGACGCATGCGCACTGCCATTCACCCTCATTGTCATAAAAAACGGCCGGCGCGTTTTGCACGCTGCCGGCCGTTGGAGCTTACCGCTTTACTGCTGCGGCTCGCCTTGCGGTGCGCCGCCATTCGCTTGCTCGTTAAGCAGCGCCTTGGCGGACAGGCGCACGCGGCCCTTCTCGTCCGTCTGGATGACCTTGACCTTCACGACCTGGCCTTCCTTCAGATAGTCGTTGATGTCCTTGATACGCTCGTTGGCGATCTCGGAGATATGCAGCAGACCATCCTTGCCGGGCAGCAGGTTCACGATCGCGCCGAAGTCCAGCAGCTTGAGGACCGCGCCTTCGTACACCTGGCCCACTTCGATTTCGGCCGTGATGTTTTCGATGCGCTTCTTCGCTTCGGCCATGCCTTCGCTCGACGTCGAAGCGATGGTCACGACGCCGTCGTCGGAGATATCGATGGTCGTGCCCGTTTCTTCCGTCAGCGCGCGGATCACCGAACCGCCCTTGCCGATCACGTCGCGGATCTTTTCCGGGTTGATCTTGATCGTGATCATGCGCGGAGCGTACGCCGACAGTTCGGTGTTCACACCCGACACGGCCGAGGTCATCTTGCCGAGGATGTGCATGCGGCCTTCCTTCGCCTGCGCGAGCGCGACCTGCATGATTTCCTTGGTGATGCCCTGGATCTTGATGTCCATTTGCAGCGCGGTCACGCCAGCTTCCGTACCCGCCACCTTGAAGTCCATGTCGCCGAGGTGATCTTCGTCGCCGAGGATGTCGGTCAGCACGGCGAACTTGTTGCCTTCGAGGATCAGGCCCATCGCGATGCCGGCGACGTGCGCCTTCATCGGCACGCCGGCGTCCATCAGCGCGAGGCAGCCGCCGCACACCGAAGCCATCGACGACGAACCGTTCGACTCGGTGATTTCCGAAACGACGCGGATCGAGTAGCCGAACTCTTCGGCGCTCGGCAGGCACGCGACCAGCGCGCGCTTGGCGAGACGGCCGTGGCCGATTTCACGGCGCTTGGGCGAGCCGACACGGCCCGTCTCGCCGGTCGCGAACGGGGGCATGTTGTAGTGGAGCATGAAGCGGTCGCGGTACTCGCCTTCGAGCGCGTCGATGATCTGCTCGTCGCCCTTGGTGCCGAGCGTCGCGACGACCAGCGCCTGCGTTTCGCCGCGCGTGAAGAGCGCCGAACCGTGGGTGCGCGGCAGCACGCCCGTGCGGATTTCGATCGGGCGCACCGTGCGCGTGTCGCGGCCGTCGATACGCGGCTCGCCGTTCAGGATCTGCGAGCGGACGATCTTCGCTTCGAGGTCGAACACGATGTTGCCGACGGTGGCCTTGTCGGCCGCCGTCGTGCCGGCCGCAGCCGCTTCTTCTTCGAGCTTGGCCGACGTCGCTGCGTAGACTTCCTTCAGCTTGGCCGAACGCTGCTGCTTGTCGCGCAGTTGGTACGCGGCGAGCAGGTTGTCGTTGGCGATGGCCGTGACGCGTGCGATGAGCGCTTCGTCCTTCGGCGCCGGCGTCCAGTCCCACTCGGGCTTGCCGCCATCACGCACCAGTTCGTGGATCGCGTCGATGGCCGTTTGCATCTGCTCGTGGCCGAACACGACCGCGCCGAGCATCACGTCTTCCGGCAGTTGGTCGGCTTCCGATTCCACCATCAGCACGGCGCGCTCGGTACCAGCCACGACGAGGTCGAGGCGCGATTCCTTGATCTGGGCGCGCGTCGGGTTGAGCACGTACTCGTTGTTGATGTAGGCCACGCGTGCGGCGCCCACCGGGCCGTTGAACGGCAGACCCGAGATCGCCAGCGCAGCCGACGCGCCGATCAGCGCGGGGATGTCAGCCGGGACTTCCGGGTTGATCGACAGGACGTGGATCACGACCTGGACTTCGTTGTAATAGCCTTCCGGGAAAAGCGGGCGCAGCGGACGGTCGATCAGGCGCGAGATCAGCGTTTCGCCTTCCGACGGACGGCCTTCGCGGCGGAAGAAGCCGCCCGGGATCTTGCCGGCCGAATAGGTCTTTTCGATGTAGTCGACGGTGAGCGGGAAGAAGTCCTGACCCGGTTTGGCGGTCTTCGCGCCGACGACGGTCGCGAGCACGACGGTGTCTTCGACGTCGACGATGACAGCACCGCTGGCCTGACGGGCGATCTCACCCGTTTCGAGGCGCACGTTGTGCTGGCCCCATTTGAATTCCTTCACGACTTTATTGAACATGGTCATGGTCACTCACTCCTTACTCATTTGTTATGCGCCGCCCGCACACGCGGACGATGCGGCAAGACAGGCTCCGGCACCGCGCAGGAAGAGGAGTGTTATGCCATTCCAGCGGATCGCGAGGTTGCAAAACGGTTGCAGTGCGGCTGTGACGCATCGCCGCGTACGATCTGCTGGAATGACACAAAGCTCTGCCCGGAGGCCCGGCCCTGCTGCTTGTACTGCTGGTGCTACGTGGTGATGCCTTGTGTTTCCGACCGGTGTTTTTTGCATCGAAGCAGCCTGAAAAGCAGCATGAAGCGCACCGTTCAAAAAACAAAATGCCTGCATCAGTGGAACTGACACAGGCATCTTTGCGGAAGACCTTCCGATTACTTACGCAGACCCAGCTTCTCGATCAGCGCGCGGTAACGATCAGCATCCTTGCCCTTCAGGTAATCGAGCAGCTTACGGCGGCGGCTCACCATGCGCAGCAGACCGCGGCGGCTGTGGTGGTCCTTCGCGTGCGACTTGAAGTGGCCAGTCAGTTCGTTGATACGCGACGTCAGGAGTGCAACCTGAACTTCGGGCGATCCCGTGTCGTTGGTGCCGCGCGCGAATTGCGCGACGACGTCGGACTTCTTGATATCTGCTACGGACATTTTGCTTTTCCTTTAAAACAAACGAGCGGTCACGGAAGAAAGGCCGTGCCGTGGCTTGGTTCTGACTGCGTGATTGTCTTGCCGCAGGTTCGCGACAAGGGGCGTATTGTAGCACAGCCCCGAATTGCCGCGAAACCGCTTGTAAGGGACGCTGTCAAGGCCGCTTCATCTGGCAGACCGTGGCGGGCACGGTCTGCTGCGCGGGCAGCGCCAGCACCGTGCGAAAGCCGTAGCCGGAACCCTCGTTGTCGTTGCGCACGCCGGGCGTGCCCTGCCTGTCCATCTCCATGACGTAAAGGGGCTGGATCACCTGGTGGTCGTCGGCGCGCATCCACATGGGGTGAAAGCCATTGTCGAAGCGCATGCCCTCCAGCGCCTTCGCGACCGCCGCGGGGTCGGCCGTGCCCGCCTTCGTCATAGCCTGAGCGAGCATCTCCACCATCATCGACATGCGGAGCACCGGGTAGTCGTCCTTCGCTGCCGGATAGCGTGCCCGGAAGGACTTGTACCACGCGTCGGAAGCCGCACCGCCCGCGTTCGGATGCCAGTCGGCCACGGCGATTACGCGCTTCACGCCCGCGTCGCCCAGCGCCGCCGGCGCGCCGAGGCTGTTGCCGTAGAAGGTGTAGAACTTCGCGTCGAGGCCCTGCTCGCGTGCAGCCTTCACGAGCAGCGTGAGGTCATTGCCCCAGTTTCCCGTGATGACGGCGTCGGCGCCCGCGGCGCGAATCTTGGCGATATACGGCGCGAAGTCCTTCACGCGGCCAATGGGGTGGAACTCGTCGCCGACGATGGCGATGTCCGGACGGTCCTTCGCCAGCGCGGCGCGGGCGAGCGTGGTCACATCGTGGCCGAAGCTGTAGTCCTGGTTGAGCAGATAGACCTTCTTCACCGACTTGTCCGCGGCGATCACGTCCGCGAGCGCGTCCATGCGCATGCCCGCGTGCGCGTCGAAGCGGAAATGCCAGAAGCTGCAATTCGCGTTGGTGAGCGCGGGGTCGTCTGCGGAATAGTTGAGGAAGAGCTCGCGGTTCTGCGGATCGCGCGTGGCCTGGCGATCGACCGCCGACTCGAGCGCAGCCGCCACCGCCGAGCTGTTGCCCTGCATGACATAGCCGATGTGGCGGTCCTGCGCCATGCGCAGCTGCACGAGCGCCGCCTCGGGGCTGCCCTTGCTGTCGAGCGTCACCAGTTCGAGCGGATGCGCCCCATCACGCAGCACGACGCCGCCGCGCGCATTGACGCGCTCCACGCCGAAGCGCAGATTGCGCTCGACGGCCGCGCCCGCGTCCGCGAAGGGGCCGGACATGCCTTCGATGAGCGCGAGCTGGATCGGCTTGCCGGTCGGCGCCTCATCCGCCTGTGCGCCGGCTGCGGCCCCAAGGCCTGCCGCCAGCGCCGTCACGCCGACCATGATCGCGGCCGCACGCGTCGTGCGTGCCGTCATGCGCTTTACTCTCATTGTTTGATGCCAGCCCGATTGTCATTCGAAGCGCGGATCATAGGCCGCAAGGCGGGGCGACGGCAAGGCCGCGATCCACCGCCTGCCCGGACGGGGCCGCCCCGCGAGCGTCTCGCGCCGTGTCAAAATAAGGGTTCCACATTCACGGCGGTCATTGAAACCTTGCCATCGGGGGACATCATGTTCACGCGCCTCTCAACCTCGCTCGCAACACCCGTGCGCCTCGCCTCGCGCCGCTTGCGTCTCGGGCTCCTCGCGGGCGTGGGCGCACTCGCGCTCGCCGGCTGCGCCCAGCCGTGGCAACAATTCCATGCAGGCGACGACGCGCAGTCCGTGATCGCCCGCTTCGGCCCGCCGGCTGAAACCTACGACCTGCCCGACGGCGGCAAGCGCCTGATGTGGCCGACCCAGCCGATGGGCGAAGTCACCACGGCCGCCGACATCGACGCCAGCGGCCGCGTCGTGAACGTGCGCCAGGTGCTGCAGCCCAACGAGTTCTATCGCGCGCAAATCGGCAAATGGACGCGCAGCGACGTGCTCGTGAACTTCGGCCGCCCGGTCGAAACCTCCTACTTCCCGCTGATGAAGAAGGAAGCGTGGACCTACCGCTACCTCGAAGACAACGTCTGGTACATGCTCTACAGCTTCTACTTCGACGACCAGGGCATTCTGCGGCTCACGCAGAAGACGCCCGATCCGCTGCACGATCCGGATCGCCGCAGCCTGTTCTGATTGCTTTGGCCGCAGCGGCCCCGGCGCCGCAAAAAACAAAACCCCCGCGCTCTTGCGAGCCGGGGGTTTTTCATCGGCTGTGCGATGCGAGGCAAGATGCCTCGCAACCGCTCAAACCGTTTCGGAGCGCTGCGGATTGACCTTGTCGCCCGAGTAGAGCTTGTTGAGCGCCGAGATATACGCCTTCGCCGAAGCGGCGACGATATCCGGATCGGTGCCCACGCCATTGACGATGCGGCCGGCCTTCGAGAGACGCACCGTCACTTCGCCCTGCGCCTGGGTGCCCGTCGTGATCGCGTTCACCGAGTACAGCAAAAGCTCCGAGCCGCTGCCCACTTCGGTTTCGATCGCGTTGAGCGTGGCGTCCACCGGGCCGTTGCCCGCGGCTTCGCCGGTCACTTCCTTGCCGTCGGCCGAGAACACGACGCGTGCGTGCGGACGCTCACCCGTTTCCGAGTGCTGCGCGAGCGAGATGAACTTGAAGTGCTCCTGATCCTGCGCCTGGGCCGACTCTTCCGTGACGATCGCGATGATGTCTTCGTCGAAGATTTCGGACTTGCGGTCCGCCAGTTCCTTGAAGCGTGCGAACGCGTTGTTCAGTTCGCCTTCGCTGTCGAGCTGGATGCCCAGTTCCTGCAGACGCTGCTTGAATGCGTTTCGGCCCGAGAGCTTGCCGAGCACGATCTTGTTCGCGCTCCAGCCCACGTCTTCCGCGCGCATGATCTCGTAGGTGTCGCGCGCCTTGAGCACGCCGTCCTGGTGGATGCCCGAGGCGTGCGCGAAGGCGTTGGCGCCGACCACGGCCTTGTTCGGCTGCACGACGAAACCGGTGATCTGCGAAACGAGCTTCGAAGCCGGCACGATCTGCGTGGTGTCGATGCCGAGATCGAGACCGAAGTAGTCCTTGCGGGTCTTCACGGCCATCACGATTTCTTCGAGCGAGGTGTTGCCCGCGCGCTCGCCGAGACCGTTGATCGTGCACTCCACCTGGCGCGCGCCGCCGATCTGCACGCCGGCCAGCGAATTCGCCACGGCCATGCCGAGGTCGTTGTGACAGTGCACCGAGAAAACGGCCTTGTCCGAGTTCGGAATGCGCTCGCGCAGCGTCTTCACGAGGTTGCCGTACAGCTCGGGAACGCCGTAGCCGACCGTATCGGCGATATTGATCGTGGTCGCGCCTTCGTTGATCACGGCTTCGAGCACGCGGCACAGGAAGTCCATGTCCGAGCGGCTGCCGTCTTCGGGCGAGAACTCCACGTCGCTCGTGAACTTGCGCGCGAAACGCACCGCGAGCTTCGCCTGCTCGAGCACCTGCTCGGGCGACATGCGCAGCTTCTTCTCCATGTGCAGCGCCGAGGTGGCGATGAACGTGTGGATACGAAAGTGGTCGGCGGGCTTGAGCGCATCGGCGGCGCGCTGGATGTCCTTGTCGTTCGCGCGGGCGAGCGAACAGATCGTGCTGTCTTTCACCATGCCGGCGATCGTGTGGATCGCGTCGAAGTCGCCGTTCGAGCTGGCCGCGAAGCCGGCTTCGATGATGTCGACCTTCATGCGCTCGAGTTGCTTCGCGATGCGGATTTTCTCTTCCTTCGTCATCGACGCACCGGGCGACTGCTCGCCGTCACGCAGGGTCGTATCGAAGATGATGAGCTTGTCTGCTGCCATTTCGGGTCTCCAGGGGGACTTGTTCAATGTCTAAAACGGATTTTGGGTGTTCGCGCCACCGATGGCGACGCTGACAATGAACGAGGCTTACGGAGGGCGAGCGAGATCAGCGCGGCAGGCGCGCTAGCGCTAGCGTGCTTAGTAGCGCGCCGGCTTGAAGAGAAGAGAGGGGGAACTGGATGGTGTCCATGCCGCCGACTATAGCCGGAATCCGCCGATAGCGCAATTGGAAGAGACCAGCCCGGGCAACCGCGTGGGCGCGCGCAAAAAGAAAAAGGGCCGCGCTCGCGCGCAGCCCCTTTGCAGCCCTCCCGCACCCGCGCCCTACCGCTCGCGCGGCGACGAACGCGCCGGGTTCGAGCGTCCGCGCACGGCCTGGTACGCCCAGAACACGTAGCCCGAGAGGCCGTAGAGCACGAACAGGCCGAACAGCATCAGCGGCGGATCGGACGAAACCAGCACGAACGCCACCACCACGAGCAGCGTGGCCGCGAACGGCACGCGATGGCGCACGTCGAGCGCCTTGCCGCTGTAGAACGGCGCGTTGGACACCATCGTCACGCCGGCGTAAATCGTCAGGACGAACGCCACCCACGGCAGCCACGAGAGCTTCACGGGCACGCGGTTGTCGGTGGCGAGCCAGACGAAGCCGGCGATGAGCGCGGCCGCAGCCGGGCTCGGCAGGCCCTGGAAGAAGCGCTTGTCCACCACGCCGATGTTCGTGTTGAAGCGCGCAAGACGCAGCGCCGCGCCCGAACAGTAGACGAATGCCGCCAGCCACCCCCAGCGCCCGAGATCCTTGAGCACCCACTCGTACATCACGAGCGCGGGCGCCACGCCGAACGACACCATGTCCGAAAGGCTGTCGAACTGCTCGCCGAACGCGCTTTGCGAGTGCGTCATGCGGGCCACGCGCCCGTCCATGCCGTCGAGCACCATCGCCACGAAAATGGCGATGGCCGCCACCTCGAAGCGCACGTTCATGGCCTGCACGACCGCGAAGAAGCCGCAGAAGAGCGCCGCCGTGGTGAACGCGTTGGGCAGCAGGTAGATGCCGCGCTTCTTCAGGAACTCCTGGCGCGCCGCGCGCCGGTTCGCGGCGACGCCCATGGGCTCCTGGACGGCCTTGTTGCGCCGGAACGGCCGCGGCAGCGGCCCGCCGGCGGGGTTACGGGGTCGACGCTGTTTGAATCCGGCCATCGCAGCCCTCCTTTATGCCGATTGGGTCGGCAGTTCGGCGAGGATCGTCGACGAGGCGGACACCTTCTCGCCAATCGACACGCGCGGGCGGCTGCCCACGGGCAGGTAGACGTCGACGCGCGAGCCGAAGCGGATGAAGCCATAGCGCTGGCCGCGCGACAGCGGCTCACCGGCACGCACGTAGCAGAGAATGCGGCGCGCGATGAGGCCCGCGATCTGCACCGAGGTGACGGTCGTGCCGTCGGCCATCGTCAGCACCACGGCATTGCGCTCGTTCTCGGTCGAAGCCTTGTCGATGGCGGCGTTCAGGTACGCGCCCGGAAAGTACTCGACCTTGGCGACGGCGCCGTCCACGGGCGAACGTTGCGAGTGGACGTTGAAGACGTTCATGAACACGCTGATCTTGAGCGCTTCACGGTTTGCATACGGGTCGTGCGCGGTTTCCACAGCGACGATGCGGCCGTCCGCCGGGCACAGCACGGCGTTGGCCTGGCTCGGGATCGGGCGCGGCGGATCGCGGAAAAACTGGACGACGAAGATCAGGATCAGCCAGAAGGGCCATGCGAGTCCGAAGCCTGCGACCGCATGGATCAAGAGCGCCACGACGGCCGCAATGGCGATGAACGGCCAGCCTTCGCGCGCGATGATCGGATGAGGGTAATTCATGGTGGCTTCGCTGTTATTTTGAAAACCGTAGGATAGCAAAAGCCGCCCAGGGTTCATCCCACCTGGGCGGCTTTTTCGGGTCTGACTCAGGTCAAACTGATGAGTGTCGGCAAAAAACCGTACACGCAGTCAGATTAATACCGTCAGATTAGTTCTTCGACTGGTCGACCAGCTTGTTCGCGGCGATCCACGGCATCATCGCGCGCAGCTTTGCACCGACCACTTCGATCTGGTGCTCGGCGCCGAGGCGGCGGCGCGATTGCAGCGTCGGTGCGCCGGCCTTGTTTTCCAGGATGAAGCTCTTGGCGTATTCGCCGGTCTGGATGTCCTTCAGGACTTCCTTCATGACCTTCTTCGTCTCGGCCGTGATGACGCGCGGGCCCGTCACGTACTCGCCGTACTCGGCGTTGTTCGAAATCGAGTAGTTCATGTTGGCGATGCCGCCTTCATAGATCAGGTCGACGATCAGCTTCAGTTCGTGCAGGCACTCGAAGTAGGCCATTTCCGGCGCGTAGCCCGCTTCGACCAGCGTTTCGAAGCCAGCCTTGATCAGGTCGACCGTACCGCCGCACAGCACGGCTTGTTCGCCGAACAGGTCGGTTTCGGTTTCTTCGCGGAAGTTCGTTTCGATGATGCCGGCACGGCCGCCGCCGTTCGCTGCCGCGTACGACAGAGCGATGTCACGCGCTGCGCCCGACTTGTCCTGGTGGACAGCGATCAGGTGGGGCACGCCGCCGCCTTGCGAGTACGTGCCGCGAACCGTGTGGCCCGGCGCCTTCGGGGCGATCATGATGACGTCCAGATCCGCGCGCGGGATCACCTGGCCGTAGTGCACGTTGAAGCCGTGGGCGAACGCAAGCGCTGCGCCGTTCTTGATGTTCGCGTGGACTTCCTTCGCGTAGACATCGGCGATCTGCTCGTCGGGCAGGAGCATCATGACGACGTCGGCGTTCTTCACCGCTTCGGCCACTTCCTTGACCTGCAGGCCGGCGTTCTCAGCCTTGCTCCACGATGCGCCGTTCTTGCGCAGACCGACCGTGACGTTCACGCCGCTGTCCTTCAGGTTCAGCGCGTGTGCGTGGCCTTGCGAGCCGTAACCGATGATCGTGACCTGCTTGCCCTTGATGAGGGAGAGATCGGCGTCCTTGTCGTAGAAAACTTTCATGTTGGTTCCTTGGCGAGAGTCTGGTGAATATCGGTACTGCTATTAGCTTTTGCTGCACCGGATGCGATTAAGGACGCATCCGGTCAGGTTCCGGTGCAAGATCGACTGTGGTCGGGTCACACCTTCAGAATGCGCTCTCCGCGCCCAATGCCCGAGCCGCCCGTACGGACGGTCTCGAGAATCGCGGTCGCATCGATCGCTTCGATGAACGCGTCGAGCTTGTCGCTCGCGCCCGTCAGTTCGATCGTGTAGGTCTTTTCGGTGACGTCGATGATACGGCCGCGGAAAATATCCGCCATCCGCTTCATCTCCTCACGTTCCTTGCCGACCGCCCTTACCTTGATCAGCATCAGCTCGCGCTCGATGTGGGCGCCCTCGGTAAGGTCGACCACTTTCACCACCTCGATCAGGCGGTTCAGATGCTTCGTGATCTGTTCGATCACGTCGTCCGAGCCAATGGAAACGATGGTCATGCGCGACAGCGAACGGTCTTCGGTCGGCGCCACCGTCAAGGTTTCGATGTTGTAGCCGCGTGCCGAGAAGAGGCCGACCACGCGCGAGAGCGCGCCCGGCTCGTTTTCCAGCAGAACGGAAATAATGTGTCTCATGATGTGATCCGCGATTTATCCAGTTTCGCATTTGGCAGATGCGGCTGCCGCCCTTCCCCGCGAACCCGCGCGCCCCTTGTGTGGACGCGCGCCGCGCGAGGTCGAAACGGCGCCGTGCAAATACCGTTACAGGTCTTCCGAGCCGAGCAGCATCTCGGTGATGCCCTTGCCGGCCTGTACCATCGGCCAGACGTTTTCGGAAGGGTCGGTCTGGAAATCGAGGAACACCGTGCGGTCCTTCAAACGCAGCGCTTCCTTGAGCGCCGGCTCGACGTCCGCGGTCTTTTCGATCCGCATGCCGACGTGGCCGTACGCTTCGGCGAGCTTCACGAAGTCAGGCAGCGCATCCATATAGGAATGCGAATAGCGCTTGCTGTATTCGATCTGCTGCCACTGGCGGACCATGCCGAGGTAGCGGTTGTTCAGCGAAATGATCTTCACGGGCGTGTCGTACTGCTTGCAGGTCGACAGCTCCTGAATACACATCTGGATCGAGCCTTCGCCCGTGATGCACAGCACGTCGTCGTCGGGGTGCGCCATCTTCACGCCCATCGCCGCCGGCAGGCCGAAGCCCATGGTGCCGAGGCCGCCGGAGTTGATCCAGCGGCGCGGCTGGTTGAAGCGGTAGAACTGTGCGGCCCACATCTGGTGCTGGCCCACGTCCGAGCACACGAACGCGTTGCCGCCCGTGAGCTCCCACGCCTTCTCCACCACGTACTGCGGCTTGATGATCTCGCTCGAACGGTCGAACTTCAGGCAGTTCTTCTCGCGCCAGCCTTCGATGTCCTTCCACCAGTCGGCGAGCGCGGCCGTATCCGGGCCGTGATCGGCGTGCTGAAGCTGCTCGATGAGCTCCTTGAGCACTTCCTTCACGTCGCCGACGATGGGGATATCGACCTTCACGCGCTTCGAGATGGACGACGGATCGATGTCGATGTGGATGATCTTGCGCGGACGCGAGGCAAAGTGCGCCGGGTCGCCGATCACACGGTCGTCGAAGCGCGCACCGATCGCGATCAGCACGTCGCAGTGCTGCATCGCCATGTTGGCTTCGTAGGTGCCGTGCATGCCGAGCATGCCGAGGAACTTGCGGTCGCTCGCGCGGTAGCCGCCCAGACCCATCAGCGTGTTCGTGACCGGGTAGCCGAGCAAATCGGCGAACTGGTTCAGTTCGCGCGACGCATCCGCGAGGATAATGCCGCCGCCGGTATAAATGTACGGACGCTTTGCCGAGAGCAGCAGCGACACCGCCTTGCGGATCTGCCCCGAGTGGCCCTTGGTGACGGGGTTGTACGAACGCAGCGTGACGTTTTTGATCGGTTCATACGTGCACGGCGTCTTCGACACATCCTTCGGAATGTCGATCAGCACAGGGCCGGGACGGCCGGTGCGCGCAATGTAGAAAGCTTTTTTGACGGTGGCGGCGAGATCGCGCACGTCCTTCACGAGGAAGTTGTGCTTCACGCAGGGACGCGTGATGCCGACCGTGTCGCACTCCTGGAAGGCGTCTTGACCAATCGCGGCGGTAGGCACCTGGCCGCTGATGATCACCATCGGGATCGAGTCCATGTAGGCCGTCGCGATGCCCGTCACCGCATTGGTGACGCCAGGCCCCGAGGTCACGAGACACACGCCGACGTTGCCGGTCGAACGCGCATAGGCGTCGGCCGCGTGCACGGCTGCCTGTTCGTGGCGCACGAGAACGTGCTGAATCTTGTCCTGCTTGTACAGCTCGTCGTAAATGTAGAGTACCGAGCCGCCGGGATAGCCCCAGATGAATTCGACCTGCTCGTCTGCGAGCGCCTTCATCAGCACGGTTCCGCCGATGGACGTATGCGCTTGAGGGTCAGATTCTTGCGAAGGGGGGACCGACGTGGAGAATTCCGCGCTGGGCATGTTCATCATTGACCTTTCGAATTTTCGGCAAAAAATTGATCGGGTGCTCTCTGCCGGGCTTGTGGCTCGGGTTCAAGCGGCGCGTCCAGTTGACAGATGAGCTTCTTGGGCCACATCCGAATTGAGACTAGTCACTTATGTTGCGAACCGTCGAAGATAGCGGCTCGGTGCCTTTCGGTCAAGCAATTATTGAGAAGCCGGGCACGAACGTTGCGACAGCGCGCACGCCTCGCGGCGCCGGCCAAGGGCCGACAGGACAGGCATCACGGCCGGCGCATCCATGATGCGAAGCATTCTCATGGCCTTCCGCTAGCCTGTTGGCGCGAAAATTTGCTACGATCCGCGAGTTTTACGACATTTTTCGAACGATTACGCGTACGCTGGCGGCGGCGCCCTGCAACGGATGGCATCAGACAAGGAACTCGCCGACTTTCTGGCGGGCGTCGAAAGACGCGCGTTCAAGCAGACGGTCTACGCCGTAAGGGACGACGACGCCTCGCTCGACATCGTGCAGGACGCGATGATCAAGCTCGCGGAAAAATACGGAGACCGCCCGGCCGCAGAACTCCCCCTGCTCTTTCAGCGTATTTTGCAAAATACGATGCACGACTATTTTCGTCGGCAGAAAGTACGCAATACGTGGGTGAGCCTGTTTTCGTCGCTCGGCAACGCCGACGACGAGGAATTCGACCCCCTCGAGACCTTCGAGGCCGAGCAGGGTACGGCTGGCGCCGAGAGCAGCGAGCAGCAGATCGAGCGCGCGCAGGTGCTCCAGATGATCGACGACGAAATCCAGAAATTACCGGCACGTCAACGGGAGGCGTTTCTGATGCGTTACTGGGAGGATATGGATGTCGCCGAGACTGCCGCCGCAATGGGCTGCTCCGAAGGCAGCGTGAAAACGCACTGCTCGCGGGCAACCCACACGCTGGCTCAAGCGCTCAAGGCCAAAGGAATCACCCTATGAGCTCCGCCCTCGAAAATAAAGAACTGGCGTTCGTGCGGGAAATGCGTCGTGCGCTCGACGAGAGCGCCGCCAACCTGCCCGCTGCCACCACCGCCCGACTCGCCGCCGCACGCAAGACCGCACTCGCCCAGAAAAAGGCCGAGGTCGTGCTCGTACGCGCCCCGGCGCTCGCCGCGGCCGGCGTCGGCGGTCTGTCCGGCGCGCCCATGCCCCGGCCCGCGCGGCGCCGTTCCGCGCTCGCGCGCTTCGCGCTCGCCTGGCCGCTCGCGGCACTCGTGGCGGGCCTCTTTGCCATCGCGTACTTCGAAGATCAGCAACGCACCGCTGAACTCGCCGATATCGACGCGGCCATGCTGAGCGACGACCTGCCGCTCACGGCCTACCTCGATCACGGGTTCAACGCGTATCTGACGCGCGCGCACTAAGGACTCTGAGCGGGAGACTGACGGGGTGAGTTACAAGCGCGGCCTGGCCGTTGTCATTGGATGTCTGGTCGCGGCAGTGGTGTCGTATGTGGCGACCTACCCGCGCTTTCATCCCGAGCCCACCGGCGAAAACACCGCTGGCGCGCCCGCGCAGGCGAAAGCGCCCCCGGTCGATAATTCGATCACGACCACCTTTGCGCCGCTGCCCGGCCAGTCCAATCCGCTCGCGTGGGCGCATCTGAGCGATGCGCAGCACACGGCGCTCGCGCCGTTCGCCGTCGAATGGGACCGCTTCAGCGACGAGCGCAAGCGCAAATGGCTAAAGATCGCCGCCCGTTACCCGAAAATGTCGCCCGACGCCCAGAAGCGCTTGCATGAGCGCATGGCGGAATGGGTCGGCATGACGCCTGAGCAACGGCGTGTGGCGCGCGAAAACTACCAGGTTTCCAAGGAACTGCCGGCGCAGGCGCGCCAGCGCGCCTGGAAGGCTTACCAGCAACTCCCTGAAGAGCAGAAAGAACGCCTTGCCGCGAGCGAGCACAAGCGCCGGCCCACCGTCGTGAGCGCCCCGCCCAGCGGCAACAAGAGCGAGATCCGCGATATCCAGCGCCTCGTCAACGAGCGTGATCACCGCGGCCTGCCGCACGCGCCCGCAGGCGTCACCGGGGCATCGGGCGCGGCTGGCGCGAGCAGCACGGGTTCGGGTCTCGCGCCCCCAGCGCCCGGCGCGCCGGGCGAGCCGGCGGTGGCTTCGTCGTTTGCGTCGGGCATTCCCGCCGCCGGGAGCTTCGTCCCCGCCACGCCCATCCCTGTCTCGCCCGCCGAAGCACCCGCGGCGTTCAAGGGCTCCTGAAGCCTCAACCCGGTGCTCGCGGCGCCCTCGCGCGCACCCTTCGCACCCTCGTTAACCCCGCCGCGGCGTTGCGGTCGTTTCGCCGCGCGCGTTTTCGAGGTTATGCTTTGGACGTCCCGTCCCCGAACTGACGCCATCGTGTCCGAAAGCGCCCAAGCCGCCGCCCTGCCGCCCGCCGCCGTCTTCGCGGTTGAACCTGCGCCCGTTTCGATTCGTCGCCGCCTCGCCGCGTTCGTCTACGAAAGCGTGCTGCTGTTCGGCGTCGTCTTCGCCGCGGGACTCGCGTTCAGCCTCGTCCTGCAGCAGCGCAATGGCTACACGCATCACAACGCGATGGCAGTCTGGATCATCTTCGTGGCCGGCACGTACTTCGTCGGCTTCTGGCACAAGGGCGGGCAGACGCTGCCGATGAAGACCTGGCGTTTGCGTGTGGTCGGCCCCGACGGCAAGCCGCCCGCGCTCGCGCGAGCGACGCTGCGCTATCTCGCCGCCTGGCTCTGGTTCCTGCCGCCGCTTGTGCTGCATCCGCTGCTCGATCTTTCGATTCCGCACACGCTTGCGCTCGTTGCCTGCTGGTTCGTGATCTGGGCCGCGAGCGCCCGCTTCTCCCACGACCGCCAGTTCCTTCACGACCGCATTGCGGGCACGCGCATTGTCGCAATCGCGCCACAAGGCGCGAAGGCGTAGCCGGCGCACGACATCCCCTATCGCGCCGGAAAAGCGGCTGCACGGGACCCCTGGGACTGCGTAACGAGACCTTCTCGTGACTGTCATGTTGCCGTCACGGCGGCATGGCGCAATGCGCGTATTACAACCTGCCGCGCGCGCCATGGCCCAAAAGACGTCAGCGACCACCCTGTTCCGGCAGACCACCGGACGAGGCACCGACTCCGCCACGTTCCACCCATCTCCCGGCGGAGCCACCTTTCCCGTCCCGCCCCTGCCGCCCTCGTCGATCGACGACGCCCCCGCCTCCGGCCCCCACGACGACGACCACCCCGATCCCACCCGCTACCGCACGATCTGGCTCTCCGATATCCATCTCGGCACGGGCGGCTGTCAGGCGTCGTATCTGCTCGACTTTCTGCGCCACAACGAGTCGGAGTATCTGTACCTCGTGGGCGACATCATCGACGGCTGGCAGTTGAAGAAGGGCTGGTACTGGCCCCAGGCGCACAACGACGTCGTGCAAAAGGTGTTGCGCAAGGCGCGCAAGGGCACCCAGGTCATCTACATCCCGGGCAACCACGACGAGAGCGCGCGCCAGTTCTGCAATCTCGCGTTCGGTGACATCCACGTGCGCGAGGAAGCCTTTCACACGACGCTCACCGGCAAGCGCCTGTGGGTCGTGCACGGCGATCTCTTCGACGGCGTGATCCAGCACGCCAAGTGGCTCGCCTATCTCGGCGACTCGGCCTACACGCTGATCCTCCTGCTCAACCGCTGGTTCAACCGCGTGCGCGCGAAGCTCGGCTTCCAGTACTGGTCGCTCTCGCAGTACCTCAAACATCAGGTCAAGAACGCGGTGAACTTCATCTCCTCGTTCGAGCGCGTGATGACCGACGAAGCGCGCCGCCGCGGCTGCGACGGCGTGGTCTGCGGCCACATCCACAAGGCCGAGATCCGCGACATCGACGGCATCCTGTACTGCAACGACGGCGACTGGGTGGAGAGCCTGTCCGCGCTCGTCGAGACGTTCGAGGGCGAGTTGCGCATCGTCTACTGGACCGTGAAGCGCGCGCCGGAAGCGCAGGTCTCCACGCGCAAGGCGCGTGTGAGCGCCGCCTGAGTATCGACTGATACCGTTACGCAACAGCCATAACCGCACTACCGAACGACGAGAGGGCCGACGACCGATGAAAGTAATGATCGTGACCGATGCATGGGAGCCGCAGGTCAACGGCGTAGTTCGAACCCTGAAGAACACGACGCGCGAACTCATCGCGCTCGGCCATCAGGTCGAACTGCTTACGCCGCTGGAGTTCCGCACGATACCGTGCCCCACCTACCCGGAAATCAAGCTCTCGCTGTTTCCGAAGCGGCATCTGCACGAACGCATCAGCGCATTCGGGCCCGATGCAATCCACATCGCGACCGAAGGTCCGCTCGGACTCGCCGCGCGCCGCTACGCGATCGACCACGACCTGCCGTTCACGACCGCTTATCACACGCGCTTTCCCGAGTACGTGCAGGCGCGCTTCGGCATTCCGCTCTCGGCGACGTACCGCTTCCTGCGCTGGTTCCACAAGCCTTCGCTCGCGGTGATGGCGCCCACGCCCGTCGTGAAGACCGACCTCGAGAAGTTCGGCTTCACGAACGTCGTGCTGTGGACGCGCGGCGTGGACCTCGACATCTTCCGGCCGATGGAATCGAAGGTGCTGAACACGGCGCGCCCCATCTTCCTGTATGTGGGCCGCGTGGCCGTGGAGAAGAACGTCGAGGCGTTTCTCAAGCTCGATCTGCCCGGCTCGAAATGGGTGTGCGGCGAAGGCCCGGCGCTCGCCGAACTGAAGTCGCGCTATCCCCAGGCGAATTACCTGGGTGTCCTGAGCCAGCCCGAGCTTGCGAAGGTCTACGCGGCCGCCGACGTCTTCGTGTTCCCGAGCCGCACCGACACCTTCGGTCTCGTGCTGCTCGAAGCGCTCGCATGCGGTACGCCCGTGGCCGCCTACCCGGTGACAGGCCCGATCGACGTGCTGGGCACGGGCGGCGCGGGTTCGATGAACGAAGACCTGCGCGAAGCGTGCCTCGAAGCGTTAAAGATCGACCGCGCCGAGGCGCGCGCCTGGGCCGAGCGCTTCTCGTGGCGCGCCGCCTCCGAGCAGTTCGCGGCGCATCTGAAGCCGCGCTCGCGCGCGACGATGGAGCCCTCCAGCGCCGCTGCCTGAGCGCGGGGCCGGCTATGGTGCGCGCTTCGATTGTCCGCGAGCGCGCCGGGGACACGGACGGCCCCGGCGCAACCGCGTCGCACGCGTGCGATACTGGGGTACTACCTGGCACGACCATGACGCCACGTCCTCCGTTACCGCCGCATAGCGCCCAGGGCGCACGCAGTTCCAATGCGCCAGCCAGCCAGCGTGCCGGCGGCTCTACGCGCGCCGCACGCGCCGCCGAAGCGCTCGATCCGCGCGCGAGCGCTTCCGCCGCTGCCGCATCTGGCGTTGCGCCGCCAGCCGCACCGGCATCGGCGAGCGAGCCCGCCAAGCCCACCGGGCCCGCTGCGCCACGCGCGGCCGCACCGGAACCGCCCGAGCCGCCGCATCTGCACGAACCGCTCGGCCCCGACGATCCGCTCGCCCCGCTGCCCTTCAACCCCTACAAGGGCAACCGCGGCATCACCCGGGCATGGAAAGCGCTCAAGTACTCGATCAAGGGCTTTCGCGCCGCCATCCGCGAGGAAAGCGCGTTTCGCCAGGAACTCACGCTCGCGGCCATCCTCGTGCCGATCGGCGTGTTCATTCCGGTCGAGCCCGTCGAGCGCGTACTGCTGCTCGGCTCGGTGATCCTCGTGCTGATCGTCGAGCTGCTCAATTCGAGCATCGAGAACGCGGTGGACCGCATCGGCCTCGAGCGCAACGAGCTCTCGGGCCGCGCCAAGGACCTGGGCAGCGCGGCGGTGACGCTCGCCTTGCTGCTCTGCGTCCTGACCTGGGGACTGATTCTCGTGCCCCGTTTCGGCCCGCTGCTGTTGCACGGAATCGGCGTACTCTAGCGCCCCATGCCCCCAGTCCGCGGGGGCCTCGCCACGCTCCCCGGCATCTGACAGGCGCAAGCTGTCGGTGCGCGCGGGCCGTCGGTTTATAATCGAACGACAGTCTTATAACGACCAACCGCGTCCGGGCCGCGCGCACCGCAACATACGAGCGGGCGCCTGAGCCCGGCACTGCATTTTCAGGGCCGGACGACATGGATGCCAAACCTCCCCGCCGTACACGCGAACGGATTCTCGAGCTGTCGCTGAAGCTGTTCAACGAGATCGGCGAGCCGAACGTCACCACGACGACCATCGCCGAGGAAATGGAGATCAGTCCAGGCAACCTGTACTACCACTTCCGCAACAAAGACGACATCATCAACAGCATCTTCAGCCAGTTCGAGCAGGAGATCGAAAAGCGTCTGCGCTTCCCCGAGGACCATCGCGCCACCATCGACGAGATGTGGGCGTACCTGCAGTACATGGTCGACTTCACGTGGCGCTACCGCTTTCTCTATCGCGACCTGAACGACCTGCTCGCGCGCAACCGCACGCTGGAGATGCACTTCAAGCAGATCATCAGCCACAAGGTGCACTTCGCGAAGCAGTTCTGCGAGCAGCTCGTGGAAGACGGCGACATGGTCGCCACGCCCGCCGAGATCGACGTGATCTCGACCAATATCGGTGTGATCGCCACCTATTGGCTCTCGTACCAGTTCGTGATGAATCCGCGCAAGTACAACGACCAGGAAGCGATTCGCGACGAGCTGCACCAGGTCAGCGTGCAGATCGTCTCGCTGATGGCACCGTATCTGCGCGGCCGCGCGCGCGAGCTGTTCGACGATCTCGTCTCGGGCAAGCTCGCCAAACGCGAGTTCTACGACTACCTGCCGCCGCGCGAAGGCGCGGGCGCCGCCAAGGACAACCGCGAATAAAGGCAAAAGCCGAATGAAAGCAGTCTGCGTATATTGCGGCTCCTCGCCCGGAGCCAATCCGGTGTACACCGAAGCCGCACAGGCATTCGGCCGCGCGCTCGTCGCCTCGAACCTCGCGCTCGTCTATGGCGGCGGCAAGGTCGGCCTGATGGGCGTGATCGCCGACACCGTGATGGCGGGCGGCGGCCGCGCCATCGGCGTGATCCCCAAGCTGCTGGTGGACAAGGAAGTGGGCCATGTGGGCCTCACCGAGCTGCATGTCGTGCCCGACATGCACCACCGCAAGAAGATGATGGCCGACCTCTCCGACGCCTTCGTCGCGCTTCCGGGCGGCGCGGGCACGCTCGAAGAGCTGTTCGAGGTCTATACGTGGGCGCAGCTCGGCTATCACCGCAAGCCGGTGGGCGTGCTGAACATCGGCGGCTTTTACGATCCGCTCATGGCGCTGCTCGATCACACGGTGCGCGAAGGCTTCATGCGCCAGACCTACCGCGACATGCTGCAAACCGACGGCGATCCCGTGGCGCTGATCGCCAGGCTCAAGCGTTACCACGCGCCCACGAAGGACAAGTGGGCGGATTTGCGCGAGAACGTTTGACCCGGCCGCATCGCGCCGTTCGCCCGACAATCCGCAGGCACCACGCGCAGTTACCTCCATGACGAGTACATCGCGATGAGCAAGGTTGTCCTGATCACCGGCGCGAGCCGCGGCATCGGCCGCGCGACGGCGCGCCTGCTCGGCGCACACGGCTGGACCGTGGGCGTCAACTATCTGCACAACGAACCGGCCGCCGCCGAAACCGCCGCCGAAGTCGGCCGCGCGGGCGGCCACGCGCGCGTGCTGCGCGGCGACGTCGCGAGCGAGGCAGACGTCGTCGCGATGTTCGACGCTCTCGAATCGGCCTATGGCCGTATCGATGCGCTCGTGAACAACGCGGGCATCGTGGCGCCCGGCAGCCAGGTCGCCGACATGAGCGCCGAGCGTCTGAAGCGCATGTTCGACGTGAACGTGTACGGCGCGTTTTTGTGCGCACGCGAAGCGGCGCGGCGCATGTCGAAGGATCGCGGCGGCGACGGCGGCTCGATCGTCAATGTTTCTTCGGCTGCCGCGCGGCTTGGCTCGCCCAACGAATATGTGGACTATGCGTCGTCCAAAGGCGCGGTCGACACGATGACGATCGGGCTCGCCAAGGAACTCGGCCCGCAGGGCGTGCGCGTGAACGCGGTGCGCCCCGGCCTCATCGACACCGAAATCCACGCGAGCGGCGGCCGCCCCGACCGCGCGGCCGTGCTCGGCGCGCAAACGCCGCTCGGCCGGCCCGGCAGCGCCGACGAAGTCGCACAAACGATCGTGTGGTTGCTCAGCGACGCGGCCTCGTATGTCACAGGCGCCCTGCTCGACGTGAGCGGCGGACGCTGAACTCGCGCGCTGGCTTTTGCTAGAACGACGAACCCCGCTCGCGCAAAAAAGCGGCTTCTTCGTCGGTGGAATCGCGGCCCAGTTGCACGTTGCGATGCGGGTAGCGCCCAAAGCGCTCGATGATCTGCGCGTGGCGCACCGCGTAATCGTAGTAGCCCTTGCCCTCGGGATCCTTCGCCAACTCGCCGAACAGACGCAGCGATTCGCGCTGCGCTTCGGCGCTTTCGGCGTGTTCGAACGGTAGATAAGCGAAGGAGCGATGCTGCAGCGTGGGTAGGCGCAGATCCGCGCCGTTCGCCACCATCCTGCGCGCGATGCCGAGCGCCTTGTCGTCCGCGGAGAATGCACGCGGCGTGCCGCGGTGGCAGTTGCGCGAGAACTGGTCGAGCACGATCACGAGCGCGAGCGCGCCTTCGGGCGTCTCGCACCATGCGTCGAACTCGCCTGCACACGCGGCGTCGAGCAGCGCGCCGAAGCGTTCGCGCAGCCTGGCGTCGAACGCGGCGTTCTTGCGGAACCACATCTTGCGCTCGCGGCCGAACTCCTCCGAACCCGGCGCGCCGAACCAGAAGTCGAGCACCTCGCGCGCACGCGCGTCGAGCGTCATGACGCCAGTTCCAGCACGAGACGCCGCGTGCGCGCGCTCTTCTTCTCGAGCTTCGCCACCCGCAGCGCGCCGATCTCCTGCGTATTGCGCACATGCGTGCCGCCGCAGGGCTGCAAATCGACGTTATCGATACGCAACAGCCGCACACGGCCCAGGCCCATCGGCGGCTTCACGCTCATCGTGCGCACGAGTTCGGGGCGTTGCGCCATTTCCTCGTCGGTGATCCATTCGGTCGCCACCGCGTGCGCGCCCGACACGAGTTCGGCGAGCCGCGCCTCCACCATCTCGCGCTCGATCGGCTC
This sequence comes from Paraburkholderia sp. BR14312, assembly GCF_040948675.1. Classification (NCBI taxonomy): domain Bacteria; kingdom Pseudomonadati; phylum Pseudomonadota; class Betaproteobacteria; order Burkholderiales; family Burkholderiaceae; genus Paraburkholderia; species Paraburkholderia sp. BR14312. The sequence goes on from NZ_JBFPKI010000003.1 coordinate 60,409, forward strand.
GACGGTCGCGAAATCGAGGCGCGCATAGTCGGTCGTGATGCTGCAGCCGTCCACGGGATATGGCAGGACCGCGCACATCAGATGGCTCGCCGTATGCAATCGCATGTGCCGGTGACGGCGCGCCCAGTCGATCTCGGCGCGTACGCGCTCGCCCGCGCCGAGACGCGCGAGCAGCGCCTGCTGGCCGGGCGCGGGAACGTGGAGCGCGTCGTCGGGCGTCGCGCCTTCGAACTTCGCCTTGCGCGTGTCGGCGATCTCGATGCGCGTACCGTCGGCGAGCACCAGCGCGCCGGCGTCGCCGGCCTGGCCGCCGCCGAGCGGATAGAACACGGTCTGGTCGAGTCGCACGCCGTCCTCGCCAACGGCAAGCACGGTCGCTTCGCACTGCGTGAGATAGGCGTCTTCGCGAAAGAGCGCGCGGGTGGTCGTCATCGTGGGTGTCTCCTTGTTTTGCGTACGGCGGGCCGCGCAAAGCCGGACGCCCGCCAAAGGGCCATTATGGCCGCGAGGCGAAACGCCCCGCCGGACGGCCGCGATGCGTGAGCGCCTGACTGTACCGGCGCAGGGACCGGAACAATCGGGCCCAGTCAATCAGCCCGGATGATTGCGCATCCAGTCGGCGGTATCGAAGAACGAGTGCAGCAGGCGCTCGCGCAACGGCTCCGCGAGGCCCACGTCTTCCATCGCCCAGGCCATGCAGCGCAGCCACTGGTCGCGCTCGGACGAGGCGATCGCGAACGGCAAATGGCGCGCGCGCAGGCGCGGATGGCCGAAGCGTTCGATGTAGTGGTCCGGGCCGCCAAGCCAGCCGCAGAGAAACCAGAACAGCTTGTCGCGCGAACCGTCGAGCGTTTGCGGATGCATCGCGCGGATGCCCGCGAAATCGGCCTCGAGGTCCATCAGGTCATAGAAGCGGTCGACGAGTTCGCGCACGCGCGCCTCGCCGCCGACGAGTTCGAAGGCCGTGGGTTTCTGCGGCGCTTCGTCGGCTGGATCGGTCATACGGTTGAATCGGGAAAAAAGAGGGACGGCAGCGCACTGCCGTAGATCGTTGATTTTCGCACAGCGGCGCGTGGCGGGCGGCGGCGGGTTGCTGCTCTACGCGTCGCGCAGCGACTGCAGCGCCGGCCGCGCGAGCACGTGCCGCAAGCTGATCCACCCGCCCACGCCCGCGCACACCACCCCTGCGGCGATGCCCGCAGGCAGGAGCCACGGATCGAACGGAAGATAGAAGAGAAACACGTGCGTGGCGAGCACCGAGCCCACCGCCTGCGCGCCGATTGCCGCCATGAGCCCCGCGAGCGCACCCACGGAAACGAATTCGGCCACCTGCACCGCGCGCACCTGCTGGTGCGATGCCCCCAGCGCGCGCAGCAGCGCCGACTCGCGCATGCGCTCGTCGCGCGTGCCCGCGAGCGCCGCGTAGAGCACCAGCACGCCGGCGGCGAGCGTGAAGAGAAAGAGGAACTGCACCGCGCCGATCACCTGCTCCAGCACACGCTCGATCTGCGCGAGAATCGGCGCGATGTCGATCGCGGTGACGTTGGGATAGCGGGCCACGAGACCGTCCACGACCTGGCGCTGCCCGGGCGGCAGGTGAAAGCTCGTGATGTACGTCGCCGGAAAATCGCGCAGCAGTTCGGGCGGCATCAGCACGAAGAAGTTGACCTTGAACGAGCCCCAGTCGAGCTTGCGCACGCTAGTCACGGGCGCCGTGACTTCCAGGCCCGTCACGTCGAACTTGAGCACGTCGCCGGGCTTCACGTTGATGAGCTTCGCGAGTCCCTGCTCGATCGATAGCTGCGGCGTGGCCGCATCGCCATACCAGGTGCCGGCCTCGATGCGATTGTCGTCGGGCAGCTTCGTCGTGTACGAGAGATTGAACTCGCGATCGACGAGCCGGCGCGCGTCCTCGCTCTTGTACGAGTCGGGATTCACGGGTTTGCCGTTGATCGAGATGAGACGCCCGCGCACCATCGGCTGGAGATCGCTGCCGGCAGCCCCGGCAATGCCATGCGAGCGCAGCCAGGCGGCCACGGCGTCGCGCTGATCGGGCTGGATGTCGATGAGGAATTCGTTGGGCGCGTCGGGCGGCGTGGACTTGCGCCAGCCTTCGACGAGGTCGTTGCGCGTCATCGCGATCAGCAACAGGCACATGAGGCCGATGGCGAGCGCCGTGATCTGCAGCGCGCTAGCGCCCGGACGCCGTTCGAGCGACGCCAGGGCATAGCGCCAACCCACGCCCGCGCGCGCCTGCCCGGAGAGGCGTCCGCTGCGCGCCACGCGCGCCGCGCACCAGAGCGCCGCGCGCGCCACGCCGGCGAACACGAGCAGCCCGATCGCGAAACCGCCCGCGACGATGCCGCCCAGCTTCAACTCCCCCGCCGCGATCACGAGCAGCCCCGCGAACAGCGCAATGCCGACGCCATAGGCCGCCCACGCGGCGCGTCCTTCGTCGCCCCACTCGCGGCGCAGCACGCGCACCGGCGGCACGCGCGTGAGCGGCAGGAGCGGCGGCAGCGCGAAGCCCAGCAGCAGCACGAGGCCCGCGGCGATGCCTTCGAGCACGGGCAACGGCCCGGGCTGCGGCAGCACGACGTCGATGAGATTACCGAGCCACGCCAGCAGCGCGAGATGACCCGCGTAGCCGAGCGCCACGCCCGCTACGCCGCCCACGAGTCCGAGCCCCGCGAACTCCAGCACGAACAGCGTGCGCAACGTGCGCTGGCTCGCGCCGAGGCAGCGCATCGCGGCGCAGGCGTCGAGATGGCGGCGCGTGTAGCGATGCGCGGCCATGGCGATCGCCACCGCCGCGAGCAACGCTGTCAGGAGCGAAACCAGCGTGAGGAAGTGGCGCGCGCGGTCGAGCGTCTGGCGCACCTGAGGCTGGCCGTCCTGGAGCGATTCGAGCGCGACGCCGCGCATCTTGCCGCCATCCACGCGCGCACGCGCCCAGGACGCGAACTGCGCGACGGCCGGATCGGCGCCCGCCACGAGCAGGCGGTAGGTCACGCGGCTGCCATAGCCGAGCAGTCCGGTCGACGCGACTTCGTCGGCGCGCATCATGAGCCGCGGCGAGAAGTTCACGAACGAAAAGCCGCGGTCGAGTTCTTTCGTGATGAGCGCGTTGACGGTGAAGGTGCGTGTGCCGACCTTCACCGTGTCGCCGACATGGAGCTTGAGCGCGTCGAGCAGTTCGTCGTCCACCCAGACGGTGCCGGGCGGGGGAATGCCTTGCGCAGCGTGATCGGGTGCACCCGGCGCCGCGGCGATGCGCAGCGCGCCGCGCAACGGATAGTCCGCCGAGACGGCCTTGACGGCAGCAAGACGAGTGGCCGTGGCGACCGGGGCGGCGGAAGCGCCCGCCGCTGCCGCGGCCTGTGGCGTCCCCGAACTCACCATGCTCGGGAAGATCGCCGTGGTCGCCGTGCGCAGCGACAGCGACTGCGCCTCGCGCGCGAACATGGGATCGACGGGGTGATCGGCGCGCACGATGAAATCGGCGGCGATCATGCGCCGGGCATCGCGCTCGAGGCCGCGCTGCAGACGGTCAGCGAGAAAACCGACGCTGGCGAGCGCCGCCACGGCCAGCACGAGCGCGAACAGCAGCATGGTGAGTTCGCCCGCGCGCCAGTCGCGCGCCGTCATGCGCGCGGCAAGATGCACGAGATCGGACCAGCCAGGTGTGGTGCGCACGGCCACCGGCGCACGCGGGCCGCCAGGACCAGCCGGGCCACCAGCCGCGCCCGGCGGCTCAGCCTGCACGAAGCCCGGGCCGCCTTCGCTGCGCGGAGGTCTGGCGTTGGAGGAAGAAGGCGCGCCGCCGCTCAATCGTGACGACCGCGCAGCGAAAGCCGCGAAACCATGTGCGTCGCCATGCCGCGAAAACCGCCCTGGACGCCGCGCCACAGGCGCGGCAGCGCCCAGGCCGCGAGCACGAGGAACGCCACGAGCATGACGAGGAAGAGCACAGGCACGAAGAGCGCGAGCAGCACGCCGACGAAGGTCATACCGTCTTCGGCGCTCGATGTGACGACGTTCGACACCGGCTCAGGCGACAGATTGATCAACGCGCGCGTGCCCGCCTTGGCGAGATGCGCCGTGCCCGCGAGCGTGCCGCCCGCAAGCGCCGCGACGGTCAACAGCGCCGGATCGGCATGGCCAAGCGCACCGGCTGCGAGCACGGCCCCGGCCGGAATACGGATGAAGGTATGCACCGCGTCCCAGAGCGAATCGAACGCGGGAATCTTGTCGGCGAGGAATTCGAGGACCGTGAGCGCGGCGGCGATGCCGATCACCCACGGCGAAGCGAGCGCGGCAAGCGTGTCGGGCAGATGGATCAGGCCAAGACGTTGCAAGACGCCGGCCATCAGCACCGTGAGATAGAGACGCAGGCCGCTGCCCCAGGACAGGCCCGCTGCTAGCGAAAGTGGTTCCAGCATGGCTTGCCTCCTCGCGCGGGCGGCCGGGGCGCCGGCGCTCCACGCGCAAAAGCGGGAGAGCAGGCGCTGTGCGCACACGCTCGCCGCTCATGCGGCGCGGAGGGTTATCGGGTTATGACCGTTCCATTATAGCCACGCTCGCTGCGGTGCCGCAGCGGTGTTGCGCGGCCGCGGCACAGGTCCGCATCGAGGTATGCGCAGCGAATTTAATCAGGCGGCCGAAGAAAGCTTGAGTCCGATGAGGCCGAGCACGATCAGCGCGGCGCTTGCCACGCGCGCGGCGCTCACTGCCTCGCCCATCATGAGGATGCCGAACACGAACGCGCCGACCGCGCCAATGCCAGTCCACACCGCGTAGGCGGTGCCGAGCGGCAGCTGACGCATGGCCATGGCGAGCAGGACGAAGCTGCCCAGGGCAGTGACCACGGTGAACACCGAGGGCCAGAGCCGCGTGAATCCTTCGGAAGATTTGAGACCGGCGGCCCACGCCACTTCGAGCAGGCCGGCGACGAGAAGAAGAAACCAGGACATGGGGAACGCTCCATTTGAAAAATGGGGCCGTCCCCGATGACGTCAGAATCCGTAAGGCCGTCCTTACAGAGCTGTAATGATAGCACCGACGCAGTGCAGGCTCGCAGTGCAGCCCTACTGCACGCCGACCAGCCGATACCCCACGCCTGTCTCCGTAATGATGTGCTCCGGCTGCGCGGGATCGCGCTCCAATTTCTGCCGCAGATGCGCCATGTAGATGCGCAGGTAATGGCTGCTCTCCACGTGCGACGGCCCCCAGACCTCGCGCAGCAGTTGCCGGTGCGTAAGCACGCGCCCCGCATCGCGCACGAGCGTGGCGAGCAGGCGGTACTCGATCGGCGTGAGATGCACGGGCGCGCCTTCGCGCGTGACCTGGCGCAAGCCCAGATCGACGTTCACGGCGCCGAAGCTCACCTGCGGCACCTCGTTCGCCCCGCCTCGGTTGCGCCGCCGTAGCTGCGCGCGAATGCGCGCGAGCAGTTCGGACACGCCGAAGGGCTTCGTCAGGTAGTCGTCGGCGCCGGCGTCGAGCGCGGCCACCTTCTCGCTTTCCTGGGTGCGCGCCGACAGAACGATCACGGGCAGATCGCTCCAGCCGCGCAGTTCGCGGATCACGTCGAGGCCGTCGGTGTCGGGCAGGCCCAGGTCGACGATCACGAGGTCGGGCTTGCGCGTGGCGGCCTCGACGAGGCCCTGCTTGCCGGTCTCGGCGTCGTGCACGACGATGCCTTCGCCCTCCAGGGTTGCGCGCACGAATCGGCGAATCTGTTTTTCGTCTTCGATGAGAACGACGGCGATGCTCGGGTCACTCATTTGCGGGTTTGGGATCGACGTTTTCTTGAGAGGCGGGCATCCGTGCGACGGATTCGCCTCTGACAGGTTCGACGGCGCTCGCATGTTCTGCATCGCCGGCGGGCTCGAGCGGCTCGAGCGGCTCAAGCGGCTCGAGCGCTTCGTGTGCCTCCGGCGCATCGGTCACATCGGCGGGCAGCGGCGGCGGCGACTCCACGGGCAGCGCGAACCAGAACGTCGCGCCTTCCACATGGCCGTCGGCGGCAACGCGATTGGCTGCGCCGATTGTACCCCCGTGCGCCTCCACGATCGCGCGGCAGATGGCGAGTCCGAGCCCGATGCCGGGCTTGGCCGACTCCTTCTCGCCGCGCGTGAACTTCTCGAACACGCGCTCGCCCATGCCGGGCGGCAGACCCGGCCCGTTGTCCTCGATCGAGACGCGCACGAACGGCTGGCCGCCCTCCTCCACGCGCCGCGCCGCGATGGTGAGCGGCGTGTCGGCGGGCGTGTACTTGGCGGCGTTCTCCAGCAGGTTCGAGAAGAGCCGCTCCATCAGCACGGCGTCGAGCTGAAGCAGCGGCAAGCCTTCTTCCAGCCTCACCTGCACGGGATGCCGCGCGAGCACGCGGCGGCAAGCGGCGAGCGCGGCGCCCGCGGTTTCCTCGAGCAGCGTCCACTGACGATTGAGATTGAGGCTGCCCGCCTGCAGCCGGGCCATGTCGAGCAGGTTCGTGACGATGCCCGTCATGCGCAGCGCCTCGTCGTGAATCGCCTCGATCAGCTCGCCCGAGCGCGAGTCTTGCGCATCCTCGGGCTCGTGCGTTTGCGCGAGCATCGACGAGAAGCCGACAATCGCCGTGAGCGGCGTGCGCAGGTCGTGCGAGATGGCCGAGAGCAGCGAGTTGCGCAGCCGCTCCGATTCCATGTTGACGAGCGCGTCGCGCGCGATGTCCACGTAGTGCACGCGCTCGAGCGCGAGCGCGATCTGCGCGGCGAACGCGTCGAGCATGCGCTGCTGCTCGGGCACCTGCAGCTCGCGCACGTCGCGTGTGACGACGGCGAGCACGCCGCGCGTGCGCATCGGCGCCTTGAGCGGCAGGTAGCGCGCCACAGCCGCCGGCAGCGTGTCGGTGCCGTTGCCCGCGGGCTTTTGCTGGTCGTACACCCACTGCCCCACGTCGATGTCGAGGTTTTCGGCGTCGAGCATGATCTTCGGATCGGGCTCCTCGATCTTCTGCTGCACCTTGTCGGCGCTATCGGGCAGCAGCAGCGCCACCCGCGCGCCGAACACCTCGCTCACGTGGCGGCTGCCGATCGCCACGATCTGCTCCGTGGTCAGCGCCGCGGCCAGCTCGCGCGCCATCGCGTACATCGCGCCGGTGCGCTGTTCGCGCCGCTGCGCGACGCTCGCCTCGCGGCGCAGGCTCGACGTGAGATGGCTGATGACGAGCGAAGTGAGCAGCATGCCGACGAAGGTCAGCAGATATTGCGTATCGGAGACCGAGAACGACATGCGCGGCGGCACGAAGAAAAAGTCGTACGCCGCGACGCTTGCAAACGAGAGCATCACGCCCGGTCCGCGCCCGAGCTTCGTCGCCGCGAAGATCACGCCGAGCAGATACAGCATCACGAGGTTCGCGAGATCGATGCGGTCGATCAGCTGGTTCGCGACGAGCGTCACGCACGCGCAGATCACGAGCGCCGCCCCGTAGGCGCGCGGCGGCGAGCGCTCGGCGCCGCCCGCCGCAAGCGCATCGCGCCAGGCGTTGGCGGCGCGCGTCGCGGCGCTGGCCGCCCCCCCGGGCTCGCTGCCCCCACGCACGGCTTCGCCCGCGCTCGCGCGCACGAGCGTGAGATCGACGTCGCCGGCTTTTTCGGCAAGGCGCTCGCCGAACGGGCGCTTCACCCAGCGTGACAAGCCCGTGCGCAGCGACCCGCCCGCCACGAGCTTCGATACGTTGCGCAGCCGCGCGTAGCCGACCAGCGTGGTCGCGGCGTCCTCGCCCGCGAGCGTCGCCGTTTCGGCGCCGAGTTCGGAGGCGAGCTTGAGCGCGCCGAGCGTGCGCTCGCGTACGGCGTCGGGCAGACGCTGGAGCTTCGGCGTCTCCACGTACACGGCGATCCAGTCGGCCTTCAGGCTCGCGGCGAGTCGCGCGGCTGCGCGCACCAGCGCGTTCGCCTCGGGCCCCGGCCCGACGCAGACGACGAGGCGCTCGCGCGCCTGCCACACATGCTGGATCGAGCGATCGGCACGATACTCGCGCATCTGCGCGTCCACGCGATCGGCGGTGCGGCGCAGCGCAAGCTCGCGCAGCGCGATCAGGTTGCCCTTGCGAAAGAAGTTGCGCACCGCGCGTTCGGCCTGCGCCGGCATGTACACCTTGCCGTCGCGCATGCGGTCGAGCAGTTCTTCGGCGGGCAGGTCGACGAGCGTGACTTCGTCGGCGCGGTCGAACACACGGTCGGGCACGGTCTCCCAGACGCGAATACCCGTGATCTGCCCCACCACGTCGTTGAGACTTTCGAGGTGCTGGACATTGACGGTCGTGTAGACGTCGATGCCCGCGTCGAGCAGTTCGTACACGTCTTGCCAGCGCTTCATGTGGCGCGCGCCGGCCACGTTCGAATGCGCCAGCTCGTCGACGAGCACGAGCTGCGGCTTGCGTTCGAGTGCCGCGTCGAGATCGAACTCTTCCAGCAGCCGCCCGCGGTAGGCGATACGCTGACGCGGCATCACGTCGAGGCCGGCGGTGAGCGCGGCGGTCTCGCTGCGCCCATGCGTCTCGACGATGCCGACCACCACGTCCACGCCCTCCTCGGCGCGCCGGCGGGCGGCCTGCAGCATCGCATAGGTCTTGCCGACGCCAGCTGACGCGCCGAAGAAAATCTTCAGCTTGCCGCGGCGGCGTTTTTCTTCGTCGCGCTGCAGCCGGTCGAGCAGTTCGTCGGGATCGGGGCGGTTCATGCGGAAGTCGGGATGAAAATCACGGAGGTTGCACCTGTGGCACGAATGATCGTCTCACCGTGGCACGGAAATGGCAAACCGCACGCGCGACGCGCGGGGCGTCGAGCGTGCGGCGCGGCTCGACGTTCCCGCTCAGCTAACCTCTTTGCCGTCGAGCGCGAGGTTGAGCTCGAGCACGTTCACACGCGGCTCGCCAAAGAGGCCGAACTGGCGGCCCTTCGTAAAGCGGTCCACGAGCGCCTGCACGTCGTTCGCACTCATATGGCGCGCCTGCGCCACGCGCGCCACCTGGTAGGCGGCCGCGGCCGGCGAGATCTCGGGATCGAGCCCGCTGCCCGAGGACGTCACGAGGTCGGCCGGAATGGGCTGCGAGACATCGGTGCCCGCGGCCTTGAGGGCGGCGATGCGGCCTTTGATCTCGTCGGCGAGCGCCGGGTTGGTCGGCCCGAGGTTCGAGGCGCCCGAGCCCGCCGGGTTGTACGGCATCGGCGAGGTCGCCGACAGACGGCCCCAGAAGTACTGGGGCGCGTCGAACTGCTGGCCGATGAGCGCGCTGCCCACCACCTTGCCGTCGACTTCGACCAGACTGCCGTTGGCCTGGTGATGGAACGCGGCCTGGCCGAACGCGGTCATCACGGCCGGATACACGAGGCCGGTGATGACCGTCAGTACGGCGAAGATCACGATCAGAGGACGAAACTGCGATTTCATTTTGGCTTCCTATGTATCTATCCGCGTGGGTTGGCGCGGATCAAACCCAGCCGAACGCGGCGAGCACCATGTCGATGAGCTTGATGCACGGGAACGGCAGGAGAATGCCGCCGAGGCCGTAGACCAGCAGATTGCGGCGCAGCAGCGTCGCGGCGCCGAGGGGCCGGTACTTCACGCCCTTGAGCGCGAGCGGAATCAGCATCACGATGATGAGCGCGTTGAAGATCACCGCCGAGAGGATCGCCGACGACGGCGACGTCAGATGCATCACGTCGAGCACGCGCAGTTGCGGATACGTCGAAGCGAACGCCGCCGGAATGATCGCGAAGTACTTCGCGACGTCGTTGGCGATCGAGAACGTCGTGAGCGAGCCGCGCGTCATGAGCATCTGCTTGCCGATCTCGACGATCTCGATGAGCTTGGTCGGGTTCGAATCGAGGTCGACCATGTTGCCCGCTTCCTTCGCGGCCTGGGTGCCCGTGTTCATCGCCACGGCCACGTCGGCCTGCGCGAGCGCCGGGGCGTCGTTGGTGCCGTCGCCCGTCATCGCCACGAGCTTGCCTTGCGCCTGATGTTCGCGGATCGTCGCGAGCTTGGTTTCAGGCGTGGCCTGCGCGAGGAAGTCGTCAACGCCTGCTTCGGCGGCGATCGCGGCGGCGGTCAGGCGGTTGTCGCCCGTCACCATCACGGTCTTGATGCCCATCTTGCGCAGCTCGGCGAAGCGCTCCTTGATGCCGCCCTTCACCACGTCCTTCAGCTCGATCACACCGAGCACGCGCGCGGCGCCGTCATGCATTTCGGCCACCACGAGCGGCGTGCTGCCGCGGCGGGCCACATCGTCCACGGCGTTGTCGACTTCGCCGGGGAAACGGCCGCCATGCGCCTGAACATAGTTCTTCACGGCGTCGGCCGCGCCCTTGCGGATCTCGCGGCCGGGCATGTCCACACCGCTCATGCGCGTTTGGGCGCTGAAAGCGAGGAACGCGGCGTGCAGCGAATGCATGTCGCGCTGGCGAATGTTGAAGCGCTGCTTCGCGAGCACGACGATGCTGCGGCCTTCCGGCGTTTCGTCGGCGAGCGACGAGAGCTGTGCGGCGTCGGCGAGCACTTCTTCGGTCACGCCGGGCGCCGGCAGGAACATCGACGCCTGACGATTGCCGAGCGTGATCGTGCCGGTCTTGTCGAGCAGCAGCACGTCCACGTCGCCGGCAGCTTCCACCGCACGGCCCGAAGTCGCGATCACGTTGGCCTGCATCATGCGGCTCATGCCGGCCACGCCGATCGCCGAAAGCAGACCGCCGATGGTCGTCGGAATCAGACAGACGAGCAGCGCCACGAGCGCCGTGATCGTGACCACGTGGCCCATCTTCGCGGCCTCGACCGAGAACATCGAGAACGGCAGCAGCGTCGCGGTGGCGAGCAGCAGCACGATGCTCAGCGCGACGAGCAGGATCGTGAGCGCGATTTCGTTCGGCGTCTTCTGACGCTTCGCGCCTTCGACCATCGCGATCATGCGATCGAGGAACGCTTCGCCTGGGTTCGCCGTGACGCGCACGACGATCCAGTCGGAGAGCACGCGCGTGCCGCCCGTCACGGAGGAAAAGTCGCCGCCCGACTCGCGGATCACCGGTGCCGATTCGCCCGTGATGGCCGATTCGTCCACCGATGCCACGCCTTCGATCACTTCGCCGTCGGCCGGGATCGTGTCGCCGGTCTCGACGAGCACCACGTCGCCGCGGCGCAGATCGGACGCCGTCATGATGCGGATCGGCGCCTTCGGATGCGGCTCGTTGAGCTTCTTGGCCATGACGTCTTTCTTGGCCTGGCGAAGCGACGCCGCCTGCGCCTTCGAGCGTCCTTCGGCGAGCGCTTCCGCGAAGTTCGCGAACAGCACCGTGAACCACAGCCAGAGCGCGACCGCGAGGATGAAACCCGCGGGCGCTTCGGCCTGGCCCACGAGCGCCGCGATCCAGAGGATCGTCGTGAGCACGCTGCCCACGTAGACGCAGAACATCACCGGGTTGCGCAACTGCGTGCGCGGATTGAGTTTTCTGAACGAGTCCACGATGGCCGGGCGCACCAGCGCCGGATCGAACATGGACCGAGTTGCACTATGCTGATTCATTTTCGTTTCGCTCATGTTGCGAAGCCCCCGTTCAATGCACGCCCATCATGATCAGATGCTCGACGCCGGGACCGAGGGCGAGCGCGGGCACATAGGTGAGCGCACCGACCAGCAGCACCGTGCCGAGCAACAGCACGACGAAGAGCGGGCCATGCGTGGGCAGCGTGCCGCCCGTCACAGCAATGCGCTTCTTGCTCGCGAGCGAACCCGCGATGGCGAGCACCGGAATGATGGTGCCGAAGCGGCCGAACCACATGGCAATGGCGAGCAGCCAGTTATAGAACGGCGTGTTCACGGTCAGGCCTGCGAACGCGCTGCCGTTGTTGTTGGCGGCCGAGCTGAACGCATACAGGATCTCGGAAAAGCCATGCGCACCCGGATTGGCGATACCGGCCTTGCCCGCGTCGGAGAGCACGGCGATCGAGGTGCCGAGCAGCACGAGCAGCGGCGTGAGCAGCACGACGATCGAGACCATCTTCATCTCGAACGACTCGATCTTCTTGCCGACATATTCCGGCGTGCGGCCGATCATGAGCCCCGCCACGAACACCGCGAGCAGCGCGAACACGAGCATGCCGTAGAGACCCGAACCGACACCGCCGAAGATCACCTCGCCGAGCTGGATGAAGAGCAGCGGAACGAGACCGCCGAGCGGCGTGAGCGAGTCGTGCGCCGCGTTCACGGCGCCGCACGAAGCCGCCGTGGTCGCGACCACGAAGATGCCCGTTTGCGCGATGCCAAAGCGCGTTTCCTTGCCTTCCATGTTGCCGCCGGCTTGCAGCGCGCTGGCGTGCTGGTCGACGTTGAGCGTCGTGAACATCGGATTGCCCGACTGCTCGGCGGACAGCACGCCGCCCACGGCCACGGCGAACGCCACCGTCATCACCGCGAGCACCGCGACGCCCTGCCTGCGATCGCCCACCATATTGCCGAACACGAGGCACAGCGCGGCCGGAATGATCAGGATCGCCAACATTTCGATGACGTTCGAGGCCGGCGTGGGGTTCTCGTACGGATGCGCCGAGTTCGCGTTGAAGAAGCCGCCGCCGTTGGTGCCGAGCATCTTGATCGCGACCTGCGAAGCGACCGGGCCCATGGCGAGCGTCTGCGACGTGACCTTCGTGTCCACCGTCTCGGGATTGCCCTTCGCGTCCTTCACCGGGTTGCCCTGGGCGTCGAGCTTCGGCGCGGCGTAGGTCGTGGTTTGCAGCACCGGCACGTCCTGATACGCCTTGAAGTTCTGGATCATGCCCTGGCTCATCAGCAGCCCAGCGATGATCGCCGACATCGGCACGAGGATGTAGAGCGTCGTGCGCGTGAGGTCGACCCAGAAGTTGCCGATGGTCTGCACCGAGTGGCGTGCAAAGCCGCGAATCAGCGCGATCACGACCACGATGCCCGTCGCCGCCGACAGGAAGTTCTGCACGGTGAGGCCGAGCATCTGCGTGAGATAGCTCACCGTTTGCTCGGGCGTGTAGTCCTGCCAGTTGGTGTTGGTGACGAAACTCACGGCCGTGTTGAACGCGCCGTCCACCGTCATCGCGCCGAACTGCTGCGGATTGCCGGGCAGCCAGCCCTGAATGCGCAGCAGCACATAGAGAAAGCCCACGCCGAGCACGTTGAACGAGATGGTGGCGAGCGCATAGCGCTTCCAGTTCATCTCGGCCTGCGGATCGACGCCGGCGATGCGATAGAGGAAGTTTTCGAGCGGCGCGAAGAGCCGCACGACGCGCGAGCGTCCGTCGAGAACGCGCGTCATGTAGCGCGATACAGGCACCGCGAGCGCGAGCAGAATGACGAGGAAAATCCCCGCCTGGAGCAGATTGTTGGCGTTCATTCGATATCCTCCGCGCGCAGCAGCGCATGGACGAGATAAACGAACAGCAACAGCGTTGCCGCCCCCGATAGCCAGAAGATCCAGGTCATGGTCGCACCCCCTTCGCACCTTGATCGCGGCGGTACTGCATGAGCTTCTCGCAGCCCGCGATCAACGCGTATGTGAGCGCGGCGAAAACCACCAGCCCCCCGATATACAGCACATCCATTGTCGTGTTCTCCATTCGCGGATGACGGATGGCTGAAAGTTACCCGCTGCGGCATTAAATCCGGATCAAAGGTCTTGGCGCTCGTATAAAAAGCGCGTAAACGCGGACGCGATCACGGGCCGGGGCACAAAGAAAAAAAGCGCGCAACGTTGGCGTTGCGCGCCTTTTGGGTCTCCATGACGGAGTCAAGAAACGTAAAGGTCAAATCAATGCGCCGGCGCCGAAGCATGTCCCATGCGGCGCAGCAGTGCATCAATGGTCATGTCACGGAATCAGCACGGTCGAACCGGTAGTCTTGCGCGCTTCGAGACCGGCGTGGGCCTGCCCGACGTCCTTGAGCGCGTAGCGCTGGTTGATCGACGTCTTGACCTTGCCCGAGGACACCACGTCGAACAGTTCGGCGGCCATCGCCTCGTAGTCGGCGCGCTTCGCGATATACGTGAAGAGCGTCGGGCGCGTGAAGAAGAGCGAGCCGCGCCCGGCGAACTCCGACGAATCGAGCGGCGGCAGCGGCCCCGATGCATTGCCGAAGCTCACGAACATGCCGAGCGGGGCAAGACAGTCGAGCGACTTCGTGTAGGTGTCCTTGCCGATCGAGTCGTACACCACGGGCACACCCGCACCGTTCGTGATCTCACGCACGCGCGCCGTGAAGTCCTCGCGCGTGTAGACGATCGGATGATCGCAGCCGTGCGCCTTCGCAATCGCGGCCTTCTCGTCCGAGCCCACGGTGCCGATCACGGTCGCGCCCAGCGCCTTCGCCCACTGGCACACGAGCAGGCCCACGCCGCCCGCCGCAGCCTGGATGAGGATGGTGTCGCCAGCCTTCACGCGATACGTGCGACGCAGCAGGTATTGCGCGGTGAGGCCCTGCAGCATGATCGAGGCCGCCGCTTCGTCGCTGATCGCGTCGGGCAGCTTGATCACCTGGTCGGCACGCAGCACGCGCTCCTGTGCATAGGCACCCGGCGGACGCGCGACGTAAGCCACGCGATCGCCCACTTTCAGCGCGCTCACGCCACTGCCCACCGCCGTCACCTCGCCGGCCGCTTCCATGCCGAGGCCTGCCGGCAGCGGCTGCGGGTACAGCCCGGTGCGGAAATACACGTCGATGTAATTGAGGCCGCAGGCGGTCTGGCGCAAGCGCACCTCGCCCTCGCCCGGCTCGCCCACGTCGACATCGACCCACTTCATCACTTCGGGGCCACCGGTCTTGTCGTATCGGATTGCCTTGGTCATCACGTCTCCTTGGTGTTGTCCTGGCGGGTTTCCTGAAATCGGGCTCCGCGGCGCGCGCGTCAGACCGCGTTCTTCTGGCGCAGCGTGAGCACGTCGAGCAGCATGCGCGCCGTCGAGATGTTGGTTGCGCACGGCACGTCGTGCACGTCGCATGCGCGCACGAGCGCGTTGATGTCGGGTTCGTGCGGCTGCGGGGTCATCGGGTCGCGCAGGAAGATCACGATGTCGACGTTGCCTTCCGCGAGCCGCGCACCGATCTGCAGGTCGCCGCCGTGCGGGCCCGAGAGCATGCGCTCGACGTTCACGCCCGTCGCGGCCTCGATGCGCGAGCCGGTCGTGCCGGTCGCGACGATCTCGCAGTGACGCAGCGTATCGACGTATTCGGTCGCCAGTTTGACGATGTCATCCTTCTTGTGGTCGTGCGCGATCAGTGCGACGCGGGTTGGCATGGCGTAACTCTCCTTGACGTGTGGTTTGCGTGCGTAATTGTCGTGATGCGTGTCGTGATGCGGCGCCAAAAGGCGCCGCTGCTGCCCAACGCTGACTCGATATCAGTAGGTGCCCGGATAAGCCCCGCCGTCGATCAGCCAGTTCTGCCCGGTGATATAGCCCGCGTGCACGCTGCACAGGAACGCACAGGCGCGGCCGAATTCCTCGGGCGTGCCGAAACGTCCGGCCGGAATCGCCTTCATACGGCGCGCTCGCGCTTCCTCTTCCGAAATCTGGCTCGCCTTCGCCTGCGCGACGATGGTGGCCTGGATGCGGTCGGTGTCGAACGCGCCCGGCAGCAGGTTGTTGATCGTGACGCCCGTGGCCGCGACCTGGCGCGCCACGCCCGCGACGAAGCCCGTCAGGCCCGAGCGCGCGCCGTTCGAGAGGCCGAGCACGTCGATCGGGGCCTTCACCGACGAACTCGTGATGTTGACGATGCGCCCGAACCCGCGCGCGATCATGGCGTCGATGGTCGACTGGATCAGCGCGATCGGCGTGAGCATGTTCGCTTCGAGCGCCGCGATCCACGCCTCGTGGGTGTACTTGCGGAAGTCGCCCGGCGGCGGCCCGCCCGCGTTGTTCACCAGGATATCCGGCGACGGACACGCCGCGAGCGCGGCGGCGCGGCCCGCTTCGGTCGTGATGTCGCAGGCCACCGCCTTGACGTCCACGCCCGTGCTCTTGCGGATCTGCGCGGCGGTTTCTTCCAGCGTCTGCGCGGTGCGCGCGACGATCGTCACGTTGACGCCTTCGGCGGCGAGCGCCTCGGCACAGCCGCGCCCAAGTCCCTTGCTGGCCGCGCACACCAGCGCGTTGCGTCCTGCGATGCCCATGTCCATCGTTTTCGTGTCCTTTTTGCGTGGATGACCGTCCTGTGACAGGGCGGACACGGCCAGGCCTTGCTCCGTCCCGCCCTGCGACCTTTTTGGGATTCTAGAAGAATCGGGCGCGACGCGTGGAAGGCCGATGGCGCGCGGCCCGGCAACCCGTGAGCGAAGTCGCGTCGCAACGCGCCAAGCGCGCGCCGGTGCGCGCATGCTTACCGTATACTTGCGCCTGTAGCGCGGCCCGGCGCCCTCGCAAGCCTTGAGCGCTTGCCGCGCGGCGGCCCGTGCTCGCCGCCACCGCGCAACCCGGGCGTGCGCTTCGGGCTCGCGCGGCAACGGCACGACCGATTCTCCGATTCCCTTGCAGCCTCGTGCGCCCCGTCATGAAACAGGACAGCCGTTTCCCGAATCTCTTCATCCTCGATCACCCGCTGATCCAGCACAAGCTCACGCATATGCGCGACAAGGACACGTCCACGCGCACGTTCCGCGAGTTGCTGCGCGAGATCACGCTGCTGATGGGCTATGAAATCACGCGCGACCTGCCGGTCGCGTCGCGCCGCGTGAAGACACCGCTCGTCGAAATCGATGCGCCGGTGATCGCGGGCAAGAAGCTTGCCATCGTGCCGGTGCTGCGCGCGGGCGTGGGCATGTCCGACGGCCTGCTCGAGCTGGTGCCCTCTGCGCGCGTCGGCCATATCGGCGTGTACCGCGCCGACGACCATCGCCCGGTCGAGTACCTCGTGCGACTGCCCGACCTCGAAGACCGCACCTTCATCCTCTGCGATCCGATGGTCGCGACGGGCTACTCGGCGGCGCACGCCATCGACGTGCTCAAGCGCCGCGGCGTGCCCGGCGAGCGCATCCTGTTCCTCGCGCTGGTGGCCGCGCCCGAGGGCGTCGACGTGTTCCAGAAGGCCCACCCGGACGTGAAGCTCTACGTGGCGTCGCTCGATTCGCATCTGAACGAGCACGCCTACATCATCCCGGGCCTGGGTGACGCCGGCGACCGGCTCTTCGGCACGAAAAACTAACAGCTGCGCCACGCTTGTTCAGGGGCGGCCGGCGAAAACGGGCCGCCCTCTCCCCCTACCCCGCCTTGGCCGGGCGCACCCGATCCCGCCCCCTTAGCACCCTCTGCAGCCGGCGTAACCGGCAATCGTCTGGCGTTACGTTACGTAGGCAGGCGAAGCCGGACGGTCCCGGCGTGATAAAATTCAGATCCACCTGAACGGGCGCTGCGTCCCATCCTGCCGGCACATCGTGCTGCGCGGCCGTGGCGCGCGAGGCACGCGCGACATTCACGCGCGCCGCGCGAACGACGCGCGAAGGCCGCACCCGGGAACATCGCAACGACAACAGCACATTGCACACTGCACGCGCATGGCGCGTGAGACGGAGAAAGGTATGGCGGGTCATTCGAAATGGGCCAACATCAAGCACAAGAAGGCTGCTGCTGACGCGAAGCGCGGCAAGGTCTGGACGCGGCTCATCAAGGAAATCCAGGTCGCGGCGCGCATGGGCGGCGGCGATGCCGACACGAACCCGCGCCTGCGTCTGGCCGTCGACAAGGCGTACGACGCCAACATGCCCAAGGACAACATTAACCGCGCCATCCAGCGCGGTGTGGGCGGTGTCGATGGCGCGAACTACGAGGAAATCCGCTACGAAGGCTACGGCATCGGCGGCGCGGCCGTCATCGTCGACACGATGACCGACAACCGCACCCGCACGGTCGCGGAAGTGCGCCACGCGTTCTCGAAGTTCGGCGGCAACATGGGCACGGACGGCTCGGTTGCGTTCATGTTCGATCACGTCGGCCAGTTCGTGTTCGCGCCGGGCACGCCCGAAGACGAGCTCATGAACGCCGCGCTCGAAGCGGGCGCCGACGACGTCGTGACGAACGACGACGGCTCGATCGAAGTGGTCTGCCCGCCGTTCGACTTCACGAAGGTGAAGACCGCGCTCGAAGCCGCGGGCTTCAAGGCCGAAATGGCCGAAGTCACCATGAAGCCGCAGAACGAGGTCGAATTCACGGGCGACGACGCCGTGAAGATGCAAAAGCTGCTCGACGCTCTCGAAAACCTGGACGACGTCCAGGATGTGTACACCAACGCGTCGATCGCCGAGGAATAAGGCGTCGGCGCGGGAGGCCGCGTCGAGGTCTGGTTCGGCCCCGCCTCCTGCTTGCGATTTTCACGGCCGGCGCACTGTGCGCCGGCCGCAACTGTTTCTGGTCTTGGTCTTTCGGGGATTCTCATGAAGTTACTCGTCGTCGGTTCTGGCGGCCGCGAACATGCGCTGGCGTGGAAGCTCGCGCAGTCGCCGCGCGTGCAGCTCGTCTACGTCGCACCCGGTAACGGCGGCACCGCGCAGGACGAGCGGCTCGCCAACGTCGACATCACGGATATCCACGAGCTCGCCGATTTCGCCGAGCGCGAAGGCGTCGCCCTCACGGTGGTCGGCCCCGAAGCGCCGCTCGCCGCGGGCATCGTCAACGTGTTCCGCCAGCGCGGCCTGAAGGTGTTCGGCCCGTCGAAGGAAGCCGCGCAGCTCGAAAGCTCGAAGGACTTCGCCAAGGCGTTCATGAAACGCCACAACATCCCGACGGCGGCCTACGAGACCTTCTCGGACGCCGCGGCGGCGCACGCCTACGTCGAGAAGAACGGCGCGCCCATCGTCATCAAGGCCGACGGCCTGGCTGCCGGCAAGGGCGTGGTCGTGGCGATGTCGCTGGAAGAAGCGCACCAGGCCATCGACATGATGCTCGCCGACAACAAGCTCGGCGACGCCGGCGCGCGCGTGGTGATCGAGGAATTCCTGGCGGGCGAGGAAGCGAGCTTCATCGTCATGGTGGACGGCAAGCACGTACTCGCGCTCGCCTCGAGCCAGGACCACAAGCGCCTGCAAGATGGCGACCAGGGCCCGAACACGGGCGGCATGGGCGCCTACTCGCCCGCGCCGATCGTCACGCCGCAGCTGCACGCACGCGTGATGCGCGAAATCATCCTGCCGACCGTGGCGGGCATGGAGAAGGAAGGCATCCGCTACACGGGCTTCCTCTACGCCGGTCTGATGATCGACGCGCAGGGCAACCCGAAGACGCTCGAATTCAACTGCCGCATGGGCGACCCCGAGACGCAGCCGATCATGGCGCGCCTGAAGGGCGACTTCTCGAAGGTCGTGGAGCACGCCATCGCCGGCACGCTCAACCAGGTCGAGCTCGACTGGGACCGCCGCACGGCACTTGGCGTCGTGCTCGCCGCGCACAACTACCCGGAAACGCCGCGCAAGGGTGACCGCATCAGCGAGATCCCCGCCGAAACCGACGATTCGGTGACGTTCCATGCGGGCACGCAGATGGTGGACGGCAAGCTCGTGACCTCGGGCGGCCGTGTGCTGTGCGTGGTGGGTCTCGCCGATTCGGTGCGCAGCGCGCAGAACGTGGCGTACGAGACCGTGAACCGCATCTCGTTCGACGGCATGCAGTATCGCAACGACATTGGCTATCGCGCCGCGGGGCGCAAGCAGTAAGCGCAGCGCTTTGCCGGGGCCGCCCGCTTTCGATGCGGCCCCAAAGAAAGCGAGCGGCCATGCGCCACCGCGCAACGGCGCGCTCACGGCATTTTCGTCTGGCCGGTTTCGTACGCTGAAAAGCCATCCGCCACGCAGCAGCCTGAAGCGCGCGCAGCATGCAGCCCGCGCGGCCGCCGTTGGCGCCGGGCGTCGCGCCGATCGGCGCTACACTGCCGCTGTCAGGCCGCGCCGGGCGGCCTATCCCAGTAACCTAACGCATAACCCGACGAAGAACCGATTCCAGCGCCCGAGCGCTGCCGTCCCCATTTCATCGATGACCGACACCCCTAACCGCGCCTACCCCGACAGCGCCGCCGTCCGCGCCTGGCTGGCCGGCCTGCAGACGCAGATCGCCGACACGCTCGGCGCCTTCGACGGCAAGCCGTTCGCCACCGACAACTGGCAACGCGGCCCCGGCGAGAAGCTGCGCGGCGGCGGTTGCACGCGCATCATCGAAGGCGGCGAGTTCTTCGAGCGCGGGGGCATCGGCTTTTCCGACGTTTCCGGCGACGCCTTGCCGCCCTCGGCAACGGCGGCGCGCCCCGAACTGAACGGCCGCGGCTTCGAGGCGATGGGTGTTTCGCTCGTGCTGCATCCGCGCAATCCGTATTGCCCGACCGTGCACATGAATGTGCGCATGCTGCTCGCCACCAAGGCGGGCGAGGCGCCGGTATTCTGGTTCGGCGGCGGCATGGACCTCACGCCTTTTTATGGCTTCGAGGAAGACGCGCAGCACTTCCACGGCGTGTGCCGCGACGCGCTCGCGCCCTATGGCGAGGACCTGTACCCGCGCTTCAAGCGCTGGTGCGACGAGTACTTTTTCCTGAAGCACCGCAACGAAGCGCGCGGCGTGGGCGGTATTTTCTTCGACGATTACGCCACTGGCGGCTTCGACGAGGCGTTCGCCATGCTCAGGAGCGTGGGCGACGGTTTCCTGAAGGCGTATCTGCCGATCATCGAAAAGCGCCGCGCAACGCCCTACGGCGAAGCCGAGCGCGAGTTCCAGGCGTACCGGCGCGGTCGTTACGTCGAATTCAATCTGGTCTGGGACCGCGGCACGCATTTCGGCCTGCAAAGCGGCGGCCGCACCGAATCGATCTTGATGTCGATGCCGCCGGGCGCCACCTGGCGCTACGACTGGCAGCCGCAGCCGGGCACGCCGGAAGCGCGCCTCTACAGCGACTTCCTGCCCGTGCGCGACTGGGTCTGACGCCGTGACGCACGCTTTCACCGTCCCGCCCAACGCGCTCGAACGGCGCGTCGGGCTGCTCGGCGGCACGTTCGATCCGATCCACGAGGGCCACCTCGCGCTCGCGCGCCATTTTGCGCGCGTGCTGGACCTGAACGAGCTGATCCTGCTGCCCGCCGGACAACCGTGGCAAAAGCCGGGTGTTACCGCGGCGCAGGATCGGCTCGCCATGACGCGTGCCGCCACTGCCTCGCTCGCGCTGCCGGGCGTGACGGTGACAGTGGATGCCGACGAAATCGAGCACAACGGCCCGACCTACACAGTGGAAACGCTGCGCCGCTGGCGTGCGCGACGCGACGTCGACGGCAACGCGAGCAACGCGATAGCGGCGCTCACGCTGTTAATGGGCGCCGATCAACTGCTGCACCTCGATTCGTGGCACGAATGGCGCGAGCTTTTCTCCCTCGCGCATCTGGCCGTGGCGAGCCGCCCCGGCTTCGGCTTTGACGAAGACTTCGCGGCGCTGCCGCCCGAAGTCGCGCGTGAAGCCACCGCTCGCCGCGCAAGCGCCGCCGCGCTTGCGACCACGCCGTACGGCCACCTGCTGGTCGACGACACGCTCGCGCTCGACGTTTCGGCGACCGAAATCCGGCGCGACCTGCCCGCCTGCGTGGCAAGCGGGCAACGTCGCGGCACCGCCGCCGACAAGCTTCCCGCGGCCGTGTGGGACTATATCCTTCAACATCATCTCTATCTGCATCACGGGTAACTATGGACATCCGCAAACTTCAACGCGCCATCGTCGACGGTCTCGAAGACGTCAAGGCGCAAGACATCCGCGTCTTCAACACGAGCCATCTGACTGAGCTGTTCGACCGCGTGGTCGTTGCGAGCGGCACCTCGAACCGCCAGACCAAGGCGCTCGCCAACAGCGTGCGCGAGAAGGTCAAGGAAGCCGGCGGCGACATCATCAGCACGGAAGGCGAGGACATCGGCGAATGGGTGCTCGTGGATTGCGGCGACGCGGTCGTCCACATCCTCCAGCCCGCGCTGCGCCAGTACTACAACCTCGAGGAAATCTGGGGCGACAAGCCGGTGCGCGTGAAGCTCGCCGCCAGCACGGGCTTCGTGGGCGCACGCCCGAGCGAGCCGATGGACGGCGAGGACGAAGACGAAGAAGCCGCGCCGGCCGTGAAGAAGCCCGCGCGCAAGAGCGCCGCGCGTAAAACCGCGAAGTAAGCGCGGCGCGTTCGCGAACGACCATCGACCCGCACGATGAAACTGCATATCGTCGCCGTCGGCCACAAGATGCCGGACTGGATCGCCGAGGGCTTCGAGGAATATACGAAGCGCATGCCGCCGGAGCTGCGCATCGAGCTGCGCGAGGTGAAGCCCGAGCAGCGTTCGTCGGGCCGCTCGGCCGAGAGCGTCATGGCGGCCGAGCGCACGCGCATCGAGGCCGCGCTGCCGAAGAACGCGCGCATCGTCGCGCTCGACGAACGCGGCCGCGACTGGACCACGATGCAGCTCGCCAAGACGCTGCCGCTGTGGCAGCAGGACGGCCGCGACGTGGCGTTCCTGATCGGCGGCGCGGACGGCCTCGACCCCGAACTCAAGTCGCGCGCCGACACGCTCCTGCGCCTGTCCTCCCTCACGCTGCCGCATGCGATGGTGCGCGTGCTGCTCGCCGAGCAGCTTTACCGCGCGTGGACCATCACGCAGAATCACCCCTATCATCGCGTGTGATGCAGGTTTACAGTGCGCCCGCGCCGCCTCTCGTCGTGCGCCGGCGCCCCGCTTGCGCCCCCCCGCTCGAGCCCCGCTTGCGCCCGACATGGCGGCCGCGCACGTCAACCCGAAGTCCGTAACGACAAAGACGCTCCGATGCCCACCAACGCGCCCTATCCGTTCGTCTATCTCGCCTCGCAGAGCCCGCGCCGCCAGGAGCTGCTGCAGCAGCTCGGCGTGCGCTTCGAACTGCTGCTGCCGCGCCCCGACGAAGACGCCGAAGCGCTCGAAATCGCGCTGCCCGGCGAGCAAGCCGCCGTTTATGTCGAGCGCGTGTGCGCCGCGAAGGCCGACGCCGCCCGCGCGCGCCTCGTCGCAGGCGCGCACAGGCACGCGCCGATTCTGACCGCCGACACCACGGTCTCCATCGACGGCCATATTCTCGGCAAGCCGCACGATGCAGCCGAAGCATATGCGATGCTCGAGCGCCTCGCCGGGCGCGAGCACGAAGTGCTCACGGCGGTGGCCGTGGTCAACGCCGAAGGGGTGTGCCTGCCCGTCGCGGTCTCGCGCTCGCACGTGCGCTTCGCCCCGGCGCTGCCCGCCGCGATCGCGCGCTACGTGGCGAGCGGCGAGCCGTTCGGCAAGGCCGGCGCGTACGGCATACAGGGCCGCGCGGCGGAATTCGTCGAGCGAATCGACGGGTCCTATTCGGGTATCATGGGTTTGCCACTATTCGAAACGGCCGCCCTCCTGCGCGCCGCGGGCATCGACTTCTAGAACAAACCATGAACGAAGAAATCCTGATCAACGTCACGCCCCAGGAGACGCGCGTCGCATTGGTCCAGCAAGGCGCAGTACAGGAGCTTCACGTCGAGCGCACGCTGTCGCGCGGGCGCGTCGGCAACGTCTATCTCGGCAAGGTCGTGCGCGTGCTGCCGGGCATGCAGTCCGCGTTCATCGACATCGGTCTCGAGCGCGCCGCGTTCCTTCATGTGGCCGATATCTGGCATCCGCGCATTGCCGGCGAAGCGCATGCGCCGGTGCATCATCAGCCCATCGAAAAGACGGTGTTCGAAGGGCAAACGCTCATGGTGCAGGTCGTGAAGGATCCGATCGGCACGAAGGGCGCACGGCTTTCCACGCAGGTGAGCATTGCGGGGCGCACGCTGGTCTATTTGCCGCAGGAACCGCACATCGGCATCTCGCAGAAGATCGAGAGCGAGGCCGAGCGCGAAGCGGTGCGCGCGCGCCTCACGGCCGTGTTGCCCGCCGACGAAAAAGGCGGCTATATCGTGCGCACCATCGCCGAAGACGCCACGAGCGAAGAGCTTGCGGCGGACGTCGCGTATCTGCGCAAGACGTGGGCGACGATACTCGCCCAGGCGCAGCGCCTGCCCGCCACGAGCCTGCTGTATCAAGACCTGAATCTCGCGCAGCGCGTGCTGCGCGACTTCGTGAACGACGAGACCTCGCGCATTCAGGTCGATTCGCGCGAAACGTTCCAGAAGCTCACCGAGTTCGCCACCGAATTCACGCCAGCCGTGCTGCCGAAGCTGCATCACTACTCGGGCGAGCGGCCGCTCTTCGATCTCTACAACATCGAAGCCGAAATCCAGCGCGCGCTCTCGCGCCGCGTGGACCTCAAGTCCGGCGGCTACCTCGTGATCGACCAGACCGAGGCGATGACGACCATCGACGTGAACACGGGCGGCTATGTCGGTGCGCGCAACTTCGACGACACGATCTTCAAGACGAATCTCGAAGCGGCGCATACGATCGCGCGGCAATTGCGTCTGCGCAATCTGGGCGGGGTGATCATCATCGACTTCATCGACATGGAGAACATCGAGCATCGCGACCAGGTGCTCGGCGAGCTGAAGAAGGCGCTTTCGCGCGATCGCACGCGCGTGACCGTGAACGGCTTCTCGCAATTGGGACTCGTGGAGATGACGCGCAAGCGCACGCGCGAATCGCTTGCGCACGTGCTGTGCGAGCCTTGCCCGACTTGCCTCGGCAAAGGCCAGGTGAAGACCGCACGCACCGTTTGCTATGACGTGCTGCGTGAAATTCTGCGCGAGTCGCGCCAGTTCAATCCGCGCGAGTTTCGCGTGGTCGCTTCACAGCAGGTGATCGACCTCTTTCTCGAGGAAGAGTCGCAGCATCTCGCCATGTTGATCGACTTCATCGGCAAGCCGGTTTCGCTGCAGGTGGAGTCGAATTTGAGTCAGGAACAGTACGACATCGTGCTCATGTAGCGCGACGCCGTGGCAGGCATCACCGGAGCATCGCAGTTGAATCACCAGCGCGTCACCATTGAACAGATCGGCGAATTCGACGAGATCGTCGATGTACGAACGCCGCTCGAATTTGCCGAGGACCACATTCCCGGCGCGATCAACGCACCCGTGCTCAGCAACGAGGAGCGCGTGATCGTCGGGACCATGTACAAGGACTCGCCCTTCGAGGCGACGCGCGTGGGCGCGGCCATGGTGGCGCGCAATATCGGCATGCATCTCGACACGTTGTTCGCCGACCGTCCGCGCAACTGGCGCCCGCTCATCTATTGCTGGCGCGGTGGCAAGCGTTCCGGCTCGATGACGGCGTGGTTCAACATGATCGGCTGGCGCGCGCGTCAGCTGGATGGCGGATACAAGGCGTACCGGCATACGGTCGTGGAAGCGCTTGGCACACTGCCTGAAGGCTTTCGCTATATCGTGGTGGCCGGCCCGACGGGTAGCGGCAAGACGCGCCTCTTGAAGGCGCTGGGACAAGCGAACGCGCAGATGCTCGATCTCGAAGGGCTCGCCGCGCATCGCGGCTCGTTGCTGGGTGCGCTGCCCCAGCGGGCGCAGCCGTCGCAGAAGTCGTTCGATACGGCGCTCGTGCAGACGCTGCGCGGTTTCGACGCCACGCGGCCCGTGTTCGTCGAGGCCGAGAGCCGGCGCATCGGCGTCATCACGCTGCCGCCCGCGCTCGTCGAACGTCTGCATGCCGCGCCTTGTGTCGTACTCGACGTCGCGCGTAAAGAACGTATCGACTTGCTGCTCGAGGAGTACGGACATTTGTTCGACGAACGTACGTATTTCCGCGAGCAACTGGACAAGCTCACGCCGCTGCACGGGCGCGAGCGTATCGAATCGTGGTGCAAGCTGCTCGACGAAGATCGACGGGCCGAGCTTTACGAGGCGCTCGTCGCGCAGCACTACGATCCCGCCTATACACGCAGCACGCGGCGCAACTTCGCGAAGCTCGAAAAATCGCTGCACTTCGCGTTCCAGCCGATGACGGGCGACACGCTCGCGCAAGCCCGCACGCTGCTCGCGCGGCTGGAGGAAACGTCCTACGCCGCAGAACCTGCGGACAGCGAAGCCGAAGTGCCTCGCACTGTCTGACGTATCCCCTTCCCCTTCGCGGACTTCATAAAAGGCGCGCGCGCCGCGATGGCTTAGCGCGAGTACATCGCGTTCCAGTCTTCAGGCGAAACCGTGGCGCGGCCGCCCGCTTGCGAGGCGTTCGCCACGCCGCCGTAGCTGCTGTTTGCGCCATTCAACGCTGCGACCTTCGCCTGGGCGGCCTGGATGGCTTCGGGGTAATGGGCGTTGTCACCGTCACCGACGCGGTAGCCCACCTGCTGGAGCTGCACGAGTTCGGCGCGCACCTGGGCGCGCGTGATGGTCGAGTGCGACTGCGCGAACGAAGCGGTGGGCAGAGCGGCAGCGGCAAGAACGGTGGCGACGGCAACGGCTTGAATCAGGGACTTCATGGAAACGACCTCCAGTTGGATTGGCGGTCGACGTGCGGCTGTGTGTGCATGCGACCGATGTACACATCGTATGCTCACGAATCCCTAGGGTTAACCCCTAGAATCCTAAGGCACTGTTCCAATTCGAGGCAAAGTCCGCGCGATCCGGCGCCGAAGGGCGCCATCGGCGTTGGCGCGATTACTGACGCGGCGTGGCGTTTTCAGTCAACGAAGCGGTGTGCTGGAGCTGCGCGGGCAGATCGGGCTCCCACGCTTCGAGATCCTGAGTCGGATAAAGGCCGAACGCGTAGATCACCCGCTTTAGGCGGCTCACGAAGTTGGGACGCGGGACGTTCGCAAGCGTGCCCGGCGCGGCCTCGGCCGTGCGGGCCATGTAGTTGTACTTGAAGTCGCGCTGCGTCACGCCCCACTTCAGGAGGAATTCGCGGCCGCCGCGGTTGCGGCGAATGCGTCCCGTCGTCCGGCAGCCGAAATGGTAGATGCGGCTCGCGCCGACCGAGCGGAACGTGCGGCAGCCGACCAGCCAGAGCTTCATCAGGAAGTCGTCGTCGCTGCTCATGCCCGGCCCGAACTCGATGCTATAGCCACCCACGCGCAGCCAAAGTTCGCGGCTCACGAGCGTCGGCTGCAGCGCAATGCCGTTGCGGTCCACTGTGTTCATCTTCGCGGCGAATTCGAGCAGCCCCGCCTCGTTGAAGTCGGCAGGTCCCGTGCCGAAGTGGGCGACCGTCACGAGGCCGTTGCCGGTGTCGGTCGGCTCGATGATCTGCGAGGCGAGATAGGCAGGCGCCGGGCCGATTTCGCGCAATGCGTCGACGAAGGCCGTATCCCAACCGGGCGTGCAGAACATGTCGTCGTTCATGAACAGGATCCACCCGGTCGTCGCGAGGCGCGCCACGTCGTTCACGGCGAGGCATACGCCCACGTTCCCCTTGCTCCACGTATGGCGAATACCCTGCTCACGGACCCAGTCGAGCGTGCCGTCGCTGCCGTCGTTGACGTGCACGAGAATCTCGTGCTCGAACGAAGAATGGCGCCGGATGCTGTCGACGCACATCTTGAGATACGGCAGGTTATTCCAGGTCGGGATCAGAATACTGAACATGAAGGTTTTGCCCTAGAAAGGGTCAGATTTGACATGCATGCATTTCGTGCTCGCCGCGAGAACGGCCAGCACGCAAGCCTGAAGAAATGGGTTCTCTCATGACGTCCTGACTACGCGGCTTTTGGGTGCGAAGCATGACGAGAAACGCGATATTGTACGCATACATTCTTCTTGCCCAAACTGCCGCGGGAGTTCGTACCCCACGGTGGCCGCCCATTAAGCCGTCCCTGATTCTTCGTCAAGCGCACGAGCTGCTATCGTGTGATAATAAGAGGTTATCTTGAAGATCAAGTAGACCCGTGTTTCAGCAGACCAACTCAAACACTTCGTGGGTTTCGCCGGCAAGCTGGCTCGATCGGGCAGTTTCCCGGTCCTGCACGATCCCCTACCCGGGCGTGCCTTACGAGCCGGAGCCGTTTCTTCGCAGCACCAGCCGCATCAAGATCGCGAAGAAATACCTGCACAAGCAATTTCTTCTGAAGGCGCACGGCCAGTTGCGCCTCGAACAGGCGCATCTGGACCCTTCGCAGCGCATCCTGTGGGTCTACGCCAAACGCAACTTCGGCGACGCGACGATGGACATGGCCGGCCGCGCCCTGCTCAAGGGCCTCGGCATGCGCATCGATCTCCTCGCGTTGCCGTCGCTGGTGCCGCTGTTCAGCGAAGACGACGTGTTCGGCAAGGTCTACGGTGACCCGGACGAGGTCGATGCGAGCCGCTACGACGCGATCCTGCTCTCCGAGTACAACCTGCCGTCGATTCGCATCAAGACCCGGCACTTCGCGAAGCTGCCCTACGCGGGCCTGTTCCGTTACTTCAACGGCCCCGACCGCAACCAGACCTGCTTCAGCTTCGCGAGCGTCAACGACGTGTTCTCGCTCGGCCACGACGCCGACACGCTCGCCGCGATCAGCAAGCCCTATCTCGCCAGCGAGCCGGCAACGCGCGAGTCGGTGCGCGGCCTCCTGCCGGCGCGTCCGTTCATCGCGATCGCGGCGGGCGGCGTGGACCCCGATCGCACCTACAACCGCTGGCCCGAAGTCGTCGAATTGCTGAACAAGTACGACACCGCCGGCGCCGCGAAGGAAATCGTCGTGCTCGGCTCCGACAACGGCACGCAGATCGCGGAGCAGTTGTGTGCGAGCGCGCCCGCTGGCGTACATATCCGCTCGTTGACCGGCAAGCTCGCGTTCCTTCAGGCACGCGAGATCGTGGCGCACGCCGAACTGTTCGTGGGCGCGGACGGCGGCCTGATGCACGTCGCCCACACCACGCAAACGCCCAGCGTCTCGCTGTTCAGGGATCAAGAGCCGCCCGCGCTGCGTTTGACCGAAGCCTGCCGGTCCATCGGTCTGCAGGGCAGCGGCAACGTGGACACCATCCCGCCCGCGCAAGTCGTCGGCGCGGTGCTGCGCCAACTCGCCGCTCACGCGCCCGCTACGGCGTCCGCGGCGGCCTGATCACTCCAAACGTAACGGCTCAGGCCCACGCCGGGGCACTTTCAGGTCCGCGGCGCGCCTGAACGCGCGCGCCGCGTCATCGCCCGGAAGACTCAGGCAGCGCTTTGCTGATACTGGATCTTGTGCAGGTGCGCGTACATGCCGCCCTTCTCGAGCAGCTGCTGGTGCGTGCCCGATTCGACGATATGGCCGCCATCCATCACGAGGATGCGGTTCGCGCGCTCGATCGTCGACAGGCGGTGTGCGATCACGAGCGTCGTGCGCCCGCGCATCAGCGTTTCCAGCGCCGCCTGCACGTGGCGCTCCGACTCCGAATCGAGTGCCGAGGTCGCCTCGTCGAGAATCAGGATCGGCGCATCCTTGTAAATCGCACGGGCGATCGCCAGACGCTGGCGCTGGCCGCCCGAGAACTTCATGCCGTTATCGCCGATCAGCGTGTCCATGCCTTCGGGCAGCGCCGAGATCGTTTCCCACAGGTTCGCGGCGCGTAGCGCGCGCTCCACGCGCTCGCGGTCGGCCGTCTGGCCATAGGCGACGTTATTCGCAACCGTGTCGTTGAACAGCACCACGTCCTGGCTGACCATCGCGATCTGGTTGCGCAGCGCATGCACGTCGTAATCGGCGATCGACACGCCGTCGACCATCACCTGGCCGCCGCTCGGATCGAAAAAGCGCGGCAACAGATTCACGAGCGTGGTCTTGCCGCTGCCGGACGGGCCGGCGAGCGCCACCATTTCGCCGGGATTGATGCGGAACGACACATGGTCGAGCGTCACGCGATGGCTCTCGCCATAGGCAAACGAGACGTCGCGGAACTCCACTTCGCCGCGCGCGCGTTCGAGCGGCAAGCCGCCGCCCGCGGGCTCGGGCGGCTCGTCGATCAGCCCGAAGATCAGCTCGGCCGCGGTCATGCCGCGCTGCAGCGGCTGATTCACGTCGATCAGGTGCTTGAGCGGCGAGATCACGAGCAGCATCGACGTGACGAACGCCACGAAGCCGCCGACCGTCGTCTGGTCGTTCGAGGCTTGCACAACGGCAATGGTGATGACGATCGCCAGCGCGATCGAAGCGAGGAACTGCGTGAGCGGCTGCGCGAGCCCGCCCGACACCGTCATGCGCATCTGATAGCCGCGCAGACGGCGGCTCATTTCGCCGAAGCGCTCCTTTTCGTAGGTCTCGCCGTTGTGAACCTTGACGACCTTGTAGCCGCCCACCGTCTCCTCGACGATATAGGACAGATCGTTCGTGAGCATCTGATGCTCGCGGTTCAGTCGGCGCAAACGCCGGTTGATCTTGCTGACGAGCCAGCCGATCGCCGGCAGCAGCACCGCGACGATCAACGTGAGCCGCCAGTTCAGGTAGAACAGGTAGCCGAGCAGGAAGATCACCGTGAGCGAGTCGCGCACGAGCGTGACCAGCACGCCGAGCAGCACGCCGAGAATCTGGTTGACCTCGAACACGATCGCATTGATGACCGTACTCGCGGTTTCGCGCTGAAAGAAGCCGACGCTCGCGTGAATCATGCGTTCGAACATCTTCAGGCGCAGCGCGAGCAGGACGCGATTCGACACGTACTGCAACAGGTAACCGGACGCGTATTGCGCGAGGCCGCGTACCAGCGCCAGCCCGATGACCGCGATGGGCACCAGCCACTTCGCTTGCGGAGCGCCGCGCGTGCCGAAGCCGTGATCGAGCAGCGGCTTGAGCAGCGCGGGAATGCCGGCTTCGGTGGCGGCCACCACGGCCATCGCGATCACGCCTGCGAGGAGCACCCACATAAGCGGCTTCACATACGGCCACAGCCGCCGGCCAATCACGACCGGCGACGACTTGGTGTCGGAGCCGATCGGCTTGCTCAAGGTTGATCTCTCGCCCAAAATTTCCTCGAAAAAAATGCGGGTAATCTGCCCGCCCCCTGGCAAACAGGTACGCCATTGTAAACGTTCGGCCCAGGAGGCGATGTATCCGTCCGGACGGGCCTGGCGCCGGGGCGGTTTCGTCGTCGCCGGCGTTTTTGTATATACTCAGCGATTCGGCTTCCGGGTAGGAACGCGCGCGCAGCAAGCGTCTGCGCGAAGCGCTCTCCGAACGCGAGGCCGGCTCCAGCCGGCCTTCCCACCCTCTTCACCTTCTACCAGCCATCGCGAGCCAGCGCCGATGAACGACAGCGCCAAACCCGATGCGATCAGTGTCATCGTCATCGTCAAAAACGAAGCACACGATATTCGGGACTGCCTTGCTTCCGTGCACGGCTGGGTCGACGAAATCGTCGTGCTCGATTCGGGCAGCACGGACGGCACCCAGGGCATCTGCCGCGAGTTCGGCGCGACGGTCGTCGAAACCGACTGGCCCGGTTTCGGCCCGCAAAAACAGCGTGCGCTCGACGCGGCCCGCGGCCCGTGGATTCTCTCGCTCGACGCCGACGAACGCGTCTCCCCCCAGCTTCGCGACGAAATTCTCGCAAGCGTGAAGTCGAACGGCGCCGACCTGTTCCGCGTGCCTCGCCAATCGAACTACTGCGGCAAGTGGATCCGCCATTCCGGCTGGTCGCCCGACTACGTGACGCGGCTCTTTCGCCGCGACGCGGCGCGCTTCTCGAACGATCTCGTGCACGAACGCGTGATCGCCGCGCCCGACGCGCGCGTCGGCACGCTCACTCAGGCGCTGATTCACTACAGCTTCCGCGACTTCTCCGAAGTGCTCGGCAAAATCGACAGCTATTCGACCTACGGCGCGACCCAGGGCGCGGCGCGCGGCAAGCGCGGCGGCCTGCGCAAGGCGCTGCTGCACGGCTTCTGGTCCTTCGTGCGCAGCTGGATCATTCAACGCGGCTTTCTCGACGGCAAGATGGGCTTCGTGCTGGCGATCTCCAACGCGGAAGGCACCTACTACCGCTACCTGAAGCTCATGCTCCTCGAGACACAGCAGTCCGCGGCGGCAAAAGCCCGCGACGCCGCGCCGGAGAGCCGATGAACGCGCGTCGCGACATGCTGATTTCGGTGATCGTCAGCACCTACAACCGGCCCGATGCGCTCGAACGGGTACTGGCCAGCTTAAGCGCGCAGTCCGACACGCGCTACGAAATCATCGTCGCCGACGACGGCTCGGCCAATGCGACCCGCGCAACCGTGGAGCGCTGTGCGGCGTCGAGTCCGGTGCGCATGGCGCACGTGTGGCACCCGGACGACGGCTTTCGCCTCGCCGAAATCCGCAACAAGGGCATCGTGCAGGCCCGCGGCGATTACCTGATCTTTCTCGACGGCGACTGCGTCGCGCAGCACGATTTCGTTGCGCGCCATCGGCAACTCGCGAGTGAGCGCGCCATCATCACCGGCAGCCGCATCCTGCTCGACGAAACGCTCACGCAACAGGTGATCGCACAGACGATTCCGCTTGCGGATAGGGGCTTCGGCTTCTGGGTTCAGCAACGCCTCGCTGGCCACGTCAACAAGATCGCGCCCCTCTTCGTCAAGTTGCCGGATCGCAAATGGCGCGTGATCGAGCAGTTCAAGTGGCGCGGCATCAAGGGCTGCAACATGAGCGCCTGGCGCAGCGACATCGAGCGCGTGAACGGATTCGACACCAGCTTCACCGGCTGGGGGCACGAGGACGCCGATTTCGTGGCCCGGCTCGCCAATGGCGGCGTGCACCGCAAGCTCGGCGCCTATGCCACGGAAATCTTCCACCTGTGGCACCGCGAGCAAGCGCGCGCGCAGGCAAGCTCCAACGAAGCAAGGGTCAAGGTGCGTGTCGCGGACGGCACCGTGCGCGCCGAACGCGGTCTGGCCGAACTCGCGAGCTGAACGACGCGCGTTTCGCAGAACCACGGCGCGGCATGGCAGCGGTGAAGACCGCCATACCGTCCGATCCCGTCAGTACACGATCTCGATTTCGCTGCCTGCGAACTCGCCACGCAGCGCGGCGAGCAGGTCGTCGGTAGGTTTCACGCGCCAGGCGTCCCCCAGACGCACTTCGCCTTCCGCCCGATCGTTGCGATAGGCGATCTGCACCGCGAGCCCGTTCGGAATGACCGCATGCGCGCGCTCGCCGCGATCGCGCCCGAAACCGCCGCGGCCACGCGTTTCCGCGGCAGGCGCCGGCAGCGAGTCGTCGGGCTTCGCGCGATAGGCTTCGAGCACCGTGCGCAGCGCGCCGGCATTGGCATTGCCGTTCATCTGCAGCTTCACGGCTTGCGCGTAGCGGCTGCGCGCGCGCTCGAGATCCATCACGGTGTCCACGGTGAAGCGAATACCGCCCGTGAACGCGTCATTGCGCGCCCCGCCCTGCACGACGAGCAACTCGTCTTCCTTGAAGAGCGCCTTGTGCGCCTCGAACTGCTCGTTGAACACCGTCACTTCGCACTGCCCGGTGCCGTCGTCGAGCAGCGCGATCAGCATCTTGCCGCGCTGGGTCATTTGCGTGCGCAACGAAGCGATCACACCCGCGATCAGCTTGTCGCGCCCTTCCTTGAGCTCGCCGATCTTCTGGCGCACGAAGCGGCGCACTTCGTCCTTGTAGGCGTCGAACAGATGGCCCGAGAGGTAGAAACCAAGCGCCGCCTTCTCTTCCTGAAGCTTGCGCTTCTCGCCCCACGCCGGCTCGTCCACCAGTTCGTGCGCGGCGAGCGGTGCATCGCCCATGTCGAAGAGGCCGGCCTGCATGGCGTTGGCGCTCGCCTGGTCGGCGGCTTCCATCGCCATCGGCACGGACGCGAGCAACTGTGCGCGGTTCGCGTGAATCGTGTCGAACGCGCCGGCGCGGATCATCGCTTCGATGGTGCGGCGATTGACGAGACGACGGTCGATGCGCTCGCAGAAGTCGAACAGGTCCTTGAACGGACCGCCCTCTTCACGCGCGCGCAAGATTTCTTCGATGGCGTTCTGGCCGCTGCCCTTGATCGCGCCGAGACCGTAGCGGATCGTGCGCGAGCGCTTGCCATCGGCCACGCTGGCGTCGGCCACCGGCTCGAAGCGGTACGCCGAGGCGTTCACGTCCGGCGGCAGCACGACCATCTTGTTGGTCAGGCAATCCTCGAAGAGGATCTTCACCTTGTCGGTGTCGTCCATGGCGAGCGACATATTCGCTGCCATGAATTCGGCCGGATGGTGCGCCTTGAGCCACGCCGTGTGATAAGCGAGGAGCGCGTAAGCGGCCGCGTGCGACTTGTTGAAGCCGTAGCCCGCGAACTTCTCCATCAAGTCGAAGGTCTCGTCCGCCTTCTCGCGCGTGAGGCCGTTCTTCGCCGCGCCTTCCGCGAAAATCTCGCGGTGCTTGGCCATTTCCTCGGGCTTCTTCTTGCCCATCGCGCGACGCAGCAAGTCCGCGCCGCCGAGCGAGTAGCCGCCGATGATCTGCGCCATCTGCATCACCTGCTCCTGGTAGACCATGATGCCGTAGGTCTCTTTCAGAACAGGTTCGACACGCGGATCGGGGTACTCCACCACTTCGCGGCCGTGCTTACGCGCGCAGAAGCTCGGGATCAGGTCCATCGGGCCCGGACGATACAACGCCACGAGCGCGATGATGTCCTCGAAGCGGTCGGGCTGCGCGTCCTTGAGCATGCCCTGCATGCCGCGGCTTTCCAGCTGGAACACGGCGACCGTATTCGCTTTCTTGAGGATCTGGAACGACGGCGCGTCGTCGAGCGGCACCTGGGCGAGCGACCAGTCCTTCTTCGACGGATCGAGCATGCGGATATAGCGCTCGGCCCAGTCGAGAATCGTGAGCGTGGTCAGGCCCAGAAAGTCGAACTTCACGAGGCCGACGGCTTCCACGTCGTCCTTGTCGTACTGGCTCACGACGCCGCTTTCGTCACCCTGCGTGTAGAGCGGGCAAAAGTCGGTGAGCTTGCCCGGCGCGATCAGCACGCCGCCCGCGTGCATGCCCACGTTACGCGTGAGACCCTCCACGAGCTGCGCGAGGTCGAGCAGCTGGTGCACTTCGTCTTCGTTGTCGTAGCGCTCCTGCAGGAGCGGCTCTTCCTTCATCGCGTCGGCGATGGTGACGTGCTTGCCCGGCTTGAACGGAATCAGCTTCGCGACGCCGTCGGTGAAGTTGTAGCCCAGATCGAGCACGCGGCCGATGTCGCGCACCGCGGCCTTCGCGGCCATGGTGCCGAAGGTGGCGATCTGCGAGACGGCATCCGCGCCGTACTTCTCCTTCACGTACTGAATGACGCGGTCGCGCCCGTGCTGGCAGAAGTCGATGTCGAAGTCGGGCATCGACACGCGTTCCGGATTCAGGAAGCGCTCGAACAGCAGGTTGTAGCGCAGCGGATCGAGATCGGTAATGCCGAGCGCGTAGGCGACCAGCGAGCCCGCGCCCGAACCCCGGCCCGGCCCCACCGGCACGCCGTTGTTCTTCGCCCAGTTGATGAAGTCCGCAACGATCAGGAAGTAGCCCGGGAAGCCCATCTTGATGATGGTCCCGCACTCGAATTCGAGCCGCTCGTTGTAGCGCGCGCGCTCCTGCTCGCGTTCGGCCTCGTTCGGATACAGCTGCACGAGGCGCTTTTCGAGACCTTCCCGCGAAAGCTGCACGAGATAGTCGTCGAGCGAGAGGCCGTCGGGCGTCGGGAACAGCGGCAGCTTCGGCTTGCCAAGTTCGAGCGTCAGATTGCAGCGTCTGGCGATTTCGATGGTGTTCGCGATTGCCGAAGGAATGTCCGCGAACAGCGCGACCATTTCTTCCTGCGTGCGAAAGCGCTGATCGGTCGTGAAGCGCTTCTGGCGGCGCGGATTCGCGAGGATGTCGCCCTCCGAGATGCACACGCGCGCTTCGTGCGCGGTGTATTCCTCGTCGGTCATGAACTGCATGGGGTGCGTGGCGACTACCGGCAGCTTCAGTTGCGACGCGAGCGCCACCGCCTGCTCGACATACTGCTCGCCGCCGGGCTGGCCGCAGCGCTGCAGCTCGATGTAATACGCGTTCGGAAACAGCTTCGCCCAGCGCTGCGCATGGCGCTTCGCACTTTCCGCATTGCCCGCCGCGAGCGCGAGACCCACGTCGCCCTGTTGCGCACCCGAGATCGCGAGCAGGCCCTCGCCGAGTCCTTCTTCGAGCCAGGCGACGTCGACTTCCGCGCGGCCGCGATACTGGTTCGTGAGCCACGCCTTGGAAAGCAGCTCGCACAGATTCAGGTAGCCGCGCTTGTTCTTCACCAGCAGCAGGAGGCGCGACGGCTTGTCGCGGTCGTCGTGATTAGTGATCCAGACGTCGCAGCCGGCGATGGGTTTGACCCCTTTGCCACGGGCTTCGGTGTAAAAACGGACGAGGCCGAATGCGTTGCCGAGGTCGGTGAGCGCGAGCGCGCCCTGGCCGTCCCTGGCCGCCGCCTTGACGAGGTCGTCGAGGCGCACGATGCCGTCGGCAATCGAGAATTCGGAGTGGACGCGGAGATGGACGAAGCGGGGATCTGACATGGCCGTCATTGTACCTTCAGGGGCACGCGATTTTCGGCGCACGCTCGCATGGGCAAGTGACATCGGCCAGTCTGGCCTGGACCTTGCCGCGGGCGCGGGGGCGCCCCACGGCGTGTCGACTACGCCGCAAGCGGCGCGAGGCGCGATTGAGGGATAATAGCGGATTGCGCCCGCCGCGCGCTCTGCCCCAATTCCCGTTTTCGGGGGACGCAGTCAGGACCCGACGTTGACAGGCAAGCACGCGCGCCCGGCTCCGGTTTCACGCGCTTTTTTAACGGCGCTTTTCCAGTTGCACCATGCGTATCCTCAATCTCTCCGCTTACCAGTTCGCCACGCTCGACAAGACCGCCGAGTGGCGTCCGCTCGTGCTCGAGCGCTGCCAATCGCTCGATTTGCGGGGCACGATCCTGCTCGCGCCGGAAGGCATCAACCTGTTCGTTGCCGGCGATGAAGGCAACGTGCGCGCCTTCATGGACTACATCAATCACGATCCGCTCTTCGAGGGCAAGTTCGCGACGCTGCGGTTCAAGGAAAGCCTCTCGGAAACGCGGCCCTTCAACCGCATGCTCGTGCGCCTGAAGCGCGAGATCATCACGATGAAGAAGCCCGCGATCCGTCCCGAGGAAGGCCGCGCGCCTTCCGTGGCGCCCCTCGTGCTCAAGGAGTGGCTCGACCGCGGCTTCGACGACGAAGGCCGCCCCGTCGTCATGCTCGACACGCGCAACGCGTTCGAAATCGACGTCGGCACGTTCGACAAGGCGCTCGACTACCGCATCGACAAGTTCAGCGAATTCCCCGGCGTGATCGAGGCGAACCGCGCCGACCTCGAAGGCAAGACGGTCGTGTCCTTCTGCACGGGCGGTATTCGCTGCGAAAAGGCGGCCATCCACATGAAGGAAGTGGGCATCGAGCACGTGTACCAGCTCGAAGGCGGCATTCTCAAGTACTTCGAGGAAGTGGGCGGCGCGCACTACAACGGCGACTGCTTCGTGTTCGACCAGCGCACCGCGCTCAATCCGCAGCTCGAACCGACGGACACCGTGCAGTGCTTCGCGTGCCGCGCCGTCGTGACGCCGCAGGAGCAGGCTTCGCCGCTCTACGTGGTGGGCAAGAGCTGCCCGGCGTGCCATCCTGAGCGCGCAGGCGCACCGGATGCAGCGGCTCAGGCTGCCGCTTAAGCCACGCGCGTGAGCGCAACGCCGCAAGGGTATCGCGGGCGCTTCGCGCCCTCGCCCACTGGCCCGCTGCATTTCGGCTCGCTCGTCTCGGCGCTCGCGAGCTGGCTCGACGCGCGAGCGCACGGCGGCGCCTGGCTCGTGCGTGTGGAGGACATCGACGGCCCGCGCACCTTGCCGGGCGCAGCCGAGGACATTCTCGCGACGCTTGCGGCCTTCGGCTTTCACGCCGACGAGCCGCCCGAATGGCAGAGCCGCCGCACCGGTCTTTACTGCGCGGCGCTC
This sequence comes from Paraburkholderia sp. BR14312, assembly GCF_040948675.1. Lineage (NCBI taxonomy): Bacteria > Pseudomonadati > Pseudomonadota > Betaproteobacteria > Burkholderiales > Burkholderiaceae > Paraburkholderia > Paraburkholderia sp. BR14312. The sequence continues at coordinate 98,283 of NZ_JBFPKI010000003.1, forward strand.
GACCGGCTGATCGCCTCCGGCGACGTCTATCCGTGCGGCTGCACGCGCAAGGAAATCGCCGATTCGCAACTGCGCGCGCATCAGCGCAACACCACGCTGATCTATCCGGGCACCTGCCGCGACGGCCTGCACGGTAAGCCCGCCCGCGCGTGGCGGCTGCGCGTGCCTGACGAAGACGCTGTTGACGAACCTGCGGGCGCAGCCGCCAATCCCGCACTGATCCGCTTCGACGATCGCTGGCAAGGCCCGCAGCACCAGAATCTCGCGACCGAAGTCGGTGATTTCGTGCTGCTGCGCGCGGACGGCCAGTGGGCCTACCAGCTCGCCGTCGTCGTGGACGACGCCGACCAGCGCATCACACACGTGGTGCGCGGCGCGGACCTGCTCGACTCGACGGCGCGGCAAATCTGGCTCCAGCAGTGTCTTGGCGTGCCGACGCCCGCGTATCTGCATGTGCCGGTCGTCACGAACGCGGATGGGGAAAAGCTGTCGAAGCAGACCGGGGCGCAGGCGCTCGACGCGTCACGCCCGCTGGAAACGCTGATGGCCGCCGCACGGCACCTGGGCCTCGAATTGCACGATCCCGCGCCCGCGACGCTCGCAGCGTTCCAGCTGGCCGCGATCGACGCGTGGAAGCGGCGGCTCGTGCAATTGCCAGCCGCATAAACAAAAACGGCATGCCGCCAGGAGCGACATGCCGTTTTTTTTGCGTCGCGCGATTCTTTCGCGCTCGAACTCAGCTCGAAGACGACGTCGGCTTGTTGCGCCACGACGACCCGAGGCCGCCCAGCAGCGCCGCGAGCGGCTGCTTCGATTGCTGCTTCTGCGGCGCGGCGTTCGCGGGCTTGTCTTCCACCTTGCTGCGCGCGCTCGCCGAAGGCTCGTAGGGCTTCAGGAAAAAGTCGTCGATCGGCTGCGAACGATGGTGATGCGGGCGCTCGAACGAGGCCGCGCGGCGGTGCGTGCCGCGCTCGCCACGTTCACCGCGGCCTTCGCGGCTTTCATAGCCGTCGCGCTCGCGGCGCCGGCCGCCACCCTCGTGATGCGCCACCGGCACGTCGACCACGAGGCGCTCCACGGTCAGCGGGCGCTTGATGAGCTTCTCGATATCGGCGAGCTGCTTCTTCTCGTTCGGGCTGCACAGCGACAGCGCGTCACCCGAGGCGCCTGCACGGCCGGTGCGGCCGATCCGGTGCACGTAGTCTTCGGCGTTGAACGGCAGGTCGAAGTTGATGACGGCGGGCAGTTCGGCAATATCGAGGCCGCGCGCGGCCACGTCGGTCGCCACGAGCGCTTCGATTTCGCCGCGCTTGAAGGCGTCGAGCGCCTGCATGCGCTCGCTCTGCGTGCGGTCGCCGTGGATCGCGGCCGCGACGATGCCCTGCTTTTCGATCTGGCGCGCAAGACGGCTCGCGCCGATCTTGCTGTTGCAGAACACGATCACCTGCTTCAGGCCCCGCTCGCGGATCAGTTGAACGACCGCGCCGGTCTTGTCGCCCTCGGCGACTTCGTACACCACCTGGGTGACATTGGTCGCGGTGGAGTTGCTGCGCGCCACCTCGATGGTCTGCGGCGTGCGCAGATAGGTCGCGGCAAGCTTCTTGATCTCGCCCGAGAACGTGGCCGAGAACAGCAGCGTCTGGCGCTCCTTCGGCAGCAGGTTCAGGATGCGCTGCAGGTCGGGCAGAAAGCCCATGTCGAGCATGCGGTCGGCTTCGTCGAGCACGAGCATCTGCACCTGACCGAGGCTCGTGGTCTTCTGCTGCACGTGGTCGAGCAGGCGGCCAGGCGTCGCGATCAGGATTTCCACGCCGCGGCGCAGCTCGTCGGACTGCGGATTCATGTCGACGCCGCCGAACACCACCGCGCTGCGCAGCGGCGTGTGCTGCGCGTAGGTGCGCACGTTGTTGGCGACCTGGTCGGCCAGCTCGCGCGTCGGTGTGAGAATCAGCGCGCGCACGGGATGCCGTGCGGGCGAGGCGCTCGTGCTCGCCAACGGCAGGAGGCGTTGCAGGATCGGCAGCGAGAAACCCGCCGTCTTGCCCGTGCCAGTCTGCGCTGCAGCCAGCACGTCGCGGCCCGTGAGCACCACGGGAATCGCCTCCGCCTGGATCGGCGTGGGCGTCGTGTAGCCCTGCTCCTTGATGGCCCGGAGGATTTCGGGGGCCAGACCAAACTGGTCAAAGTTCGCAATGCTGGGCGTGACGGCTGTGTCGGACATGGTGGCTTCGCTATAAAGGCGCTATTCGCGCAAGGCGCGGAAGCGCCTCAAATGGTCACTGCTGGGCATTGCAGGTCGATGCAAAGGCGCCGGACAACACGTCAGGCGCCCTCCTGCGACGGGCGGAACACACGCCCGCGAGGGCTTCCCGGCAAACGGATGGCCCGGGATGGCCCGTGGGACGACGAGACAATCTGCCGGGGACGGGGCGCTGGCTGCATCGCCGCGCTCGCTCGGGTTCAACCCAGCCAGACTCGCTCGATTCCAGATGGTTCCGGCGCCGTCCTCGTCTCTTGACGCGCGTGCGCACCGGATGTGTCAAAACGGCTCGATCGACCGTTCAGGCCGATCCAGCAAGCCTCGGGGCGGCTTGCTGCGTGCTTGCTGCCCGCTTGCTGCGTGCCTGCTGCCGGCGTTCTGCCCCCTCTGCGGCAGGCGCAAAGGGCCGAAAGGCCGGTATTGTAGCACCTTGGCATAAATCCCTATGGCAGCGGGCCATGCGTTCTGCAACATGGCGCACGGGAAATCCCCGCGCGCCATGCGGCGCAGAATCGCACCCTTTTTTCGCCAGCCCGCTGCACCCTGCTCACCACGTCTCGCGCATCACCATCAGCCGCAGTTCGGTCATATCCTCGATCGCGTAGCGCACCCCCTCGCGCCCGAGGCCCGAGTCCTTCACGCCGCCGTACGGCATGTTATCGACGCGAAATGACGGAATGTCGTTGATCACCACGCCGCCCACGTCGAGCCCGTCCCACGCGCGATGCGCGTTGGCGAGCGAATCCGTGAAGACGCCCGCCTGCAGGCCGAAATCGCTGTCGTTGACGATGTCGAGCGCTTTGCCGAAGTCGTCGAAACGCTCGAGGATCGCGACCGGCCCGAACGCCTCCTTGCGGTAGAGGTCGGTGTCGCGGCGCACGTCTTCGAGCAGCGTGGCCTCGAACATCGCGCCGTCCACCTTGCCGCCCGCGACGATCTTCGCCCCCGCGAGCACCGCGCTCTCCATCCAGCCCGCCAGACGCTTCGACTCGGATTCGGAGATCATCGGCCCGACGAAGGTTGTCTCGTCCTTCGGGTCGCCCATCTTGAGCGTCTTGACCTTGGCGATGAGCTTGTCGCGCAGCGTCTCGTAGATCGACGCGTGCACGAGAATGCGCTGCACGCCGATGCAGCTCTGCCCCGACTGGTAGTACGCGCCGAACGCCAGCCGGTCGACGACGTAGTCGAGCTTGCCGCCCTGATCGCCGTCGACGATAGCCGCCGCATTGCCGCCCAGCTCCAGCACCACCTTCTTCTTGCCGGCCTTCTTCTTGAGGTCCCAGCCCACCGCGGGCGAGCCCGTGAACGAAAGCAGCTTGAAGCGCTCGTCGGTGGTGAAGAGGTCGGCACCGTCGCGGTGCGCGGGCAGGATCGAGAACGCGCCCTTGGGCAGGTCGGTTTCCGCCAGCACCTCGCCGATGATGAGCGCCCCCACCGGCGTGCGGCTCGCGGGCTTCAGCACGAACGGCACGCCCGCGGCGAGCGCCGGCGCGACCTTGTGCGCCGCCAGATTGAGCGGGAAATTGAACGGCGAGATGAACGAGCACGGTCCGATCGGCACACGCTTCACGTAGCCGTGATAGCCCTTCGCGCGCGCCGAAATCTCGAGATTGACGATCTCGCCGTCGATGCGCACGCTCTCTTCGGCGGCCACGCGGAACGTGTCGATCAGGCGCGTGGCCTCGCCGCGCGAGTCGTTGATCGGCTTGCCCGCCTCGATGCACAGCGCCATCGCCAGCTCGTCGAAGCGCTCGCGAAAGCGCGTCACGCAATGATCGATCACGGCCTGGCGCTTGTATGGCGGGAACGCACGCATGGCGGGCATGGCGGCTTCGGCCGCCGCAATGGCCTCGTCGATCGCCTTCGCGTCGGCGAGCGCGACGCGCGTGGCGACTTCGCCGCTGTATTTGTCGGTGACCTCGAGGTCGGTATTGGCGGCAACGGCCTCGTTGGCCAGATAGTACGGATAAGTCGGTTTGAGCATGACGGGTTCTCCGTAAGTGCGGCGTCAAAGCTGCGCGCTCAGGCGCTTGATGTCGCGATTGAGCACGCGCTCGTTGTCCGAATAGTCGATGGGCACGTCGATCACATGCACGCCCGGTTGCGCGAGGCACTGCTCGACGAGCGGCTTGAGTTCGTCAGCCGAGCCCACGCGATGGCCATGCGCGCCATAGCTCTGCGCATAGTCGACGAAATCGGGGTTCTGCAGCGTCATCCCGTAATCGGGGAAATTCATGTTTTCCTGCTTCCAGCGGATCATGCCGAACGCGTCGTCGCGCAACAGCAGCACGACGAGATCGAGCTTCAGGCGCACCGCCGTCTCCAGTTCCTGCGAATTCATCATGAAGCCGCCGTCGCCGCAGACCGCCACGACCTTGCGTTGCGGATGCACGATCTTCGTGGCGATGGCCGAGGGCAGCCCCGCGCCCATCGAGGCGAGCGCGTTGTCGAGCAGGATCGAGTTGGGCTCACGTGCGCGGTAGTAGCGCGCGAACCAGATCTTGTACATGCCGTTGTCGAGGCACAGGATGCCGTCGTCGGGCATCGCGCCGTACACGTCGTGCACGAGCCGCACCGGGTACATGGGAAAGCGCTCGTCGTGCTGCCCTTTGGCGAGATGCGCCTCGAAATGGCGCTTGATCTCCTCGAAGCGCGCGAAGTCCCACGCGTGCTCGCGCGGTTTCAGGCTTTCCTTGAGCTGCCACACGGCGTTGGCGATGTCGCCCACCACTTCGATCTGCGGGAAATACACGGGGTCGACTTCCGCGCCGAGAAAATTCACGTGGATGACGGTTTTTTCTTCCGCGCTGCGCATGAAGAACGGCGGCTTTTCGATCACGTCGTGGCCGACGTTGATGATGCAGTCGGCGTGCTCGATCGCGCGGTGCACGAAGTCGCCGTCCGACAGCGTGGCGTTGCCGAGCCACAGCGGATGCGACTCGTCGATCACGCCCTTGCCCATCTGCGTGGTGAAGAACGGGATGCCGGTTTCGTCGACGAATTCGCGCAGCACGTTGCGCGTGGTCTTGCGATTGCCCCCCGCGCCGATCATGAGAAGCGGATGGCGCGCCTTGCAGATCGCCCCGACCGCGTGCGCGACGGCCTTTTCCTCGGCCACGGGCCGGCGGCTGAAGCTCTTGGGAATGGGCTTGCCGTCGCCCTCTTCGTCTGCCACGTCTTCGGGCAGCTCGAGATGCACGGCGCCGGGCCGCTCCTGCTCGGCCTGGCGAAACGCCTCGCGCACGAGCGCCGGAATGTTGCCGATGGAGACGATCTGACGCGCGTACTTGGTGAGCGGCTCCATCATGCGCACCACGTCGACGATCTGGAAGTGGCCCTGCTTGCTCGACTTGATGGGCTTCTGGCCCGTGACCATCAGCATGGGCATGCCGCCGAGCTGCGCGTAGGCCGCGGCGGTCACGAAGTTGGTGGCGCCGGGTCCGAGCGTGGCCAGACACACGCCGGTGCGGCCCGTCAGCCGTCCGTAAGTGGCGGCCATGAAGCCCGCGGCCTGCTCGTGGCGCGTGACGATCAGACGAATCTTCGAGCGCCGCAGCGATTCGAGCAGATCGAGGTTCTCTTCCCCTGGAATACCGAACACATACTCGACGCCTTCTGCTTCGAGCGCCTTCACGAACAGATCCGATGCTTTCATCGACCACCTCGCTGGCAAGAGCGTGGCCGGCGCGCGGGCGGCAGCCGGCCTTCGCGAACAGGCCGTCAGGTTACTACCGAGAGGCGCAATGCGTCGTGAAGCGTGCGTTCGGCGTCAGCGCATGATCGTCGCGCAGCCCGAGAGCACCGGCTTCGAACTTGCGTCGGAGGTGACGTCGTAGAGATCGGCGCCGGGTCCCTTGGTCCACCACGTGTAGCGGTCGGCGACGTACTTCACGCCCGAAGCCGCGATCACGCCGACGAAAAGGAGCTTGCGGCCTTTCACCGGCACGAGCGCGAAGCTCTGGCCGTTGGCCGCGTTCAGATAGGTGACCTTGAAGGTCTTGCTGTTGGCGCAGGTGTAGCTGAACGTGTGGCGCGACTGCACCTGGATGTCACGCACTTCGAGCGGGGCCGCCGCGTTCGCCGCGCTCACGTGGAGCGCGGCGGCGAGACCGCACGCTGCCGCCAACCGGATTGCACCGCTTCGAGCATCGATCATCGTGTTCTCCGTGGGTTGCGTTGGCGCCGCGCTATACGCTCACTGCGCGCTCACTGCGCAGCGTCGCCCGGCACGGGGCGCACCGCCGCAGCCGCTTCGCGAGCGCGCGAGCGGGCCTCGTCGGTGTCGGCGCCCGTGGCGAGCGCGACACCCATGCGGCGCTTCACGAAGCTCTCGGGCTTGCCGAACAGGCGCAGGTCCGCGCCCGGCACGGCCAGCGCCTGCGCCACGCCTTCGAATGCGATGCCGCGTGCGTCCATGCCGCCGTAGATCACGGCCGAGGCGCCCGGACCGCGCGCCGTCGTATCGACGGGCAGGCCGAGAATCGCGCGCGCATGCAGTTCGAACTCGGAGAAGCGCTGCGACGCGAGCGTGACGAGCCCCGTGTCGTGCGGGCGCGGGCTCACTTCCGAGAACCACACCTCCTCGCCGCGCACGAACAGCTCGACGCCGAAGAGACCGCGCCCGCCCAGCGCCTCGGTCACCTTGTGCGAGATTTCGCGCGAGCGCTCGAGCGCCTTCGCGCTCATCGGCTGCGGCTGCCACGATTCGACGTAGTCGCCGTCCACCTGGAGGTGGCCGATCGGATCGCAGAAATACGTCTGCACCTGGCCGCTCGCCGGGTCGATGGCGCGCACGGTGAGCTGCGTGATTTCATAGTCGAAGTTGATGAAGCCCTCGACGATCACGCGACCGCGATTCACGCGGCCGCCCGCGAGCGCATAGTCCCAGGCGCGCTCGACATCGGCGTCGCTGCGCACGACCGACTGCCCCTTGCCCGACGACGACATCACCGGCTTCACCACGCACGGATAGCCGACCTTGGCGACGCCCGCCTTCAGCTCGTCGAGCGAATCGGCGAACGCGTAAGGCGAGGTGGCGAGGCCGAGCTCCTCGGCGGCGAGGCGGCGAATGCCCTCGCGGTTCATCGTGAGTTGCGCGGCGCGCGCGGTGGGGATCACCTCGGCGACACCCTCGGCCTCGACGGCGGCGAGCGCGTCGGTGGCGATCGCTTCGATTTCGGGCACGACGAGATGCGGGCGTTCGGCGTCGATGAGCGCGCGCAGCGCCTTGGGATCGGCCATGTCGATCACGTGCGCGCGATGGGCGACCTGGTGGCCGGGCGCGTTTTCGTAACGATCGACGGCGATCACCTCAACGCCGAGACGTTGCAGCGCGATGATCACTTCCTTGCCAAGCTCGCCCGCGCCGAGCAGCATGACACGGGTGGCGGAAGCGGAAAGCGGCGTGCCGATGCGGGGGCGGGTTTGCATGATGTCTCCAGAATGGCGGTATGGCGCAAATGCGTAAGAGCGCCGATGTTAACACGCGGCCCTGCCGCGGCGCGGCGCTTTGGCGCGTCGGCGGCCGCCCGCTTCCAGCACGGCGCACGCACGTTTGCGCTCGCATGCTGCAGCGCGGTGCGTTACGCTTACGCCTTCGTCGATTACGAGGAACGATGCGATGCCTATTAGCCAGACGGCGAGCCAGACGCCGATCCAGGCACCGAGCCAGAGCCCGCGCATGACCATGCGCCAGCGCCCGCGCCCTGCCCGAGGCGAATTCGCGCGAAAGCTGGCCTCGCGCACGGCGATGCTCGCTGCGGCCCTGCTGGTGTGCGCGTGCAAGCTGCCCGTGCACACGGACGCCTCTGCGCCGCTGCCCGATCCGTTCAACCCCGCCACGACGCAGCTGCTCGACAACACGCACTGGCAGCTCGTGGAATGGAAGCGCGCCGACGGCACGATGCGAGCCCTGCCGGGCGGCCACGCCGATGCCGGCAACATCGAAAACCCCGACGCTCGCCCCATTACGCTCGACCTCTCGACCGAGAGCGGCCAGCGCCGCGCAAGCGGCTTTTCGGGCTGCAACCGCTATTTCGGCGCCTATACGCTCAAGAACGGCCTGCTCTCGTTCGGCCAGCTCGGCGGCACGCGCATGGCGTGCATCGGCGCGGGCGGCGATATCGAGGGCGCTTATCTGGAAGCGCTCTCGCATATCGCGCGCTCCGGCGTGCAGATGCGCCATCCGCAATCGCTCTTTCTCGTGCTCGAAAACGGCGACCGCCTGACGTTCGCCGAGCAGGGCGCCGAATCGGGCACGGGCCCGGCCGCGACGCCCGGTGCCGCCTCCGACGCCAAACCGGTGCAGTGAACGCTGCGCGCATGAGCCGCCGCGCCCTTGCCCGGCGCGGCGCTTTTTTTGTTGCGCGCGAACCAAACCGGCGCGCGCCGGGTCATTGGCGTGTCAGGCGCGCAACGCCTGCCGTGCCGCACGCAACACCGCCCTCAAGTGGATGGCGGCGCGCAGGGGCCGAGCGGTTACACTCCACACGTCGCACACCTTCTCTACGTACATCTTCGGCATGCACACGGTAGTTCCTGGCTGGTTCGGCGTTTCGGCCGTCTGGTTCATCCCCCTGATCTGGCGTCTCGTCAAGTCCGTGCTGCCGGGCGGCGCGGGCCTGCGCGGCCCTGGCACGATCCGTCTATGGCTCGGCTTCGTCGGCGTGCTCCTGGCGAGCTGCGTGCTCGAGGCGACGCTCATCGACATCGCCGGGTTCAACGCACTCGGCCACGCGCTTTCGGGCGGGCTCGGCAAGCTCATCGGCCACGTGGCCGCGCCGCTCGCGATGACGGCGCTTCTCCTCGTGAGCTTGCCGTGGCTGCTCGACTTCCATTGGCGCGAATTCCTCGCGTGGGCGGATATTTCGCTCGGACTCGGCCTGAACATCCGCGCCGCGCGTGACACTGACGACAGCCCGCACCGCGAACGCCGCAGCCGCCGCGCCGCAGCCGAAGAGGGACTGCCCGCACATGGCGCCGCTACCTTCAATCCGCCGATGCCTGGCGACGGCGCGCGGCGCAAACGACCGACGATCTGGCGCCCGCCGGCGCGTGACGCGCGCGAGGGTCGCGATAACCCGCGCGCAGCCGGTGCCATGGCTGCGGGACCTGGCGCAGCGTCGGCCGCTGCAACCGCACAGGACGCGTTTGCCGATGCCGGGTCGTGGCGCGCCGAACCGGGCTTCCGTGGTCCCGCCGATCCCGCCGCGGCGTGGGCGCGCACCGAACCGACCGCGACCGCCGACTGGCTGCGCGGCACGCGTGCGCCGGGGCAAACTCCGCCTGCGGGTGCGTCGCGAGCCCCGATGGAGCCGCCGCGCGCGCCGTTGCAGCCAGCAGCCGCGCCGCTCGGCGACGGGCGCCGCCAGCCGGTGCGCGGTGCGAGCGCAGTGCAGGACGTGGCGCCTGCGCAAGGGGTGCAGGGCATCCCTGCGCAGCCGTATGCCCCGTGGCGGGCGCAGACGCCTCAAACGCGACCGGCCATGGCCGCCGCGATGACGGGCGCGGCAGCGCGCACGGCTTCGGCTTCCGCGGTGGTGCATGGTGCGCCGCTCGCGGCCGGTGCCGCCGCAGCCGCCGCCGCCGCGCGCAGTGCCGCGTTCGGCACGACGCCGCCACCGCCCGATCCGCTGACTTCGCCGTTCGCACAACCCGTCATGCCGCGCCGCACGGCGCCGCCGCCTGCGGCAGGCAGCACGGCCGCGCGCGCCGCGGCCGCCGCACCGCCGCGCGTCGCGAAGCCACCGAAACCCTACGTCTGGCAAGGGCAGCCCGCGCGCGTGAACCCTCGCCCGCCCATGAGTGCGCCGCGCACGGCGCCGTTCGGCACGCATCCAGCCGAAACGCCGCCCGCGACGCCCGCCTACTCGCGCCTCGCGCCCACCAGCGCACCGCAGGCGCAGGCGCCGCTCTCGACGAGCGTGCTCGAAACATTGCGCTCGATCGAAGAGAACGCCGCGCGCTGGACCACTCTCGCCGGCGCGAGCCTCGCACGCCGCACCCTGGACGAAGCGGGTACGCTCGCGGGCGAGGAACACACGCACGCGCAATTCCCGAGCGCATCGCCGGACATCGCGACGGCGGCGCTGCCGGTAATGCCTTCGGCCGCGTCGCTGGAAACGACGTCCGCTCCGGTCGCGCTGTCGGACGGCGACTACCTTTCGCCAAGCCCGGCTGGGCAATCGTTCGTGGAAATGCACGCCTCGCCGCAACCGGGCGACACGACGCCGGGCGCGACACCCGCTGCCCCCTACCCTGCCGCGCCTCAGAACGCGGCATCGTCCGAGCCGAATTCGGCCAGCGTCGGCTACATGGCTGCGCCGACTGCCTGGCAACCGATTGCTGAGCACGTGGACGAAGCCACGCACGGCGCCTCGAACGAGGCAACGCGCATCGAGCAGGTGCAAGCTGCGGCGGAGGAAGCTGCAACGCCTTCGGCGTGGCCGACACTGGATCACGGCATGCCGTGGATCCTGCTCGACGACGAACCGTCGGCTGCCGCCCCCGCCGAGACGCACACTGCCGAACCGTTCTTCACGTTCAGCCCGTCGACGGTGCAGGAGCAGGTGCGTGCGCCTGCGCCCGCAGCGGCTTCTCCCGTTGTGGCACCGGCGCCAGTGTCAGTGCCCGCAGCGACGCAAACGCCGGGCGCGGTAGACGCGCAGGCCGAGCAACCCGCTCCGACCGAAGCGCACGCTGCGCACGAAGCACACGACCCGCTCGACACAGCGGCCGCGTCGAACATCGTGCACTCCCCCCGCATCGCTCGCGAGACGCAGCCCGACGCCGCCGCGACGCCTGCACATGTCGCGCCGACGGTTACGCATGCGGCTCCCGCGACGCCGTTCGACGCAGCGCCTTCGCCGGTGGCAGAGCAGAAGGCGAGCGAGTCTTTCGCGCCCGTCGCGCACAGCGAATCCGCCAGCGTCGATGCATACCCTGCGTCGATGGACGAAGCGCAAGGGTTTGCGAACGAAACGGCTGAAGCCTTGCCGGCACCTGACGCGCCGGCGACTCAAGCAACGCCTTTTGACGCGACGCCCCTGTCCGCAGTGCAAGCGCCGGCACCCGCACCCGCAGCAACGCCGCCGTGGGTTGCCGAAACGCCGAAGCAAAGCTGTCCTGCATCGGCCGAGGCCACGCTCACGCCGACTCCCTCGCAGCCCGCGACGCCGGCTGCCACCCCACTCGCGGCGCCCTACCCCGCCATCGCGACCGAACCCGGCGCGGCGAGCCCCGACTTCGAGTCCGCACCCGAAGCAATCGAAGCCATAGAAGCCCCCGAGGCAGTCGAAGCTCCCGAGCCCGCAGTCCAGCGCGCTCCCGTGCGCGGCCACGCGCCCACGTCCTTCGTGTTCGAGCCGCTCAGCGCATCGGCGGTCGAACTGCCGGGGCTCGATCTGCTCGAGCGCGCATCGTCCGAGATCGAGCCCGTCTCCGAGCAGAAGCTCGCCGAAACGAGCCAGCTCATCGAGCAGCGTCTTCAGGAGTTCAAGGTCCCCGTGACCGTGGTCGGCGCCTCGGCGGGCCCGGTCATCACGCGCTTCGAAGTGGAACCCGCGCTCGGCGTGCGCGGCAGCCAGATCGTCGGCTTGATGAAGGATCTCTCGCGCGGCCTCGGCCTCACGTCGATCCGCGTGGTCGAAACGATTCCCGGCAAGACCTGCATGGGCCTCGAATTGCCGAACGCCCGCCGCCAGATGATCCGCCTCTCGGAAATCCTCGAATCGGCGCCGTACCACCGCTCGCAGTCGAAGCTCACGATCGCGATGGGCAAGGACATCGTCGGCCATCCGATCGTCACCGATCTCGCCAAGGCGCCGCACATGCTCGTGGCGGGCACGACCGGTTCGGGCAAGTCGGTCGCGATCAACGCGATGATCCTCTCGCTGCTCTACAAGGCGACACCCGAGGACGTGCGGCTCATCATGATCGACCCGAAGATGCTCGAGCTTTCCGTGTACGAAGGCATTCCGCATCTGCTCGCGCCGGTCGTGACCGACATGAAGCTCGCCGCCAACGCGCTCAACTGGTGCGTGGGCGAGATGGAGAAGCGCTACCGGCTGATGTCGGCGGTGGGCGTGCGCAATCTCGCGGGCTTCAACCAGAAGATCCGCGACGCGCAAGCCCAGGAAAAGAAGATCGGCAACCCGTTCTCGCTCACGCCCGAAGCCCCCGAGCCGCTCTCGCCGCTGCCGATGATCGTGGTCGTGATCGACGAGCTCGCCGACCTCATGATGGTTGCGGGCAAGAAGATCGAAGAATTGATCGCGCGTCTCGCACAGAAGGCGCGCGCCGCCGGCATCCACCTGATCCTCGCGACGCAGCGTCCTTCGGTGGACGTCATCACGGGTCTCATCAAGGCGAATATTCCGACGCGGGTGGCGTTCCAGGTGTCGTCGAAGATCGACTCGCGCACGATTCTCGACCAGATGGGCGCCGAGTCGCTGCTCGGCCAGGGCGACATGCTGTTCCTGCCGCCGGGCACGGGCTACCCGCAGCGCGTGCACGGCGCGTTCGTCGCCGACGAGGAAGTGCACGCGGTGGTGGAGTACCTGAAGCAGTTCGGCGAGCCCGAGTACGTCGAAGGCATTCTCGACGGCCCGGCGGCCGAAGGCGCGCCGCAGGACCTGTTCGGCGACTCGCCCGACGCCGAAGCCGATCCGCTCTACGACGAGGCCGTCGCATTCGTCGTGCGCACGCGGCGCGCGTCGATCTCGTCGGTGCAGCGGCAACTGCGCATCGGCTACAACCGCGCCGCGCGACTGGTCGAGCAGATGGAAACCGCGGGACTCGTTTCGCCGATGGGCATCAACGGCAGCCGCGAAGTGCTCGTGCCGGGCGGCGGCCAGGGCGAATAAGCAAGAAGGCGCGCCTCGCGCCTTCTTTCGTCATCTCAAGCCGTTACTGCGCAACGAACTTGAAATCGACCGGCGAGCCGATATCGATGCGCTTCGGGTTCGGCTCGAGCAAACCCGTCTGCTGGTCGCGGCGGAACACGTAGGCGGTATCGCTGTTCTGGTTGCCGACGATGAGCCACTGCCCGGTCGGATCGATCGCGAACTCGCGCGGCGACTTGCCGAGGCTCGACTGGCGCCCCACGCGCTTGAGCTTGCCGCTCTCGCCATCGACGGCGAAGATCGAGATATCGTTGGCGTCACCGCGATTGGAAACGTAGAGGAACTTGCCGTCCGGCGAAAGATGGAGCGCCGCCGCGCCCTGCGTTCCCTCGAAGCCCGGCTCCGCCAGCTTCTCCACTTGTTCCAGCTTCATGTGGCCATCGTGATACGCAAACACCGTCACGGTGGCGGCCAGCTCGCTCGTGAGATACGCGTGACGGCCGTCATTGCCGAAGATCAGATGACGCGGACCGCTGCCCGACTTCACATCGGTATAACGCCATTCGGTCGGGCTCACCAGGCCGCGGCTGCCGTCCGGCGTATAGAGATAGGTCCAGAGCTTGTCGGTGCCGAGATCCTGGGTGAAGAGATAGTGCCCATCCGGCGAAAACACCGTCGAGTGCACGTGCGCATTGTCCTGACGCCCCTTCACGGGGCCGCCGCCCTCGTGGTGCACGGTCAGCACGGACTCGCCCAGCTTGCCGTCCTGCTGCACGGGCAGGACGGCGAAGCTGCCGCCCGGGTCGGCCGCAACCGAGTAGTTCGCCACGAAGAGGTAGCGCCCATCTGGCGAGAGGCTCAGGTAGCACGGATCGTTGCCCTGCGCCGACACCTTGTTGAGAAACGTGAGCTGACCGCTTGCGGCATCGAAGCCGAACGCACTCACGTCGCCGCGCAAGCTGGCGGGACCGTTGTCGCCCGGTAGCTCGTTGACTGCGTAGACCAAGCGGTTGTCCTTGCTCACCACGAGAAACGACGGGTTCACCGTCTTCGCCACGCTGACCGGCTGCATGTCGCCCGTCTGCGTATCGAAGTGATAGACGTAGAGGCCCTCGCTCTTGCCGCCCGTATAGGTGCCGACGATCAGGTTGTAGACACCGCCCGCGGGCGCGGTCGTGGAAGCGGATTGCGCGAACGCATGCGTCGCGGCGACGGAAGCCATGATGACAACACCTTTGACGAGCTGGGTAAGGAGATGCGCCGGTCGGCCCTCAGCCCGGCGCGATCGGGAAAGGCTACCTGAACGGGCAGATAAGTGGGCCGATGAGCGGGAGGGCGTAGGCACGGCGTTTGCGGCGGCACGGCGAAGGAACATGTCGACCTCCTTTTTCTTGTCGATGCAGGGGAGCGGGTCGGCCCTCGTCGCAATGCCGACCGTATTCGCCCCGCTTTCGTCTGATACGTGGGACACCGGCCCAGTATAGGAGAGGTCGCGAGCGCCCGCCCCGCAAGCGCGCAGCGGCAAGTCCGGGCCAAAATCGAAGCAGCAACAAGCAACAAAGGCATCCACGCCAAGGTTCGAAACCCGCCGCAACCAGGGAGCCGTCATGAACATTCACGTCGCCATCGGGCCGCTCGTCGCGCTCATCGCAGGCATTCTGATTCTCGCCGTGCCGCGTCTGCTCAATTACATCGTCGCGCTGTATCTGATCATCATCGGGGTCATCGGGCTATTCGGCGTGGGCGGGCATCTGTGACCCGCTCAGGTCGCGCTCGACGGCGTTTGTTGACACAGGCGAGATGAGTATTTGCGCGTGCTGCTGCGCAAAACGCATTGCGCAGGCGGCCCCGCTGCCACTACTCTTGTGCGTGCATGCCGCACCGCTGCGGCAAGCGGCTTTCGTTTTCGAGCAACGCTGTCAATCTGCTTACTATGCCCGCACCCATTGAAGACTACGCATTGATCGGCGACGGCCACACGGCCGCGCTCGTTTCCCGCGCCGGATCCATCGACTGGCTCTGCTGGCCGCGCTTCGACTCCGGCGCCTGTTTTGCCGCCCTCCTCGGCACCGAAGAAAACGGCCGCTGGCTGATCGCGCCCGCGCAGCCCGAAGAGGGCGCGAAAGTCGAGATCAAGACCACGCGCCGTTATCGCGGCGACACGCTGATCCTCGAAACCGACTTCGAAACACCCGAAGGCGCGGTGACGCTCATCGATTTCATGCCGCCCGGCAACGGCTGGTCGGAACTCGTGCGCATCGTCGTGGGCCGGCGCGGCACCGTGCGCATGGAAAGCCAGCTCGTGCTGCGCTTCGACTATGGCTTTTCGGTGCCATGGGTGAGCCGCCTCACTTACGAGAGCGGCATCAAGGCCACGGTGGGCCCGGACACGGTCGTGCTGCGCACGCCCGTGGACCTCCAGGGCGAGAACATGCACACAGTGGCGCAGTTCGACGTGAAGGAAGGCGAGCGCGTGCCGTTCTCGCTTTCGTATGCGGCCTCGCACCTGCGTCTGCCGCCGCCGCGCGACCCGTTCACGGCGCTCGCGCGCACCGAAAACTTCTGGACCGAATGGGCCTCACGCAGCACCGTGGAAGGCCGCTGGGCCGAACCCATCCGCCGCTCGCTCATCACGCTCAAGGCGCTGGCCTACGAGCCCACCGGCGGCATCGTCGCGGCACCCACCACGTCGCTGCCCGAGCAGCTGGGCGGCACGCGCAACTGGGACTACCGCTACTGCTGGCTGCGCGACGCGACCATCACGCTGCTCGCGATGATGCGCGGCGGCTACTACGACGAAGCCCGCGCCTGGCGCGCCTGGCTGGGCCGTGTGATGGCGGGCTCGCCCTCGCAGTTGCAGATCATGTACGGGCTGGCCGGCGAGCGCCGCCTGCCCGAATTCGAACTCGACTGGCTGCCCGGCTACGAAGGCGCGAAACCGGTGCGCGTGGGCAACAACGCGGTCGGCCAGCTGCAGCTCGACGTGTACGGCGAAGTGATGAACGCGCTGCACCTCGCGCGCGTGGGCGGCTTGCAGGCCGACGACACCGCATGGTCGATCCAGTGCGCGATGCTCGAGCACCTCGAGACGATCTGGACCGAGCCCGACGAGGGCATCTGGGAAACGCGCGGCGGCCGCCAGCATTTCACGTTCTCGAAGGTGATGGCGTGGGTCGCCTTCGACCGCGCGATCAAGTCGGCGGAAAAATTCGAGCTGCCGGGGCCGCTCGATCACTGGCGCGAACTGCGCTCGACGATCCACGCGACCATTTGCGAGCGCAGCTTCGACAAGGATCTGAATTCCTTCACGCAGATCTATGGCGGCACCGATCTCGATGCGAGCCTGCTGCTCATGCCGCTGGTCGGCTTCCTGCCCGCGGCGGATCCGCGCATCGCCGGCACGGTCGCGGCGATCGAGCGCGATCTGATGTGTGAAGGTTTTGTGATGCGCTACCGCACCACCGAATTCAACGATGGACTGCCGCCCGGGGAAGGCACCTTCCTTGCGTGCAGCTTCTGGATGGTCGACAACCTGGCCCTGCAAGGCCGCATGGACGACGCACGCCACATGTACGAGCGCCTGCTTTCGCTCGCCAACGACGTGGGATTGCTCGCCGAGGAATATGACCCCATTGCGGGGCGTCTCGTCGGCAACTTCCCGCAGGCGTTCTCGCATGTGGCGCTCGTGCATACGGGCCTGAACCTCATGCGGCACGAACAGGAAATGGCGAAGGAGACGGGGCACCCCGCGGTCGGCGGCGCGTCGGCCGAACCAGCTGTTGCATCCGCATCGTAAATGTTCGAAAGCGCCTGGACGTTTTCGCGAGCTGGGGTACACTAGGGATGCTGCGTTGCACAACAGCCGGGCAAAAACAAGGCCGCCCGCGCCGCCTGGCAACGGGGCAAAACGCGTGTACCGCCTTGCAGCGCGCTTGCAGCCACGAGCTGCGAACGCATGCGGGTCCGCTCGCGCTAAAGCCCTCCGGGCGGCGGCCGATATACAACCTGACTGACCGACCAACCTTGCCGGCCCGCATCTGCTCCGCGCCTCAACCGCGCGCGACCCGGGTGCGAACCGCTCCTTGAAGATGCCGGAGCGCCCATGCTCTATCAAATCCGTGAATTCCAGCGCGCATTGCTCAGCCCGCTGACCGCCTGGGCCCAGGCCGCCTCGAAATCGTTCTCGAATCCGACGAGCCCGTTTTCACTCGTGCCGGGCGCCACGCGCTTCGCCGCAGGCTACGAACTGCTCTATCGCCTGGGCAAGGACTACGAGAAGCCCGAGTTCAACCTTCGCCAGATCGTGAAGGATGGCTTCAATATTCCGATCGTCGAGCAGACCATCATCGAGAAGCCGTTTTGCCGCCTGCTGCGCTTCAAGCGCTACGCCGACGACACCGGCGCCGTGGCCGCGCTCAAGGACGAGCCGGCCGTGCTCGTGTGCGCGCCGCTCTCCGGCCACCACGCCACGCTTCTGCGCGATACCGTGCGCACGCTGCTGCAGGACCACAAGGTGTACATCACCGACTGGGTCGACGCGCGCATGGTGCCGCTCGAAGCCGGTCCGTTCCATCTCGACGACTACGTTGCGTATATCCAGGAATTCATCCGCCATATCGGCGCGAAGAATCTGCATGTGCTGTCGGTTTGCCAGCCTACGGTGCCCGTGCTCGCGGCCATCTCGCTGATGGCGAGCCGCGGCGAGGACACCCCGCTCACGATGACGATGATGGGCGGCCCGATCGACGCGCGCCGCAGCCCGACCGCCGTCAACTCGCTCGCCACCGAACACTCGCTCGACTGGTTTGCGAACAACGTGATCCATCCCGTGCCGGCGAACTATCCGGGCGAAGGACGCGAGGTGTATCCGGGCTTCCTGCAGCACGCGGGTTTCGTCGCGATGAATCCGGGCCGTCACACCACGGCGCACTGGGACTTCTACAAGAGCCTGCTGCGCGGCGACGAAGAGGACGCCGAAGCACATCGCCAGTTCTACGACGAATACAACGCGGTGCTCGACATGGCCGCCGAGTATTACCTCGAGACCATCCGCACCGTATTCCAGGAGTTCAGTCTCGCTGAAGGCACGTGGGACGTGGCCGGCGAACGCGTGCGTCCGCAGGACATTCACGACACGGCGCTCTTCACGATCGAAGGCGAGCTCGACGACATTTCGGGCGCGGGCCAGACGCGCGCCGCGCACGATCTGTGCACGGGCATTCCCGAGGCAAACAAGCATCATCTGACTGCCGAAAAATGCGGCCACTATGGCATCTTCTCGGGCCGCCGCTGGCGCACGATCATTTATCCGCAACTGCGCGATTTCATCCGCCAGCACCAGCAGCCCGCCGCCCACACGAGCAAAGAAGCGTCTGCCCGCGGCCGCTCGGCACAGGGCGCTGTCGCCTGACGAAGGCTTGCGCTTCACTCGAGCGCACGCAATCCGCACCGGCAGCAGAATCCGCGCGCCGTCCCAGGACGGCGCGTGGCGTTTGTGGAGCGTGAAACGGCTTTGCGAATTTGCCGCGCGAGTCGTGCGCTATTTGCGCATGAGATACGCGAGCAGCATCTCCGTGTTGAGCTGAATGACTTCCGCGCGCTCGGCAGTCGTGCTGAAGTCGCGACCGAGCGTGGCGTTGAGCGTATAGCGGTTCGAGACGATGTAGTAGCCCATGCCCGAAAGCGTCACATAAAGACGCAACGGATCGATGCTCGGGCGGAACAGTCCCGCAGATTCACCGCGCGTGAGAATCGAACCGAGCGTCGCCACGATCGGCGAGATCATCTCGCGAATTCGTGTGGACTTCTGCATATATCGCGCCTCATGCAGATTCTCGTTGTTCACGAGCCGCAGCAGTTCGGGATTGTCGCGATAGTAGTCCCACACGAAATGCGCGAGCCGCGTGATCGCCTCGACGGGTGCAAGCCCCGAGAGATCGAGCGCGCGTTCGGCTTCATTGAGCGCGCCGAATGCGTGTTCGAGGACAGCTGTGAACAGTTGCTCCTTGCTGCCGAAGTAGTAATAGAGCATGCGCTCATTGGTTTCCGCGCGTCGCGCGATCTGGTCGACGCGTGCGCCGAACAGGCCGCCATTGGCGAATTCTTCCGCCGCGGCGAGCAGAATACGGCGGCGTGTGCCTTCAGGATCTCTTTTGATTTTTGGCTGATTCATGGTGGCAGGATCTCGTTAAGCCGCGTTGTCCGGTTTACGTTGTCGGGCAATACCGCGCCGGGCCTCTCCTCGCCCTGGTATCGACAACGTTGTGCGGGGCGCGCCAGGTTAATGGACAGACACCCTCCGACCTACGGTCTTGCGTTCCTTCTTGTTTGTTTGATGTCGTTGCGAGCCGACATCGTTCTTCCCCCTGTCTGCTTCGTGCGAAGCACGTCGCCTGCCGTGCCCAACATGTACCGCTTACGTCTATTGATTTCCCCTGGACTGCACGGTGCTTCGCATTAAGCGCTTTGATTATGGCACATGGCCCGCCGATGGCAATGCGGGAAATCGGCGATAATGCAGGCTTTGGCGCTGTGCGTGTGCGCCCTGCCAGACCAGGTGCAAAACCCTGCGCACCCAAGGTCGCGCCACCGCCCGCCCCGCCCCGATGTAGCGAACGTGAACGATCCCAAAACACTCGCAGATCGCATCGAAGATCTGCTGCCCCAGACCCAATGCACGAAGTGCGGCTATGACGGCTGCCGGCCCTATGCCGAAGCCGTCGCCGCCGGCACCGCCAACTACAACCAGTGCCCGCCCGGCGGCCTGGAAGGCGTTGAGCGCCTCGCGAAACTGCTCGGCAAACCCGTCATCCCGATCAATCCGGACAACGGCGTGGAGCGTCCGCGTCCGGTCGCGTTCATCGACGAACAGCTGTGCATCGGCTGCACGCTGTGCATGCAGGCTTGCCCCGTCGACGCGATCGTGGGTGCGCCCAAGCAGATGCACACCATCGTCAAGGATCAGTGCACGGGTTGCGACCTGTGCGTCGCGCCCTGCCCGGTCGACTGCATCGCAATGATTCCCGTTACGGGCGAAGCAACCGGCTGGGACGCATGGACGCAGCAGCAGGCCGACGAAGCCCGCGTGCGCCATGACCGGCGCGCCGCGCGCCAGGCTGCCGAACGCAATGCGGCCGAGGCGCGCGCCGCTGCACGCCGCGCGGCCACGAGTGCGCCGCAGGCCCAGGCAGCGCAGGACGCCGCGGTGCAAGCGAGCGCCGCGCAACCCGCAGGCTCCCCCGCCGATGATGCCGAAGCGAAGAAGAAAGCGATCATCCAGGCCGCGCTCGAACGGGCGCGCCGCAAGAAGGCGGAATTGGCCGAACAGGGTGTGGGACCGCGCAACGTCGAGCACGTGAGCGCCGACGTGCAGGCGCAGATCGATGCCGCAGAAGCGCGCCGCAAGCGTATCGGTATCGAGTCGAATACATCGGACTCGTCGACTGACGACGACAAATCCGCGCGATAGCGCTCCGCAACGCAACGCAAAGGCCCCACGCACAACGAGCATGAATGCCACCAAGCGCCGCGCCATCTACGAAACGCTGCAAAGCCTCAATCCGCATCCCACTACCGAGCTGGAATTCAACACGCCGTTCGAACTCCTGATCGCCGTGATGCTTTCCGCGCAGGCCACCGACGTTTCGGTGAACAAGGCCATGCGCCGGATGTTTGCGGTCGCCAACACGCCGGAAACGGTGCTCGCGCTGGGCGAAGAAGGGGTGGCCGATTACATCAAGACGATCGGCCTTTATCGCACCAAGGCCAAGAACGTCATTGCGACGTGCCGCATTCTCATCGAGCAATACGGCAGCGAAGTGCCACCCACGCGCGAGGCGCTCGAAGCCCTGCCCGGCGTTGGACGCAAGACTGCCAACGTCGTGCTCAACACGGCCTTCGGTCAGCCGACCATCGCGGTCGACACGCATATCTTTCGGGTTGCGAACCGAACGGGACTCGCGCCCGGCAAGGACGTGCGCGCCGTCGAAACCGCGCTCGAAAAATTCACGCCGCCCGAGTTCCTCCAGGACGCGCATCACTGGCTCATCCTCCATGGCCGCTATGTGTGCAAGGCACGCCGGCCCGAATGCTGGCATTGCGTGATCGAGCCGCTGTGCGAGTTCAAGCCGAAGACGCCGCCGCCTGAGCTCTGAGCGAGCGCAGGCGCCCGGGCGTAAAATGATCGATTCAGGCGTCGCAACACGACGCTGCACGATGTAGCGCACACCCATACGACCGACTCACGATGTTCAATCCCAGCCGCGACGAAGTCCGCCGCTTTTTCACCGAGACCTGGCGCAAACAGCGCGCGGGCGAAATCCTCACGCCGCTAGAGGCGATCGCCGCCGACTGGATCGTCGAGCACCCCGAATATCACACCGAACTCGCCGACGCCGATGCGGCCGCCGCGCAGGATTACTCGCCCGAGCGCGGCCAGAGCAATCCGTTCCTGCATCTGTCGATGCATCTCGCGATCAGCGAGCAGCTTTCGATCGACCAGCCGCCCGGCATCCGCGCCGCGCACGACCGGCTCGCCGCACGCCTCGGCTCCACGCACGATGCGCAGCACGCGATCATGGAGTGCCTCGGCGAAACGATCTGGGAAGCGCAACGCACGAACACGCCACCCGACACCGACGCCTATCTCATGCGCATCGAGCGCCGCGCTTCTCGCGATTGAATCGCAACTGAAAGCGCGACGCAGGCAAACGCCACCGCAAAAAAACACCCCGCGAACGCCTCGCCGCAAACGAGGCCCACGCGGGGTGTTTCACATGATGCGGCACGCATGGCGCGCCGCGCTCACGCTTACTTCTTGTTGACGAGGTCGCCGCCGAGCGACTCGATGTACGCGGCGAGATCTTTCATATCGCTCTGCGAAAGGCTCTGCACCTGCGCCTGCATGATCGCATTGTTGCGGCCGAGGTGCGGATTGCTCGTACCCATCTGGTACTGGCGCAGCGCCCAGTAGATGTAGTCGGCGTGCTGGCCGGCGAGCTTCGGATATTCGGGGCTCACGGGCTTGTTCAGGCCCGGGCCGTGACAGGCCGCGCAGTTGTGGCTGTCGGCGAGGACCTTGCCGTTGGAGGCATCGGCCGCGTATGCGGGGTTGAGCGCGAGCGCGGCGGCCAGTGCGAGCCCGGTACCCGCGAGCTTGATGGTTGCACCGGCAAACGAAGGCATAGCCGTGTAGGGCTTGTTCATGGGTTCTCCACCTGCCGGTTATTTATTCGGATTGTCTTTCGACGCGGCCGTTTGCGACGCATAGTAGGCCGCGATGTCGGCGATGTCCTGTTCGGTGAGCGAGGACGCGATCGCGTGCATCGTCTCGAAATGCCGGTCGCCCTTCTTGTAGGCGAGCAACGCGTTCATGATGTACTGGGCGTTCTGGCCGCCCAGAATGGGCACGTGGTAGACCTCGGGGTAAGCGGTGCGGTAGTCGGGAATACCATGACAGCCGATACACATCGCCACCTTGTCCTGACCCGCCTTCGCGTTGCCCACGATGTCCGCGTGAGCCGTGACCGCGAAGCACGCCAGCATGGTGATTGCGCCCGTGATGACGTGCTTGCCGACAATTTTTTTCATAGCATCCAACCTGGCTTGAGGGGATTCGAACGCCCGAACCGCAGGCCACGGCCTGCGCCGCATTACTGCTGTTTTACTTTTGGGGTCGCCGTGCAGGCCGAAAAAAATCGGTCCGAGTATACCGCGCCGCCGCGCCGCCCGTCCACCGGCCGCGCCGCGCCTGGCGGGCCTCGGAGCGCATCGCGAGGCCCCGCGACGGGCCCGCGGCGGCCACGCAGCGCCCTGTCGCGCGGCCTCGCCCGCAGACAACCCGGAGGAACCCTGGCACGCGCAACGGACCCGCCGCGCGCCGTCGCGAGGCGGCTGGCAGCCCTCGCGACCGTGCCCCAAAGTGCGGACCCAACGATACGCGGTGGCGCGCCGACGCAACACCCCATCTGACTTATACTGGGCTTTTTTCCCAGCGAGCGGATTCACCATGCGCGCCACGCGTTTCGAAGGCTCATCGCAGTACGTCGCCACCGACGACCTCAAGCTCGCGGTCAACGCCGCGATCACGCTGAAACGCCCCCTGCTCATCAAGGGCGAGCCCGGCACGGGCAAGACCATGCTGGCCGAAGAAGTGGCCGCGGCGCTGGGTATGCCGCTCATGCAGTGGCACATCAAGTCCACCACCAAGGCGCAGCAAGGGCTCTACGAGTACGACGCGGTCTCGCGCCTGCGCGACTCGCAGCTCGGTGACGAACGCGTGAAGGACATCGCCAACTACATCGTGAAAGGCGTGCTGTGGCAGGCGTTCGAGTCGGACGAGCAAAGCGTGCTGCTGATCGACGAAATCGATAAGGCCGATATCGAGTTCCCGAACGACCTGTTGCGCGAACTCGACCGCATGGAGTTCTACGTCTACGAGACGCGCCAGCTCATCAAGGCGAAACAGCGTCCGCTCGTCATCATCACGTCGAACAACGAGAAGGAGCTGCCCGACGCTTTCCTGCGCCGCTGCTTCTTTCACTACATCAGCTTTCCCGATCCGGCGACGATGCAACGGATCGTCGAGGTGCACTATCCGGGCATCCGCAAGGAACTGCTCAACGCGGCCATGGAAAGCTTCTTCGAACTGCGCAACGTCGCGGGCCTGAAGAAGAAGCCTTCAACTTCGGAACTGCTCGACTGGCTCAAGCTCCTGCTCGCCGAAGAGGTCCCGCCCTCGGCGCTGCGCGCGGTCGACGGCTCGAAGTCCATGCCGCCGCTCGCCGGCGCGCTGCTCAAGAACGAGCAGGACATGACGCTGTTCGAGCGCCTCATCTACATGAACCGCCACAACCGTTGACCGGGAAACCGCGCGCGAAAGCCGGAGACACCGCATGCTGATCGACTTCTTCTACACGCTGCGCGACGCGAAGCTGCCGGTTTCCGTGAAGGAGTACCTCACGCTCGTCGAAGCGCTCAAGGCGCGCGTGATCGCGCCCTCGCTCGACGACTTCTACTATCTCGCGCGCATGACGCTCGTGAAAGACGAGCAGTACTTCGACCGCTTCGATCAGGCGTTCGGCGCGTATTTTCGCGGCATCGAGAAGAAGTCGGAACTGGCCTTCGAGATCCCCGAGGACTGGCTCAAGAAGCGGCTGGAGCGCGACTTCACGCCCGAACAGCGCGCGCAGATCGAGGCGATGGGCGGCCTCGACAAGCTCATGGAGCGCCTTAAAGAGCTGTTCGAAGAACAGAAGGAGCGTCACGAGGGCGGCAGCAAGTGGATCGGCACGGGCGGCACGTCGCCCTTCGGCCACGGCGGCTATAACCCCGAAGGCATCCGCATCGGCGGCGAAGGCGGCCAGCGCAGCGCCGTGAAAGTGTGGGACGCGCGCGCGTACCGCGACTACGACGACCAGGTCGAAATCGGCACGCGCAACATCAAGGTCGCGTTGCGGCGCCTGCGCCGCTTCGCGCGCGAAGGCGCGGCGGAAGAACTCGACCTCGGCGACACGATCCGCAGCACCGCCGCGAACGCGGGCTGGCTCGACCTCAAGATGGTGCCGGAGCGCCACAACAACGTGAAAGTGCTGATGCTGCTCGACGTGGGCGGCTCGATGGACGATCACATCAAGCGCACCGAGGAGCTGTTCTCGGCTGCCAAGGCCGAGTTCAAGCATCTCGAGTTCTATTACTTCCACAACTGCGTGTACGACCACCTGTGGAAGAACAACCGCCGCCGCCACGCCGAGCGCACGCCCACGTGGGACCTGCTGCACAAGTTCACACCCGACTACAAGCTCATTTTCGTGGGCGACGCCACCATGAGCCCGTACGAGGTGCTGCAGCCGGGCGGCTCGGTCGAGTACAACAACCCCGAAGCGGGCGCCGTGTGGCTGCGCCGCCTCGCCGACCAGTTCCCGCATTTCGCCTGGCTCAACCCCGAGCCCGAGCGACTATGGGAGTACCGCCAGTCGGTGTCGATCATCCGTGAGATCCTCGGCCACCGCATGTACCCGCTCACCGTCGCCGGGCTCGAAACGGCCATGCGCGTGCTGAGCAAATAGGCGCCAGCACTCCCGCCCTTTTCCGCTTGTTCGAGGCGGCGCGTGCCTGAGGTGTGTTCAGGCCGCGCCGCCCGATGCCGTCATACCTACGCAAAATCCGGAGACCAACCGCATGACCGCCCCCTCTTCCCCCGACCTGCCAGCGGCGTTCAGGCCGGGACCGCTGCGGCCCTTCGCCGACACCTCGGTCGCCACGATCGTGGCCGGCTTCGTCGCGATGATGACCGGCTACACCAGCTCGCTCGTGCTGATGTTTCAGGCCGGCCAGGCCGCGCATCTGTCCGACGCGCAGATCTCCTCGTGGATCTGGGCGCTGTCCATCGGCATGGCCTTGACCACCATCGGCCTGTCGCTGTGGTTGCGCGCGCCCATCGTGATCGCGTGGTCCACGCCGGGCGCGGCGCTGCTCATCAGCTCGCTGCCGCACGTGCCTTATGCCGAGGCGATCGGCGCTTATCTCGTCTGCGCCGTGCTGCTCACGGCCGTGGGCCTCACCGGCTGGTTCGACGCGCTCATGAAGCGCGTTCCCGCGGGCATCGCGGCGGCGCTGCTCGCGGGCATCCTGTTCGAGATCGGCATCGAGATCTTCCACGCCGCGCAGGTGCAGACGCCGCTCGTGCTCACGATGTTCTTCGGCTACCTGATCGTGAAGCGCTTCGTGCCGCGCTACGCGATCGTCGCGACGCTCGTGATCGGCATCGCCGCCGCCGCCATGCTCGGGCTGCTCGACTTCAGCCACTTCCGCGTGGCGGTGGCGAGACCCGTGTTCACGATGCCGGCGTTCTCGCTCACCGCGGTGGTGAGCATCGGCATTCCGCTCTTCGTCGTGGCGATGGCCTCGCAGAACGTGCCCGGCATCGCCGTGCTGCGCGCCGACGGCTACGACCACACGGCCGCGCCCTCCTCGCCGCTCATCGCCACCACGGGCATCGCCTCGCTCGTGCTCGCGCCGTTCGGCTCGCACGGCGTGAACCTCGCGGCCATCACCGCGGCGATCTGCACCGGCCCGCACGCCCACGAAGATCGCACGAAGCGCTACATGGCGGCCGTCTGGTGCGGCATCTTCTACCTGATCGCCGGCACCTTCGGCGCGACCATCGCGGCGCTGTTCGCGGCGTTCCCGCAGGCGCTCGTGGTGTCGATCGCGGCGCTCGCGCTGTTCGGCTCGATCATGAGCGGCCTCACCAACGCCATGCAGAACCCGAGGGAGCGCGAAGCCGCGCTCATCACCTTCATGGTGACGGCTTCCGGGCTTACGCTGCTGTCCATCGGCGCGGCGTTCTGGGGGCTCGTGGCGGGGGTCATGACACAGTTCGTGCTCAACGCGCGGCGCGCCTGACGCGGGCGAGCCCCCGCCGCGTGCGCCCGCCAACGCCGCTGGCACGGTGTGCGCGGCGCGTTTGTCATGCGCCCTGCCCGCGCGAAACGCAACGCCATGCGTTTCCGCCATAAAATGACGATGTGAGCCGCGCCCGGACGCGCGGCAAGATGCGCCCCACCCGGTTCCCCGCCCAATCCGCGCGGGCTGTGCCGCAAAGGCGCAGCGCCTTTCTCGTTCCGCCCGGCGCACCTCGGGTTCACGCCTGAAGCGCGCCGGCCGTTCAACTCTCACCGATGCAGGCGCGCACGCGCCCACAAGGCCTGACATGACTACCGCACTCGACCAGCTCAAGCAGTACACCACCGTCGTCGCCGATACGGGCGACTTCCAGCAATTCGTGCAGTACAAGCCGCAGGACGCGACGACCAACCCGTCGCTGATCCTCAAGGCGGTCCAGAAAGCCGAGTACCGTCCGCTGCTCGAAAAAACCGTGCGCGATCACGCGAGCGAGTCGCTCGAGTCGATCATCGACCATCTGCTGATCGCCTTTGGCACCGAAATCCTCAAGATCATCCCGGGCCGCGTCTCGACGGAAGTTGATGCCCGCCTCTCGTTCGATACGAAAAGGTCGATCGACAAGGCGCACCACATCATCGACCTGTACAAGCAGGCCGGCATCGGCCGTGAACGCGTGCTGATCAAGCTCGCCTCCACCTGGGAAGGCATCCGCGCCGCCGAAGCGCTGCAAAAGGACGGCATCCACTGCAACATGACGCTGCTGTTCTCGCTCGCGCAGGCCGCTGCGTGCGCCGAAGCGGGCGCGCAGCTCATCTCGCCGTTCGTGGGCCGCATCTACGACTGGTACAAGAAGGCCAAGGGGGGCGACTGGGACGACGCGAAGGACGGCGGCGCAAACGACCCGGGCGTGCAGTCGGTGCGCAAGATCTACGCGTACTACAAGAAGTTCGGCCACAAGACCGAGGTGATGGGTGCAAGCTTCCGCAACACGAGCCAGATCGTCGAGCTGGCCGGCTGCGACCTGCTCACCATCAGCCCGGACCTGCTGCAGAAGCTCCACGACAGCAACGAGAAGGTCGAGCGCAAGCTCTCGCCGGAAGCGTTCAAGGACGCGAAGATCGAGCGCGTGGCCGTGGACGAGTCGTCGTTCCGCTTCCAGCTCAACGACGATGCCATGGCGACCGAAAAGCTCGCTGAAGGCATCCGCGCGTTCGCCGCAGACGCGATCAAGCTCGAAAAGATGATCGAAGAACTGCGCGCGAAGTAAAGCGCCGGCGCGCCCACGCAGCGCGCATTGCCGTATCGATGACCGAGGAGGGCCGCACAGGGAGCACGTGCGGCCCTTTGTTTTACGGGGCGGACTGCAACGACCGTTCCCGTCTGCACGCTCGCAAACCCTGACGACACACCGCTCGGTCACGTCATCGCGCGCGCCTAGAATCAGGGCAGCGGCGCAACCCGCCGCGCGATCCGGCCCCGTGCACACCCTCGCACGGAATCGCACGATCAAGGCCGGCCAACGTCCCGTCCGCAAGGAAACCGACGATGCAAATCCAGCCCTATCTCTTTTACCCCGGCAACTGCGATGAAGCGATCGCGTTCTATGGCGAAGCGCTCGGCGCGAAGGAAGTGATGAAGATGCGCTTCAAGGAAGCGCCGCCGGACCCCGCGCGCCCCATGCCGCCCGAATTCGCCGAAAAGATCATGCACGCGACGCTCCAGATCGGCGATGCGCAGATCATGGTGTCCGACGGCGGCTGCATGACGCAGAACGACAAGTTCCTCGGCTTCGGCGTCTCGCTGACCGGGTCCGACCTCGCCACGGCCGAACGCTACTTCAACGCGCTCGCCAAAGGCGGTACGGTCACGATGCCGTTCCAGAAGACCTTCTGGTCGCCCGGCTTCGGCATGCTGACCGACAAGTTCGGCGTGCCGTGGATGGTCTCGGCGCCGCACGAGCAGCCCGCCTGATCGTCCGCCGGCACGACCGGAGAAGCGCGCCCGGCGTCACACCATGCGGTGCGTCGCGGCGCGCTCGATGTTCCAGCGCGGCTCGGTCTCGAGCAGGAGCGCACGAAGGCGCTCCACCTGCTCCTCCACACGCAGGCTCAGCCAGTAGGGTCCCTGCATCTGCGGCTCGGGGCAGCCCTGCGGCTGAGCCTGCGTGCTTTCCTGGTCGGACTCGGCCACGCCGTCGCCCCCGCCACTGCCCTCTCCCCGTGCCCCAACCGTGCGCAGCGCCTGCTGCGCCGCCTCGGGGTGACGCCCGCCGCCAAAACGCAGCGCCCGCGCCGTGGCGAGCAGCGCACGGCGCACGGTCTCGCTGCGCTCGGCGAACGCCACGCGCACGAGCGCCTGCTCGTAGCTGCCCGTGCCCGTACAGAGCATCTCCAGCGCGCTCAGCAGCGACCGATGCAGGCGCTGCACCTGTTCGAGCCGGGCGAGCGGCACGTCGATCTCCTTGGCGACCGAGGGCATCAGCGCGCGCAGTTGCACGAGCCGTGCGTTCAGGCGCATGAAGGTCTGCACCTGCTCGTCGGCGTCGACGTGCACGCCGTTCGCCACCTGCGCATAGACGCGCGCGCAGTCGCGCAGATTGTCGGCGAGGCTGTAGCGCCACGAATACGTCGCGTGCAGCGGCAAGGCAAACGAAAACACGAGCGCGATGACGATGCCGAGGATCACGTTGAGCGTGCGCCAGAGGCCCGTATCGATGAGGTTGTCGCCGTGCCCCGCGACGATGCACATGGTGATGGCGGCCAGCAGCGCGACGTAGCCGGGCTTGCCGATGGCGTAGTAGCCGCACACGGCGGCGACGAGCGACATCAGCACGTAGGTGAGCGCCACGGAGCCGGAAATGGCCTGCACGGCGATGAGCGAGAGCCCGATCACGGCGCCGAGCAGCGTGCCGAGCGCGCGCTCGGCGGCCTTCTTGCGGATGTTGCCCTGGTGCTGCAGTCCGCCGATCACGACGAGCAGCGTGACCGACGCCCAGATGCCGTGCGGAATATGGATGCCCGACGTGGCGAGAATCGAGGCGAGCATGGCGAGACCCACGCGCACGCTGTGGATCACCTTGGCGTTACGGTAGCGATAGTACGGCGAGGCCAACGCGCGCCACATGCGCGCGAGACGCGAGCGGCGGCGCGGCGCCCGCAGGCGTTGCGCGCCGCTGCGCCCGGATCGGGAACGGGATTCGGTTTGGGACGAGGCCATGGCACGGGCTGAACGTGAGCCGGATCAGCAATCATCGTGCACCAGAAAAACAAATGCCCGCAACTGTTGTGTTGCGGGCATTTTCGCTAACGCCACGCCCCGCGGCTCGCGCCGGGCATGGGGACATCAGCCCTCGACGACGTCGAGATAGTCTTCCGGACGCGTGCGGTCCGCGCCCTTCTGCATGCCGACCACGTGCACGAGGGCCGACACGACGATCGCGACCACGAGGTTCACGATCAGCGACCACACCGCGGCGTAGCCCGGAATCGCCATGCCGAACAGGTGGATCGTGAAGATCGAGCCCTTCAACTGCAGCGAGATCGCCATCCACGTGCCCGTGGCAATGCCGGCCGCCCACCCGATCAGCAAACCGCGATAGTCCAGCATGCGCGTGTAGAGACCGAGCACGATGGCGGGCAGCGTCTGGATGATCCAGATACCGCCGAGCAGCTGCAGCTGGATCGCGTACGTGAGCGGCAGGCCCAGGATGAACGCCACCGCGCCGACCTTCACGATCAGCGAGACCAGCTTGGCGATGTTGGTCTCCTGCTCGTGATTCATGTTGCGGTTGATGAACTCCTTGTGGATGTTGCGCGTGTAGAGGTTGGCCGCTGCAATCGACATGATCGCGGCCGGCACCAGCGCGCCGATACCGATGGCCGCGAACGCCACGCCCACGAACCACGAGGGGAAGAAGTGCAGGAACAGCGCCGGCACCGCGAAGTTCGGACCGAAGGCCTTGAAGTACGGCGCGAATTCGGGCATGTCCTTCACGCCGGCGGCGAGCGCCATGTAGCCGAGCAGCGCGAGCAGACCGAGCACCAGTGAGTACGCCGGCAGCATCGCCATATTGCGGCGGATGGTGTTGCCCGACGACGACGACAGGATGGCCGTGACCGAGTGCGGGTACAGGAACAGCGCGAGCGCCGACCCTACCGCGAGTGTCGCGTAGGCGCTATAGCCGTTCAGACTCGTGGCGTCCGGCGACTTGAGCAACAGCTTGGCCGGCGGCACCGCGCCGAAGATGTGGCCGAAGCCGCCCATCTGCGCGGGAATCACGATGATCGCGACGATGATCGTGATGTAGATGAGGATGTCCTTCACCACGGCGATCATGGCCGGCGCGCGCAGGCCCGACGTGTACGTGTACGCGGCGAGAATCGCGAACGCGATGATGAGCGGCAGGTCGCCGACAAAGCCCGTCGTGTCGAAGCCGAGCGCGCCGATCACCACTTCGATACCCACCAGCTGCAGCGCGATATACGGCATGGTCGCGACGATGCCCGTCACGGCGATGGCGAGCGCGAGCATGCGGCTGCCATAGCGCGCGCTCACGAAGTCGGCCGAGGTGACGTATTGATGGCGCTTCGCGACGGCCCAGAGCTTCGGGAACACGACGAACGCGAACGGATAGATCAGGATCGTGTACGGCAGCGCGAAGAAACCCGTTGCGCCCGCACCGAACACGAGCGCCGGCACGGCAATAAAGGTGTACGCGGTGTAGAGGTCCCCGCCGAGCAGGAACCAGGTGACGATCGTGCCGAAACGGCGGCCGCCGAGGCCCCACTCTTCGAGGTGCGCGAGGTCGCCCTTGCGCCAGTGCGCGGCGACGAAGCCGAGCACCGTGACGCCGAGGAAAAACAGGATAAAGACAATCGTTGCTGTGACGTTCATTGCGCGCCCCCTTCATCGCCCTTGCGGGTCTTCGTCTTGAAGTAGACGAGCGCGGTAATGACTGCGCTGATCAGCACCCAGAGAAGCTGATACCAGTAGAAAAACGGGAAGTCCCACAGAGTGGGCTCGATTCTGTTGTAAGACGGCACCCAGACCATGGCGATCCAGGGCAGCAGCAAAAGCCACAGCCAATGCTTGCTTGGTTTTCCGGCGTCGGCGTCGTGAGCCATGACGTCTCCTCGTTGCTTATGTAGTTATGCGGCCTTGCTTTGTCTGCGGTCCGCCGCCCGGCGTGAGGCGGCCGATGGCCTCACGGACGGATGGTCCGCAAGGTCCCCGAAAGCGCTGAAAAGAGTATCGAGGCCACGCCGCACGGTCAAGCAGGGCGGACCCCAATTCCGAGGACGTTGTCAAGAGCCAACGGCTTGAGCCGCCTCCTGATAATTGCCCGGAAATGCGCTATGCAGGCGAGCAGGCGAAAAAAAAACCGGCCCAGGGATGCCCCTGAAGCCGGTTTTCCGTGCCGCAACGGCGTTGCCGCCGTTCGCGCGGATCAGATCGAGAACGTTGCGCCGTGCTGGCCGCTCGATTCGCGCAGCGCCTTGACCCACTGGTGCGCCGGCAGGCCGAGCTTGCTTTCGAGCAGACGCGCGCGCTTTTCGAGCGCGTCGAAGGTGACTTCGAGTGCCGGGCCCGAGAACGCGAGCGCCACGCGATTGCCTTCGTGCACTTCGGGCAGCGCGATCACGCGGCCCTCGAAGGCTTCGTTCAGGCGCTTCATGTTGCGC
This sequence comes from Paraburkholderia sp. BR14312, assembly GCF_040948675.1. Lineage (NCBI taxonomy): Bacteria > Pseudomonadati > Pseudomonadota > Betaproteobacteria > Burkholderiales > Burkholderiaceae > Paraburkholderia > Paraburkholderia sp. BR14312. The sequence goes on from NZ_JBFPKI010000003.1 coordinate 130,469, forward strand.
ACGAAGCTCGGGTGGTCGCCGAACAGGTTGATGGTCGCAACGCCGGCATTGGTCAGGCAGGCACGCACGGCGCGGTAGAACGCCACGCTGTCGAGTACCGGGCCGCGCGCGGTCGCATCGTACACGTCGATCTGCAACGCGCCGATGGTGCCGTGATTGGCGCGATCCTGCACGAAGTCCCACGCGTCGAGTTCGCGCACGGTGAGGCGCGCGTCGTCGTACGGCAGATCGAACATCGTGCGCGCGGCCACCACGACCGCCGGATTCAGTTCGATCGCCTCGACCTTCGCGGGACGCAGATAGCGGTGCGCGAACTTGGTGAGCGCGGCGGCGCCCAGACCCAGTTGCACGATGCGCTCGGGCGTGGCCAGGAACAGCAGCCAGGCCATCATCTGCTGCGCGTATTCCAGTTCGATGTGCAGCGGCTTCGCCAGACGCATCGCGCCCTGCACCCACTCCGTGCCGAAGTGCAGATAGCGCACGCCGTTCTCTTCAGAGAACGTGACCGGCGCGAAACGCGGCTTGCGCGGCGCTTCGATGACCGGGGCGTTGTCGAGTTCTTCGGCGGCAGCGGCGGCAGCGGCGCGGCGCGGGCGCTTCGTGACCTTTGCGGTCTTGCTCGCGGTGTCGCCCGATTGCGTCGCGTTGCCGGTTTGCTTGAATGCGCGGGCCTCGGCTGAGGCGCGCTTGATGAGAGTCGTCATGTAGAAAATCGCTTGCTGTGGGGGCGCAAATGCAGGTGCATTTGCTCAGGCGACCGAGAGCATAGCATTCGCGGCGCTTCGGGCCTGATTTCGCAGGCACTTCGAGCGCCTGGCCCACGCGCTGCGCGAGTCAGTGACTGTCGCCTGGGCAGGCGCCTGGCATGTGCGTCATGGGCAAAATGATCAGGGGCAGACGTTTCTTGTTCGTTATGGTCCCGTGTCCCGACGGGATCAGCGCGCGCCGCAGCGTGCTGCGGAACGATGCTAGCGGGGCGAGTTTGCAGCGCGCTTATGTTTGCGTGCGCCAGCACTCATAGGCGCATCGGAGTCGCCTGTGAACGCGGCCAATGCGCGCCATTGCACGAGTTTCGCCGCGAAGTTCATCGACGCATACGCAGGACTGCTGGAAGGCAGGCGCAGAATCGTCATGGGCCGCGCATGCGCGCCGAGAATGCGCTCGCCGATGCGCGCCGCCGTGCCGCCGTTGAACGCGATCGCTTCGAGGGCGGGCAGGCGCTCGACAAGCGCGACGAGATCGTTGCCCTCGTGGTCGCGGATATCGCCATCGAGACTGCCCTCGCGGCGCGCCTGCGCCACGACGTCCCACAGGCCCACGCGATGCGCGCGCAGCGTTTGTAGCCGCGCTTCGTACTCCATCGCCACGAGATCCTCGCCGATCACCTCGCCCACGAGGTGCCAGAACTTGTTCTGCTTATGCGCGTAATACTGCTGATGCGCGAGCGACGCCTCGCCAGGCAGACTGCCGAGGATGAGCACACGCGTGCGTGCGTCGACGACGGGATCGAAGCAGCGCTTGAAGGTCATGGCAACGAATGCGGCACGTTCAACGCGGCGCGTGATGCGTGCGCGAGGCGGTGTGATCGAGCGGGCCGCGTTCGCGTCCGAGATGCACGCCGGCTTCTTGCGCCAAAGGTCCGCTTGCGAGGCGCGACCACAGCGCGGGCAGCATGCATTCGGTCACGAGCAGCGGCACGCCTGCGCGCTCGAATACCGAGCGGCGCGCGACGAACGCATGCGGTGTGTGCTTCGCCTCGATCATGAGCTCGCGCGCCGCGAGTGTATAGAGCGGATGCCGCGCGCTTACGCGCCGGCTCACGAGCGCGGAGCGCGCCACACCGCTATCGCTATAGAGAAGTTCCGCGAGCGGCCGCGTACGTAAGCGGCGCATGGCCTGCCACACGCCTTGACTCGCGGCGAGTGGCGTCACGCTGTGCGCGGCGACGAACGGCACACCATCGACTTCGAGGACGATCTCGCGCACCCACGCGCGCTCGCGCGGCGCCAGACCGAGCGCGGCACATTCATCGGACCAGGGCATGTCGACGGCTTCGCGCGTGACCCGCACCACGACGCGGCCGAGCATGCGCAAATGCGCCGTGAGCGAACCGCCGCGCGTGAGCCAGTCCTTCTGGTCGGCGCTCAAGGCGGGCAAGGGCGTGACGCGCCAGTGCGCGTTAGCGGCATCGAATCGAAGAGGCATGGCGCGCATTATAGGCTGCGAGGATTTCAGTTCGCTGCAAGCGCGGCAGGACAAAAGAAAAACCCCTTGCAGCCAGTAGCCGCAAGGGGTTTCGCTCACGCAAAGCCGCGCGCTTTATCCGGCGCGGGCAATCAGCAACGCGTTCGTACGCTTGACGAAGCTGGCCGGATCTTCCAGCGCGCCGCCTTCCGCCAGCAACGCCTGATCGAACAGCAGATTGCACCAGTCGCCGAAGTCCGCGCTATCGGTGCGCAGCGCCTTCACGAGCGGATGCTCCGGGTTCACTTCGAGGATCGGCTGCATCTGCGGCGCATTTTGTCCCGCCGCCTTCAGCATGCGCTGCAGATAGCCGCTCATGTCGCCTTCGTCGGCCACGAGGCACGAGGGCGAATCGGTCAGGCGGAACGTGAGGCGCACGTCCTTGGCCTTGTCCTTGAGCGCTTCCTTCATGTGCTCGACGAGCGGCTTGAGCGCTTCGCTCACCTTCTCCTGCTGCTGCTTTTCCTCGTCGTTGAGCGCGCCGAGGTCGAGGTCGCCGCGCGCCACGCTCGCGAGCGGCTTGCCGTCGAACTCGTTCAGGAACGACAGCATCCACTCGTCCACACGGTCCGTGAGGAGCAGCACTTCCACGCCCTTCTTGCGGAACACTTCGAGGTGCGGGCTGTTCTTCGCGGCTTGCCACGTATCCGCCGTGACGTAGTAGATCTTCGTCTGCTCGGGCTTCATGCGCGCCACGTAGTCGGCGAGCGTGACGGTCTGCTCGTTCGTGTCGTTGTGCGTGGACGCGAAACGCGCGAGCTTCGCCACGCGCTCGCGATTGGCGTGATCCTCGCCGATGCCTTCCTTGAGCACCTGGCCGAACTCGGTCCAGAACGTCGCGTACTTCGCCTTGTCCTCTTCGCTTGCTTCGGCGTCCGTAACAGCGCTCGCCATCTCTTCGAGCATCGAGAGCACGCGCTTGGTCACGCCGTCGCGAATCGCCTTGACGTCGCGGCTTTCCTGCAGGATTTCGCGCGAGACGTTGAGCGGCAGATCGCTCGAATCGACCACGCCCTTCACGAAGCGCAGATAGTTCGGCAGCAGCTGCTCGGCGTCGTCCATGATGAACACGCGCTTCACGTAGAGCTTCAGACCGCTCTTGTGATCGCGATTCCACAGGTCGAACGGCGCATGCGACGGCACGTAAAGGAGCTGCGTATATTCGCTGCGGCCTTCCACGCGGTTATGCGTCCACGCGAGCGGGTTCTGGTGGTCGTGCGCGAGGTGCTGATAGAACTGCTGATACTGCTCGTCGCTGATCTCGCTCTTCGAACGCGTCCACAGCGCGCTCGCCTGGTTGATGGTCTCGTACTCGTCCTTCGTGACCATCTCGCTCTTTTCGGCGTCCCATTCTTCCTTCTTCATCTCGATGGGCAGACCGACGTGATCCGAATACTTCTGGATGATCGACTTGATCTTCCATGCGGAAAGCAGCTCGTCCTCGCCTTCGCGCAGATGCAGCGTGATCGTCGTGCCGCGCTGCGCGCGCTCGATCGCCTCGACGGCGAACTCGCCCTCGCCCGCGCTCGTCCAGCGCACGCCTTCGGCCGCCGTCAGGCCCGCGCGGCGGCTTTCCACGGTGATCTTGTCCGCGACGATGAAGCCCGAATAGAAGCCCACGCCGAACTGGCCGATCAGCGCCGCGTCCTTCTGCTGGTCGCCCGAGAGCTTGCCGAAGAATTCCTTCGTACCCGAGCGTGCGATCGTCCCGAGGTTCGACACGGCTTCGTCATGGCTCATGCCGATGCCGTTGTCGTCGATCGTGATGGTGCGCGCTTCCTTATCGAAGCCCACGCGGATGCGCAGATTCGGATCGTTCTCATAGAGCGCGCTGTTCGCGATCGCCTCGAAGCGCAGCTTGTCCGCCGCGTCCGATGCGTTCGAGATGAGTTCGCGCAGGAAGATTTCCTTGTTGCTGTACAGCGAATGGATCATCAGGTGCAGAAGCTGTTTCACTTCCGCCTGGAAGCTCATGGTTTCTTGTGCCATGGTCGAGTCCTCTTACGTTGCAGTTCTAGTCTGACAAATTTGTGGCCGCGAGTTCTCGGCAATTCGCATCGCGGCGCGCCGCCCGCCCAGTTGGGGACAGACGGCACCGTTTTCAAGAGCCGCCCCGCCGGCCCACGCCTTCGAGGTAGTCGGCGAGGAACGCGGGCAGCGCAGGGTCGCCGCAGTTGGCGATGTTGAAGCGCATCCACGTGGTCGGCGACTGGTGCGGCGAGAACAGGCTCCCCGGCGCGAGGAGGAAACCCGCTTCGTGGCCCGCCGCGGTGAGCGCATCCGCGTCGACGCCCGTGTCCGCCCACAGGAACATGCCGGCGCCCGGCGCCGCAAAAAGGCGCAGGCCGGCGCGCTCCAGCATGCGCTCCGCCTTGTCGCGCACGCCGTCCAGCCGTGCACGCAGGCGCTCCACGTGACGCCGGTAGTGACCCTCCGTGAGCACGCGGTACAGCACACGCTCATTGAGTTCCGGGCTCGTCATGCCGACGAGCATTTTCTGGTCCGCCACCGCCTGGGTCACGTCGAGCGCGCTCGCGATATAGCCCACGCGCAGGTTCGGTGCGAGCGTCTTCGAAAAGCTGCCGAGATAGATCACGCGGCGAAGCTGGTCGAGGCTCGCGAGGCGCGTGGCCGGATAGCCGGCCGGGCAGAGGTCGCCGTAGATATCGTCTTCGACGACGATGAAATCGTACTGTTCGGCAAGCCGCAGAATGCGGAACGCCTGCGCGGCGGTAAGCGAGGTGCCCGTGGGATTTTGCAGCACCGAATTGATGACGAGCATTTTCGGCCGCCAGGTCTCGACCAGCGCTTCGAGCGCGTCGAGGTCCGGCCCGTCTGGCGTGTACGGCATGCCGACGAGCCGCGCGCCCTGCGAGGCGAAGCGCCCGAACATCTGGAACCACGCGGGGTCGCCCACAATCACCGTGTCGCCGGGCTGCACGTAGATGCGTGCGAGCAGGTCGATCGCCTGGGTGATGCCGGAGACGAGCACGATCTGGTCGGGCGTCGCGCCGATCTCGAGTTCCGCCATGCGCGTCTGGAGTTGCTGGCGCAGCGGCAGGAAGCCTTGCGGTGAGCCGAAGCCGAGCAGTTGCGTGCCGCTCTGGCGGCCAAGCGAGCGCATCGCGCCGGTCAGCAGCTCGCCATCCAGCCAGCGCGCGGGCAGATAGCCCAAACCCGGCCCTTTTTCCGGCCGCGTGGATGTGTGAAGCATGTTGCGCAGCAGCCAGACCACGTCGATGGTGGGCGGCGCCGGGGCAGCAACCGCGTCGGCGCGCGCCGGGACGCCCGCAGTCACCGGCTGGCGTTCGCCGCCGGCCACGAGCGCCAGCCGCTCGCGCACATAGAATCCGGAACCGCGCCGCGAGTCGAGGTAGCCCTGCGCGACCAGACGCTCGTACGCCTCGACCACGGTGAAGCGCGAGACGCCCTTGTCGAGCGCGAGCTTGCGGATGGACGGCATGCGCATGCCGGGCCGGAACACGCGCTCCTCGATGCGGCGGCGGCCCCACTGCACGAGCTGGTCGACGAGCGTGAGCGTCGCCGCGTCGTGCGGGGCGGGAATCTGGTCTAGCGGTACGGAGGACATGAGGACTCCCTGAACTCGAACTGTACAGAGCACTATCGGGCCGATTGTACCGTTACTGTCTGCCACCATACCGGTACATTTGATCGCATGCGTACCGGTAAGGATTCGGTAGCGGCGTCGGCACACTGTCCAGGCGCAGGCTCCTGTCCCCCTTCTCTCCGGCCCCTCCGTATTTTTGGCTCCGCTCGACCGCCCATGAACGCCTCGCCGCTTCGCCTCGATCATCTCGTCGTTGCCGCGCGCACGCTGGAAGAAGGCGTGCAGTACGTGAGCGACGCGCTCGGCGCCGCGCCCTCGGGCGGCGGCGCTCACCCGCTCATGCGCACGCACAACCGTCTGCTCGGGCTGTGGGGCGGTGCGTATCTGGAAGTCATCGCGGTCGATCCGGCGGCGAAAAGCGACGCGAACGCCCGCGCGCGCCTCTTCGCGCTCGACGACCCCGCCGTACTGGCGCGCCTCGAACAGGGCCCGTATTTGTCGCATTGGGTCGCGCGCGTCGATCCGCCGAAGAGCCTCGCACGCTGGCGCGAGCAGTATCCCCAGCGCATTCCCGCGCTCGTGCCGATGACGCGCGGCGACTTCTCGTGGCAGCTCACCGTGCCGGAAAACGGCGCTTTCCCGTCCTGGCAAGGCGCGGGCGACGGCATCCTGCCCTCGCTGATCCAGTGGGACACGGCGCATCATCCGTCGCAGGTGCTGGCCGACACCGGCATCGCGCTCACGTCCCTCACCGGGTTTCACCTAGAGGCGCAGGCGGCGCGCGAGCAGTTGCAGTGGCTCGGCGCGGCGCACCTGATCGTCGTGGAGGAAGCCCTCTCGCCCGCGCTCGTCGCGCAGTTCGAAACCCCGTCCGGTCCGCGCACGCTCGGCGCGCCGGCACGCTGATCCGTCGAGCGCAAAGTCCCGCATGAAAGCACGCGAAACCCAAGGCATGCTGCTCGGCCTCGTCGGCGTCATGATCTTTAGCCTCACGCTGCCGATGACGCGCATCGTCGTGGCCGAATTCCACCCGCTTCTGAACGGCCTCGGCCGCGCGCTCGCCGCCGCCGTGCCGGCCGCGCTGCTGCTCGCCATCCGCCGAGAGACATGGCCCACCTGGCCGCAGGTCAAGAGCCTCGCCGTGGTGTCGCTTGGCGTGATCGTCGCGTTTCCGGTCTTTTCCGCCTTCGCGATGAAGACCGTGCCGGCCTCGCACGGCGCCATCGTCAACGGCCTGCAGCCGCTCGCCGTGGCGATCTACGCGGCGTGGCTCTCGCACGAGCGGCCCTCGAAGGCGTTCTGGGTCAGCGCGCTGATCGGCAGCGCGCTCGTGGTCGCGTTCGCGCTCCAGGCGGGCGGCGGCTCGCTGCATGCGGGCGACGCGTGGATGCTCATCGCGGTGGGCATCGGTGCGCTCGGCTACGCCGAAGGCGCGCGCCTCGCGCGCCAACTGGGCGGCTGGCAGGTGATCTGCTGGGCGCTCGTGCTCTCGGCGCCGTTCCTCGTGCTGCCGGTAGGCTGGCTCGCATGGGCGCATCACGTCGCGCACCCGGGCCCCGTCGCGCTCAAGACCTGGCTCGCCTTCGGCTACGTCACGCTGTTTTCGCAGTTCATCGGCTTTTTCGCGTGGTACGCGGGGCTCGCCATGGGCGGTACGGCGCGCGTGGGCCAGGTGCAGCTGCTGCAGATTTTCTTCACGATGGCGTTCTCGGCGCTCTTTTTCGGCGAGCAGGTCGCGCCCTCGGCGTGGCTCTACGCGGCCGCGGTGATCGCCACAGTCGTACTCGGTCGCCGCGCGGCGATCGGCACGGCCCCGGCGCCCGCGCGCGCATGAGCCGGTTTCACGTCATAATTCAAGGTTTTCGGCGGCCTCCGGCGGCGCGCGATCGCGCCCCATGCCGCCGCTGAACAGCCACTCGCCTCACCCCAACAAGGAGACCCCATGGACCAGAGCGATCTCAAGGCCGCGCCCGCGTGGCAACTGTCCGAGCGTGCAATCAAGCTGACCAGCTCGGCGATTCGCGAAATCCTGAAGGTCACCGAGCGTCCCGAAGTCATTTCGTTCGCGGGCGGCCTACCCGCGCCGGCCAGCTTCCCGGCCGAGGAAATGCGCGCCGCCGCCGACCGCATCCTGCGCGACGACCCCTCGGGCGCCCTCCAGTACAGCGCGACTGAAGGCTATATGCCGCTGCGCGAATGGATTGCCGCGCGCCACTCGGTGGGCGGCGTGACGGTGCGTCCCTCGCAGGTGCTCATCACCACGGGTTCGCAGCAGGCGCTCGACCTGATCGGCAAGGTGCTGGTCTGCCCCAATAGCCCCGTGCTCGTGGAAACGCCCACCTACCTCGGCGCGCTGCAGTCGTTCTCGCTTTACGAGCCGAAGTACGTCCAGGTCCCGACCGACGAAAAGGGCCTCGTGCCCGAAGGCCTGACGCCCGAACTCACGGCCGGCGCGCGCCTGCTCTACGCGATCCCGAACTTCCAGAACCCCACGGGCCGCCGCCTGCCGCTCGAGCGCCGCCAGGCGCTCGCGGAATTCGCGAAGCACTCGCCCTTCCCCGTGATCGAAGACGACCCCTACGGCGCGCTCCTCTACGCGGGCGAGCCGCTGCCGACGGTGCACTCGCTCGCGCCCGAGCATGTCGTGCATCTGGGTTCGTTCTCGAAGATCCTGGCCCCGGGCCTGCGCGTGGGCTACATCATTGCGCCCGAAGACCTGCACTTCAAGCTCGTGCAGGCCAAGCAGGCCACCGATCTGCACACGCCGAGCTTCACGCAGCGCATCGTCTACGAGGTGGTGAAGGACGGCTTCCTCGACACGCACATCCCGAAGGTGCGCGCGCTCTATCGCGACCAGTGCGAGGCGATGCTCGACTCGCTCAAGCGCAACATGCCCGAAGGCGTGAGCTGGAACCGCCCCGAAGGCGGCATGTTCATCTGGGTGACGCTGCCCTCGAACATCGACAGCATGAAGCTGCTGGCCGAAGCCGTCGCGCAGAACGTGGCCTTCGTGCCCGGCGCGCCGTTCTTCGCCGACGAGCCGCAACACAACAAGCTGCGCCTGTCGTTCGTCACGGTGCCGCCCGCGAAGATCGAAGAAGGCGTCGCGAAGCTCGCGGCCCTGATCCGCGCGCACGCCTGACGCAAGCCCGGCGAAGGCCTGGCGCAGCGCCAGGCTCTTTCCGACTCAACACCCGAACGAGGAATCCTGATCATGGCTGACATCAACATCTACGACCGTCTCGAACAGCTCGGCATCACCCTGCCCCAGGCAGGCGCGCCCGCCGCGGCCTACGTGATGAGCGCCCAGAGCGGCAACACGGTTTACCTGTCGGGTCACATCGCGAAGAAGGACGGCACGGTGTGGGCCGGCAAGCTCGGCGAGTCGCTCACGACCGAGGAAGGCAAGGCCGCCGCGCGCTCGATCGCGATCGACCTGCTCGCCACGCTGCACGCCCACACGGGCGACCTCAACAAGGTCAAGCGCGTGGTCAAGCTCATGAGCCTCGTGAACTCGACGCTCACCTTCACGGAACAGCACGTCGTCACGAACGGCGCTTCGGAGCTGATCGCCGATGTGTTCGGCGAAAAGGGCAAGCACGCGCGCTCGGCCTTCGGCGTCGCGCAGATTCCGCTTGGCGCATGCGTCGAGATCGAGCTGATCGCCGAAGTCGAGTAAACAACACTAGCGACCTTTGCCAGTGCACGCGGACCTGCATCGGGGTCCGCGCACGTTACTGCATTTTCTGTTGTGCGTTCGCGCAACCTGGCGCGCCTCTTGCGCCGCTCTCCCCCTTCCGTGATCGTCCCGCCATGACCCAGCCCAGCGTCCGCTTCAAACAGGTCGACGTCTTCACGTCGGTACCCTTCAAGGGCAACCCGCTCGCCGTGGTGTTCGACGCCGACGGTTTGAGCGGCGACGAGATGCAGGCCATCGCGCGCTGGACCAATCTCTCGGAAACCAGCTTCCTGCTCGCCCCCACCGACGCGCGCGCCGACTACCGGGTGCGCATCTTCACGACCAAGGGCGAACTGCCCTTCGCAGGCCATCCGACGCTCGGCACGGCGCATGCGTTTCTCGAAAGCGGCCGCCCGCCGAAGACGCCAGGGCGCCTCGTGCAGGAATGCGGCGCCGGTCTCATCGATCTGGCCGCCGCGGAGAACGGCGCATGGGCCTTCGCCGCGCCGCCCGCGCGCGTGACGCCGCTCGCCGCCGCACAGTTCGACGCATTGCGCGCGGCGCTGCGCTCGAACGCCGTCGACTTCTCGGCCGCGCCCTGCGGCGTCGACAACGGCGCGCCCTGGCTCGTCGTACGTCTCGCGTCGGCGCAAGCGGTGCTCGCGCTCGACGTCGACTACGAAGCGATCGAAGCCGTTGCCGCGAGCGTGGGTGCACATGGCGTGGCCGCCTACGGCCCGCACGAGGCCGATGGTCCCGCAACCTTCGAAGTGCGCTGCCTCATGACCGGGCTCGGCAAGGGCGAAGACCCCGTCACCGGCAGCGCGAACGCCGCCATCGCCATGCTGCTCGAACAGCAGAACCGGCGTCCGGGCGCACGCTATACGGTGCGCCAGGGCACGGCGCTCGGGCGCGACGGGCGCGTGCGCGTCGACTATGACGATGCGGCGAAAAAGATCTGGATTGGCGGCCACTCGGTGACCGTCGTCGACGGGACCTGCCGGCTCGGCTAAGCGCCCGCAGCGGCGCCCCGATTCATGCAAGGTGCATCGACCACGATGCACCGCCTCGCAGCTATGCACCGCACATCAGCATCGCGCGCGGGTTGAGGCGACCCTCGCGTATACCCGAGGGACCACAGCTTCCTTAATCATTCCCCAACCAGTAATATCGAAACATCGGACGCACGACGCGTCCGGCGTGCATTGCGCGCGCGCAATGCACGTATTCCCCCAGCCATCCGTCCTTCATGCCGCCGACTCAACCGAGCGCATCCTTGCCGTTCCGGCCGCCGCATCCGCGGTGTGAGTTCCCGCGCCTACGGCGGCCGCGATGAGCGCCACGCGGGGTCCGTTCTCGCGCGATTCGAGCCTGCGCAACGCGCCCGGGCCGGCGTACACGCGTCCGCGCGCACTGCTCGCCATTCCGCTGCTCGGCGTGCTGGTGCTCGTGCTGCTGTGGGCGGTCATCTTCACGCGTCTCTCAGTCGAGAAGGAAGCGACCATGCGCGAGGCCACGGCCTCGGCCGCGATTCTCTCGGCGGCGCTCGAACAGCACACCGTCAAGGCGATCCACCAGGTCGACCAGATCACGCGCTTCGTGAAGTACGAGTTCGAAAAGTCGCCGGGCCGCTTCGATCTCGGCAGCACAGTCGAAAAGGGTGTGGTGCAGAGCGACTCGCTCGTGCAGGTGTCGATCATCGACGAGCACGGCACGCTCGTCGCCAACACGGCCGATCCGAATCCCAAGCCCATCGACCTCTCGGACCGCGAGCACTTCAAGGTGCACGAGCACGAGAACGACGACCAGCTCTATATCAGCAAGCCGGTGCTCGGCCGCGTGTCCGGCCACTGGACCCTGCAGATGACGCGCCGCCTCAATCACCCGGACGGCTCGTTCGCGGGCGTCGTCGTGGTTTCTGAGGACCCGAGCTACTTCACGAGCGACTTCTACAACAACGCCGCGATCGGCCGCGACGGCGTGATCGCCGTCATCTCGGACAGCGGCGCCGTGCTCGCGCGCCGCACGGGCAGCGCCGAGCGCGCGAACGGCACGTTCTCCGCGAGCGGCGTGTATCCCATTTCCGAGCATGTGTCGGGCACCTACGTCGACCCGATCGATCACGTGACGCGCATCGTCTCGTACCGCCATATCGATGGCTATCCGCTCGCCGTGCTGGTCGGTCTCTCGCAGGCCGAGGAATTCGCCGACTACAACCACACGCGCGACGTCTACCTGATGATGGCGACGTTCATCTCGCTCGCCATGCTCTCGTTCTTCGCCGTGGCCACGGGACTGATCGGCAAGCTGCTCGGGCGCGAGCGCGAGATGTCGCAACTCGTGCAGTACGACCTCCTCACGGGCCTGCCCAACCGCTACGCCACGCTGCAGCGTTTGCGCCATGAGGTCTCGCAGCCGGGCAACCTCGGGCGGCTCGCCATCCTCTTCATCGACCTCGACAATTTCAAGACGGTCAACGACACGCTGGGCCACAACGCCGGCGACATCGTGCTGCAGATGAGCGCCGCGCGCCTCGCCGACGCCGTGGGCGGCGCGGGCACGCTTGCGCGCATCGGCGGCGATGAGTTCGTGGTGATCGTGAAGGGCGACGACATCGAAAAACGCGCCATCGCGCTCGCCGAAGCCACCAACGCTGCGTTCACGCATCCGTTCGACGTGCGCGGCAGCGCCTTCGTGCTGCATGCGAGCACGGGCATCGCGCTCTTCGCGGTCGCGCACGAAAGCGAAATCGATCTGCTCAAGAAAGCCGACCTCGCGATGTACGCCGCCAAGGAGGCCGGACGCAACTGCTTTCGCTTCTACTCGCCGCAACTCGCCCACCGCGCCGACCACCTGATGAAGTGGGAGCAGCAGCTGCGCGTCGCGCTCGCCGAGGACCAGCTCTTTCTCGCCTACCAGCCGAAGATCGATCTGCGCCGGCGCTGCATCACGGGCTTCGAGGCGCTCGTGCGCTGGAACCATCCGCAATACGGGCTCATTCCCGCGGGCGAGTTCATTCCCGTGGCCGAATCCACGGGGCTCATCGTGCCCGTAGGCGACTTCGTGATCCGTACCGCGTGCGCGCAACTCGCGCAGTGGCAGCAGCAGGGCTACGAGTCGCTCACGCTCGCCATCAACATCTCGGCGGTGCAGTTCTGGCGCGGCGACCTGTACGAGACCGTAGCGCGCGCCATCGAGGAAACCGGCATTGCCGCGCACCGGCTCGAACTCGAGATCACCGAAACCGCGATGATGGAGTACCCGGAGCTCGTTTCGGAAAAGATCTTCGCGCTGAAGCGCCTTGGCGTGCGCGTCGCGCTCGACGACTTCGGCACCGGCTATTCGTCGCTGTCCTACCTGAACCGCTTCGCCGTCGACACGCTCAAGGTCGACCGCTCGTTCGTGCAGGCCATCCCCGCCGACCGCAGCGTGTGCGTGATGGTCTCGGCGATCGTCAATCTCGCGCGCTCGCTCGGGCTCACGGTAGTCGTCGAGGGCACCGAAACCGAAGAGCAGATCGCGTGGCTCTCCGCGCTCGGCCCGATCGAGGCGCAGGGCTTCCTGTTCTCGCGCCCCGTGCCCGTGGAAGGCGTGGCCGCGCTGATCGAGCGCTTCGGCGTCTGTAGCGCGACGCAGCCGGCGGGCACGCAAGCCGCACGCGAAGATCGCCGCAACGAGCGCCTGAGCGACGCGCCGCAATCGCGCTGACGCGAGGCCGGCGCGCAGATTGCGCATTGTCCACGCCTTCCAGTGAGTTGCGCGAACCGCGTGCCTTCGCGCACAGATCCGCACGGACCTTCGCCCGCACGATGCAGCCATGCAAACCCGCACCGACGAAGCGATCGCGGCGCCAATCCGCGACCATCACGAACCGCTCCTGACGCTCTTTCGCGTCGTGCTGACCGTGTCCGCGGTCTCATGGGGCGGCCTCGCGCTCATGGCGCAACTCGAGCAGCACTACGTGGAGCGCGAAGCGCGTCTCACGCAAACCGCATTCTCGGATCTGGTAGCACTCGCCTGGATGGTGCCGGGGCCGGTAGGCTGCAACGTCGCGGTGCAACTCGGCCATGCGCTGCGCGGACGCGCGGGCGCGTGGGTCGCGGGCGTGGCGAGCGTGCTGCCCTTCTTCGCGCTGATGACGCTGTTCGCCATTTTCTACCGCACGCCGCTCGTGCATGCGGTCGCCTCGCGCACGCTGCTCGACCATTTCAGCGTGGTGCTCGCCATGCTGATCGGCGTGACCTGGTACAGGCAGACGCGTGCGCTCGTGCGCGGCCCGCTCGAATGGGGCGTGGCGATCGCTGCCTGTGTGGCCCTCGCGCTCGCGGCGAGCGGCGCGGCCTACGTCGCGATTCTGCTCGTCGCGTTTGCCGCGGGCTGGCTCGCAAGCCCCGTGCCTTCGCAGCGGCTCGAATTACGCGTGACACGGCGCGATGGGCAATTGCTCGCCGCGCTGGCCGCGCTGATCGTCGTGTTCGCGCTGCCGCTGCCGCATCCGCTCGATTCGGCGCTGCTCTGGCCGCGTCTCGCGGGCGCGGGCATGACGCTGTTCGGCGGCGGCTTTTCGGCGCTGCCCGTGTTGAAAACGCTGTTCGTCACGCCTGCGGTCGGCATCACCAACGACGACTTCACGCTGGCATTCACGCTCTCGCCGCTTTCGCCGGGGCCGCTCCTGAACGTGGTGCCGTTCTTCGGCTATCTCGTCGATGGCTGGGTCGGCGCGCTCGTCGCCACGCTCGCGCTGTTCGTGCCGTCGGGCTGCCTCGTCGTGCTCGCGCGGCGGCACTTGCACCGCATGAAGGCGAACCCGCGCTTCGAGCACGCCATGCGCGGGCTGCGCGCCGCGACCACCGCGTTCCTCGCGATCGCCGTCTGGCATATCGCGCGGCACGTGCCGCTGCATCTTTCTTATCTGCTGACGGCCGTCTTCTCGGCGATGTGCTTCGGCAAGCTCAAGCTCCCCGCTTACGCGGTCTACGCGACGGTAGGACTCGCGTGCGGGGCGAGGCTGCTGCTGGCCTGAAGCGCGCGTTCACGCGCTGATCAGCGCGCTGCCGCAAAACCGCCGAAGAATGCGCGTGCGTTGTCTTCGAGGCTTTCGAGGTGATAGCCGCCTTCCTGCACGATCACCGAAGGCAGGCCGAGCGCGCCGATCTCCGCGCCGAGCCGGCCGAAACCCTCGGTGGTCACGGCGACTTTCGACTGCGGATCGTCCTTGTAGATGTCGAAGCCGAGCGCCAGCACGAGCGCGTCCGGCTCGAAGCGCCTGAGCACCCGCAGCGCCGCTTTCACGCGCTCGAAGAAGTCGGCTTCGGACGCGCCATGCGGCATCGGCAGATTGACGTTGTAGCCCTCGCCAGCACCGTTGCCGCGCTCTTCCTCGTAGCCCGCGACCACGGGATAGAAGTTGGTCGGATCGCCGTGAATCGAGATGTAGAGCACATCGCTGCGACCGTAGAAGATCTCCTGGACGCCCTGGCCGTGGTGCATATCGGTGTCGAGGATCGCCACGCGCTCGAAGCGGCTGCGCAGCGACTGCGCCGCGATGGCCGCGTTGTTCAGATAGCAGAAGCCGCCCGCCGCGTCCGCGCGGGCATGATGACCCGGCGGACGCGAGAGCGCGTACGACTCGCGCGCGCCTTCGTTCACGCATGCGGCCGCCGCCAGCGCGCTTTGCGCCGACCAGTAGGCCGCACGCCAGGTGTTCGCACCGATGGGGCAACTGCCGTCCGCGAGATAGCGCGCCGCCTGCGCGAGCACGCCGCGCAGCGGATTCGGCTCGCGCACGTAGATGTTCGACATCACCTCTTCGCCCCAATCTTCGGGCACGCGCTTCCATTCGGTGTGCGCTTCTTCGAGAAAGCGCAGATAGTTCATGTCGTGCACGGCGGCGATGGGCGCGGTGCCGAAATCGGCGGGCGCCTGCACGTCGAAGCCAAGCGAGCGCGCCGCGGCAACGAGATGCTCGGCACGCTGTGGCACTTCCTGCGGCGCACGCAACTGGCCGCGCGAGAAATAGGCGCGCGGATGGTGCAGCAGCTGATCGGGGTGAAACCAGGTTTTCATGCTCAGTTCTCCTTCTATTTCTTTTACGCGTCGGCCGGGTTTTCCACTTCAACGGCCAGGCGCACGCCCGCGCGCGCCGCGACGGCGTTGAGCAGCACGTTCGCGCCGGCCGTGATGTCTTCCGGCAGAGCGTCCTCGGCTTCGTTGTGCGACAGACCGGCCACGCAGGGAATGAACACCATCGCGGTCGGGCAGTAGCGCGCGAGGTGGATCGCGTCGTGGCCCGCACCGCTTACGATACGCTCGTGTGGATAGCCAAAGCGCGCCGTTGCCTGCGCGACCAGCTCGACGCATTGCGCATCGAACGGCGTGGCTGGGCTCGTCCAGCAATGTGCGATCTGCACGCCGAGGCCCCGCTGTGTGGCCACGTCCGCGCATAGCGCGCGCAAGTCGTGCTCCATCGCATCGAGTTGCGCATCGTCGGGATGGCGCAGATCGACCGTGAACGTCAGGTTCGCCGCGATCGTGTTGCGCGACGAGTTCACGATCTGCGCCTGGCCGATCGTCACGAGACCGAGCGGTGCGTAACGCGCCATCGTGCGTTCGATGTCGAGCGACATCTGCGCCGCGCCGAACCATGCGTCCTTGCGATAGCGCATCGGCGTCGTGCCCGCGTGCGCGGCCACGCCCGTCACGTTCACGTCGAACCAGCGAATCGCCTGGCCGCCCGTCACGACGCCGATGGTCGTCTCGTTCGCCTCCAGAATCGGGCCCTGTTCGATATGAGCTTCGAAGTAGGCGTCGACGGCGACGCCTTGCACGGCGCGCGTGCCGCGCACGCCGCATGCGTCGAGCGCGGCGCCGAGCGTCACGCCGTCGGCGTCCGTGCGCGAGAGTGCCTCCGCCAGCGTCATCGCGCCAGTGAAGACCGCCGAGCCCAGCATCGCCGGCGTGAAGCGCGCGCCCTCCTCGTTGGTCCACGAGCAGATTTCGATCGGCTTCACGGTGCGTGCGCCCGCGTCGTTGAGCGCGCGCACGACTTCGAGAGCGGCGAGCACGCCGTATACGCCGTCGAAGCGGCCGCCTTCGGGCTGCGTGTCGAGGTGGCTGCCCATCAGCACCGGCGCAGCCTGCGCATCGTCGCCTTCGCGGCGCGCGAACAGGTTCCCCACTTCGTCGGTCCACACCGTCATGCCCGCCTCGCGGCACCAGCGCGCGAACAACTCGCGCCCGCGCCGGTCTTCTTCGGTGAGCGCGAGGCGGCGCACGCCGCCGCCCGCCGTCGCGCCAACACGCGCCATCTCCATGAGGCTCGCCCACAGGCGCGGGCCGTCGATCTGCAAAAGGTCTTTCATCGGTCCATCCATTTCAGTCGAACTATTCAAACAGCTGAACAACGTCATCGTGCGCTCAACGCCTCGGCTCCCGCCTCGTCTAACGCATGCTGGTGACGGCGCGCGTCGAGCGCGACGATGCACAACAGCGAGACGCCCGCGAGGCACGTATAGAACACCGCGAGCGGCCACCACTGCCCCGCATGGCGATGCGCGAGCCACGTGCCGACCAGCGGCGTGAGGCCGCCCGCGATCGCGCCGCATACCTGGTAAGAGAGCGAAATCGCGGAGTAGCGCACGCGCGTGGGGAACACGCCGGAGACGAAGCCGGCGATCACCGAATAGAAGCTCGCCATGCAGACCACGGCGATCGAAATGCCGATCACCATCGGCACGACCTTGCCGCTTTGCACGAGCACGAACATCGGATACGGCGAGAGCATCGCGGCGAGCGCCGCGCACTTGAGGAAGCGCGCGCCGCCCATGCGTTCGGCGAGCCACGCGGCGAGCGGCTGCACGAGGAACTGGATGATCGCGACCGCGAACAGGCAGTCGAGAATCAGCGAGCGCGTGATGCCGACGTATTGCGTGGTGTAGGCGATCATGAACGTGTTGGTGAAGTACACGCCCGCAATGCCGATGGTGTTCGCGCCGATGCACAGCAGCACGAGGCCCCACGCCGAGCGGAACACTTCGGCGACGGGCAGCTTGAGCGTGCGGCGCTGGTCCTTGAGCTTCTCGAACTCGGGCGACTCGTTCACGCCAAGGCGGATCATGATGCCGACCACGAGCAGCACCGCCGAAACGAGGAACGGCAGACGCCAGCCCCACGAGAGAAAGTCGGCCTTGTCGAGCGACGTGACCGAGCGGAACTCGAGCAGCGAAAGAATCAGGCCGGCCGGCGAACCCAGCTGCGCGAACGAAGCGAAGAACGTGCGGCGGCCTTCGGGCGCGTGCTCGCCCGCCATCAGCACCGCACCGCCCCACTCGCCGCCCACGGCGATGCCCTGCACCACGCGCAGCAGCACGAGCAGCACCGGCGCGAGCATCCCCACGCTCGCGTACGACGGCAGCAGGCCGACGCAGACGGTCGCGACGCCCATCATCATCAGGGTGGTCATGAGCGCTTTCTTGCGGCCGATGCGGTCGCCGAGGTGGCCGAAGATCAGGCCGCCGAGCGGACGCGCGAAGAACCCGACGGCGAAGGTCGCGAACGACGCCATCGTGCTCACGAAGCGGTCTTCAGAAGGGAAATACAGCTCGCCGAACACGAGCGCGGCGGCCGTGGCGTAGATGTAGAAGTCGTACCACTCGATCATCGTGCCGATGAACGCCGCGGCGGCGGCGCGCACCGGTTGCCGGGTGCTGGGTTGTGGGCTGGCCATGCGTCGGTCTCCTTCAGGCGCGTTTGGGATGGGTTCGTGTTGCTGTTGCATGGACGCTTTATCGCCAGCCACAAATCATTAGTCAAATTTCGCGTTATTATTCTGCACATAAATTTAACTAATACCCTTGGCGCACCCTTGCGCCGGGAGACCGCCCATGCGCGCCGACACCACCCGCTTTCTCAACGACCGTCTTGACTGGAACCTCCTGCGCACCTACCTCGCGATCATGCAGGAGCGCAGCCTGAGCCGCGCCGCCGCCCGGCTCTATGTCACGCAGCCGGCCGTGAGCCAGGCGCTCAAGCGCCTCGAAGACGCGCTCGGCCGCAAGCTCATCGAGCGCCGCGGCGCGCAGTTCGTGCCGACCGAGGCGGGCGAAGAGGTCTATCGCATTGCGAGCGACATCTACGGCACGATTTCCCAGCTCGAAACCGGGCTCGACGAGCGCACCGCCGACATCACCGGCTCGATCCGCCTGCTCACGGTGAGCCGCATCGAGTCGCGCGTGTACGACGAATTTCTCGCGGAGTTCCACACGGCCTACCCGCGCATCGACTTGCAGATCGAAGTGATGCGCTCGTCGGACATCATCTCGTCGCTGCTGCAGAAAACCGCGACCGCGGGCCTGAGCCTGTGCCGCACGCCCATCGACAAGCTGGACATGCGCTGCTTCCTGCGCCAGCGCTACGCGATGTTCTGCGGCCGGCATCACCGGCTCTTCGGGCTCTCGCAGTTGACGATGGACGACCTGCTCGCGGAGAACTTCGTCTCATTCACGAGCGACCAGATTGGCGACAGCCTGTCGCCGCTCACGGTGTTTCGCGACCAGCGCGGCTTCACGGGGCGGATCGTGGCGTCGTCACCGAGTCTGGACGAGGTGCGGCGGCTGATCTTTGCGGGCTACGGCATTGGCTGCCTGCCCGAGCATACGGTGCGGGACGATCTGGCGCGGCAGCGCCTGTGGCGGCTGCCGCCGGAGGAAGGGCTCGTGGACGTCGATATCCACTTGCTGTGGCATCGCGAACGCAAGCGCAATGCGGCCGAAGAAGCGTTCTTCGACGCGATGGAGCGCTGCATGCAGCGTCATGCGCTCGCGGAGCGCCTGTAGTGCGTCAAGCGCAGACCGCGAACGTTGCGGGAGAAACGATTAGAACCCGCGCGCGAGCACGGCAACGCCGATCGTCACGATACCCAGCACGAGATTGATGACGACGAGCCGGCGCACGGTGCCCACGGCGCGCGCGCCGTCGGGCCACTTCTGCGCCTGCACGGCGCGGCGAATGCGCGGGAACACAGCGAAGCGGATGTGGCCGAAGATCAGCATCATCAATACGCCCAGGCCCGCCATGGCGTGCAGCTGCCAGGTGGCATGCTCGCCGCCGGACTGCATGAGCAGGAAGCCGCCGGTCAGCAGGATCACGATGACCGAGACGCCCACCCAGTTGAAGAAGCGGCCGAACACCGATTCGATGAGCGGCAGGCGCAACTGCGGCGAGAGGTCTTCGAGCGCTGGGCGCAAACAGAAATGCGCGAAGATCATGCCGCCCACCCAGACGGCGACGCCCAGCAGATGCAGAAAGAGCGCGACTGCGATCGCGTGGCCCATGCTTGATTTCCCTCGTAACGTGTCGTTATCGGCGGCATGTCGACGGAGTGAGTGCAACGCACTCCCGTCCCATGCCTTTGCGCGGCATTATTCCATGCCGCGCCGCGATTCGCGCCGGATATGTGTCGGCCGGAGTTAGCGCTTTAGCACTTTGCGATCCGGAGTTAGCGCTTCAGCGCTTACTCCGGTCCCACGCAGAGCGCTCCGGCGCCATGCAGAGCAGCTAAGTTACTGCGGCAACACCGGACGCATGCCCGTCACGACCTTGAGCTTCGAGTCCGGCGCGCGGCCCTTGCGTGCGCGCTTGCCGATCTGCGGAGCCAGCACCGCGCCCGCCATCAGGTCCTCGGTCGCCTTGCCGCCGCGGCCCGTGCCCACGAGCACGACGCCCGCCGCGCTGATCGCGAGCGCCTGCACGAGCTTCTCGTTCTCGTCGAGCTGCATGAGCGTAACGCCACGTCCGCCGCCCGAGAGCGTCTTCATCTCGTCGAGGCCGAACACCAGCAAACGACCGCCCGACGACAGACACGCCACCTGCAGCGCGTCGGGCAGCATCGGCATCGGCGCGAGCGGCACGCAGCCCTCGTCGATCGTCATGAACGCCTTGCCTGCCTTCACGCGGCTCACCATGTCGCCGATCTTCGCGATGAAGCCGAAGCCGTTGCTCGACGCCAGCAGCAATTGCTGTTCCGCGTTCGCCGCAAAGTAATGCAGCAGATGCGTGCCCGCTTCGAGTTCGATGAGCGACGTGACCGGCACACCGTCACCGCGGCCGCCAGGCAGATTCGCAATCGACACCGAATAGACGCGGCCATTGCTGCCCCACGCGATCAGCGTATCGGGCGTGCGGCACTGGAACGCCGCATAGAGGCCGTCGCCGGCCTTGAAGGTGAAACCTTGCGTATCGAGCCCGTGGCCCTTGAGCGCACGCACCCAGCCCTTCTGCGAGACGACGACCGTGACCGGCTCGTCGACCACGCGCGCTTCGAAGCTCGCCCGCTTTTCCTGCTGAATGAGCGTGCGGCGATCGTCGCCGTACTGCTTCGCGTCGGCTTCGATTTCCTTCACGATGAGCCGCTTCATCGAAGCATCGTTCGCGAGCAGTTCTTCGAGCTTCGCCTTCTCTTCGCGCAGTTCCGCGAGTTCCTTCTCGATCTTGATCTTCTCGAGCCGCGCCAACTGACGCAGACGGATTTCAAGAATGTCCTCGGCCTGGCGCTCGGAAAGCCCGAACGCGCTCATCAGCGCGCTCTTGGGCTCGTCCGACTCGCGGATGATGCGGATCACCTCGTCGATATTGAGGAAGACGATCATCCGCCCTTCGAGGATATGGATGCGGTCGTCGACCTTCGTCAGGCGATGCTGCGTGCGGCGCGTGACCGTGGCGAAACGGAAGCCGATCCACTCGCCCAGAATCTCGCTGATGCCCTTCTGGCGCGGACGGCCATCGGCGCCGATCATCACGAGATTGAGCGATGCGTTCGATTCGAGGCTCGTGTTCGCGAGCAACGAATTGACGAACTCGGCCTGGTCGATGCGGCTCGTCTTCGGCTCGAACACGAGGCGCACGGGCGCGTCCTTGCCCGACTCGTCGCGCACGGCGTCGAGCAGCCCGAGCATGGTCTGCTTGCTCTGCAGCTGCTCGGGTGTGAGCGTCTTCTTGCCGAGCTTGAGCTTCGGGTTCGTGAGTTCCTCGATCTCTTCGAGCACCTTCTGGCCCGAGGTGTTCGGCGGCAGCTCGGTCACCACGAGCTGCCACTGGCCGCGCGCGAGGTCCTCGATCTTCCAGCGCGCGCGCACCTTGAGGCTGCCGCGGCCCGACTCGTAAGCCGCCGCAATTTCCGCGTCGCTCGAAATGATCTGGCCGCCGCCCGGGAAATCGGGCCCCGGCAGCTTTTCCATGATCTCCGCGTGCGAAAGCTTCGGGTTGCGAATCATCGCCACCGCCGCCGACGCGACTTCGCGCAGGTTATGCGAGGGAATTTCGGTGGCGAGACCCACCGCGATCCCCGACGCGCCGTTGAGCAGCAGCATCGGCAGGCGCGCGGGCAGCGTCTTCGGCTCCTGGAACGAGCCGTCGTAGTTCGGCATGAAATCGACAGTGCCCATGTCGATTTCGTCGAGCAGCAGCTTGGCGATGGGCGTCAGGCGCGCTTCGGTGTAGCGCATGGCCGCCGCGCCGTCGCCGTCGCGCGAGCCGAAATTGCCCTGGCCGTCGATGAGCGGATAGCGCATCGAGAAGTCCTGGGCGAGGCGCACGAGCGCGTCGTAGGCCGACTGGTCGCCGTGCGGGTGGTACTTGCCGAGCACGTCGCCCACCACGCGCGCGGACTTCACGGGCTTGGCGTTGTCGCCCAGGCCCATTTCGTTCATCGCGAAAAGAATGCGCCGCTGCACCGGCTTCTGGCCGTCGCAGACGTCGGGCAGCGCGCGGCCCTTCACCACGCTCACCGCGTAGTCGAGATAGGCGCGTTCCGCGTAGTGGCCGAGCGTGAGCGTGTCGCCGTTCGGGGCGTCCGTCACTTCAGCAAAGAGATCGTCCATGTTTCAATCGTTCCGTAATCTTGTATGGGCGCGTGCGCTTAGATATCCGCTTCGACTTCGTTGCCCTTCTCTTCGAGCCACGAACGGCGCGAGGCCGCTTCGCCCTTGCCCATGAGCATCGTCATGCGCGCAACCGTGGACTCGTAGTCGAGGTCGCCGAGCGCGATGGGCGAGAGACGCCGCGTGTCGGGGTTCATCGTCGTGTCCCAGAGCTGTTCGGCGCTCATTTCGCCCAGGCCCTTGAAGCGGCTGATGGTCCATTGCGTTTCGCGCACGCCGTCCTTGCGCAGCTTGTCGAGGATCGCTTCGAGTTCGCCTTCGTCGAGCGCATAGAGCTTCTGTGCAGGCTTCTTGCCGCGCGCGGGCGCATCGACACGGAACAGCGGCGGGCGCGCCACGCACACGTGACCGCGCTCGATGAGCTGCGGGAAATGCTTGAAGAAGAGCGTGAGCAGCAGTACCTGGATGTGCGAGCCGTCGACGTCGGCATCGGAGAGAATGCAGATCTTGCCGTAGCGCAGATTCGAAAGATCGACCGTCTCGTCGGGGCTGTGCGGATCGACACCGATCGCCACCGAAATATCGTGCACTTCGTTGTTCGCAAAGAGCCGGTCGCGCTCGGTCTCCCACGTGTTGAGCACCTTGCCACGCAGCGGCAGGATGGCCTGGTACTCCTTGTCGCGCCCCATCTTGGCGGAACCGCCGGCCGAGTCGCCCTCCACGAGGAAGAGTTCGTTGCGCGCAATATCGGTCGATTCGCAGTCGGTGAGCTTGCCGGGCAGCACGGCCACGCCCGAGCTCTTGCGCTTCTCGACCTTCTGGCCCGCGCGCGTGCGCGCCTGCGCCTGCTTGATGACGAGATCGGCGAGCTTCTTGCCGTGCTCGACGTGCTGGTTGAGCCACAGCTCCAGAGCCGGACGCGAGAACGACGACACGAGTTTGACGGCGTCGCGGCTGTTCAGGCGCTCCTTGATCTGCCCCTGGAACTGCGGGTCGAGCACCTTGGCCGAGAGCACGAACGAGACGCGCGCGAAGACGTCTTCGGGCAGCAGCTTCACGCCTTTCGGCTGGAGATTGTGCAATTCGACGAAGCTCTTCACGGCCTGAAACAGACCGTCGCGCAGGCCGCTTTCGTGCGTGCCGCCCGCGGGCGTCGGGATCAGGTTCACGTACGACTCGCGCGTGAGCGAGCCTTCCTCGCTCCACGCCACGACCCACGCGGCGCCCTCGCCTTCGGCGAAGGTGTCGTCGGTGGTGCGCGCGTCGGCGTAGCGCTCGCCTTCGAACAGCGGGATCAGCAGGTCGGCGCCGCCCATGCCTTCGAGCAGATAGCCGCGCAGGCCGTCTTCATACTTCCAGCTCTGGCGCTCGCCGGTCTTCTCGATGACGAGTTCGACCTCGACGCCCGGCAGCAACACGGCCTTCGAGCGCAGCAGGCGCTGAAGTTCGCCGAGCGGCAGATTGGGCGAGTCGAAATACTTAGGATCGGCCCAAGCGGTCACGCGCGTGCCGCTCTTCTTCTCGTCGCGCGCGGCGTTGCGCGTAGTGAGCTGCTTCGTGACGTTGCCGTCAGAGAAACCGATTTCGGCGACCTTGCCGTCGCGCCAGACAGTCACGTCGAGGCGCGTGGACAGGGCGTTGGTGACCGAGACGCCCACGCCGTGCAAGCCGCCCGAGAACGTATAGGCGCCGCCGGCGGCCTTGTCGAACTTGCCGCCCGCGTGCAGGCGCGTGAAGACGATTTCGACGACGGGCACCTTCTCTTCGGGGTGCAGGCCGAACGGAATGCCGCGGCCGTCGTCCTCGACGGAGACGGAATGGTCGGCATGCAGCGTCACGGTGATGCGCTTGCCGTAGCCGCCGAGCGCTTCGTCCGAGGCGTTGTCGATGACTTCCTGGATGATGTGCAGCGGATTCTCGGTGCGCGTATACATGCCCGGCCGCTGCCGGACGGGCTCGAGGCCCTTGAGCACCTTGATCGACGCTTCGCTATAGCCAGTGTTTCCAGCGTTGGACTTCTTCGTTGACATGGTGATCCACAGGGGGTTGTCCGCGCGCTTGTCCACAGGTCCTGTGGACATCTGCGGGGAAAACGCGTTGAGCGTTCAAAAAAACCGATACGAAACAACGAAGTGAACCGGCTGCGCGCCGCGGTGGCAGGTGCGCTCGCGGCGGCGCAGTGGTTCGCGCAGTTGTTCGAATTCGCGAGGTATTGTACTGATTTGGGCTCGCACGGCAATTTGCTTGGGGGTTGGCTGGCTGAACAGATGAGTACGGGCCGCCCGTCTTAAAAAAAGCGGCCTTCATCAGGCCGCTTTGTCTCGCATCACTTGCGCTTGCTCTCCAGCTCCTCCCACCGCTCCAGCGCGACGAGCAATTCCTCGTCGATCGCCGCGTAGCGCTCGGTGAGCCGCGTGCCTTCGGCCGCGTCCTTCGCAAAGATCGACCCGTCCTCGATCTTCGCGCCGATCGTCTTCTGCTCGGTCTCCAGCGCCTCGATGCGCTTGGGCAGGTCCTCGAGCTCGCGCTGCTCCTTGAACGAAAGCTTCACAGTACGTTGCGCATTGCGGCCCGCCGCGCTCTCCTTGGGAGCGGCAGCCGCAGCAGCCGCTTCTTTCGGCGCGCGCGCCTCGGCAATCTCCTGCGCACGCGTGCTCTGCGTTTGCCAGTCGGTGAAGCCGCCCACGTACTCACGCCACTTGCCCTCGCCCTCGGACGCGATCACCGAAGTCACCACGTTGTCGAGGAACGCGCGATCGTGCGAAACGAGCAGCACGGTACCGTCGTAGTCGGTGAGCAACTCTTCGAGCAGTTCGAGCGTCGGGATGTCGAGGTCGTTGGTCGGTTCGTCGAGCACCAGCACGTTCGCGGGCCGCGCGAACAAACGCGCGAGCAGCAGACGGTTACGCTCGCCGCCCGAAAGCGACTTCACGGGCGAGCGCGCACGTTCGGGCGCGAACAGGAAGTCGCCGAGATAGCTCATGACGTGCTTCTTCGCGCCGTTGATCTCGACCCAGTCGCTGCCGGGGCTGATTGTATCGGCGAGGCTCTTTTCCATGTCGAGCTGCGCGCGCATCTGGTCGAAGTACGCGACCTGCAGGTTCGTGCCTACGCGCACAGTGCCTTCATCGGGCTTCAACTCGCCGAGAATCAGCTTCAGCAGCGTGGTCTTGCCGGCGCCGTTCGGACCGACGAAGCCGATCTTGTCGCCGCGCATGACCGTCGACGAGAAGTTATCGACGATCGTGCGGCCGCCATAGCGCTTGGTCACGTCCGTGAGTTCGGCGACGATCTTGCCGGACTTCTCGCCCTGCGCGACGTCGAGCTTCACGTTGCCCTGCACGTTGCGGCGCTCGGCGTGCTCGCTGCGCATCTGCACGAGGCGCGCGATACGTCCCACGCTGCGCGTGCGCCGCGCTTCCACGCCCTTGCGGATCCACACTTCTTCCTGCGCGAGCAGCTTGTCGAACTTCTCGTTCTCCACGCGCTCGACTTCGAGCTGCTGCGCCTTGCGCTCCTGGTACTGCGAGAAGTTGCCCGGATACGAAAGCAGCTTGCCGCGATCGAGTTCGACGATGCGCGTGGCCACGCGGTCGAGAAACGCGCGGTCGTGGGTGATGAAGAGCAGGCTTGAACGCTGTGCCACGAGCAGTTCCTCGAGCCAGCGGATGCCGTCGAAGTCGAGGTGGTTGGTCGGTTCGTCGAGCAGCAGGATATCGGGCTGCACAACGAGCGCGCGGGCGAGCGCCACGCGCTTTTGCATGCCGCCCGAGAGCGCGCCCACGCGGGCTTCGCCTTCGAGGCCGATCTGCGCGAGTGTCGTGGCAACGCGCGTGCGCCAGCTCCAGGCGTCGGCATGATCGAGCGACGATTGCAGCGTGTTCATGCGCGCGAGCAGTGCCTCGTGTTCGGCGCCTTCGGGCGTGTCCGCAAGCTTGTGCGCGACCGTGTCGTATTCGTCGAGCAGCGCGCGCACGTCGGCGAGGCCCGAGGCGACGGTGTCGAAGACCGTGGCGTCGGCGTCGAAGTCGGGCTCCTGCGGCACGTAGACGGTCGAAAGCGCCTGCTGGCGCGTGACGAGGCCGTCGTCGGGCCTGGCGAGATCGGCGACGATCGTGAGCAGCGACGACTTGCCCGCGCCGTTGCGGCCGATCAGCCCGACGCGCTCGCCGGCTTCGAGCGAAAAGTCCGCGTGGTCGAGCAGCGCGACGTGGCCGAACGCCAGTTGCGCGTCTGTGATGGTGTAAAGCGACATGGATGGAAAGCGATGCGTGCGGTGGACCTGAAGGGGGCATTGTACCGGGCCGCGCAGGTCGGGCCGCGGAGGTCGGGCCGCGCAGGTCGGGCCGCGCAGGTCGGGCCTCCGCGCCTAGCTTCCCTTTAGCGCAGCGGCACGCGAACCGTTTTCCGGTAACATCGCGGGTCGCCCGCGCCGCCCTGCCTCTAGATAAAGGGCCACATGACGGGCCACGCATCGAATCGACTAGAAGAAGGACACGCTGTGAGCGAAGTAATCGAGTACAAGAGCTGGGTCTGCCTGATCTGCGGCTGGATCTACAACGAGGAAGAAGGTCTGCCCGACGAAGGCATCGCCCCCGGCACGCGCTTTGCGGAGATACCCGACGACTGGCGCTGCCCGCTGTGCGACGTGGGCAAGGCGGAATTCGCCGTCGTCGAGTTCTGATTGCGACGATTCCCACGCAGCTAAAGGGCGTCATTTTCGCGCCCGAACACGTTTGCTATACTCTGGGCCCTGCGCCGCGATATCGCTCGGACCTGCAAGGCCGAACCGGTTCGCGCGCCGCTCCGCGCCATGACGGGTCACTTGGGAAACATGGCGATCGAACGGAGCCATGCTCGACCTCGCGCTCCCTGTAGTTCAATGGATAGAACAAGTGCCTCCTAAGCGCTAGATGCAGGTTCGATTCCTGCCAGGGGGACCAGCCGCTGGGCCATCCCGAGCCGCGCAGGCCGGGCCGCGAAATCCGCAACCGGTTCGCAGATTCCCGTCCCGTCTCTTTCGCGCACTCGCGCACCCTCTTTCCCGAGCAGGTTTTCCATGGACATCAACAAGCAAGTCGCCGCCCTCACCGCTTCCGAACTGCAGACGGCCGGAGCCAGCCAGGCCACCGCCATCGCCGTGAGCGTGCTGCTGCGCCACCTCAATTCGCCCGAACTCGCCCGCCAGCTGGGCGCCGCGTTCGAGAACCACCAGGCCGTCATGCTGCAGACGCCTTGGCCCGAGCAGATGCTGAACTCGTTCGAAGCGACGCGGCGTTTCTTCGAAAGCGCGGCCCAGGTGCAAGGCGCGACGCCGCCGGCTGCCGAATAAACGGAAGCTGACCGGCTAATTACGGGTAAATACCGAGTTAAATAACCCTAAAGTAGGGAAAAATAGTGCCGTAAAGGCCTTCATGGACTCCACGCGTCCCCTCCCCGCCGGTCATATGATGTCGACCCTCATCGATCAGGATATCGCGCACATTCGCCGCGTGATGCCGCTGTCACTCGCCGGCGACTTCGGCGGGCCGATTCTCCCCGCGCTCTACTGGCGCCAGCGCCTGCACCGCCTGCTCGACACCGGTCACGTGAACAAGGGCCAGCTGTGTGAAATCGACAGCCTGCTGCTGATCCTCGACCTGCACGAGCTAAACGTCGCCTCGGCCTCCGCGGCCCTCGCGAAGCAGGCAAACGCCGGCCCGCAACACTCCTGACTTCCCGCTGTATTCAACGCTCGCGCGTGCAGGCATTCGCCTGCGCGGCGCACGTCCGCGCACGCACATCGGGAATTCCTGGTGCCGCGGGTCGACCATCGGTCATAATGTCCGCAAAAATACCCTAACGAGGACTCCGTGCTCACGGCCGAACCGAGAGACCTGCTCCAGCAGGCACGCAAGCGTTTCACGCAACAGCAGATCGCCACACACGTCGGCCGCGACGTGAAGACCGTGCGGCGTTGGGAAAAAGGCGAGACGCCCTGCCCCGCGATGCTCGAAGCCGCACTGCGCGAACTGCTGCTAGGCGGCGCTCACGCCAATGGCGGCGCGGCGCGCTTTCGCTTCATCGACCTGTTCGCCGGCATCGGCGGCATCCGCAAGGGGTTCGAGGCCCACGGCGGCGAGTGCGTCTTCACGAGCGAATGGAATCCGTTCTCGCGCAAGACCTATCTGGAAAACTACGGCGAAGACCATCCGTTCATCGGCGACATTACGGCCGTGGACGCCGCCGACGTGCCCGATCACGACGTCCTGCTCGCGGGCTTTCCGTGCCAGCCGTTCTCGATCGCGGGCGTGAGCAAGAAGAACGCGCTTGGCCGTCCGCACGGCTTTGCCTGCACCACGCAGGGCACGCTGTTCTTCGACGTCGCGCGCATCATCGCCGAGAAGCGGCCCGCCGCCTTCCTGCTCGAGAACGTGAAGAACCTCGTCTCGCACGACCGTGGCCGCACGTTCGACGTGATCCTCCAGGTGCTGCGCGACGAACTCGGCTACGACGTGCACTACCGCGTGATCGACGGAAGCCATTTCACGCCGCAGCATCGCGAACGCATCATCATCGTCGGCTTTCGCGAGCCGGCGGCGTTCTCGTGGGACGCGCTCGCGCTGCCGGAAGAAGGCCCGCGGCTCGCCTCGATCCTGCACCGCACCGACGGCTGCGAGCCGCTGCTGCCGTGGGACGGCGAGCGCTTCTTCGATCACGGCGCGCGCCGCGTGCAGCCGAAGTACACGCTCACGCCGGGGCTCTGGGCCTATCTGCAGCAATACGCCGAGAAGCATCGCGCGGCCGGCAACGGCTTTGGCTTCGGCCTCGCGTTTCCCGACAGCGTCACGCGCACGCTTTCTGCGCGCTATCACAAGGACGGCTCGGAGATCCTCGTCTATCAAGGCGAAGGATTGCGCCCGCGCCGCCTCACGCCGCGCGAGTGCGCGCGGCTGATGGGTCTGCCCGACACCTTCCGCATTCCAGTGAGCGACACCCAGGCGTACCGCCAGTTCGGCAACAGCGTGGTGATGCCGGTGATGCGCGAAGTCGCGCGCACGATGATGCCGCATCTCGACGCGATACTGGCCGCACGGCACGAAGCACCGCGTGCGCAAGCGACGACGGTTCCCGCCGTCGCGCGCACCACGCGCGCCAAGCGCAACGCGGCCTCGGCGACGGCCACGGCGGGAGGCCGCTGACCGGCGCGCGCCACGGCCAACCGAAGCGAGGCGACAGACGATGGTGGACGTCGTCGATACGGCGACCCGCAGCCGGATGATGTCCGGCATACGCGGACGCAACACGAAGCCCGAAAAGCTGATCCGCAGTCTGCTGCACCGGCGCGGCTTTCGCTTTCGCCTGAACGTGCGCGAGCTGCCGGGCCGGCCCGACATCGTGCTGCCGCGCCGGCGCGCCGTGGTGTTCGTGCACGGCTGCTTCTGGCACGGCCACAACTGCGCGCTCTTCAAGTGGCCGCGAACGCGCCCCGAGTTCTGGCGCGAGAAGATCGCGCGCAACCGACTGAACGACGCCAAGGCGCTCGCCGCGCTCGCAGCCCAGGGCTGGCGCGTGGCAGTGATCTGGGAATGCGCGTTGCGTGGCGCGCAGCACGATCCGCAAGCGGTCGTCGAGCGGCTGGCCGCATGGCTCGAAGACGAGTCGTCGACCTGGTTCGAGGCGCGGTCGTAACACGCCCTCGCGACATGTCACGCGAAACGTGACCGCAAGCCGATGCGCTGCGCATCTCGCGCTGCGAAGCTGGCCCTGCCTGTAGGGCCCGCGGTGATAAACTCGATCGACCGGCTGCGCGCCCACCTGCACGCGTCACACGTGCTGGCGCAACCGTCCCACGACCCCAAGCGAAGGAGACACCCGATGGCTGATTTCCGACTTTGGTCCGATGACTTTCCCAGCAACGGTTTCATGCCGAAGGCGCAGGAGTTCGACGACCGGGCCTTCGGTGTCGACGGCGACAACGTCTCGCCCGCGCTGCAGTGGGACGAGCCGCCCGCCGACACGCAAAGCTTCGCGCTCACCGTCTACGATCCGGACGCGCCCACGGGCAGCGGTTTCTGGCACTGGGTCGTGGTGAACATTCCGCCCGACGTGCGCTCGCTCGCCCGCAACGCCGGCAAGGCCGACGGCAGCCTGCTCCCGCAGGGCGCAGTGCAGGTGCACAACGACTACGGCACGGTCGGCTTCGGCGGCGCGGCGCCCCCGCGCGGCGACAAACCCCATCGCTACATCTTCCGCGTGCATGCGCTCAAGGCAGCGCAACTGCCCGTCACGCCGGAAACGACGAACGCGGTAGCGCGTTTCATGACGCATCTGAACGAGGTGGATTCGACCACCTACGTCGGGCTCTATGAACTGAAATAAGCCGCCACGGAACACCAGAAAACAACATCCAGCCGGCGGCGCACGTCCATCGCGCGCCGCCTCTCCCGTCGATGCCCACGCTTTCCGAACGCTCCGCCCATTCCACCGCCGACATCGAAAACGGCCTGCCCTTCCCGCAACGTTACTACGCGATCCTCGTGGTCGCGCTCGGCATCACGCTCGCCGTGCTCGACGGCGCGATCGCCAACGTCGCGTTGCCGACCATCGCACGCCATCTTCACGCGAGCGCGGCAAGTTCGATCTGGATCGTCAACGCGTATCAGCTCTCGGTGACCATCGCGCTCCTGCCACTCGCCTCGCTCGGCGACCGCATCGGTTACAAGCGCGTGTATCTGGCCGGCATGGTGCTGTTCACCGTCGCGTCGCTCGGCTGCGCGCTGGCGACCACGCTGCCCGAACTCGCCCTCGCACGCATGGTGCAGGGCTTCGGCGGCGCGGGGATCATGAGCGTGAACACCGCGCTCGTGCGCATGATCTATCCGCGCGCGCAGCTCGGCCGGGGCGTGGCCATCAACGCGATGGTCGTCGCGATCGCCTCGGCGGTCGGGCCGACGCTCGCCTCGGGCGTGCTGGCCATCGCGACGTGGCCCTGGCTCTTTGCGATCAACGTGCCGATCGGCATCGCCGCGCTCATGCTGGGCCTGCGCGCACTGCCCGTGAACGAGCGGCACCCCGCGCCTTACGACTATTTGAGCGCCGTGCTCAACGCCATCGTATTCGGCCTCCTGATCTTTGCCGTCGACGGCCTCGGCCACGGCGAGAGCAATCGCCTCGTCGCGCTCGAATTCGTGCTCGCAATCGTCGTCGGCTGGTTCTTCGTGCGCCGCCAGCTCACGCAGGCCGCGCCGCTCCTGCCCGTCGATCTGCTTGCCAACCCCGTGTTCGCACTGTCGATCGGCACCTCGGTGTGCTCGTTCTGCGCGCAAATGCTCGCGTTCGTCGCGCTGCCCTTCATGCTGCAGGAGACCTTCGGTTTCTCGCAGGTCGACACGGGCCTCCTCATGACGCCCTGGCCGCTCGTCATCGTCGGCGCAGCGCCGCTCTCGGGCGCGCTCTCCGACCGCTATCCGGCGGGCATGCTAGGCGGCATCGGACTCGCGCTCTTCGCGCTCGGCCTGCTCTCGCTCGCGACACTCGGCACGCATCCCACGGTGTTCGATATCTGCTGGCGCATGGCGTTGTGCGGCGCGGGCTTCGGCGTGTTCCAGTCGCCCAACAACCGGCAAATTCTTTCCTCTGCACCGCGCGAGCGCAGCGGCGGCGCGAGCGGCATGCTCGGCACCGCGCGCCTCACCGGGCAAACGCTCGGCGCGGCGCTCGTCGCGCTCATCTTCGGCGTGGCACCGCAACACGGGCCGACCATGGCGCTCTACGTGGCGACGGCCTTTGCCGCGGTCGCGGCAGTGGTGAGCCTGCTGCGCCTCATGCCGGGCACCGCGGCGCGCACGCCGCGCTAAGCGCGGCCTAACCCTGCGCGCGCGCAGGCACTAACATGGATTCAGGGCGAGCCGCATTCGCGGCTGCGCCCGGCGAGTCAACCTGCCGAGTCCGGCAAAGGGGGCTTCCCATGTCACTGATCGTCGCTGGTCGGTTCACGACCTTTCCCGCC
This sequence comes from Paraburkholderia sp. BR14312, assembly GCF_040948675.1. Taxonomy (NCBI): domain Bacteria; kingdom Pseudomonadati; phylum Pseudomonadota; class Betaproteobacteria; order Burkholderiales; family Burkholderiaceae; genus Paraburkholderia; species Paraburkholderia sp. BR14312. The sequence goes on from NZ_JBFPKI010000003.1 coordinate 162,826, forward strand.
GCCGAAGCCGCCGCCGAAAAGCTGTACGCGGGCGGCTTCCTCGAAGAAGACGTCAACCTGTTCTTCGTCAATCCGCGCGGCCAGCATGCGCACCACAGCGTCCAGGGGACGGCGATGGGCGCGCCGCCTACGCTCGCCGCAGGGCACCCGCATCACACCCGCAATATCACCGCAGGCGCCGTGGCGGGCGCCGTAGTGGGCGTGGTGATTTTCAGCGCGTTCTCGGCTGCGCTGCCTTCGGTCGTGATCGCGGCCGGCGTAGGCGCCTGGATCGGCGCGCGCATCGGCGCGAGCGTCGGGGCAAAAGCCGCTGCGCAGCAAATCTCGGCGCACCACGAGCGGGTGCATCGCGAAACGCGCAGCGACGGCGTGCTGCTCTCGGTGCACGTCTGCTACGAGAACCAGGATCTCGCTGCGCAGTTGCTGCGCGACAGCGGCGCCGCCGATATCGAGTGCGCTTCGGGCCAATGGCACGACGGACACTGGGCCGATTTCGATCCGACCCGCGCGCCAATGCCGTTCGCCGCACCGAGCGGCCAGCGGGTCTGAGCGCACGCTGCGCCGCGGATCGACGGGTATCGCCGGGTATCGCCGGGTATCGATCTCGCGGACGTAAAAAAACGCGGCGGCCCGAAGGCCGCCGCGCGGATGCAATTGCGTCGAGAAAAACGTTAGAGGGCTAAAGGCGTCACGCCGCCTCGCCGCTCACCGCCCCGTCGCTACGCGCGCGCTGCGCGATGCGGCTGTTCGGGCGCGCTCGTTTGCACGGGAGCTTTCCCCGCCGGTGCGGCGTTGCGCGCCCTGGCCGTGACCGAAGCGGCCGTCGCCACGCTGCGCAGATCGGCAAGGAACGTATCGCGCCACACCGAAAGATTGTTCTCGCGCAGCGACGCCATCATGTCGTTGTATCGCGAGACGCGCTCGGCGTGCGGCATCGAGAGCGCGCGCTCGAGCGCCTCGGCTGTCTGGTTCAGGTCGTACGGATTCACGACCAGCGCGCCGGGCAGTTGTTCGGCCGCGCCCGCGAACTGCGAAAGCACCAGCACGCCGGGATCGTCGGGATTCTGCGACGCCACGTATTCCTTCGCCACGAGATTCATGCCGTCGCGCAGCGGCGCGACGTAGCCCACCTGGGCCTCGCGGAACAGCGCCATCAGCAGGTTGCGCTCGTACTTGCGGTTCAGGTACTGGATCGGCGTCCAGTCGAGCTGCGCGAAACGGCCGTTGATCCGGCCCGCCTCGCCTTCGAGATTGCGGCGAATCGTCTGGTAGGTCTGCACGTCGGAGCGCGTCGGCGGCGCGATCTGCAGGAGCGAGACGCGGCCATGCCAGCCCGGCCCGTTCTGCAGCAGGCGCTCGAACGCCTGGAAGCGCTCGGCGAGCCCCTTCGAATAATCGAGCCGGTCCACGCTCATGATCAGCTTGCGTCCGCGCATGGCTTCGCGCAGGCTGCGCACGGCCTTGCGGTCGGCGAACTGCGACGAGGCTTTGGCAATGGCGTCCGGATAGATGCCGATCGGGTACGCCCCGACCTTGAGGAAGCGGTCCCACGCGTGGACCATGCCGTCGTCGCTTGCGGTGCCATGACCGCCGCGCTCGATGTAGTCGAGAAAGGCCTGACGGTCCGCGTCGGTCTGGAAACCGACCACGTCGTAGTGGCACATGAACTTCATGAGTTCTTCGTGCGGCGGCACCGAGCGCATGACTTCGGGCACCGGCAGCGGAATGTGCAGGAAGAAGCCGATCGGGTTCTTCACCCCGAGATCGCGCAGGCAGCGCGCGAACGGAATCAGGTGATAGTCGTGCACCCAGATGATGTCGTCGGGCTCGATGAGCGGCTGCAACTGGCGCGCGAGCGACACGTTCACGCGCAGGTAGCCGCCGTACTCCTGGCGCTCATAGCGCGCGAGGTCGTTGCGGTAGTGGAACGTCGGCCAGAGCGTCGTATTCGAGAAGCCCTTGTAGTACTGGTCATAGTCACGCCGGGTGAGACCCACCGTCGCGTAGGTGACGCTGCCCTGCTGCTCGATGACCGGTGCGGACGGTTCCGCGACGGTCTCGCCGCTCCACCCGAACCACACACCGCCGGTTTCCTTGAGCGCGTCCAATACGCCGACTGCGAGCCCGCCCGCTGCGGGACGGCCCTCCTGGGTCGGCGCAACGCGATTCGATACCACGATCAGTCTGCCCATTGCGGCTCTACCTCCTGTTTCGTTGGGTCCGAAGACAATGCTTCAGGTACGCACGCAAGACGCGTGCCGGTTAGACAGGGTCGGAGCAAAAATCTTTCCTCGCAAGTGACGGCGCGAGCAAATTCCGCGCGGCAATCGCGCAAGTCCGGAATACCCGGTGATTTGCCAGACCAGGAAACCGGCTTGCAAACAGTGCGCGGCGAACTGCGGTTCGAAGCGGATCAGGCGTCCTGTTCCGAGCCGAGATCGCGCTGGTACTCGATGCCCTCAGCCCGCGCCCCGCCTTGGTTGTGCTCGCCGTCGGGCGGCACGCCAGGCGCTGCGCGATTCTGGCCCGCGGGGTCCGGCGCGTTCGACTGCTGCGGACTGCTTTTCTCTTGCGAATCGCGCGGGCCACGCTTGCCCGTGTAACGTGCGGAGCGGCGCAAGGCAGGATGTCTCATGTCGATGCCTCCAGCGGGAAGGCGGCCACGCGGCCGTGGCGCTTTTTTATAGTCCAGGGTTCGCCGCGTGAATCCGCCGGTAAAAATGGTGGGGCCTTTGTAACTAGTACATAAAAACCATCAGGATCTGCTGATGACTTCTAAGGCCGCGCGAGCAGATGCTCACGTGGCGGGCAATGCGCCAGACGAACGATGAAATCGAGAGGAGACCGAAGGGTCGAATCGGGGCCGCGCGTGCGGCACTTCGCCCGGCGGCTCTGGCGGATCGCCAATAGGAGGCACGTCGGGCTCACCGGGCTGGTCCGGCGGCGGTTCGTCGGGCTGCGGGGTATGCGCGAGCCAGGGCTTCACGCGGAGGGCATCACTGGATTTGCAGCTCGGCATTTTTCGCTCCTCATCATGGACGCGAAACTCACACTGCAAGCGTCGTACCGCCCGTGCGAGCGCGCCCAGGCGGACGCGCTCGCACATGCTGCTCAGGCGCCGGCTACGCGCGCAGGCGCATCGCCCTTGCCGGCGCTTTCGTTGCCGTACTCCACAAGACGGTTATAGAGCGTCTTCAGGCTGATGCCGAGGATTTCCGCCGCGCGCGTCTTCACGCCGCCGCACTGCTCGAGCGTCGCGAGGATGAGCTGGCGATCCGCATCGGCAAGCGAGGTGCCGAACGGGATCGTCACCGCCGTGCCCGCAATCGGCTTCGAGAGCGAGATCTGCAGCGGCACCGTCGCCGTGAAATCGCCGTCGTTGCCCGACATGATGTGCGCGCGCTGCACGTAGTTCTTCAGCTCGCGCACGTTGCCGGGCCACGGGTAGGCGGCCAGCATGTCGCGCACCGCCGCGGGAAACTGCTTCTTCGTGCCGTGACGCTCGTTCAGCTCGTCGAGGAACGCCTGGGCGAGCAGCTCGACGTCCTTGCCGCGCTCGCGCAGCGGCGGCAGGCTGATCGGAAACACGTTCAGGCGGTGATAAAGGTCCAGACGCAGCTTGCCCTCGGCGACGGCCTGCTCCGGGTCGCGGTTGGTCGCCGCGATCAGACGCACGTCGGTCTCGATTTCCTTGGTCGTGCCCACGCGCATGAACATGCCGGTCTCGAGCACGCGCAGCAGCTTCACCTGCAGCTCGATCGGCATTTCGGTGATTTCGTCGAGGAACAGCGTGCCGCCGTTCGCGCGCTCGAAATAGCCCTTGTGCTGCCGGTCGGCGCCCGTGAACGAGCCGCGCTCGTGGCCGAACATCTCGGACTCGATCAGGTTCGGCGAGATCGCGCCGCAGTTCACCGCGAGGAATTCGTGCTTGCGGCGCAGGCTCAACTGATGGATGGTCTGTGCGGCCACTTCCTTGCCCGTGCCCGATTCGCCCACCAGCATGACCGAGGCGGGCGTAGGCGCAACGCGGCTGATCTGGTCGTAGACCTCCTGCATGGTCGGCGAATTGCCGAGCATCAGGCCGAAGCGGCCCATGCGGCGCAACTCGCCGCGCAGCGTGCCGATTTCGGCCTTGAGGTCGCCCGCGCGCGGCAGGCGGTTCAGGATCGCCTTCACGCGCTGGAGGTTGATCGGCTTGACCAGGTAATCGATCGCGCCGGATTTGAGCGCATCGACTGCCGTCTCGACCGTCGCATGCCCCGTGATGACCACGAGTTCCACGCCCGAGCGCGGGTCGAGATCCTCGAAAAGGTCGGTGCCACTGCCGTCGGGCAGCTTCAGGTCGGTGAAGACCACGTCCGGCGTCTGCCGCACGAGCTGGATGCGCGCCTCGCGCAGGTCGCCTGCCTGGGCAGTGGTGAGCCCGTCGTCGCTCACCACGGCCGCCAGCGCCTCGCGGGTTTGCGCATCGTCATCGACAATCAATACATGTGGCATCGCGTCTCGTCAGCCTTGATAGGTGAATGGCTCCAAAGCGCGCGCGCCGCGCCCTTCGCAGGCGTGCCGGACAACGTTGCCCGGCACCGCGGAAGTCGCGACGCACGTGTTTGCGCTGCAGTGGAGTACGAAACGGTCGGACGCAAACCCAAGACGACAAAAGCCTGAATATGCGCGGTTTTGCTACATCGGAGCAACAATACCGTCAGCCGCGGGCCGCCCGAACCTCGATTGTTGTTGATATCACTATTATAGACTTATTCGAGACAAGCGGGCACGGCTCTCGCGTGGCCATGCCACGCCTGCCTTCTAGCTGTGCGGAAACGGCCACGGCATGCCAGCCGAGCCATTCGCGCCGTTCACGCCATTCGGCATCCGGCCCTTCGCGCCGTGTGCAGGCAAGTCCGAAGCGCCCCCGGCCATGGCCACTTCCGGGCCCAGCCCGTTGTTGCCCGTGGTATCGGCAAGTGAGCCGCCTTCGCCTTCCCAGCGGCTCAGATCGCGATAAAAGGTTTGCCGTTGCATGCGATGACGCTGCGAGAAACGCCAGGCCAGCATGCCAGCCATGGCGCCAAGCGCACCGACGGTTACGAGGGTTCCTACCAAACCGCTGCGGTTCTTCGACATATCGCTTTCTCCCAGATACGCCTCGTCAAAGACGGAAGACGCGAGTTGACTCGAATGACATCGCCCGGGGCGTGGCCGATCCGCTGCCCCTATCCATGCAGACGGCGCCGGGCTTCTCGAGTTCCGCAGCAGGATGCGTGCCACACTCCCTCGCGCTGTGCCTGGACAGGTCCATTGCCCTGTCAGGCGCGGCAGTGGTTAAATGTTTACGCGAAAGCGAGATACCAGGCTCGAAGACGCAAACCTCGCGGCCGTCGGAGCGGCAAGTTCCGCACCTGTCCTGGACGGCCAGCCCCGGATCGCAGGGCCTGTTCGCCGATACGCGCAGAAGCATGCCGATGCGCGCAGAAGCAAACGCCCCGCACTACCTTTGCAGGACGAACATCCCTATGGCGTCAATCGAGCCGGGCTCGCCCGCCGCCACAAAACGCAACAGCGAAAACAACGCAAATCCCGCAGCGGACGCCGAGGCGCGCGTCGCGGGATTGCAGTCGTACGGTCTGCTGTACGGCTCGTCGGCGGTCATGCTGGATCTTTATGCGCAGATCGACCGCGTGGCCGTGACCGAGGCGACGGCACTCATCGTCGGCGAATCGGGCACGGGCAAGGAACTGATCGCCCGGACCATCCACGCCCACAGCGAACGCCGCGACGGGCCGTTCATCGCGGTCAACTGCGGCGCGATTCCCGACGAACTGATCGAGGCCGAGTTGTTCGGTCACGAAAAAGGCAGCTTCACGGGCGCCGTGCAGGCGCGCGACGGCCACTTCGAGCACGCGCGCGGCGGCACGCTGTTCCTCGACGAAATCACCGAGATGTCGCTGCTGCATCAGGTGAAGCTGCTGCGCGCGCTCGAAACCGGCGAGTACTTTCCGGTGGGCGGCAACGAAGCGATTCGCGGCGACGTGCGCATCATCGCCGCCACCAACCGCGACCCCGTAACGGCCGTGAAGGAAAACTGCCTGCGCGAGGACCTGATGTACCGGCTTGCGGTGTTTCCGCTGCGCGCGCCGCCGCTGCGTGAACGTGAGCGCGACCGCGAACTGCTCGCGCAGCATTTCCTCACCGAACTGAACGACCAGGAAGGCACGCAAAAGGCGTTCAGCAAGCGCGCGCTCGAAACCGTGCGCAACTGGTCGTGGCCCGGCAACGTGCGCGAACTGAAAAACGCCGTGTACCGCGCGTACATCCTCGCGGAAAAGGTCGTGGAGATCGCACATCCGCAGTTGGTGCCGCGCGTGAAGAAGCCCGTCACCCAGGGCGACGCCATGAGCGTCTGGATCGGCACGCCGCTCGCCGATGCGCAGAAGCAGATCATTCTCGGCACGCTCAAATACTGCGGCGGCGACAAGCGTCTCGCGGCGCGCACGCTCGGCGTGAGCCTCAAGACGCTCTACAACCGGCTCGGCAGCTACGGCGCCGACGATGGCGAAAGCGAAGCGCCCACCGAGCCGGACGCGGACGAAGCCTGATTGCCCTCCCCCGTCCATCGCGGCACGCTCGTTGCGCGACGAGGCGGGAGCAGTACGGCAGACCGATCAAAGGTCGGTCTGCCGAGCACGCCCTTTTGCAATTTCTTGCACTTTACCTATCCCCGTAAGCAATGCCGTGCTGCACAATCCGCAGCACGTCAAGTAAGCAAAACATGCCGGATATCCGCGCAATGCGGCGCTATCCGGCTAGCGGCAGGGAATCATCATGCAAGAACGAAGTGCTCGGGCGCGCGTTGCGCCATCGGTGTCAGCGGCGGTCATGGAAACGATTGCCGGCGGCAGCCCGCGCCCTTCCGCGCATCCTCCCCGGCGACGCGTCATGTCGCTCACGCTGCTCGCCACGGTGGCGAGCCTCGCGTGCTCGGCGTGCAGTTCGCTCTACTCCGAAGGCGCGCAAACGGGCGCCGGTATCGCCGGCGCAGCGGTTGCCTCGAAAGTGACGAGCAACGCCGCCGTGGCGACCGGCATCGGCCTTGGCGCCGTGGCCGCGGCGAAGGCCGGCGTGCAGTACTCCGAGCGCGTCGTCCACACCAACACCCAGAACAGCATCGCCCACGCGGCGGGCCCGCTCGCAGTCGGCGCGGTCGCGCCATGGTCAATCACGCACTCGTTCCCGATCGAGGACGACGAACACGGCCGCGTCACGGTGAGCCGCACGATCAGCAGCGGTGCGCTCGACTGCAAGGAGATCGTGTTCTCCGTCGACCACGAGGCCACGAAGGACAAACCCGCCTCGAGCGCGTTCTTCGTCGCATCGGTGTGCCGCGACGGCGACAACTGGAAGTGGGCCTCGGCCGAACCCGCTACCGCCCGGTGGGGTGCGCTGCAATGAACGGCATGAACGCGCGCGCGAAGCGCGTACGGCACGTTGCAACGGAGTCGTCGACGGCTCGCCCCGTGATGCTCATCGCGCTGGCCGCGCTCTGCGCGGGCATCGCGCTCGCGGCGAGCGGCTGCTCGTCGATCGGCGCGGCAAGCGGCGCTGCGGCTGCGGCGGCAACGGGCATCGTCACGGCGAATCCTGCCGTGGGCATCGGCGTAGGCATTGCCGTGCAGGCGGCCACCGACGAAGCCGTCGGCCGCTTCATGAAAAGCATGCACGCGGACCAGCAGGCACTGATCGCCGAAACAGCCGGCCGCCTGCCCGTGGGCGGCATGGACCTCTGGCGCATCAAGCACGATTTGCCCGTGGAGAACGGCCACGGCCAGGTGCGCGTGACGCGCGCGTTCGCCAACGCCCTCACGCTGTGCAAGGACTTCGTATTCTCGGTGCAGGACGGCGAGAAAGCCGACGCGCCCGAGCAGTGGTTCACCGCGAGCGCCTGTCAGGACCAGTCGGGCTGGAAGTGGGCCACGGCCGAGCCCGCGGTGGAGCGCTGGGGCACGCTGCAATAGCCTGCCTCATCCGCAAACGAAAACGGTCGCCGGGTGAACGCACCCCGCGACCGCTCTTAATGCCTGGCGAAAAGCGCGTCGCTCAGGACTCCACGTCTTCGAGGCTGAAGATTTCCGACTGGTCGTTATACGAGAAGATCTCGCCATAACGCCCCCAGTCGATCACGGTGTCGAGCGTTTCTTCCGCCGCGCCATCGGAGAGAAAGTCCTCCAGCTCCTGCTCGAAACGCACGCGCGGCGCGCGATGGCCCGGGCGCTCGTTGAGCACTTTCTTGATGCGCGCCGCGAGCGGCACGTGGCGCAGCAAATGTTCGGCGAACATCATCTTGCGCTCCTGCGTGCCGAACTCCGCGAACACGCGCGCGGGCGGCGTGAGCAGCACGTCGCCTTCGCGCACGTCGGCGAAACCGAGGTTCTGCAGCACTTCCGCGATCGGGAACAGGTCGTCCACTTCGAGATGCAGCGAGCGCGCAATTTCCGGCATGTCGGCGCGGCCGTGATACGGCGCCATCGCGAGCGTTTCGATCAGACCGGCCATCAGGTTGGTCGACACGCGCGGCAGCCAGCTGCCGAGTTCGAGGCCCTTCCTGGTCGTCTCGTCGGTCTGACGCGCGGTCATCTTCGCGTAGATGTCGTCCACGAGCTTGCGGAACGCCGGGTCGAGACGGTTGCGCGGATGCTTGAACGGTACCTTGATCTCGGCCACCACGCGGCCCGGATTCGACGACAACACCAGGATGCGGTCGCACATGAACACCGCTTCTTCGATGTTGTGCGTGACGATCAGCACCGACTTGATCGGCAAGCGGCCTTGCGTCCACAGGTCGAGCAGGTCGGTACGCAGCGTTTCGGCGGTCAGCACGTCGAGCGCGGAGAACGGCTCGTCCATGAGCATGAGCATCGGGTCGACCACGAGCGCGCGCGCGAAACCCACGCGCTGGCGCATGCCGCCCGAAAGCTCGCGCGGATACGCGTTTTCGAAGCCGTCCAGACCGATCAGGTCGATGGCCGCCAGCGCCCGTTCGCGGCGCTCGCCTGCGCCTACGCCCTGCGCTTCGAGGCCCGCTTCCACGTTCTGCAGCACCGTGAGCCACGGGAACAGCGCGAAGGTCTGGAACACCATCGCCACGCCTTCGGCCGGCCCTTCGAGCGGCTTGCCGCGCCAGGTGACGTCGCCGGAGGTCGGCGAGATCAGGCCTGCGATGATGCGCAGCAGCGTGGACTTGCCCGAGCCCGAGCGGCCCAGCAGCCCGACGATCTCGCCCTCGCGCAGCTGGAGGTTGGCGTCGTCGAGCACGAGCAGCTCGCCCTGGTTCTTTTTGAAGCCCCGGCACACGTCCTTCACGTTCAGAATTTCTTCGCCGAGGCGCGGCGGGTTCGGGGCCGTCTGCACATCGCCGTGCGCGGCGCTCAGCGTCTTGGGGTTTTGCATCGCGTTACCTTCGATCATTCGTTGTTCGATCAGTCGTCGATCAGTCGAGCCGCAGACGGGACTCGGCGTACGTGTACAGCGGGCGCCACAAGAGGCGGTTGAACAGCGTGACGAAGAGCGACATCACGGCAATGCCGAGGATGATCTTCGGGTAATCGCCGGCCGCCGTCATCTGCGCGATGTAGGCGCCGAGGCCGTGCGCGACGACCTTCGTGTCGCCCCACTGCACGAACTCCGCGACGATACTCGCGTTCCACGCGCCGCCCGAAGCCGTGATGGCGCCCGTCACGTAGTACGGGAAAATGCCCGGCAGCATGGCCTGACGCCACCACTGCCAGCCACGAATGCGGAAGTTCTTCGCGGCTTCCTTGTAGTCGTTCGGATAGGCGCTGGCCCCCGCGATCACGTTGAACAGGATATACCACTGGGTGCCGAGGACGATCAGCGGCGACAGCCAGATGTCCGGGTTCAGGTGAAAGCGCACGATCACGATCACGAACACCGGGAACAGCAGGTTCGCCGGGAACGCCGCGAGGAACTGCGCGAGCGGCTGCACCTTCTCGGCGAGCGCCGGGCGCAGACCGATCAGCACGCCGAGCGGCACCCAGATCACCGAAGCGATGGCGATCAGCAAGATCACGCGAAAGAGCGTGATGAAGCCGAGGCCGAGCACGTGCCACACTTCGTCGAGCGTCACACCCGTGCGTACGAAGGTCACCACGCGCCATACGACGAACACGGTCAATGCGATCACGAGCACGGCCCACACGGCGTCGCCAATGCGTGCGCGCAAGCCGGGGCGGCCGCGCGCGACGGGCGCCGCGAACGTCACGTTCGGAAACGACGGCAGCTTGATCGGCATGCGCGCAGCCTTGGCGAAGAGCCAGCCGAGCGGCACGAGCAGTTGATGAATGAGATGGGTGCGCCGAATCAGGTCGAGCAGCCACGATTCGGGCGCGTCGCCCGAGCTCGTGTTCTCCATGCGGAACTTGTCGGCCCACGCGACGAGCGGGCGGAACAGGAACTGGTCGTACGCGAGAATCACCACGACCATCGCGAGGATCACCCAGCCCACGGCGTGCAGGTTCTTTTCCGCGATCGCCTGGGCCAGATACGCGCCGACACCCGGCAGCGTGATCGTGTTGTTGCCCACCGTGATCGCTTCGGAGGCCACCACGAAGAACCAGCCGCCCGACATCGACATCATCATGTTCCAGATGAGGCCCGGCATCGAGAACGGCACTTCGAGCTTCCAGAAGCGCTGCCATGCGGTCAGATGAAACCCGCGCGAGACTTCATCCAGATCGCGCGGCACCGTGCGCAGCGACTGGTAGAAGCTGAAGGTCATGTTCCAGGCCTGGCTCGTGAAGATCGCGAAGATTGCCGCGAGCTCGGCCCCCAGCACGCGCGAGGGAAAGAGCGCGAGAAAGAACGTGACCGTAAACGAGATGTAGCCGAGCACCGGCACCGACTGCAGGATGTCGAGAATCGGCACGAGCACCTGGCCCGCGCGGCGGCTCTTCGCCGCGAGCGTGCCGTAGACGAGCGTGAAGATCAACGAGGCCACCATCGCCGCGAGCATGCGCAGCGTGGTGCGCATGGCGTACTCGGGCAGGTTCGCGGGATCGAGCGAGATGGGCTGCGCCTTCAACGTGGCAATGGGCGCCATCGTTTCGTGAAAGCCCACGGCCGCCATTGCGATCAGGCCGATCATCAGCGGGAACGCCACGAAGTCCCAGCGGTTCGGCAGCACGCGCCACGCCGAGGCGTTGGCCGTGCGGTTCAGGTTGAAGCTGAACTCCATTCAGACGCCCTCCGCGCCGGGTTTCAGAAAGGCGGACGACTTGGCGTCCGTGCCGCCGGAAAGGCACTGCACGAGCTGCGGGGATGGCGGATCGACAAAGGCAAGGCGCATGGACTCAGAATTTCGTTGGCGTTGATGACACGGCGACGATGCCGCGGTGGTACGCACCGCCCGCGCCGCAGTTGCGGCTGGCAACTGGCGGGGGGGCTTGCCTCGACTGAAACGGCACGACACTACTACAACCTTGATGACACTCACAACCGCGCCCGGTACGCCTCGAAAGCCAGACCACACGGGCTTTCGCGGCGCTTTCGCCGGCCTTCTGGAGAGCTTCCAGAAGGCGCCGCGCGGGTTGTGCACGTCATCGTGATGACGCATCGATGACGCCTTGATGACACAACGACGCCGGGGCCGCCTCCGCGCTTGCCTCATTCGCGCCGCCAACGCCAGTGGGCGTCGCTTGCGCGCCACACGCTGGCACGCGCGTGAACCGTTCACGCGAAGCCGCGCCGACCGCGTTTAACGCTCCGTCGACCCCGCTCATCGCCGCGTGTCGCCGTGCTGACGGCATGCGCCTTGCATGTTGGCGGTCCACGCTCTCGCCGCCGCCCGCTCGCGCCGCCTCGCAACGCCGCACTGACGCTTAGATAGCGGGCTCGCCAGCCCCGTTTCGAGGGGTAAAATCGACACGCTCCGTCAGTAGCGCTCCTACGCCCCGGGCGCCGACACCCACGCCTCAATACCACTCACGAACCAGAAGGCCGATGAACAGGAGACTCTTGCGTCAGGCAGCCGGACCCCTCGGGGTCGTGGTGGTCGCGCTCGTCTGCTGGGCGGCGGCCGGCTGGCTCGCGGACCGCATGGTCCGCCAGGAGTTCGAGGCCGCGCTCGCCGCACAGCGCCAGATGATGCGCTCGGTCGTGGACAACATGGCTGAAGTGATCGCCAGCGACCTCGCCATGTCGCGCGCCATTCCGGCGACGATGGCCGAAACCCGCGTCGTCCAGCAGGCGCTCACTGGGGCCGCGCATTATGCCGCGTCGAGCGATTCGACGGAACTGGCGCGGCGCAAGGAGCTGCAGGGCGTGCCGGCGCTCGCCGGGGTCGACCGCTTCCTCCACGACGCCCAGGGCTTCTCCGGGCTCGATGCAATCTGGCTCGTCAACGCGAACGGCATCTGCATCGCGTCGAGCAATGCGCTCGAAAAAATCTCCTACGTCGGCGTGGACATGCGTCCGCGCGCGTATCTGAACGACACGCTGCTCGGGGCGTTTTCCGAAGCCTACGGCGTGGGCACGGCAAGCGGCGAGCCAGGCATTTTCGTCGCCGCGCCCGCCTATGACGACGGCCTGCTGGTCGGCGCCGTAGTCGCGAAGGTCAGCATCGCGCGGCTGCGCCACTGGGTCACCCGCCCCGGCACCTTCGTCGCGGACAACAATGGCGTCATCATCATGGCCCATGACAGCGCGCTCGAAGGACGCGCACTGCCGGGCTCACACGTCGCCGAAATGAATGCGCTGGACCGCGTGAACACCTATCTGCGCGAGCACTTCGCGCCGCTCGAGCTGCGCTCGGCATCGAAACCCGTGTTGAGCGAAGCGCCGTGGATCCCGCGCGCCGACGCCGCGCAAATGGTCGCCTTGCCGGGCCAGCGCACGCCTGCCCTCTACGAGCAGCGCGGCGGCTTGAACTCCGGGCTCTCGGCGCACCTCGTCGATCCGGTCAATGCGTGGTCCGAGCTGATCGCGAACCATCGGCGCGACCGGCTCCTCATTTTCCTCACGCTCGCGGGCACCGCGGCGCTCGCTGCGGTGATCTCGGTGTCGTGGGTGCGCGAGCGGCGTCTGCACCACGCGAGCCGCGATCTCGCCGGGCAGTTGCAGGCCGCGAACGCCCTGCTCGCCGCCGAGGCGCGCCACGACGCCCTGACCGGCGCGCTCTCGCGGCGCTACTTCCTCGACCTGCTGCGCCGCGAGATCGACACGGCCTACGAGGCAGGCGAACCGCTGTGCATGGCGATTGCCGACCTCGACTACTTCAAGCAGATCAACGACCGCTTCGGCCACCCGGCGGGCGACCGCGCGCTCCAGCATTTCGTGGAGACCTGCCGCGCCGAACTGCGCGCCGACGACGCCGTCGGACGCCTGGGCGGCGAGGAGTTCGGCATCCTGCTGCCCGCGACCTCGCTTGCCACGGGGCTCATGGTGCTCGATCGCCTGCGCGAGCAGGTGAGCAAACGCATTTGCGTGGAATTGCCCGAGGAAGCGAGCGTGAGCGTGAGCATCGGCGTGACCGAACTTGCAGCCGCGCAGGATCAGCCCGAGCGTCTGATGAGCCGCGCCGACCTCGCGCTCTATATGGCGAAGGCGGCCGGGCGCGACCGTTGCGAGGCCATGACGGCCGAGGGCGTCGTGCCGCCGCGCGCCGCGGCGCCGACCTGGTGAGTGCGCAACGAGCTTGCCAACCCATCACACGAGGGATGCCCGTACCAGGCTGCGGGGCTCGCCCGGCTCAACCGGCGAGGCGCGGTATCATGGGATGAACGGTGCGCGCCAGTCCATACGGTGCGCATGAGTCAAACCGCGTCACTTCGGTGTTCCGCACAAATCTGGAGGCATGCATGAAGGGAAATCTGGTCATTGTCTGCCGCGATCAGGATGCGCTCGCGTTCGACCAGTTGATGGTCGAGTACGGCGCGTTCCAGACGCGCCTGTCATCGACCGCGTGGTACCTGAAACTCGACGCCACGCCCGAGCTGATTCAGAAAGAGATTCTTGCCCGCCTCGGCAAGTACACCACGCACTACATCTTCGAGGCCGACACCGTGACCTACAACACGGTGGACAACGAGGCCGCCGCCGCGCTCGACACGCTCTTTACGGCCTGAGCGGCTGCGCCAAACCTGACCTCGCTGAATCTGGCGTCGCTGTGGCGGCGCCTTCGGGCGAGCCCATCCGGCAATGCCCCGCCCGTTCGCTGAGGGCCTGCGCCAAACCATTCCAGCGCGATTTACCAGATCTGCGCCGCCTCGGTGACGGTGCGCTCCACCACGTCGAACGCAAACGTCATGCGCACCGCGAGCCCGCCGCTCTCGCCGTTGCCGATCGAAAGCTCGCCGCCCGCGCGGCGCACGAGCCGCTCGACGATCGCGAGGCCGAGGCCGCTGTGGCCGTTGCCGCCGCGCGCCGGGTCGAGGCGCACGAACGGCCGGCTCGCCTGCGTCAGCTCCTGGTCGGGGATGCCCTTGCCGTGGTCGCGCACGGTGAGCGAAAAACCCGTCGCGCCGCGCTCGCTCTCGATCACGACAGGCGGTGCGCCGTACGCATGCGCGTTGTCGAGCAGGTTCGATACCACGCGTTCGAGCGTGGCCGCAGGCAGGCGAAACTCCGGACCCGCACGCAGACGCGTTTCGATCGCAATCGTCTCGCCGCTCGCCGTGCGGTGGTTGCGCGCGATACGCTCGCACTGGTCGTCGACCTCGACGGGCTCGCTGCGATCGGCGCCGTCGTGCGCGAACACGAGGAACTGGTCGACGATATGCGCCATCGACTCGACATCGCGCACCACGCCGTCGCGCACCTTTTGCTCGTCCATCATTTCGGCGCGCAGGCGCAGCCGGGCAAGCGGCGTCTTGAGATCGTGCGCCACGCCCGCCAGCATGACGGCGCGGTCTTTCTCCGTACGCTCGACTTCCTTGACCATCTGGTTAAAGCCCAGCGTGAGCTGACGCAGCTCGCGCGGCCCGCGTTCGGGCACGGGCGGCACGGGCTCGCCGCGGCCAAAGCGCCCCACGGCCTGCGCGAGCGCGCTCAGCGGCTGTTGCAGCATCCACGCGGCCACGAGCGCGGCGACCACAGCGGTGGCGAAAATGGTGATGACCCAAGGCAGAAACTTGTCGAGCGGCCGCATGATCCGCAGCGGCTGGCCCGGCAGCACGATCCAGCGGGCGTCCTGCGGCCCGCGCACCCAGAGCGTGGGCGGCCCGCCGGGCGGCCCGACGCGCACGTCGGTGCCAGGCGGCATGCGTTCGCGCACGTCGTCGATGAAACGGCGCAGCGGCTCGGGCATGCGGTCGGTGACCGGCGGCACGGCGGGACTCGCCGGATCGACGAGTTGCACGCGCGAAGGCAGCGGCTGGTCGGGCTCGCGCTCGACGTGCTGGCGCACCGCGTCGACGAGGAAGGTCGCTTCCTCGACGGCGTAGCGCGTTTGCATCTGATTGTGTTCGACGCGCATGAGCGTGAACCACGCGACATGCGACACCAGTAGAACGCCGATGAAGATGACCGCGAGGCGCCCGAACAGCGAATCAACCGGCTGGCGCATGGTTGCCCTGCTCTCCGTCGGGAACGAACACGTAGCCGCGCCCGCGGACGGTCTGAATGAAGCGCGGCGTGGACGGGTCGCTTTCGAGAATGCGTCGCAGACGCCATACCTGCACGTCGATGCCGCGGTCGGTGCCGTCGTACTCGGGACCGTGCAGCAATTCCAGCAGACGCTCGCGCGTGAGCGTACGCATGGGGTGATTCACGAAAATCTTCAGGAGCGCGAACTCGCTGCCCGACAGCATGATGGGCTTGCCCTCCTGTTGCAGCGTGCGCGACTGGAAGTCGAGCGTGAAGCGGCCGAACGCGTACGGCTCGCGCTGCTCGGGCGCCGCGGCCGAAGGCACCGTGCGGCGCCGGCGCAGCACCGCCTGCACGCGCGCGAGCAGTTCGCGCGGGTTGAACGGCTTGCCGAGGTAGTCGTCCGCGCCCAGTTCGAGGCCGACGATGCGGTCCACGTCGTCCGCGCGCGCCGTCAGCATGATCACGGGGATGTCGTCGCCGGCTGCGCGCAGCTTGCGCAGTGCGGTCAGGCCGTCCACGCCCGGCATCATCAGGTCGAGCACGATCAGGTCCGGGCGCTCGCGCTCGAGCCGCCGCTCCAGCGAGCCGGCGTCGTGCAGCACCGAGACTTCCATGCCCTGGCGCGCGAGATAGTCGCGCAGGAGGTCGCGTAGTTCGAGGTCGTCGTCGACGACAAGGATTTGAGTAGCCATGGGATGAAGTGTAACGCGCGCGCACGGGCCGTTTGCTTACAGCTCTTCCAGCTGGGTTACGAGGTGTTACCGCGAAAGGCGCGTGTAATGTCGCGTAATCTCGGCGCCCCCCCGCGTAACACGCGCTGGCTGCCCGGTCGATACGCTAGGGACACCGGTTGCGAGCGCCACCACTTTCCGAAAGCGCCGCGCCAGACCGGATAAAACCCTCATGGATTTGTCAGGAGCATCACCATGTACAAGACGACTTCGCGCCTTCTCGCCATCGCCGCTGCCTCGCTCGCGCTCACCCTGGGCGCCACCGCCGCCAACGCCCAGACCCCGCCGCCCCCGGGCGGTTCCGGCATGATGCACGGCGCTCCGGGCATGCATGACGGCCCCGGCATGCACGGCGATTTCATGCTCGGCTTCAAGAAGCTGCACGACAAGCTGAATCTGAACGCCGCGCAGGAAAAGCAATGGCAGGCCGCGCTCGACACGATGAAGCAGAACGGTCAAGCCATGCGCAAGAATCATGAGCAGATGAAGCAGCAGTTCGATTCGATGAAGAACCAGCCGATCCTCGACCTGAACGCCATGCACACGGCGCACGAGCAGGTCGAGCAGCAGAACCAGCAGTTGCGCGAGCAAACCACGCAAGCGTGGCTCGCCTTCTACAACGGCCTGAACGACCAGCAGAAGACGACCGTGAGCACGGCGATCAAGGAACGCTTCGCGAAGATGGAGCAGCGCCACGAGCAGATGCGCGAGCGCTGGGAGCAGCACCACAAGGGCGGCGCTTCGGCACCGGCCGCCCAGCAGTAATCGGCACACACGCGCGCGCATTGCGCGACAAAGCGGCGCGACAAAGCGCCGCGGGATTCGCACCCCGCGGCGCTTTTTTTCATGGCGCGGGCGGCCGCTTGCCGCTGCCAGTCAACGGCTCAGGCGAGATCGAACAGCAGCACTTCGGCCGCGGCACCGTTTGCAAGCGCGACGGCCGCCTCGGTCTCGATCATCGCGGCATCACCGGCTTCGAGGCGTTGGCCATTCACGTCGAGCGCACCGCGCGCCACATGCAGATAGACGCGCCGCCCGGCAGGCACCGAATACTCGACGCGCTCGTCGCCGTCGACCAGAGCCGCGTAGATCGCGGCATCCGACTGCACGGTCACCGAGCCGTCGCGCCCGTCGGGCGAGGCGACGAGGCGCAGCCGCCCGCGCTTGTCGGCGTCGTCGAAGCGCTTCTCCTCGTAGCCGGGCGCCCCGCCCCGCTCACGCGGCAGCAGCCAGATCTGCAGCAGGTGCGCCTCCTCTTCCTTCGAGCCGTTGAACTCGCTGTGCATCACGCCGGTGCCGGCGCTCATGCGCTGCACGTCGCCGGGGCGGATGGTCGAGCCGTTGCCCATGCTGTCGCGGTGGGCGAGCGCGCCGGAAAGCACATAGGTCACGATCTTCATGTCGCGGTGGCCGTGCGCGCCGAAGCCCTGGCCGCCCGCGATGCGGTCGTCGTTGAGCACCCGCAGCGCACCGTAGTGCATGTGCGCTTCGTCGAAATAGTCGGCAAACGAAAAGCTGTGGTACGAGTCGAGCCAGCCGTGGTTGGCATGGCCGCGTTCGTCGGCGCGTCGGATAGTCAGCATGGCAATCTCCGGTCAATCATGTCGATGTCCGAAGGTAAGGGCGGCGGCCCACTTGCACAATCCGCAGCGGCGCACCGCATCGTTTCACCAGCAACATCAATGCGCTGCGCTGCCGACGTCGCCCTGCGTCAGACCCGCACGCCCCCCGGCTTCGGGTAAAATACCGCGCTTTTCGGCCGGCGTGAGCCCTGATGGCCCCGGGGTGGACACCCCGTGGCGATTGTCCGCCCCGCCAGCGCGCGCTGCCGCAGGGGCCGGAGTGCGTCGCGCTTTCCGACCCGCATTTTTGATCACCTAGAATGGCGGCCAACGGCCACGAGCCGGTCCGCCTTGCGTCGGCCGCGCGCCCCTACCGCGCCGCGCCGCCCGTATCAGTCGTGCATGGGACGGAGTCAGTGCTAAAAAAAGCACTCGCTCCGGCTCGACAGGAGAATGATGAAGAAGTTTGCAGTGTGCGTGGCGCTCGCCCTGATCGCAGGCAGCGCCGCCGCCAAAGAGTGGAAAACCGTGCGCATCGGCGTGGACGCCAGCTATGCGCCGTTCGAATCCAAAGCGCCGAACGGACAGATCGTCGGCTTCGATGTCGACCTCACGAAAGCCCTGTGCGCGCGCATGAACGTGAAGTGCGTCTGGGTAGAGAACGACCTCGACGGCATCATCCCGGCGCTCAAGGCCCGCAAGTTCGATGCGATCGTGTCGTCGCTGACCATCACGCCGCAGCGCGCCCAGCAGATCGACTACTCCGCGAAGATGTTCGATGCGCCCGCACGCATGCTCGCGCGCACGGGCTCGCCGCTTCTGCCCACGCCGGCTTCGCTCAAGGGCAAGAACGTGGGCGTCGAGCAGGGCTCGACCCAGGAAGCGTACGCAAAGGCGCACTGGGCGCCGCAGGGCGTGAACGTGATCTCGTACCAGAATCAGGATCAGGTCTACCAGGATCTGATCGCCGGGCGCCTCGACGCCACGCTGCAAGACGAGGTTCAGGCGGATTTCGGCTTCCTGAAGACGCCGCGCGGCAAAGGCTTCGCGTGGGCGGGCCCGGAAGTGGAAGACCCGGCGACGATCGGTGACGGCACCGCGATCGGCCTGCGCAAGGACGACGCCGACCTGAAGGCGAAGTTCAACACGGCGCTGGCCGCGATTCACGCCGACGGCACGTTCGACAAGATCGCGAAGCAGTACTTCGACTTCGATATCTACAAAGGCAAGTGAACGGGAAAGCACACGCAGGTAAATAAACAACGAGACACCACCGCTCGCGCCTCGCGCCACGACACATCAAAAGCCCCGGGGGCTCCCCGATAGACCGCCACCGGGCTTCGTATACAGTCACAGGCGCGCTCACGAGCGCAATTGCATCGGCCGCGCGCGACCAGGCTATAAACCGCGCGGCCATGAACGGATTTGAACCGCGGCAGACAGCCGCGCCTTTCGCGGTGTGAGAAACGCATCGTCAAGGACTTGCCCATGTTTCTTCAAGGCTACGGCCCGCTGATCCTCGCCGGCACCTGGCAGACCGTCAAGCTCGCCGTGCTGTCGCTCGCGCTCTCGTTCGTGCTCGGGCTGATCGGCGCGGCGGCCAAGCTCTCCAAAAACCGCGTCGCGCACGGCGCGGGCACGCTCTACACCACGCTCATTCGCGGCGTGCCCGATCTCGTGCTCATGCTGCTGCTCTTCTACAGCATCCAGATCTGGCTGAACAATCTCACCGACATGCTCGGCTGGGATCAGATCGACATCGATCCGTTCCTCGCGGGCGTGGTCGTGCTCGGCTTCATCTACGGCGCGTACTTCACCGAGACGTTCCGCGGTGCGTTCCTCGCCGTGCCGCGCGGCCAGCTCGAAGCGGGCCACGCCTACGGCATGACGGGCTGGCAGGTGTTCACGCGCATCATGTTCCCGCAGATGATGCGCTTCGCACTGCCCGGCATCGGCAACAACTGGCAGGTGCTCGTGAAGTCCACGGCGCTCGTCTCGATCATCGGCCTGGCCGACGTCGTGAAGGCTAGCCAGGACGCCGGCAAGGGCACGCTGCGTTTCTTCTTCTTCACGCTGCTCGCCGGCGCGATCTATCTCGTCATCACCACGGTCTCCAACTTCGTGCTGATGTATCTCGACAAGCGCTACTCCACCGGTGTGCGCAAGGCGGATCTCTGAATCGCGCGAGGCCAAGACCATGCAAGACTTCGTCCAACTGATCCAGCAGTACTGGCGCAACTATCTCTTCTCCGACGGCTACCATTTCAGCGGCGTGGCCATTACGCTGTGGCTGCTCGTCATCTCGATCGGACTCGGCTTCTGCCTCTCGGTGCCGCTCGCCGTGGCCCGCGTGTCGAAGAAGAAGTGGCTCGCCGGGCTCGTGTGGCTCTACACGTACATCTTCCGCGGCACGCCGCTCTACGTGCAGCTGCTGCTGTGCTACACGGGCCTCTACAGCCTCGAGATCGTGCGCAACCACGAACTCACGAGCGCGTTCTTCAGGAGCGGCATGAACTGCACGTTGCTGGCGTTCACGCTCAACACCTGCGCGTATACCACCGAAATCTTCGCGGGCGCGATCAAGGCGACGCCCTACGGCGAGATCGAAGCTGCGCGCGCGTACGGCATGTCGCAATTCACGCTGTACCGCCGCGTGATCCTGCCTTCGGCGTTGCGCCGCGCCCTGCCCTACTACAGCAACGAAGTCATTCTGATGCTGCACGCAACGACCGTGGCCTTCACGGCGACCGTGCCGGACATCCTGAAGATCGCGCGCGACGTGAACTCGGCGACGTATCAGTCGTTCGGCGCATTCGGCATCGCCGCGCTGTTGTACCTGATCATTTCTTTCACGCTCGTGTGGCTGTTCCGCCGCGCAGAGCGCCGCTGGCTCGCGTACCTGCGACCGCAAGGCAAGTGAGCCCGCCAGGGCGTGTTTAAAGGTCAATTGATGAATTCCCAGAAGCAGAAGCTGTTCGTCGACTCCATCCACAAGAAGTACGGCGACAACGAAGTCCTCAAGGGCGTGTCCCTGAAGGCCAATGCCGGCGACGTGATCAGCGTGATCGGCTCGTCCGGATCGGGCAAAAGCACGATGCTGCGTTGCATCAACTTTCTCGAGCAGCCCAACGAAGGGCGCATCGTGGTGGATGGCGAGGAAGTCGCCACTCGCGCGGACAAGCGCACGGGCGCACTGCACCCCGCCGACGCAAAGCAACTCCAGCGCGTGCGCACCAAGCTCGCCATGGTGTTCCAGCACTTCAACCTCTGGTCGCACATGTCGGTGCTCGAGAACGTGATCGAAGCGCCCGTGCACGTGCTGGGCCTGCCGCGCAAGGAAGCCGAAGAGCGCGCGCGCACCTATCTGGAGAAGGTCGGTCTCGCGCCGCGCGTGGAGAAGCAATACCCCTCGCACCTCTCGGGCGGCCAGCAGCAGCGTGTGGCGATTGCCCGCGCGCTCGCGATGCACCCCGACGTGATGCTGTTCGACGAGCCCACTTCGGCCCTCGATCCCGAACTCGTTGGCGAAGTGCTCAAGGTCATGCAGAAGCTCGCCGAGGAAGGCCGCACGATGATCGTGGTCACACACGAAATGGGTTTCGCGCGCAACGTTTCGAACCACGTCATGTTCCTGCACAAGGGTCTCGTGGAAGAGGAAGGCCAGCCGGCCGAGGTCTTCGCCAATCCGAAGAGCGAGCGCCTGCGCCAGTTCCTTTCAGGCAGCCTCAAATAAGACGACTCGCAGGGTCGCCGCCTTTCGGCGATGTAGCAAAAGTAGTTTTACAAGGCGCTTACAGCGCCTGTTCTTTTTGGGACTTTCATCCTCCAAAAGCCGTCCGTTTAGCCTTAAAAACGGCGTTTTTCGCATTACTCCTTGCGAAATCTTCCGTCAATAGTGGCAATCCTGAACTCAGCCATTCAATTGACGTGAGTCCCTTGTCCCACAAGGGTTTCGACCTGGTTGTAGTACCTCTCTGACCACCATCCAGGAAGACCATATTGCAATTTGACGACATCCCGGGGTGCGAGCACGAATTAGTTCGCCAGCGCGGACCTTTTTTGCTAAATTAGTAACCAAAGTAGCAAAACAAAGTTCATTAAAAGTAGTTTCACTTCAAAAAGAACGGGAGATGCCAGTCAACCAGGGGACCTGCAAGACGACCCAGCCCGGGTCATGCAGCGGCACCAGCCCGTACGCCGGTCCTCGGGGTAATTCTCCCTTACGCGACGATTTCTGTTCGCAGCGCCGCCAAGCGCACGGACGTCTTTCGCAGTACTAAGGTTGACTCTTTGACAGGGTATGGAGGAGAAGATGAAGAAAGCTTTGCTCGCCGCAGCATTGATGTCGGCTGGCGTGATCGCGCATGCACAAAGCAGCGTCACGCTCTACGGCCGCCTGGACATGGGTGTGGCGTATATGAACGGCATTGGTGCCGGCAGCGGCGCAAATGGTCAAGCCACCCACGGCTCCAGCCAGGTTCAGCTCGAGAGCGGCTACTGGGGCACCAGCCTCTGGGGCATGAAGGGCGTTGAAGACATCGGTGGCGGCAACAAGGTCCTGTTCCACCTGGAAGGCAGCTTCAGCACCGCCAACGGCTCGCTCGGCTCGGCCGGCTCGCTCTGGAATCGCTGGGCGACTATCGGCGTCGCGAACGACCAGTTCGGTACGCTGCTCGCTGGCCGCATGCTGTTCATCTCCAACGGCATTTGGGACTTCGACCCGTTCGGTCAGTCGAACTGGTCGTCGGCCTCGATGGTCCGTGGCCGCAACTGGCCGCAATCGAGCAACAACATTTCGTACCAGTCGCCGAACTGGTTCGGCTTTGACGTGTACGGCCAGTACGCGTTCTCGAACGCGACGAACTGGAACGGCAACAACACGACGCCGTCGGGTCGTGAAGCTGGCCTGCAACTGACCTACACGAGCTCGTTGTTCCAGATCCGCGGCCTGTATGACGAAATCCGCAATCCAAACAATGGTCAGCTGGGCGGCCTGTACAACGCGCTGGACGGCAGCACGAAGACGCCGCTCTCCACCTCGCAAGGTAACGGCAACGGCGTGTTCGCTTACTCGCGCGATTACATGGCCATGTTCAACCTGTTCCTCGGCGCGTTCAAGGTTCAGGGCGGCTACGAAGCCATCCGTTCGTCGGGCATGAATCCGGGCATCATCGGCCAGCCGACCACGCTCGACCACGAGTGGGGCGGTGTGACGTGGCAAATGACGCCGGCTGCAGCGCTGATTGCAGCGGTCTACCACGTCAACGCGAACAACGGCGGCGGCAACGCCACGCTGTACACGATCGGCGGCTCGTACAACCTGTCCAAGCGCACGCTGCTCGACATCCAGGCAGGCACGGTGCAGAACAGCAAGACGGCCAACTTCGGTCTGAACGCCAACAACTTCGGTACGGCTGCAAGCACGGGCAACCCGGTTCCGGGCCACAGCCAGGTTGGCGTGTACGCAGGTATCCAGCACTCGTTCTAATTCGAAACGAGTGTAGAAAGAACAGCTACATCGACGTTTTCACGCTGCTGCGAGAGGCGCGTATCGGTGCGATGTCCGAAAGGGTATCGCACCGTTTTTTATTCTGGGGACGGGCCGCGCGAGCGGCGCCGTCCCCTTTTCTATTGGTGCATCAGGTGCTTCGAAGGCGCACGGTCTCAAACCGCCGCTTCGTTTTCCTCGCCCGTGCGGATGCGGATCACGCGCTCCACGTCGGTCACGAATATCTTGCCGTCGCCGATCTTGCCGGTGCGCGCCGCGCCGATGATCGCGTCGATCACCTGGTCGGCCTGGTCGTTCGCGACCACCACCTCGATCTTCACCTTTGGCAGGAAATCGACCACGTATTCGGCGCCGCGGTAAAGCTCCGTGTGGCCCTTCTGGCGGCCGAAGCCCTTGACCTCGGTGACGGTCAGGCCCGTGAGGCCCACTTCGGCGAGCGCCTCGCGTACTTCGTCGAGCTTGAACGGTTTGATCACGGCAGTAATGCGTTTCATGGCGAACCTCGTCTCGTTATCGGATTTGTCGGAAATTTCGGAACATATCGGGATT
Organism: Paraburkholderia sp. BR14312; assembly: GCF_040948675.1. Taxonomy (NCBI): domain Bacteria; kingdom Pseudomonadati; phylum Pseudomonadota; class Betaproteobacteria; order Burkholderiales; family Burkholderiaceae; genus Paraburkholderia; species Paraburkholderia sp. BR14312. The sequence goes on from NZ_JBFPKI010000003.1 coordinate 186,774, forward strand.
CTACGCTGTGCGGCCGGGGCTCACGCCGAGGGCTTGCCCGCAGGCGCCGCGCTCGACCCGCCCGCTTCGTCGGGCACGCGCTCCAGATCGGCGAGCCAGACCACCGACTCCGAATCGCTGGGCGCCCGCCAGTCGCCGCGCGGCGAGAGCGAGCCGCCCGAGCCGACCTTCGGCGCATTCGGAATGCAGGTGCGCTTGAACTGGCTCTGGCGGAAGAAGCGGTCGAGGAATATGCGCAGATTGCGCTTGATCGACGCGAGATCGTACTGATTGCGCGCGACCTTCGCGTTCTCGGGCCATGCACCCGCTTCGCGGTCACCCCACGCGTGGCGCGCGAGGAACGCGACCTTGGAAGGCGCGAAGCCAAAGCGCAGCGTGTAGTAGAGGTTGAAGTCCTGCAGCTCGTAGGGGCCGATCGTGTTCTCGGTTTTCTGCTCGGGCGCGCCATCGGACTTGCCGGGGATCAGCTCCGGGCTGATGTCGGTGGCGAGAATCGCTTCGAGCACGTCGCGGCCGCTCTCCCCGTTCTGGCCAATCTGGCCCGTTTCGGCCACCCAGCGCACGAGGTGCGTGATGAGCGTCTTCGGCACGCTCGCATTCACGTTGTAGTGCGACATGTGATCGCCCACGCCGTATGTGCACCAGCCGAGCGCGAGCTCGGAGAGATCGCCCGTGCCGATCACGATCGCGTGATTGAAGTTGGCGAGGCGGAACAGGTGATTCGTGCGCTCGCCGGCCTGCACGTTTTCGAACGTGATGTCGTAGGCTTGCTTGCCTTCCGAGTACGGATGGCCGAGGTCTTCGAGCATCTGCATGCAGCTCTGGCGAATGTCGATTTCGCGCGCCGTACAGCCCACGAGCGCCATCAGCTCGCGCGCCTGGCGCAGCGTGCGCTCGCTCGTGGCGAAACCAGGCATGGTGTACGCGAGAATGTTCGCGCGCGGCAGCCCGAGGCGATCCATCGCCTTCGCGCACACGAGCAGCGCATGCGTGGAGTCGAGCCCGCCCGAGACGCCAATCACCACCTTCTTGATGCCCGCCTGCGAAAGCCGCTGCACGAGCGCCTGCACCTGGATGTTGTAGACCTCGTTGCAGCGCTCGTCGCGCCGCTTCGGGTCGGCCGGCACATAGGGGAAGCGCTCCACGCGGCGCGAGAGCGCGAGCGTGTCGCGCTGCCATGCGCCCTCGCCCGCCAGCTCGCATGAAATCACGCGAAACTTCGCGACTTCACCGGCGTGGCGGCGGATCGAATCGCCGAACGTGGTCTGGCGGATGCGCTCCTGCTGCAGCCGCGCGAGATCGACATCGGCGAAGATGAGGTGCGAGTCGTCGGAGAAGCGCTCCGACTGCGCGAGCAGTTCGCCGTTTTCGCACACGAGCGCGTGGCCGTCCCAGGCCATGTCGGTGGTCGATTCGCCTTTGCCCGCCGAGGTGTACAGGTACGCGGCGAGACAACGTGCCGACTGTTGCGAGACCAGCTGCTGACGGTAGCCCGCCTTGCCCACCACGACGTTCGACGCCGAAAGATTGACGAGCACCGAAGCGCCCGCGAGCGCCGCGAACGACGACGGCGGGATCGGCACCCAGACGTCCTCGCAGATTTCCACGTGAAAGCGCAGACCCGCAACCTGCGGCACCTCGAACAGCAGCGACGCGCCGAACGGCACATCCGCGCCGGCGAGGCGCACGGTGTCGGTGCTCGCGCTATCGGCGGCGCTGAACTGGCGCGGCTCGTAGAATTCTCCGTAGTTCGGCAGGAAGCTCTTGGGCACGACGCCCGCCACACGCCCGCCCGCCACGACCGCTGCGCAGTTGAAGAGCGAATGCCCCGCGCGCACCGGCAGCCCCACGATCATCACGAGCGGCAGCGCGGCCGACGCTTCGACGATCTGCGCGAGCGCGCGCTCGCAGGCGTCGAGCAACGCTTGCTGATGGAACAGGTCGTCGCAGGTATAGGCCGAAAGCCCCAGCTCGGGGAACGCGACGAGCGCCGCGCCCCGCGCCGCGGCCTGGCGCGCGAGCGCGAGCGTCTCGCTGGCGTTGAATGCGGGATCGGCCACACGGCAGCGCGGCACGCCCACGGCCACGCGCGCAAAGCCGTGCGTATAGAGATTGAAGAAGCGCTCTTTCATTTCGATAACCTTGAGGCGGGCGCGCTGCGCACGAAAGCGCGCGCTCTGACGTTTGGGCTGCCTGGTGCCGCTTGAAGCCGCTTTGAAACGCTCGATGCTGCGTGGCTGACGCCGCTGCACGAAGCGCGGCGGTCCTCACCCGCTCGGGACGTTTGCTTTACCATGACCGTTTGCCGCTGCAGGCGCTGCTGAACGACTCAAGCCGCATCCCACGCCAACGGGCACGCATGAAACAGGAACATTTCAATTATCGCACGGGCATCCTCGGCTCACCGTCCGAGGTCGACGCCGCCGAATGGAACGCGCTGCTCGCGCGTCAGGCGCAGCCTACGCCCTTTTTGCGCCACGAATTCCTCGCGGCGCTCGACGCCACGCGCTGTACCACGCCGAACGAGGGCTGGGCCGCGCAATTCGTCACGCTCACCGACGCACGCACGGGCCGCCTCGCCGCCGCCGCACCGGTGTATCTGAAGGGCCACTCGTACGGCGAGTACGTGTTCGACTGGGCCTGGGCCGACGCGTACAAGCGCAACGGCCTCGAGTACTACCCGAAGCTCCTGTGCGCCGTGCCGTTCACGCCCGTACAGGGCACGCGCCTGATCGCCGCCGACACGACCGCGCGCCGCCATCTGGCCGCGACGCTGCTCGCCTTTGCCGAGCAGGCCGACGTCTCGTCGCTGCACGTGCTCTTTCCGACCACCGAAGACGCCGAGGCACTGACCGACCTCGGCATGATGCAGCGCGAAGGCGTGCAATTTCACTGGCTCAACGACGGCTATCGCGACTTCGAGGACTTCCTCTCGACTCTCGAACAGAAGAAGCGCAAGAACATCCGCGCGGAACGTCGCAAGGTGCACGACGCGGGCGTGACGATGCGGCGTGTGCGCGGCGAGGACATTAGCGACACCGAGTGGCGCTTTTTCAGTCGCTGCTACCGGCAAACCTACCGCGAGCATTTCTCTTCGCCGTACCTGAATCTCGACTTCTTTCGCATGATCGGCGACACGATGCCCGAGAATCTGCTGCTCGTGATCGCCGAGCGCGAAGGCAAGCCGATCGCGAGTTCGCTCGTGGTCTGGCAGCGCGGTGAGAATGGCCAGGGCGGCACGCTCTATGGCCGCTACTGGGGCGCGCTCGAACACGTGCCCTGCCTGCACTTCGAGACCGCGTATTATCAGCCGCTCGAATTCTGCATCGAGGAAAAGCTCGACGTGTTCGAAGGCGGCGCGCAAGGCGAACACAAGATGGCGCGCGGTTTCCTGCCCACCGCCACGCGCTCGGCACACTGGCTCGCCCATCCGGCGTTCTCCGATGCCGTCGCGCGCTTTCTCGAAAGCGAGACGAACCACATTCACGCCTACATGCACGAGCTCAATGAGCGCAATCCGTTTCGTGCGTGATTCATCCGTAAAACTCGCGCACGACGTGGCCTGAAACGCCCACGCCCATAACGATCATCGCTTCCAGAACTATGCCGTGGTTCCTCTACATGCTCGAATGCGCCGACGGCAGCGTCTACACGGGCATCGCCATCGACGTCGCCGCCCGCTTCGCCCAGCACGCGAGCGGCACCGGCGCGCGCTACACGCGCTCGCGCAAGCCGGTACAGGTGCTCGCGCAATTCGAGTTCGCCGACCGTGCACGTGCCTCGAGCGCCGAGTACTGGGTCAAGCGCCTCACACCACGCGAAAAGCGCGCGCTCGCGGCCGGCGTGCGCACGCTCGAATCGGTCCTGCCCCCGCCACCACCGCCACCACCGCCGCCGGAAACGGCCGCGGAAGCAGCCCCGGAAACCGCAGCGCCAGAATGAGCAAACGCCTCGCGGCAAGAGCGTTTGCTCTTTTCATCGAACGTGCCGTCTAAATCCTAAAGCCGCCGCTGCCCCCGCCGTTATTGCTCACAAGACGCCGGTCCTGGCCCCCGGCGCGCGCTCTCATTTCACCTCGCAAGCCGACGGGGACCGGTGAAGCATGAAGAGACCCATTAAATCGGAGACGACCCGGCTTGGCCCCGGTTGGCACGGATTGCGGCGCACGACCGCGGTCCTGCTGCCGCTATGGCTGCTCGCTGCCGTCATGGCGTTGATCGCGGCGGTCAGCCTCGCGATCATGTCGATCCTGCTCGCCTATGTGGCGGGGGAAAGCAGCTGGTCGAAGGGCCAGAAGGACGCGGTCCACGCGCTGGAACGCTACGCGCGCACCGGCGACGAAGCGGACTACCGCACGTTTCTCGCCGGCATTGCCGTGCCGCTCGGCGACCGCGCGGCACGGCTGGAGATGAACCGCGCGCAGCCGGACATCGCGGCGATCCGGCACGGTTTCGAGCTGGGCCGCATCGCGTCCGCCGACATGGACGGCATGACCTGGGGCTACCGCACGCTCAAGAACACGCCGTGGATGCGCCCGGCCGTCGCTTTCTGGGAGATCGGCGACCGCTACATTCTGCGTCTTGCCGATACCGGCGAACGCCTGCACGCGCTCGTGCAGGCGGGCAAACTGCACGCGCCCGAGTCCGCGAACCTCGTGCACGAGCTGCGCGAGATCGACAGCCGGCTCGCGCCCATCGAAAGCGGCTTCTCCCGCTCGCTCGACGACGCGGCGCGCGCCACGCGCTCGCTCCTCACGCTCGCGCTCGCCGCCTCCGCGATCGTGTTGCTCGGCGTGTTCTCGCAGTTCATCCGCCGCGCGCTCGCGCGCAGCGACCGCCTCGAAGCCGAAGTGCGCAAGAACGAGGAGCGCCTCACGCTAGGCTTCGAAGGCATCAACGCCGGACTCTGGGACTGGGAGGTCGGCAGCCGCCAATGCTACTTCTCGAACTGGCTCTACGAGCAGCTCGGCTACGACGTGGGCACGCGCTTCGAAAGCGACACGGGCCTCACCCAGCTCGTCCACCCGGACGACCTCACACTCGTGCGCCACGCGCTGCGCCAACACCTTGCGCGCGCAACGACTTTCGACGTGGAGTTTCGCCTGCGCACGCTCGCGGGCAGCTACTGCTGGTGCCGCGCGCGCGGTCAGGCGGTGCGCGATGCACGCGGGCGTGCCGTGCGCATGGTCGGTTGCCTGTTCGACATTTCCGAGCTGAAGACCGCCGAAGCGAAGGCCTATACGGAACGCGAACTGGCGGAGGTCACACTGGCCTCGATCGGCGAAGCCGTGATCCGCACCGACGAGCACGCGCGTGTGACCTACTGCAACGCGGTGGCCGAACGCATGCTCGGCCGCGCGGCCGCCGAGATGCTCGCGCAACCGTTCGATGCGATCTGCGACGTGCGCAACGACGCACAGGAACCGCAGCGCTTCGATATCCTGATGAATTCGCAAGCGACGGGCAACGCAGGCGGCGCGAGTCTGCATGTGATGCGCCCGAACGGCTCGCGTCTCGCGGTCGACTACTCGATGTCGAAGCTGCGCGACGCGCAACGCCGCGTGATCGGCACCGTCATCGTGCTCTACGACGTGAGCGCGCTGCGCGAGCATGCCGCCCGCCTCGCGTACCAGGCGACCCACGACGAGCTCACCGACATCTACAACCGCCGCGAGTTCGAGCGGCGCCTCGCCGCGTTGCTGGAAGACAGCGCGGGCGCACCGCCCGGACAGCCCGGCCACGCGGTCATGTTTCTCGACCTCGATCAGTTCAAGGTCGTCAACGACACCTGCGGCCACTCGACCGGCGACGAATTGATCCGCCAGGTCTGCCGCGTGCTCAAGAGCGAGTTGCGCGGCGAGGACATCATTGCGCGCCTCGGCGGCGACGAATTCGGCGTCGTGCTGCCCCACTGCACGGCGGCGCACGCGTCGCTGCTCGCGGAAGGCCTGCGCGCGGGCATCGCCGCGATCCGCTTCACGGGCGCCGGGCGCATCGTGCAGACGAGCGTGAGCATCGGCCTCGTCGGCGATGCGGCGGGTCTCGTTTCCGTGAAGGAGGTGATGAAAGCCGCGGACGTCGCGTGCTACATGGCGAAGAAGAAAGGCCGCAACCGCGTGCACCGTTTTCGCTATGACGACGAGGAACTCTCGCAAACCCACGCGCAGATGGCGTGGGTCTCCGACATCAAGGCGGCGCTCGAGAACGGCCAGTTCTGCCTCTTCGGCCAGAAGATCCTCTCGCTCGCGCAGTCGTCCACATCGGCATCGGGGGCCGACGACACGCACGTCGAACTGCTGTTGCGCATGCAGTCCGCCTCAGGCGCGCTCGTCGAGCCTTCCGCGTTCATCGGCGCAGCCGAGCGCTTCGACCTCATGCCGGCCATCGACCGCTGGGTGATTGCGAGCGCGTTCGCGATGATCGCCGAAGGCACACACGATTACGGCACCTGGTCGATCAACCTCTCGGGCGCCTCGCTCGGCGACGAGCAACTCGCCGACTATATCGAGGAGCAGCAGCGCATCTGGTCCATCCCGTTCGAGCGCGTATGTTTCGAGATCACCGAAACCGCCGCGATCACGAACCTGGACGACGCGATCACGCTCATCGAACGTCTGCGCGCGCAGGGCTGCCGCTTCGCGCTCGACGACTTCGGCGCGGGCATGTCGTCGTTCAACTACCTCAAGCATCTGCACGTCGACTATCTGAAGATCGACGGCAGCTTCATACGCGGCATCATCGACAGCCCGCTGGACCAGGCCATCGTGCGATCGATCAACCAGGTCGCACATGCCGCGGGCAAGCTGACGATCGCCGAGTGCGTGGAGGACGCCGCCATCGTGGACTGGATGATCGCGATGGGCGTGGACTACGCGCAGGGCTACGGCGTGGGCAGGCCCGCGCGGCTCGACATCCTGCGCGGGCCGGAGCTGCGCGACGTCGCCGAAGTGGGTTGATCGGGCGCCCATGAAAAAACCGCACGGCCCTGGCAGGCACGTGCGGTTTTCGATCAACCCTGAAGCGCGAGTTACTTCTTGAAGTTCGCCACGCCTTCGGTGATTTCCTTGTGGGCGGCTTCGATGCCGACCCAGCCTTCGACCTTGACCCACTTGCCCTTTTCGAGCGCCTTGTAGTTCTCGAAGAAGTGCTTGATCTGGTCCTTCAGGTACTCGGGCACGTCGTCGAGCGACTTCAGGTTGGCCGTCATCGGGCAGACCTTGTCGTGCGGGACCGCGATCAGCTTCGCGTCGACGCCCGACTCGTCGGTCATCTGCAGCATGCCGAGCGCGCGCGAGCGCACGACCGAGCCGGCCAGCAGCGGGAACGGCGTGATCACGAGCACGTCGACCGGGTCGCCGTCGCCGGAGAGCGTCTGCGGAATGAAGCCGTAGTTCACGGGATAGCGCATGCCCGTGCCGACGAAACGGTCGACGACGAGCAGGCCCAGGTCCTTGTCGGCTTCGTATTTCACCGGATCGCTTTGCGCGGGAATCTCGATGATCACGTTGAAGTCTTGCGGCAGATCCTTGCCGGCGGGGACATTTGCAAAGCTCATGAGCGCTCTCTGTTGAGAAGGGGAAAAATCGACGGCTCGCGCGGAAAAACGGCGCGGAACCGAACGTCGCGGACGTTGGAGGATGGACGCCATTATAGCCAATCGGCCAGGGCGGCCGGCAGTTCGGCCCAGGGCTTTCCCGCACGCAGATGAAGTGGCTGCTGAATTCCCGCGCGTGGCGCCCGCAATTGGCGCGATAATCGATCTGCCGGCGCGGCCCTCCTTCGGGCGATCCGAGCCACGCTTCGGCGACGTTTCCCGTTTTTGCGTTTCCCTTCCGCGTTTCATCCCCGCTTCACTCCCTACTTACGAGGCGCATACATGGAAGAAGCGAAGCACTTCATCGGCGGCGAGTGGCAATCGCCCGCCAGCGGCGAGACGCTCGCCGCGATCGATCCCTCCACCGGCCAGCCCTTCGCGCAACTCGCGCGCGGCAATGCAGCCGACATCGACTCGGCCGTCACGGCCGCACGCAAAGCCTTCGAGGGCGCCTGGGGCGCACTGAGCGCCGCCGAACGCGGGCGCATGCTGTTCGCGCTCTCGGGTCTCGTCGGCCAGCACAAGGAAGAACTCGCGCAGCTCGAAGCGCGCGACACCGGCAAGCCGCTCAAGCAGGCGCGCGCCGACGCCGCCGCGCTCGCGCGCTATTTCGAGTTCTACGCCGGCGCCGCCGACAAGCTGCACGGCGAAACGCTGCCCTACCAGGCCGGCTACACGGTGCTCACGGTGCGCGAGCCGCACGGCGTGACGGGCCACATCGTGCCCTGGAATTACCCGATGCAGATCTTCGGCCGCAGCGTGGGCGCGGCGCTCGCCACCGGCAACGCGTGCGTGGTGAAGCCCGCCGAGGACGCCTGCGTGTCGCTGCTGCGCGTAGCCGAACTCGCGCGCGAAGCCGGTCTGCCCGCGGGCGCGCTCAACATCGTCACCGGGCTCGGGCATGAGGCGGGCGCGGCGCTCAGCGCGCATCCGGGCATCGACCACATCTCGTTTACGGGCTCGCCGCAAACGGGCAAGCTCGTCGCGCAGATGGCCGCCGAGCACCATGTGCCCGTCACGCTCGAACTGGGCGGCAAGTCGCCGCAAATCGTCTTCGCCGATGCCGATTTCGACGCCGCGCTGCCCGTGCTCGTCGCCGCGATCGTGCAGAACGCGGGGCAGACCTGTTCGGCGGGCAGCCGCGTGCTGATCGAGCGCAACGCCTACGAGCCGCTCATCGACCGGCTCGCCGCCTCGTTCGGCAAGTTGCGCGTGGGCCCGGCCAGTGCCGATCTCGACTGCGGCCCCCTCATCAACGAGAAGCAGCGCCAGCGTGTGCGCGCCTTTCTCGACGAAGCGGCCGCGAGCCGCATCGCCACGGCGGCAAGCGGCACGCTCGAAGCCGATGCGCCCAGCGGCGGCTTCTACGAAGTCCCGACGCTCCTGCGCGACGTGCCGCCGCAAAGCCGCCTCGCCCAGGAGGAAGTGTTCGGCCCGGTGCTCGCGGCCATGCCCTTCGAGAGCGAGGAAGAAGCGCTCGCGCTCGCCAATGGCACGCCTTATGGCCTCGTCGCCGGCATCTGGACACGCGACGGCGCGCGCCAGATGCGTCTCGCCCGGCGCGTGCGCGCGGGCCAGGTGTTCGTCAACAACTACGGCGCGGGCGGCGGCGTCGAATTGCCGTTCGGCGGCACGCGGCACTCGGGACACGGGCGCGAAAAAGGCTTCGAAGCACTCTATGGCTTCACGGTGCTCAAGACGATTGCGATCCGGCACGGCTGAACATGTCGATACTCATACATACGGAGACACCATGCGACTCAAAGGCAAGACGGCCGTCGTGACCGGCGGCGGCTCGGGCTTCGGCGAAGGGATCGCCAGGACTTACGCGCGCGAAGGCGCGAACGTCGTCATCAACGATCTGAACGGTGACGCCGCCGAGCGCGTGGCGAGCGAGATCGCGCTCGCAGGCGGCAAGGCCATTGCCGTGCAAGGCGACATCACGCGCGAAGCCGACTGGCACGCGCTGCGCGAGGCGGCCATCGAGGACTTCGGCAGCGTGCAGATCGTCGTCAACAACGCAGGCACTACGCATCGCAACAAGCCCGTGCTCGAAGTGAGCGAAGCTGAGTTCGACCGCGTATACGCGGTCAACGTGAAGGGCCTCTACTGGAGCGTGCGCGCGTTCGTGCCGCACTTTCGGGAGCGCGGCAGCGGCGCGTTCGTCAATATCGCGTCTACGGCCGGCATCCGGCCCCGGCCCGGGCTCGTCTGGTACAACGGCAGCAAGGGCGCGATGATCGTGGCCAGCAAGGCGCTGGCGGCCGAGCTGGGCCCCGACCAGATTCGCGTGAACTGCGTGAATCCCGTGATCGGCGATACGGGGCTCACGGCGGAGTTCATGGGCGTGCCCGACACGCCCGAGAACCGCCAGCGCTTCGTCGCGACCATTCCGCTCGGGCGCTTTTCCACGCCGCAGGACGTGGCCAATGCGTGTCTCTATCTCGCTTCGGATGAGGCCGCGTTCATTACCGGCACCTGCATCGAAGTGGATGGCGGGCGCTGTGTATAGTTGCGCCCGCCAGCTGGCCGATCGGTGTTTTCCCCGACAGATACGCGCCGTCGCGCCACGGCGGCGCGTATAGAATGTTCGTGCTTTCGCGTCGAATACCCGCCATATCAAGGCGGCAATACAACAAACACGCCAACGAGCAAGATCGCTTAGGAGACACCATGGCCAGTCCAGCGAATCATCTGCCGCAAGCGGGAGCGGGTGCCCCGCCCTCCGCCTTCGAAGAAGCCACGTACCGCAAAGTCGCGTGGCGTCTCATTCCGCTTCTCATGCTGTGTTACGTGGTCGCGTATCTGGACCGCGTCAACGTGGGCTTCGCCAAGCTGCAGATGAGTTCGGCGCTCAATCTCTCCGATGCGGTTTATGGCTTCGGCGCGGGCATATTCTTCGTCGGCTACTTTCTGTTCGAAGTGCCAAGCAATATCATCCTGCATCGCGTGGGTGCGCGCGTGTGGATCGCGCGCATCATGGTCACGTGGGGCCTCGTCTCCATCCTGACGATGTTCGTCACCACGCCCACCATGTTCTACGTGATGCGCTTTTTGCTCGGCCTGTGCGAGGCGGGCTTCTTCCCCGGCATCATCCTCTATCTCACCTACTGGTATCCGGCGCACCGCCGCGGGCGCATGACCACGTGGTTCATGACGGCCATTGCGCTGTCGGGCGTGATCGGCGGTCCGGTGTCGGGCTGGATTCTCAAGTCCTTCGATGGCGCGAACGGCTGGCAAGGCTGGCAGTGGCTGTTCCTGCTCGAAGGGCTGCCTTCGGTGATCGTCGGCGTGCTGGTGTTCTTCGTGCTCGACGACCGCATCGGAAAAGCGAAGTGGCTCACGGAAGAAGAGCGCGCGCTGCTCGAGCGCAACATCGCCGCTGAAGATGCCACCAAGGAGGACCCGCCGATCATGACCGTACTCACGAGCGCGCGCGTGCTGGTGATGAGCCTCACCTACTTCTCGTTCGTGATGGGCCTCTACGGCGTGAGCTTCTGGCTGCCCACCATCATCAAGGCGACGGGCGTGAAAGACGCGCTCACGATCGGCCTGCTTTCGGCGATTCCGTTCGCCGCGGCCGTGGTCGGCATGGTGCTGGTGGCGAAGAGCGCCGACCGCACGCGCGAGCGCCGCTGGCACATCGCCGTGCCGGCCGCCATCGGTGCGCTCGGCCTCGTCCTTTCGGTCACGTGGGCGCACGACACGACGCTCGCCATGACGGCGCTCACCATCGCGACGATGGGCATTCTCACCACGCTGCCGCTGTTCTGGAGCCTGCCCACGGCCTGGCTCGCAGGCACGGGCGCGGCGGCGGGTATCGCACTCATCAACTCGATCGGCAATCTCGCGGGCTTCCTGAGCCCGTACGCGGTGGGCTGGCTCAAAGAGGCCACCAAGGCCAACGATTCGGGCATGTACATGCTCGCCGCGTTCATGATCCTGGGCGGTTTGCTCGCGCTTTCGGCACCGGCGAAGCTCGTGAACCGCTAAGCGCATTACGGCTTCAGCAAAAACAAACGGCCGCCTGTTTTGCAGGCGGCCGTTTTTATTGCGGCTTCGGATTCGTCGCGGGCTGCTTTACACCACGTTCATCGACAGCGCACTTTCCCGATAGTGCGAAGCGGCCTTCTCGCCGTCGCCGAGCTGCTCGTGCAGACGCGCGAGTGCGCGATGCGAGCGGATCTTGAGCGGCTCGTTCTGCGTGGCGTCCGCGGACTTGAGCGCGGCTTCGAGGAACGACTGCGCCTTGCCCCACAGTTGCTGCTTCAGGCACAGGCGGCCCAGCGCGAACAGCAGGTCGCCGTCCTCAGGGCGCTCCTTGCGCCAAATCTCGGCCTTCTGGATGAGCGGCAGCGCGTCGCTGCCCGCCGTGTCCGGATAGCGGCGCAGCAAGCGCGCGTCCCAGTTCTGCGCGAGCGCTTCCTCGACGATCTTGCGCGCGTCGGCCTGGCGATCGAGCGCGATCAGCAGTTCGGCGGCGCAGTCGGCGAGACGCGGCGAGTGACGCTCGACGTTCGAGAGCGACTGCCACAGTTCGAGCAGCGCATCGGCGTTGTGACGACGGTCGCGCAGCAGATTTTCCGCCGCGAGCTGGCGCAGGCGCACGGCCACGGCCGGGTGCAACGCTTCGCGCTTTTCCAGCGTCTTCACGAGCTTGAGCACTTCGCTCCAGTTCTTGAGCTGCTGCTGCGCGCGCAGTGCGATCTGTTGCGCGTGGATGCGGCGGCCGCCCTGCGTGCGCATTTCGGTGAGCGCGGCAAGCGCACCATCGGCGTCGCGGCCGTCGGCGCGCATGTCGGCGGTCGCCATGAGGCGCGCTTCCTGGAGGTCGGGGTCGTCGACCTGGGTGAGCCATTCGTCGCGGCGCGCGTATTCGTGCAGACGGTGCGCAGCCGTCGCGCCGATCAGGCCCGCGGCGCTCGTATTCTTCGCGTCGGCGAGCGAATCGCGTGCGGCTTTCTCGGCGCGCGAGAAGCGGCCCGCGTAGAGATTGCCCACGGCATCGCGCAGCGCCGAGTTCGCCTTCTCGGCACGCATGCGCGCGCGGTAGGCGCCCACGCGGCGCGGCATCGTCACGATGTTGCGAGCGAAACGCAGGATCGCGTATAGCAGCAGGAACGCCACCACGATGCCGACCACGAACAGGTTGAGCGAGACGTCCACGCGATACGGCGGATAGACGAGCAGCACCTGCCCGGTGTCGAAGCGCCCGACAGTCGCGAGCGCGACGGCAATCGCGAACAGAAGCGCGAGCCAGAGGAGTCCACGGATCGCCATGTCTTACCCCCGGCTCCGGTATTGCTGAATCGCCTTCAGGCTCGTGTCGAGCGTGGGCAGCGTGACGGCGGCCGAGCCGTCGTTCACTTCCTTGAGCAGTCCGCGCACCGTTTGCGTGTCTTTCGACGCACTGTCGAAGTAGCGTGCGAGCGTGGCGTCGGCGGCCGCGAGGTCGGACTTGAGCGTGTCCTGGTTGCGCGAGAGCAGCGACAGGCGCGCCGAAAGCAGACGCAGCTTCAGGTTCTCACGCACGAAATAGCCTTGATCGGGCGACACGAGCATGGCGTCCGCGTTGTCGATGCGGCGCACCTGCACGAGGCTCGCGATCTGCTTGCCCACGCCGTCGACGAAGGTGTCGATCCACACCTTCCATTTCGGCTGGTTGGTCGCCGCGGCAACCTGGGCGATATCGGCGGGCTGTGCAGCCTCCGGCTTCGTATGCGCGACGATCGCCTCGCCCGAAAGCGGCAGCGAGTCGATCTGGCCGAGCGCGGTGTCGAGCTTGATGGCGAGACCCGTGAGGTCCGTCGACGGCGCGGCCTTGAGCTTGTCGATGTCCTGCGCGATCGCCTTGCGCACGGCGATGGCCTGCGCGTTGTCCGAGGCGGCGAGGCGCGTGTCGGCGCTTTGCAGCGCGAACAGTGCGAGCTGCGTGTTGCCCGTGAGCTGGAGCTGCTCGCTCGCGCTCGACAGCATCTGGCCGACTTCGGCGAGCGTCCAGTCGTCGCGGCTCTTCGACAGGTCGGCGTATTGCTGCGCAAGCGCCTGCTGCGAATTCTGCGCGTCGGCGATCTTGCCTTCGAGCTGGGCGATCTGCTTGTCGACCTGCTGTGCGCCCGCCACAGCCTGGTCGGCGCGCGCACGCAGCGCGGCGGTCTGCTGCTCGCTCGCCTGCTGGCGTTGAATGGCCTGCATGCCGAGGTTGTCGACCTTGCGATTGAGGAAATAGCCGCCTGCGCCCGAGCCCGCCGCGACCAGCACCAGGACGAGCCACAGCAGCGCCGAGCCTGCGCCGCGCCGCCCGTTGCCCGCGCCCGGCGGTGGCGTCAGCGGCGCGGAAGAGCCCGCGCCCGACGACGCATACGAAGGCCGCGCCGATGCGCTGCCCGAAGCCGACGCGCTGCTGGAAGCGGCCGCGCCCGTGGCGAGGGCGCCCTGGTTTGTTGTGCTGCTTGAGTTGTTCGAATCTGTCATGCGTGGGTTGGCCGGCGCCTGGGCCGGAGTGTTCTGAACCGGTTGAACAACGGAAGAAGCGAGGCTTAGCAGCGTCTCGACGATGCGTTCGTCGCCCGCGCCGGACACCGTAATCCTATCAAAACCCATTGAGCGCGCCGTCTCGGCGATCCGCGGGTGCGGCGCGACAAGCGGCGCATGACGCAGCTCGACGATCTCGCCGGCCGTGAGGTGCTCGCGCGCGAGTTCGTCGAGGTTGCGCACGCCCTCGGAGCTCGTGACGAGCCACGCGTGCGGCGCGCCTTCGAGCAGCGCGTGCACCCGCGTCCAGGCGGCAATGGGCGGCTCGGGCACGACGCGGCGGTAGGCCGCCACGGTCTCGACCTCGGCGCCCGCTTCGCGCAGACGCTCGGCGAGCCACTCGCGGCCGCCGTCGCCGCGCACGATCAGGACGCGCTTGCCCGCGAAGGCATCCACGCCGAAGGTCTTTTCGAGCGCGGCGTAAAGCGACTCGGAATCGAAGCGCGCGGGCTCTTCTTCCCCCGCGCCCGCAGGGCTCACCACGCGATGCTCGGGGGCCGCCACGCCGTGCCGCTCGAGTGCGGCCACGCTCGCCGGGCCGACCACGGCCACGGGCAGCGCGGGCGGCCAGATCGACGAGACCGAGGCATAGCATGCGAACGCGCGATCGACGGCGTTCGGCGAAACGAACACGACGAGCGCATAGCGTTCGAGCGCGCCGAGCGCGGCGCGCAGCGGCGCTTCGTCGGTCACGGGCGCAATGGCGATGAGCGGAAAGTCGAGCGTGCGCATGCCGTGCTGCGCGAGTCGCCCCGCCAGACCATCCGACTGACCGGCCGGCCGGGTCATGACGACGGTGAATGGCTTACCGTCGCCATTGCCATTGCCATTGCCATTGCCATTGCCATTGCCACCATGGCTGTTATCGCCGCTTGCCGGTGACGCGCGCTTCGCGCCGGTAGAGGCGTCGCCCGGCCCGCCCCAGTCGTCGGGCTGGTCGGGGTTGCCGTATGGTTGCCTCGGGCCGGCCATCATCTGGAGGCCGGGCCTTCGCCCGCGCCGGTAGGGTTGTGGGCGGCGCCGCCGCTGGCGGGCGCCGCATTCGGACCATCGGCGGCCTGGGCCGCGTCCGCGAGTGCGCGCACGATCTCGAGCGCGCCCTGCGCGATGAGGTCGTCGGCAACGCGGCGGCCGAGCGCCATGGCATCGTCGAGCGTGGATGCCGCGGTGGCCTCCTGCGCCGCGAGCACCCGGCTCGCGTCGGGCATGGCGATCGTGCCGCGCAGCGCAAGCTTGCCATCGTGCCACTGCGCGTAGGCCGCGAGCGGCACCGTGCAGCTGCCGCCCAGTGCGCGCGAAACCATGCGCTCGGCTTCGACGGCCTTCGCGGTGGCGTCGTCGTGCAACGGCGCGAGCCATGCGGCAATATCGGCGCGATCGGCGCGGATCTCGATGCCGAGCGCGCCCTGCCCCGCCGCCGGCAGGCTGTCCTCGGGCTCGATGAGCGCGCGGATACGCGCGCCGAGGCCAAGGCGCTTCAAGCCCGCCGCCGCGAGAATGATGGCCGCGTAATCGCCGCGGTCGAGCTTGGCGAGGCGCGTGTCGAGATTGCCGCGCAACGGCTTCACGTCGAGATGCGGATAGCGCGCGCGGATCATCGACTCGCGGCGCAGGCTCGACGTGCCCACCACGCTGCCCGCCGGCAACGCGGCGAGCGAGTCGTAGTCGTTGGAGACGAACGCGTCGCGCGGGTCCTCGCGCTCCATGATGGCCGCGAGCGTGAAGCCTTCCGGAAGCTCCATCGGCACGTCCTTGAGCGAGTGCACGGCGAGATCGGCGCGGCCCTCGGCCAGCGCCTGCTCCAGTTCCTTGACGAAAAGACCCTTGCCGCCCACCTTCGAGAGCGTGCGGTCGAGAATTTGATCGCCGCGTGTCGTCATTCCAACAATTTTCACGTCGCAGGCTGGATATAATTTGTGCAGCGCAGCTTGCACATGCTCGGCCTGCCACATCGCGAGGCGGCTCTCCCGCGAAGCGATCACCAGGGTGCGGGGCATGGGCGCGGATAACGTCTCGGAGTTCATGACAAGTACATCGAATGACGGGATGAAAAGCAGGATCGGATAACAGGCAATGTTAGCACGCGCCCTTTTTACCGCCTCCCCGCTGGGACAGGCTGACAGGGCGCGGGCGGCGGCAAGGAAGAGACTCAGGCGTTGCAGCGGCGCTTACTGTACCCATCGTAGGCAAACTGGCGCGCGTCTGGCATGCGGCTGGCACAAACGCGGCCCGCGCGGCCGCGGCGCCGCTTCGGCTTGCGCTCGCCCTCGCGAGCGGCGCACTCTCCAGCAAGGCCTGCACCCGGCGCACCGCCATTGGCGAGCCGCGCCGCCTCTGCCCTATCCGCACGGCTCGCACCGGGTGGCACCTTCCGCCCTCTCCAGGTTGCACCCGCAGTACACGGCCCGGCACGCGCCGCGGTCATGCAGTTGGCAGTTCTCCGACTAACCTGCCCATATCCTGGCAAGCCTCAAGGAAAACATCGTGAAGTCTTCCGGCTCGGCGCGCGCAGAGCGCCGCAACACCGCATCGCAGAACGCAACTTCGAAGGCCGCATCGGCCGCGCCGTCCACGAAACCGGCGAAAACGACGAAGACCACGAAGACCACGAAATCCGCGACGACGAAACCGGCCGCCGAGGCTGTCAAGGCGGCGAAGAAGCCGAAGGCCGAAAAAGCGACGAAGGCCACGAAGGCGGTGAAGGCTCCGAAAACGCCCGCCGGCGCTTCGCGCAATGGTCGCGCGCGCGACGACAAGGACCAGCCGCTCTTCGAAGACATCCGCTACCTGGGCCGCCTGCTCGGCGAAGTGCTGCGCGAGCAGGAAGGCGACGCGGTATTCGACGTCGTGGAATCCATTCGTCAGACCGCCGTGCGCTTTCGCCGCGAGGACGACAGCGCCGACGCGCTCGCGCTGGAAAAGCAGTTGCGCGCGCTCTCGCCCGAGCAGACCGTGAGCGTCGTGCGCGCGTTCAGCTACTTCTCGCATCTCGCGAACATCGCTGAAGATCGCCACCGCAACCGCCGCCGCCGCATTCACGACCTCGCGGGCTCGGCGCCGCAGGCGGGCACCATCGCGCATTCGCTCGAACGTCTCGCACTGGCGGGCGCGGCCGCGACGCCGGTGCTCCAGCAGTTCTTCAACGACGCGCTGATCGTCCCCGTGCTCACCGCGCACCCCACGGAAGTGCAGCGCAAGAGCACGCTCGACTCGCAGCACGACATCGCGCGCCTGCTCGCCGAGCGCGACCAGCCGCTCACGCATCGCGAGCTCGAGCACAACGAGTCGCTCCTGCGCGCGCGCGTGACCTCGCTCTGGCAAACGCGCATGCTGCGCGAGTCGCGCCTGACCGTGGGCGACGAAATCGAAAACGCGCTTTCGTATTACCACACGACCTTCCTCACCGAGATCCCGGCGCTTTACAGCGAGATCGAAACGCAGCTAAAGGAGCACGGCCTTTCGGCGCGCCTGCCCGCGTTCTTCCAGATGGGCAGCTGGATCGGCGGCGACCGCGACGGCAACCCGAACGTCACCGCCGCCACGCTCGAAGAAGCGAGCGAGCGCCAGGCGCAGGTGATCCTGCAGCATTACCTCGACGAAGTGCACCGCCTCGGCGCCGAGCTTTCGGTGTCGAACCTGCTCGCGGGCGCAAGCGAAGAACTGAAGGCGCTCGCCGAAGCCTCGCCCGACCAGTCGCCGCACCGCGTGGACGAGCCGTATCGCCGCGCGCTGATCGGCGTATATACGCGCCTCGCCGCGAGCGCGCGCGTGCGTCTGGGCGAAGGCGTGGTGGCCGTGCGCAGCGCGGGCCGCAACGCCGCGCCCGTGCGTGCCAAGCCCTATGCCGATGCCGACGAGTTCTCGCGCGACCTGCATATCCTGATGGATTCGCTCGCCGAGCATCACGGCGCGTCGCTCGCCACCACGCGGCTTGCGCCGCTCATGCGCGCCGTCGACGTGTTCGGCTTCCATCTCGCCTCGATCGATCTGCGCCAGAGTTCGGACATCCACGAAGCCGTGATTACGGAGCTGCTCGCGCGCGCCGGTGTCGAAGCCGACTACGCGGCGCTTTCCGAAGAAGACAAGCAGATCGTGCTGCTCGCGCAGCTCGCCGATCCGCGCACGCTGCGCTCGCCGTACCTCGACTATTCCGAGCTCGTGAAAAGCGAGCTGGGCGTGCTGGAGATGGCGCGCGTGACGCGCGAGAAGTTCGGCGCGCGCGCCGTGCGCAACTACATCATCTCGCACACCGAAACGGTTTCCGACCTGCTCGAAGTGATGCTGCTGCAGAAGGAAACCGGTCTCATGAGCGGGCGCCTCGGCCACGCGGAAGACCCCGCGAAGGCCGCGCTGATGGTGATCCCCCTTTTCGAGACGATTCCCGACTTGCGCCACGCGCCGGGCATCATGCGCGACCTGCTCGCGCTGCCCGGCATCGACGCCATCGTCGAGCACCAGGGCAACGAGCAGGAAATCATGCTCGGCTACTCGGACAGCAACAAGGACGGCGGCTTCCTCACCTCGAACTGGGAGCTGTATCGTGCGGAACTCGCGCTCGTCGCGCTATACAAGCAGCGCGGCATCACGCTGCGTCTGTTCCACGGCCGCGGCGGCACGGTGGGCCGCGGCGGCGGCCCGACCTACAACGCGATCCTCTCGCAGCCGCCGGGCACGGTCGAAGGCCAGATCCGCCTGACCGAGCAGGGTGAAGTCATCGCGAGCAAGTTCGGCAATCCGGAGATCGGCCGCCGCAACCTCGAAACGGTGATCGCCGCGACGCTCGAAGCGACGCTGCTGCCGATGGGCGGGGCGAGCAACGCGCCCGACCAGCTGCCCGCGTTCGAGCAGACGATGCAATCGCTCTCCGACGCCGCGATGGCCGCGTACCGCTCGCTCGTCTACGAGACGCCCGGCTTCACGGACTACTTCTTCGCCTCCACGCCGATCACGGAAATCGCCGAGCTGAACATCGGTAGCCGCCCGGCCTCGCGCAAGCTGCAGGACCCGAAGAACCGCAAGATCGACGATCTGCGCGCGATTCCGTGGGGCTTCTCGTGGGGCCAGTGCCGCCTGCTGCTCACGGGCTGGTACGGCTTTGGCAGCGCGGTGGCCTCGTATCTCGACGATGCGGGCAGCGACGCCGAGCGCGCGCGCCGTCTCGCGATGTTCAAGAAGATGTACAAGACCTGGCCGTTCTTCTCGAACCTGCTCTCGAACATGGACATGACGCTCGCGAAGACCGACCTCGCGGTGGCCTCGCGCTACGCGCAACTCGTCGCGGACAAGAAGCTGCGCAAGCTCGTATTCGAGCGCATCGTGGCCGAATGGGAGCGCACGACGAAGGTGCTCGGTGAGATCACGGGCGCCCCCGGACGACTCGCCGACAACCCGCTGCTCGCGCGTTCGATCAAGAACCGCTTCCCGTATCTCGATCCGTTGAATCACTTGCAGGTGGAGCTGATCAAGCGCTATCGCGCCGGCGACCCGAGCCCGCGCGTGCGGCGCGGTATTCATCTGACGATCAACGGGATTGCGGCGGGGCTGCGCAATACGGGTTGAGCGTTCGCGCTGTGCTCCTGTGCAAACGGCGTCGTGCCCTCGCGGTCACGACGCCGTTTTTTATTGCCTCAGGCGAGCGTCAATCGCGCCGCGTCGCCTCGATCATCAGGGCGTCGAGCTTGAACGACGAATCGCTCTGCACATCGAAATATTGGCGCACTTCATCGGGCGCGCGCTCCCACATCGAGCGGATCGCCGTCACGCGCTCCGGCGGCGTGCGCATGCGCGCGACCCACGAATCGAAATCGAGCGCGATGCGCCAGCGCGCGCTCACCTTCGCGTCGAAGCCGGCGGCGTCGAGCATCGCGATCCACTCGTCGGCGCGGTAGTCGCGAATGTGCGACGCATCGCGCAACAGTTCGATCGCCTGAATATGCGTGTCGTAAAGCGGATCGTCGATGCCCGCGATGTCGATGAACTTCAGCCGTCCGCCCGGCTTGAGTACGCGGTGCACTTCGGCAAGCGCGCGCGGCACGTCGCGCCAGTGGTGCGCGCTCATGCGGCTCACGGCCCAGTTGAAGCTCGCGTCGGCGAACGGCAGCGTTTCCGCCGCGCCCTGCTGCGTGCGCACGGTCGTCAAGCCGCGCTCCTTCGCGGCGGCTTCGACCGTGGCGAGCATCTGCGGAGCGATGTCGTAGGCCACGACTTCGCGCACGTGCGGCGCCACGGCGAAGCTCGCGTGGCCCGCGCCGCAGCCCATGTCCAGCACCGTCGCATTGCCGCAGGTGGCCGCGAAGGTCGCGGCGAGGTTCTCCAGATCCGCGCCGCTCGCGTGGACCTGGCTCGTGAGGTAGGCGGCGGCGGTCGAGCCGAACGCGTCGGCGACCTGATCGTGATGCTTCATCGCATGCTCCTTTTGCGGGTTCTTATGCGGTGCTTTATGTGGGGCGCGAAGCGGCGAGCGCCGCGCGCCGAGGGGTCTGCAATCTCCGGGCTGGCTGACGTGGCGGCCCGTCGCCGCGTCAGACGCTACAATAGAGTCCGTTTTGTACCAGTACAAGTTAAGCGATTATTCTGGTATCGCTGCCACTAGCCCCACGCCCAATGAGCCTCGATACGCCCTCCCCGGCTTCACCCGCCGCCGCCGGCAAAACCCTCGACGCAACGCCCGCCCGCGCGCTGGGCGAATTCATCCGCGCCCATCGCGAGCGTCTTTCGCCCGCGGAGGTCGGCCTGCCGCCCGGCCCGCGCCGCCGCACGCCTGGCCTGCGCCGTGAGGAAGTCGCACAGCTGTGCGGCGTGAGCCCGACCTGGTACACGTGGATCGAGCAGGGCCGCCCCGTTTCGGCTTCGGCGGACGCGCTCGCGCGCATCGCCGTCGCACTGCGGCTCTCGCGCGCCGAGCGCGCCTATCTGTTCGAGCTGGCCGCGCAGCGCGACCCCGCCGAGCCCGATCCGGCCACCGCCGCGGACGCGCCCGCCACGCTGCTGCAAACGGTGAAGCTCGTGGACGCCCCCGCGTACGTGCTCGACCGCCAGTGGACGGCGCTCGCCTGGAACGCGCATGCGGCGGACCTCTTCACGGGCTGGCTCGACGGCGAGCACGACCGCAACCTGCTGCGCTTCACGTTCACCGAGCCGCTCGGGCGCGAGCTGATCGTGGACTGGGAAACGCGCGCGCGGCGCCTGGCCGCCGAGTTCCGCGCCGACTCCATCCGCCACCTCAACGACGCGCCCACGCGCGCGCTGATCGACTCGCTGATCGCCGCAAGCGATGACTTCGCGCGCTTCTGGGCCTCGCAGGACGTGTTCGAGCGCGAGGGCGGCCGGCGCGAGTTCAACCATCCGCGCCACGGCCGCATCGCCTGCGACCAGATCACCTTCAAGCCCGCGCATCGCGAAGATCTCAAGCTCGTGGTGCTGGTGCGGCTCTGAGCGGCGCGGGCCGCCTGGCGGCGTTGCGGCAGACCGCCAATGTTAAAATCGAGTTCTTTCCCGCCGTGCTTGACGCAATGCAGCGCAATGCGCCGCGCGGCACGCCTTCTCACCGCTTGCTCGTTCACGCCCCATCACCATGACGTCCCAACTGCACAAAAAAGGCGAAGCCTGGTCGGCTCGCTTCTCCGAACCCATGTCGGAGCTGGTCAAGCGCTACACGTCGTCGGTCTTCTTCGACAAGCGCCTTGCGCTCGTCGATATCGAGGGCTCGCTCGCGCATGCGTCCATGCTGGCCGCGCAGAAGATCATCTCCGCCGACGACCTCGCCGCCATCGAGGGCGGCATGGCGAAGATCAAGGGCGAAATCGAGCGCGGCGAATTCGAATGGCTGCTCGACCTCGAAGACGTGCACCTGAACATCGAAGCGCGCCTGACCGCCCTGATCGGCGATGCGGGCAAGCGGCTGCACACGGGCCGCTCGCGCAACGACCAGGTCGCGACCGACATCCGCCTCTGGCTGCGCGGCGAGATCGACCGCATCGGCGGCCTGCTCGGCGACCTGCGCGGCGCGCTGCTCGACCTGGCCGAACAGCACTCGGGCACGATCATGCCCGGCTTCACGCACCTGCAAGTGGCGCAGCCGGTCACCTTCGGGCATCACCTGCTCGCCTATGTGGAAATGTTCACGCGGGACGCCGAGCGCATGGTGGACTGCCGCAAGCGCGTGAACCGTCTGCCGCTCGGTGCGGCGGCGCTCGCGGGCACGAGCTTTTCCGTAGACCGCTTCGCCGTGGCGAAGACGCTGGGCTTCGACGGCATCTGCGCAAACTCGCTCGACGCCGTGTCCGATCGCGACTTCGCCATCGAATTCACGGCGGCGGCCGCGCTGGTGATGACGCACGTCTCGCGCTTCTCGGAAGAACTGGTACTGTGGATGAGCCCGCGCGTGGGCTTCATCGATCTGGCCGACCGCTTCTGCACGGGCTCGTCGATCATGCCGCAAAAGAAGAACCCGGACGTGCCGGAACTCGCGCGCGGCAAGACCGGCCGCGTCAACGGCCATCTCATGGCGCTCCTCACGCTCATGAAGGGCCAGCCGCTCGCCTACAACAAGGACAACCAGGAAGACAAGGAGCCGTTGTTCGACACGGTCGATACCGTGGCAGACACGCTGCGCATCTTCGCGGAGATGGTCGCGGGCATCACGGTCAAGGAGCAGGCGATGCGCGCGGCGGCGCTGCAGGGCTTCTCCACGGCCACGGATCTGGCCGACTACCTCGTCAAGAAGGGCCTGCCGTTCCGCGACGCGCACGAAGCCGTGGCGCACGCGGTGCGTATCTGCGTGGACCGCAACTGCGATCTGGCCGACCTCACGCTCGACGAGATGCGCCGCGAACTGCCGGCCGTGTCGAACCTGCTGGCCGAAGACGTGTTCGCAGTGCTGACGCTCGAAGGCTCGGTCTCGGCGCGCAACCATCCGGGCGGCACCGCGCCCGAGCAGGTGCGTGCGGCCATCGCGGCGGCGCGCGCGGCGCTCAAGTAAGCGCAGCGCAACGGGCGGAAAACGGCCGCAGTCTAAAGCCCAACCGGGCGCGCGACGGACAACGTCGCGCGCCCGGTTTGCTTTTGGGCGGCGCACAAGGTGACCATGCCCATGAGGACACACATGACAGCGCGCTGTACCCGCAGCAAAATGCCGGAAGTGTGCGCCCGGCAGCCGCGCGTCATGGCCTACGATCCCGCGCCATACTGACGACTTGCTCCGTCAGGTTTCGTCTTCGCCCCCAACACCTGCCCCATGATCGTCCGCCCTCACCTCCACTGGTTCCGCATGCTGCTCGCGTGGCGCGGCTCCGTGCTGCCGCAACTTCTGCCGCGCCTCTTCATCGTGCTGGTACTGTCGATCATCGCAGTGGCCGCGCACGATCACATCCTCAAGCTCACGGTCAACCTGAGCACCGTGCCGTTCTCGCTGATCGGTATTGCGCTCGCGGTGTTTCTCGGCTTTCGCAACAGCGCGAGCTACGACCGCTATTGGGAGGGCCGCAAGCTCTGGGGGCAAATGCTCAATGAGACGCGCTCGCTGGTGCGCCAGGCGCTGACGCTCCCGCGCAGCGGCGACGAAGCGGCAACACGCGAGCGGGCGAGCGAACTGGCCGGTCTGCTCGCTGCGCTGCCGCATGCGCTGCGCCATCAACTGCGCAACACCGACCCGCGCGCCGATCTCGAGTCGCGCCTGGCGCCCGCGCTGTTCGCGCGCGTGATGGCGGCGCGCTACCGCCCGGCCACGCTCCTGCTGTGCGCTTCGGAATGGGTCCAGCGCGAGACGCGCGAAGGCCGCCTCGACGGCTACGCGGTGCTCGCGTTCGAACATAATCTCAATGGCATTTCGGATGTGATCGGCGGGTGCGAGCGCATCGTCTCCACGCCGCTGCCGTTCGCCTATACGGTGATGATTCATCGCACCGTGTACTTCTTCTGCGCGATGCTGCCGTTCGGCCTCGTCGACAGCATCGGCGGTTTGACGCCGATCTTCGCCGTGTTCGTGGCCTACGCGTTCATGGCCCACGAGGCGATCGCCTCGCAGCTCGAAGACCCGTTCGGCACCGAAGACAACGACCTCGCGCTCAACCTGATGTCGACCGGCATCGAAGTCGCGTTGCACGACCTGATGGGCGAGCCGACTGCGCTGCCGGCGCGCGCGCCGGAGCAGTTCATCCTCGACTGAAGGCGCAGCCTCAGTGGTTGTTCACCGTTTCGGCGAGGCGCTTCAAGGTCGCGAGGCGCCCGCCTAGCAGATCGAGTCGCGCATGCTCGTCGATGAGCGGCGTGGTCGCGTCGCGATACGCGCGCCAGTCGCTTTGTGCGCGTGCAACCGTAGGCCGGGCGTGCTTCGGTATGCGCGCATAGAGCTGACGGTAGTAGCGATTGAGGTCATAGCTCACGTGCTCGCAGCGCGCATCGGCGCTGCAGGCGCGCACCTTCGGCGCGTCGCCGTCGTAGGTCGTCGCCTGGGTGCGCAGCGCGAGCGCGCGATCGCGCACCGGCTGCAGGCGCATGTCCGCCTCGTAGAGCTGGTAGGTGCTGCCGCTCGTGGTCGCGAATGCGGCGCCGAGCATGGTGTCCTCGGCGTCGCGCCAGGCCACCCACTTCTGCTGGCTCAGTTGCCAGCGCTTTTGCTGCGCGGCCGGCAGCTTCGCGAGCAGTTGCGCGAGCGCGTTGTCGGCGGCCTTGCGCCATGCGGTGCGCGCGTCGTCCATGCACTGGATCTGGCCAGCCGTCGACGACCGGTCCGCGCGCGCGAGACAGGTGCGCATGGCCGTATCGATCGGATCGGCCGCCGCGACCTCGGCGCGCGCCGCCGGTGCCACGGCGAACAGCACCGTGGCGGTCGAAATCACCGACAGCGTCGACACCATCGCAGCAAAATAACGCGCTAGCCGCGCCGAAGAACCATCCAACATCCCCTCCCCTCGCGCGTTCAGTCGCGCACGCAATCCACGAAATACTCGATGCGGCCGTTGATGGTCTCGCCCACGAGCCCGTGGATGTCGGTATGGAAGCCCGGGAAGCGCTCGTTGAACTCGCGCGCGAACTTCAGATAATTCACGATCGTCTTGTTGAAGCGCTCGCCCGGAATCAGCAGCGGAATACCCGGCGGATACGGCGTGAGCAGGATCGACGTGACGCGGCCTTCGAGTTCGTCGACAGGCACGCGGTCGATCTCGCGGTGCGCGAGCTTCGCGAATGCGTCCGACGGCTTCATCGCAGGCTCCATGCTCGAGAGGTACATCTCGGTCGTGAGGCGCGCGATATCGTTGGCACGGTAGACGCTGTGGATCTGCTGGCACAGGTCGCGCAGGCCCACGCGCTCGTACATCGGATGCTGCGCGACGAATTCGGGCAGCACGCGCCACAGCGGCTGGTTGTTGTCGTAGTCGTCCTTGAACTGCTGGAGCTCGGTCACCATCGAGTTCCAGCGGCCCTTCGTGATGCCGATCGTGAACATGATGAAGAACGAGTACAGCCCCGTCTTCTCGACGATGATGCCGTGCTCGGCCAGGTACTTCGTCACGATCGCGGCGGGAATGCCGGTCTCGCCGAATTCGCCGTCCACGTCCAGACCCGGCGTGACGATGGTCGCCTTGATCGGGTCCAGCATGTTGAAGCCTTCCGCCAGCGCGCCGAAGCCGTGCCAGTGATCGTTCGGGCGCAGCATCCAGTCTTCGCGCGAGCCGATGCCTTCTTCGGCCAGCTCGTCCGGGCCCCAGACCTGGAAGAACCAGTCGTCGCCGTACTCGGCGTCCACCTTGCGCATGGCGCGGCGGAAGTCGAGCGCTTCGGCGATCGACTCTTCCACCAGTGCCGGGCCGCCCGGCGCTTCCATCATCGCGGCGGCCACGTCGCACGACGCGATGATCGCGTATTGCGGCGACGTGGACGTGTGCATCAGATACGCCTCGTTGAAGCGGTGGCGGTCGAACGCGCTGTCTTCCGAGTCCTGCACGACGATCTGCGAGGCCTGCGAGATTCCGGCGAGCAGCTTGTGCGTCGAGTGCGTCGCGAACACCAGCGCCTTGGTACGCGGACGGCCCGCGCCGATCGCGTGCATGTCCTGATAGAACTCGTGGAATTCGGCGTGCGGCAGCCAGGCTTCGTCGAAGTGCAGCGTGTCGAGCATGTCGCCGAGCAGATCCTTGATCATCTCGACGTTGTAGACCACGCCGTCGTACGTGCTCTGCGTGATCGTCAGAATGCGCGGCTTCACGTTCGGATTCTTTGCGAGCGCCTCACGGGCGAACGGATTCGCCTCGATCTTCTTGCGGATGTTTTCCGGCTTGAACTCGTCGCGCGGAATCGGGCCGATGATGCCGAAGTTGTTGCGCGTCGGCGTGAGGAACACGGGAATCGCGCCCGTCATCGTGATCGCGTGCAGGATCGATTTGTGGCAGTTGCGGTCGACCAGCACGATGTCGCCGGGCGCGACCGTTGCGTGCCAGACGATCTTGTTCGACGTGGACGTGCCGTTGGTCACGAAGAACACGTGGTCCGCGCTGAAGATGCGCGCCGCGTTGCGCTCCGAGGCCGCGACCGGGCCGGTGTGATCGAGCAGCTGGCCGAGTTCCTCGACCGCATTGCAGACGTCGGCGCGCAGCATGTTTTCGCCGAAGAACTGGTGGAACATCTGGCCGAGCGGATTCTTCAGGAAAGCGACGCCGCCCGAGTGACCCGGGCAGTGCCACGAGTACGAACCTTCGTCGGCGTACTTGACGAGTTCCTTGAAGAACGGCGGCGCGAGCGCGTCGAGATACACGCGCGCTTCGCGAATCACGTGGCGCGCGACGAACTCCGGCGTGTCCTCGAACATGTGGATGAAGCCGTGCAGCTCGCGCAGGATGTCGTTGGGCAGATGGCGCGAGGTACGCGTCTCGCCGTACAGGAAAATGGGGATGTCCGAGTTGCGCTTGCGCACCGCTTCCATGAACGCGCGCAGCGCGACGATGGCGGGCGCGTGCTCGGGCGCTTCCTCGTCCGAGCCTTCGACGTAGGGCAGCAGCTCGTCGTCGTCGATCGAGAGGATGAAGCACGCGGCGCGGCTCGACTGCTGCGCGAACGACGTGAGGTCGCCGTAGCTCGTCAGCCCGAGGACTTCCGCGCCCTCTTTCTCGATGGCTTCGGCGAGCGCGCGGATGCCGGAACCCGAGATGTTCTCGGAGCGAAAGTCTTCGTCGATGATGACGACGGGAAAACGAAACTTCATGGGCGATTCTCCAAAAGAAACGACCGCTGCATATGACGCGCAGCGGTCCCCGTATGTCGTTGAATCCGGTAGTGTTGTGCGCTGGAACTCAGGTCTTCGGCAGGGTGACGCCGTGCTGGCCTTGATACTTGCCGCCGCGATCCGCGTACGAGACCTCGCAGATCTCGTCGCTTTCGAAGAACAGCACTTGCGCCACCCCTTCGTTCGCGTAGATTTTCGCAGGCAAAGGTGTCGTATTTGAGAATTCGAGCGTGACGTACCCTTCCCACTCGGGCTCGAACGGCGTGACGTTCACGATGATCCCGCAGCGCGCATAGGTCGACTTGCCCAGACACACCGTCAGGACGTTGCGCGGAATGCGGAAATACTCGACCGTGCGCGCCAGCGCGAACGAATTGGGCGGGATGATACAGACGTCGCCCTTGAAGTCCACGAACGACTTTTCGTCGAAGTTCTTCGGATCGACGATGGTCGAATTGATGTTCGTGAAGATCTTGAATTCGTCGGCGCAGCGGATGTCGTAGCCGTAGCTCGAGGTGCCGTAGCTCACGATCTTGCGGCCGTCTTCCGACATACGGACCTGATCGCGCACGAACGGCTCGATCATCTTCTGCTCTTCGGCCATGCGCCGGATCCACTTGTCGGACTTGATTGCCATGTTCGCTACTTGACGAGAAATTCGGGTCGGGAAAGCATGCGGACGGACCCACCGGGCGCGCGCCGCGTGCGAAAGGCGCCTATTTTACGCGATGTGGATCGCCATGCCTGGAACTGCGTTTCGCGCCGGCGCCAACGCCGCGCTCACTGGGCGCGGATCAGGCCGCAGGCGAGCGCCGGGCCCGTGCCGCGCTGCGGGTACGCGTAGGGGTCGATGGCGTCCCGGTGCACGATCACCGCGCGTTGCAGGACGGAGCGCACGCCGTCGAGCGAGACGTCGGGGGCGACGATAAAGCCCGACGCCACGCCGTTCGAATCCGCATGGATATTGCCGAGGTCGCCTTCCACGCGCGCGCCGGGCTTCAGGCGCTCCGCGGCGGGCGCGAACACGGCGCCGGCGCTCGAGGCGTCGGTGGCGTTGCAGTCGCCGCGCTCGTGCACCTGCAATGCGTGATCGCTGTCGGGCTGCAGGCCCGCGAGGTTGTAGCTCACCTGCACGCCGTCCGAATGTTCGACGAACGAAACCGTGCCGCGCACCTGGCTGCCGACAGTGGGCAGCAACTGTGCGACCGCGCGCTTCTCCTGCTGCCCCATGAAGCTCGTGCAGCCCGCCAGCAGCGCGCAGCCGCAGAGCGTGACGAGGGCGATCATCCTGACGACCTGCGCATTCCCCGCTTGCCTGTCGTGTCCTTTATCCATGCGATCCTCTTGCCGGGCGGCGGCAGCCCCGTTGCTGCCGCCATACCGGACCCGATGAAGCCCACATGATACCGCGCAGGCGGCGCGTCGCGCGCCTATCTGTCCCCATGCGCGGGGCGCCGCACGAGCGCTGCGGCCGCACCGGCGCTCAGGTGTTCTGGACGACGATGGTCGGGAACTTCGAGGTCATGTCGCGGGCGCGCTCGGCGATCTGGATCGCCACGCGCCGCGCGATCGCGCGATAGGTTGCCGCCACCGGCCCCTCGGGTGCGGCCACCACGGTGGGGTTGCCCGAATCGGCCTGCTCGCGAATGGCGATGTCGAGCGGCAGGCTGCCGAGCACTTCCACGCCGTACTCCTTGGCCATGCGCTCGCCGCCGCCCGCGCCGAAAATATGCTCGGCGTGGCCGCAGTTCGAGCAGATGTGCACGGCCATGTTCTCGACGATGCCGAGAATCGGAATGCCCACCTTCTCGAACATCTTCAGGCCCTTCTTCGCGTCGAGCAGCGCGATGTCCTGCGGCGTCGTGACGATCACGGCGCCCGTGACGGGCACGCGCTGCGAGAGCGTGAGCTGGATGTCGCCGGTGCCCGGGGGCATGTCGACCACGAGATAGTCGAGCTCGCGCCAGTTGGTCTGACGCAGCAGCTGCTCGAGCGCGGAAGTGGCCATCGGGCCGCGCCAGACCATCGGGTTGGCCTGCTCGATCAGAAAGCCGATCGAGTTGGCCTGCACGCCGTGGCCTTCGAGCGGATTCATCGACTGCCCGTCGGGCGATTCGGGGCGGCCTTCGATGCCCAGCATCATCGGCAGCGAAGGGCCGTAGATGTCCGCGTCGAGCACGCCGACCGAAGCGCCTTCGGCGGCGAGCGCGAGCGCGAGATTCACGGCGGTCGTGCTCTTGCCCACGCCGCCCTTGCCCGATGCCACGGCGACGATGTTCTTCACGTTGGGCAGCAGCTTCACGCCGCGTTGCACCGTATGCGCGGTAATCTCGCTTCTGACCGCGACGCGGCTCGCCTTCACGCCCGGCACGGCGGCAAGCGCCGCTTCGACCTGCGCGCGCACCGCGTCGAACTGGCTCTTCGCCGGATAGCCGAGCACGATCTCGACGCCGACCGTATCGCCATCGACGGTCACGTTGCGCACGCCCTTGGCCACCGTGTAGGGATGGCCCGTGTTCGCGTCCGTCAAGGCCGCGAGCGCGGCGTCGACCAAAGCCCGATCTATGCTCATTGAAACTCCGTGGGGAGAATGCCGGTCTGCGTTAGCGCCGATCCGAGTGAGGACTGATCGCCTACGCGCCGGAAATCGAAAGAAATTGTTAAGCTGCATTGCGCAAAATTGCCCGAAAGGGCACGCTTCGCGGCAGCATCGATTTTGTATGCCGACCAGGCGGTCTCGAAGCCGCGACCCAGCGGCCTTTCGCCTGGCGGCGCAAACCTCAAGGCGTCATTGTAGTAGCTGCCGCCGCGCACCGTTCGAAGACCCTGTTCGCAAGCGGGGCCGCGAACGCCGCAGGCAGCGTCCGTTCCACTCAAGAAAGGAAAGCAAATGAACACAAGAATCCTGACTCGCCTGTCCGTCTTCGCCATTGCCGGCGCGCTCGTCGCCGGCTGCGCGACGCAGCAGGGCACCAATACGGCTGTCGGCACCGGTGTCGGCGCAGGCACGGGCGCGGCGATCGGCGCCATCTTCGGCGGCGGCAAGGGCGCGGCAATCGGCGCAGGCGCGGGCGCACTGGTCGGCGGCATCACCGGCTACAACTGGCAAAACATCCACAACAAGCTCTCGGGCGCCACCAAGGGCACCGGCACGAAGATCACCGAGCAGCCGGACGGCTCGCTCAAGCTCGACATCCCGAGCAATGTGACGTTCGACACCAGCAGCTACGCGATCAAGCCGTCGTTCGCGCCGGTGCTCGACCAGGTCGCGCAGACGCTCCAGCAGAACCCGGAAGTGGTTGCGCAGGTGGTCGGCCATACGGATAACACGGGCTCCGCCGCGTACAACCAGACGCTGTCGGTCAACCGCGCACAGAGCGTCGTGAACTACCTCGCGTCTCGCGGCATTCAGATGCAGCGCATGGCGGCGGAGGGACGCGGCGATACGCAACCGATCGCCGACAACAACACCGAAGCGGGCCGCGCCGCCAACCGCCGCGTGGAAATGTACCTGCGCGCGACGTCGCAGCACCAGGGCGGTTAAGCTGGCCCGCCGCAGTCGCCGGGAACGCAGTGCCGGCGACTGCGCAAAAAACAGCGACATATTGACGGGGCGGCAGTCATGCCGCCCCGTTTGCATTTGGAGTCGCTCGAACACGCGCTCGGAAACCCTTGCTGGACGGCCCTCGCAAACCTGCTTCGACGCGCTTGCAGAGAATCGAAAAAATTTTCGAACTCTCGGGAAGCCGTGCTGTCTGTCTTTACGGTACGTGTGCGGCAGTGCCGCCGCGTCACCATTCTCCTCTTGTCGTTGTTGCTCCGGGGCCAATCTTGCCCCGGTTTTTTTTGGCCACAATTTGTGCGTCGCAGCATCCCCGCGACTCACGCAGCCCGCGCCCCTTCCAGGCATTGCGCATACGAGCGTCCACCGGCTCGCCGAACGGCGCTGCGCCTGCCCTGCTAAAATCGCGCTTTCCCCCCGCAACATCGGACTTCCCCTCACTTATGTCAGCACCCGCCACCGACCTCGCAGCAGCCGGCGCGCATGCCAATCAAAGCGGCCGCCGCCAGATTCTCGTTACGTCTGCTCTGCCGTACGCCAACGGTCAGATCCACATCGGCCACCTGGTCGAGTACATCCAGACGGACATCTGGGTTCGCGCGCTGCGAATGCATGGTCACGAGGTTTACTACGTCGGTGCCGACGACACGCACGGCACGCCCGTCATGCTGCGCGCGGAGAAGGAAGGCCTCACGCCGCAGCAGCTGATCGCGCGCGTGTGGCAGGAGCACAAGCGCGACTTCGACAGCTTCGGCGTGTCGTTCGACAATTACTACTCGACGGACTCCGAAGAGAACCGCGTGCTCTCCGAGTCGGTGTATCTGGCGCTCAAGGAAGCGGGTTTCATCGAGACGCGCGACATCGAGCAGGCCTACGACCCGGTCAAGAACATGTTCCTGCCGGACCGCTTCATCAAGGGCGAGTGCCCGAAGTGCGGCGCGAAGGACCAGTACGGCGACAGCTGCGAAGTATGCGGCTCGACTTACGCGCCCACTGACCTGAAGAATCCGTACTCGGTGGTCTCGGGCGCGACGCCGATCCGCAAGACCTCGACGCACTACTTCTTCCGTCTCTCGGACCCGCGCTGCGAAGACTTCCTGCGCGGCTGGGTGAGCGGCCTCGCGCAACCGGAAGCGACCAACAAGATGCGCGAGTGGCTGGGCGAATCGGGCGAATCGAAGCTCGCCGACTGGGACATCTCGCGCGACGCCCCCTACTTCGGCTTCGAGATTCCGGGCGCGCCCGGCAAGTACTTCTACGTGTGGCTCGATGCGCCCGTGGGCTATTACGCGAGCTTCAAGAACCTGTGCGAAAAGCGCGGCCTCGATTTCGAGGCATGGGTGAAGGCCGGCTCGAAGACGGAGCAGTATCACTTCATCGGCAAGGACATCCTGTACTTCCATACGCTGTTCTGGCCGGCGATGCTGCAGTTCTCGGGCCACCGCACGCCGACCAACGTCTTCGCGCATGGCTTTTTGACCGTGGACGGCGCGAAGATGTCGAAGTCGCGCGGCACGTTCATCACGGCGGAAAGCTATGTGACCACGGGCCTGAACCCCGAGTGGCTGCGTTACTACTTCGCCGCGAAGCTCAACAGCACGATGGAAGACCTCGACCTGAACCTCGAAGACTTCCAGGCGCGCGTGAACAGCGACCTCGTCGGCAAGTACATCAACATCGCAAGCCGCGCGGCGGGTTTCCTGATCAAGCGCTTCGACGGCCGCGTGCAGGACAGCGCGATGCACCATCCGCTGCTCGAGCAACTGCGCGGCGCGATTGCGCAAATCGCTGCGCACTACGAAGCACGCGAATACAGCCGCGCGCTGCGCCAGACGATGGAACTCGCCGACGCCGTGAATGGCTACGTCGACACGGCCAAGCCGTGGGAACAGGCCAAGGATCCGGCCAACCCGGTGGCGCTGCACGAGACCTGCAGCGTGAGCCTCGAAGCGTTCCGCCTGCTTTCGCTCGCGCTGAAGCCGGTGCTGCCGACGCTCGCGGAAGGCGTCGAGCAGTTCCTCGCGATCGAGCCGCTGACCTGGGCCGATGCCGGCAAGGCGCTTTCGTCGCAACAGCCGATCAACGCGTACAAGCACCTGATGACGCGCGTCGATCCGAAGCAGATCGAAGCGCTGCTTGCCGCCAACCGCGATTCGCTGCAGGCAACCGATGCGCCCGCCGCCGCGGTTGCGGATGCGAACAAGAAGTCGAAGGCTGCGAAGGAAGCGAAGAAGCCTGCCGCCGATGAAACGCCGGAAGTCATCTCCATCGACGACTTCGCGAAGATCGACCTGCGCGTGGCGCTGATCGTCGACTGCAACTTCGTCGAAGGGTCGGACAAGCTGCTGCAACTCACGCTCGACGTGGGCGAGGAAAAAACCCGCAACGTGTTCTCGGGTATCCGTTCGGCGTACAAGCCGGAAGACCTCAAGGGCAAGCTCACGGTGATGGTTGCGAACCTCGCGCCGCGCAAGATGAAGTTCGGCATGTCCGAAGGCATGGTGCTCGCGGCTTCCGCCGCCGAC
The DNA here is from genome assembly GCF_040948675.1 of Paraburkholderia sp. BR14312. NCBI lineage: Bacteria > Pseudomonadati > Pseudomonadota > Betaproteobacteria > Burkholderiales > Burkholderiaceae > Paraburkholderia > Paraburkholderia sp. BR14312. Next base: position 220,207 of record NZ_JBFPKI010000003.1, read on the forward strand.
GAGAAGGCCGAACCGGGTCTGTACATTCTCGAACCGCATAGCGGCGCAAAGCCGGGCATGCGGGTCAGGTAATACCCACTCGCTGATGTCATACGAAACGCCCCTTGCGAGGGGCGTTTCTTTTTGCATCTGGCTTTTCGAGGCGCTAGCGGCGCAGCCGATCGAAACGCCGCGTATAGAGAATATCGGCGCCGTTGAAGGTGCCGCCGTACACCACCAGCGACCAGTAGCGCGAGAGGTTGATCGTGGCCTTCACCGCGTTCGACGCCGACTGCAGGCCCTGCTCATAGCCGATCACGAGACGCTGGTTGATGGCCTTCGCGATCATGACGACCTCGGTGTCGGTCAGACCCACCTCGCTGCGCCCGATCGAAAATTCGTCGAGGCCGATGCTCTGCGCAATGCGCTTGCCTTGCGCGCTGCCGAGCAGGGCGAGCGCCGTCGTCATCGCGCTCTGCTGGCCGAGGTTGTTGCCCTGGTCGGTACCGTGCCCGAACAGCAGCCAGGAGAGCTTTTCGTTATCGGGCACGTTGGGCTCGGAGACGAGCCGCACCGACGGCGCCTGCACGGTGCCGGTGACCTGCACGCCCGCCTCGACCTGCTGGTTGCGCCGCATGGCGAGAATGTTGATGCCCGGATTGCCCACCGGCCCGTTGAACGTGAAGAAGCCGTTTTCGATATTGAGCTTGGTGCCGAACGCCGTGTACGTGGAGCCTTCGGTCACGCGCACGTTGCCGACCGCGCGCAGCGGGACGTCCGGCGCACTGTTGACCGTAATCGTGCCCGCCAGGCCCAGATCCGCACCCTGCCCGCGGAAGCGGAAGTCGTGGCCGAGATCGATGTCGACGTTAGCACGCGGAGCAAATCGCGGCGCGGGCCTGGTCGACGCCGTTTCTTCGATCGGCGGCCTGCCGCCCACTGTCGTGCCGTCGGGACGCACGATCACGACGTCGTCGCCGAGCGACGGCGCAGGTAACGCGGGCATGTCGAAGAGCGCGTGATCGACGGTGAACTTGCCGTCGATCTGCATGCCGCCCAGATGCCCGCCGTTGGCGATGCTCGCGCTGCCGGAAAGCGACAGCTTGCGGTCGGGCGAAGCGAAAAGCTCGAGCTTGTCGGCGACGATGCTCGCGGTGAGATCGGGCTCGGCGTTGTCGAGCCGCACCTGGCCTTTTGCGCGCAGCGTGCCGCTCGTCGCGCCGTGGAACTCCACCTGCTGGAAGTCGACCAGGTTCTGCGAGAGCGCGATGCGTATCACGCCGTCCTTCAACTCCACGCCCTGGTCGACCACGGTGGCCGAGATGCCGTCGCCGACCAGCGAGCCCGTGAGATTCGGCTTCGCGACCGTGCCGCCGAGCGCAAGCTGCAGCGCGAGATGGCCGTCGAGCAGGTAAGTCGGGCCGAGCATGCCGCCTGTGTTCCGGAGCGAGGGCACGTTCGCCTTGATGGTGCCGCCGATCGGCGCCTCGTCCGCGACGGTGAGGATGCCGTCGCGCGGCATGAGCGTCGTGTAGGCGTCGATGTCGAGCACGCCCACGCGGTTCGCCTGCGCATGCGCCGTGAGCGTAAGGCGGTTGCCGCCGCTGAAGGCCGCGCGCACGTTGAGGTCGCCCACGCCGAGCGAGGCAAAGCCGCGGCCGACCTCGGTCGTGATGTCGCCCGAGCGGCGCTTGATCTGCACGTAGCCGGTGGCCGTCGGGCCGACAGCGAAGTCCCAGTCGCCGTCGAAGATCAGGTCGGTCCTGAGCGTGGACGGCACGCCCGTAAACTGCTGCCGGATTTGCATGATGCGTGCAAGCGACACGTTGGTGAGCGTGCCCGCCGAACGGATGCGGCCATGGTCGAGGTCGAACGATTTCAGGTCGAGCGACGCGCCTTCCGCCGTGATACGCGTCGCGCCGAGCGTGACCTTGCCGGGGCCCGCGCTGACGGTGAGAGGCGACTGCAGCTTCACGCCGGGCACGCCGCGGTTCTCGAGCTGCGTCACCGTGCCGTTCCAGCGCGTGCCCTCGCGCGTGTCCTGGAGGCCGCCGTTGGCCGCCGCCACGAAGTCGATCGGCTGGCCCTGCACCTTGCCCTTCGCGCTCGCGGTGAGCGTGTGCTTCGCGCGCGTGCCGTCGAGGCGCGCGGTGAGCGTCGTGATATCGACGCCCGCCACGGCGATATCGCTCGCGTCGGTGCTGAAGGCGAGCGCGCCGTTCGCGCCGTCGCGCGCGAGCGCCCGGCCCTCGGCATGGCCGACGCGGTTATCGCCGAACACCACGTGGTCGGCCTTGTAGTCGAGCGAGACGTCGGGATGTGCGAAGGTGCCGGTCACGTCGCCGTTCGCCGCGAGCTGGCCCGCGATGCCAAAGCCGAGCCGATCGAGCTGTGGCGCATCCACGCGAAAGCGCAAGCGGTCGCCACGCGCGCCGAAGCTGCCTTGCAGATCCACGGTATTGCCCGCGACCGAGAGGTTCGCGCGGCTTGGCAGAATCCGCGAGCCCGCCAGCTGGATGAGGCCCTCGCCCGTGAGCGGCAAGTCGTCGTAGACGCTCGGGCCGAGCTTGAACTCGGCCCGCGTCGTGAAGGCGGGCGCGAGCGTGCCGCTCGCATTGAGCGTGCCGTTCACGCGCGCTTCGATGCGCCGGGCCGCGGGACGCGTGGCGGCTCGCGGCTTCGCCTCGTGTTGGGCCGCCCCGCCCCGCTCGGTCTGCTTGGCGTTCTCCACGCGCTTTTGCTCGGCGGCCTGCTCGCCCGATTGCGCGGGATTGAGCGACGGGTTCAGCGCCGGATTGAGCGCGAGATTGCGTTGCGGGTTGAGCGCGTCGGCGGCGGGTTGGGCTGCAGGCCGCGGCCGGGCGGCCGGCGCTGGAGTTTTCGCGGCCGTGCGCGCCGGTGTTTGCGACGTGAGCGACAGCGGATCGAAATTGGTCAGCACCGCCTTGAGTTGATAGGTCGAACTGGCGTCGTGCTTGAGCGCGCCCGACAGGTCGATGCGCCCCGCGCCGGAAGTCAGTCGCACATCGTTGAGCGACAGTCGCGCGGGGTCCTGCGTGATCTTGCCCTGCACGCGCAGCGCCGCCTTGGGGTCGGCGAGATCGAGCGTGACGCTTTGGACGTCGCCATTCAGCCGCACGCCGACCGGCCCCGCGAATTGCGTGGCGCGCACGCTCGACTGGATCGCGTTGAGGTCGAGCCCGGCCACCTTCAGATCGAAACGCCCGTCGCGCCCGCTGATCGTGCCGCCGCCGGTGATCGTCGCGTTCTTCACGAGACGCACGGCGAGCTTCGGGATGCGCTGCGTCTTCGCGTCGAGCACGACGTCGGCGTGGGCGTCGATGAGCGGCAGCAGCTTTTCGTCGATGGCGCCCGGCTTCGCGTTCACGATCGAGACCGCGCCCGCCACCGTGAAGCCCGCCACATTACTGCGCGCGCGCGCCGCATCGGGCATCGCCCCGCCCGCAGGCGCCGATGCCAGCGCGGGCACGGAAGCCGGCGTCACGCCCGACACCGCCGCCGCGCCCGAAGCCACCGCTGCGAGCGCCGCCGGCACGCCCGCCGCGCCGCCCGGCACCGGCTGCAACTGCGCACGCACGGCGAGGTCGGCGAACGGCGCGCCCGGCGCGAACGCCTGCGGATTGACATGATCGAACGCGAGCGTGACCCGCTGCAGCGGCACGGCAGCGAACGGCGTGGCCTCCACATGCGCGCGGCCGGTGAGCTTCATGCCGCTCGCCTCGACGTCGGCCGTGAGCGCCTCGAGCGAGCCGGCGAGGTTTGCGCTCACCTGCACGTCTTCGCCGTTCACCTTGCCGGAGTAGCCCAGGTCGCCCGTGAGCGCGAACGGCCGCACGCCGTCGAGCTTCGCCTCGGCGCTCACTGCGCCAAAGGGCGTGTCGAGATGCTCGATGGCGGCCTCGTGATGGCGGCCGTCGCTGCGGCCGTGGAACTGGAAGTGCGAGAACTCGTTGGTCGAGGTGCCTTCGTGCACCGTGAGCTTGTCCACCTGCAGGTCGCGGATCTCGAGCCCGAGCGGCAGCTGCAGGTTTTCCGGCAGCTTCATGGGCGAGGAAGGCTCGTGCGACGGCACGACGCGCATCTCGATGTCGCCGGCATGCAGGTAGTCCACCACGAAGCGCCACGGTTGCTGGCCGAAGCCCTGCAGCTCCCATTGGCCGCCGATGCGGTCGACCTTGAGGGTGGTGCCGTCCGTGCCGCGCCAGCTCACGTTGGAAAAGCGCACACCGCTCGCGAGCGTGCCGCCTTCGAACCGGCCCGCGAGCTTGCCGTCGAGCAGCCTGACCGCCGCGCGCCACGCGTAGGCCGTGCCGCGCTCGGTGGTCAGCACGCCATAGAGCAAACCGGCGACGAGCCCGACGAGCAGCACCGGCACGACGATCGCCCAGGCAAGCGCCTTCCAGAGCCGCGGCCCGCGGCGGCGCGGCGGCGCACCGTCGCCGCCCGCGCCGCCGTCGCCGCCATGGCCTCCATGGCCGCCGGCTTCGCTGCGCGCTTCATCTTCCGGGCTGCGGCCAGCTTCTTCCGGCGGCACCGCGAACGTGGCCGGCAGCCATGCCACCGCAGCAAAACGGCGCGCGCTCATGCGGCCCCCTCGCCGTGCGGCGCAGGAGGCGTTGCGAAGCGGAGCAGCGAGCACGTCATCATCAGAAGGCGATCCCGAGTGTCAGATAAGGCCGCACGCTGTGAGTGCGAAACCCATAGGCGAGATCGAGGTTGACCGGCCCGACGGGGCTGCGCCAGCGCGCGCCGATACCCGCGCCCGGATCGAACTGCTTTTCGCCCCAGGTGTCGGTGGCGGTGCCGACGTCGAAGAACGCCGCGCCGCCCCAGTCGTGGCTGAACCAGTGCTGGTACTCGGCCGAGCCGGTGACGAGATACTTGGTCGGCAGGATCGAGCCCGACTGGTCGTTACCGATGCTCTGGAACGAGTAGCCGCGCACCGAGTTCGAGCCGCCCGCACGGAACAGCAGCGACGCTGGGATGCCGCTCGACGGGCCGCCCGTGAACACGCCGCCCAGTTCCGCGCGGAACACCATGATGTCGCTGTGGCCGATCGGCAGATATTGCTGGCCGCGCATGTAGGCGCGAAAGAAGCTTTGCTCAGCGCCCGCGTTCTTGAGTGCGAGGCCCGCCTCCACGCGGATGATGTTGCCCGAGCGCGGAAAGAGCGGGTCGTCGACGTTGCGGCGGGTCCAGCCCCAGGTCGGCACGAGCGCATAGGCCCGCGAGGACGGCCCCACGTTCTGCGTAAGTCGGTCGTCGTAGAACATCAGCGCGTACGCATAGTCGATGTTCTGCGAGGTGCGCGTGCGCTGCACCCCGACGCGCGCGCTATAGATGTTGGTGTCCGAGACGTCGGTGGTGGTGTAAGACGCGACGAGGCTGTTGGTCCAGGCGCGCGGGCCCGGTGGCATCGAAAGCTGGACCTGACCGAACTTCTGGATCTGGTCGAGCCGCCCCTGCACCTGGAACGGCCACGCCGCCCCGAACGTGTTCAGGTAGGTGTAGGAGCCCTGGACGTGCGCGCCGGTATCGGTCGAATAACCCACGCCGCCGCGGAAGTTGTTGTACGGGAACTCGCTCACCTTCACGTGCACGGGCGTCTCGAGCGGCTTTTGCGTGTTCGCGTCGACGTCGATCGCCACGCTCGCGTAGTACGGCGTGTTCTGCACCTGGCGCTGCAGTTCGGCCACGCGCTTCAGGTCGTAGATTTCGCCCGGCGAAAGCGGATTCACGTTGTCGATGATGTAGCCCGGATAGCGCCGCGGCCCCGAAACATCGAGCTTGCCCAGCGTAAAGGTCGGCCCGCTGTCGAACGTTACGGAAAGTTGCGCGTCGTGCCTGAGCGGATCGACCCGCGCCTCCGAAAACGTAATCTTCGCGCCAAGGTAGCGGCGCGCCTGCAGCGCCTTGAGCGAGCCGTTCTTGGCGTCGTCCCAGCCCGACTGCGTAAAGGCGTCGCCTTCGTGCAGCGAGAACGCGAAGCGCGCGGTGTTCTCCTGCGCCGGGTCTTCCGTGAGGACCGGACCGCGAAAGACGAGTTTCACCGACGAAATCGTGGTGCGCGGCCCCGGATCGACGCTCACCCGCACGTGCCGCCTGCCGTCGATCGTGCGCACATCGGTGCGCACGACCGGCGTGAAATAGCCCGCCGTCGAGGCGAGGTCGCGCACCTGTTGCGGCGTCGCGGTCACGAGAAACTCGAACTGGTCCTCGTTCACGTCGGCGCGCGTGGCGAAGCGCGCAATGTCGAGGTGCGCCTCGAGCAGCTTGCGCAGATCGCGCGGGGTGGCCTGGATATCGACGTCGTAGTAGGTGCGCGGGCGCATCCACGGCAGGAGGGTGGTCAGGATGTCGGCCCGGGCGGGCGGTGCCACAGCGGAGCACACGGCGAGGCACACGATCAGGCACGCGGCGAGCCGTGGCCGCGCCGCCCGCGAGGGGCGCCGCCGTGCGCTCAATGCTTCGATCACCCATCCCGCCAAACGCCACCTCCGGCCGTCGTAGAACTGGTTGCCACCGGTTGCGCCGCTCGCGCGCAGGGCGGCACGGGAAGCGGCAACGGGCGCAAACGCGTTATTTCACCACATCGGCGCGTCAAAACCCCAGGAGGAGGTGCAAAGCGTGCCACAACGGCGGGCGCGGCCGGACCTATGGCGCGCGCGGGGCGGCCGCGGGGATCGCCAACGCGTTCCGCCCGGGCGGATGTTCCGCAGCGTTGGCTTGCGGTAAAATTGCCGCCGACAGAATTAGCGGCGCGGCGCAATCCGGCGCCCCGCCTTACTGGACGGACGTCAGCCATGTATCAGTCGGACATCACGCAGTTCATCAACCAGCTCAAGCAGCAAAAGCCGCAGCTCGAAGAACAGCAACGCAAGGGCCGCGCGCTCCTGTGGGACAAGCAGCCGATCGACCTCGACGAGCGCGAGCGCCAGCAGGCTTCGCGCGTGAAGCAGACGTCTTACGTCTACTACCAGAACTTCTGATGGCCGAGGCCGACGGGGCCGGCGCGCCGCCAGCGGGCGAGCACGCGGCCAGTCACGCGGGCCACGCTGCCGGGCAAACGCCCGGTGAGGCGCTGACCACACCCGCAACCGACTCGACGCCCGACACGGTCGACGGCGTCGCGTTCGCACGCCTTTACGGCGAGCCGCTCTTCAAGCTCCCGCAGGACCTCTACATCCCGCCGGACGCGCTCGAAGTCTTCCTCGAGACATTCGAAGGTCCGCTCGACCTGCTGCTGTACCTCATCCGCAAGCAGAACTTCAACGTCCTCGACATCCCGATGGCGGAGGTCACGACCCAGTACCTCGGCTATGTCGAGCAACTGCGCAAGACCAACCTCGAACTCGCGGCCGAATATCTGTTGATGGCGGCCATGCTCATCGAGATCAAATCGCGCATGCTGCTGCCGGTCAAGAAGGCCGACACCGGCGAGGAAGCCGAGGACCCGCGCGCCGAACTCGTGCGCCGCCTGCTCGAATACGAGCAGATGAAGCTCGCCGCCCAGCGCCTGGACCAGTTGCCGCAGCTCGGGCGCGACTTCCTGCGCGCCGAGGTCTACATCGAGCAGAGCATCACGCCGCGCTTCCCCGACGTGGACAGCAACGACCTGCGCGCCGCGTGGGCCGACGTCATCAAGCGCGCGAAGCTCGTCCAGCATCACAAGATCTCGCGCGAGGAGCTCTCGGTGCGCGAGCACATGAGCATCATCCTGCGCCGGCTCCAGGGCGAGCGCTTCATGGAATTTTCCGAGCTGTTCGACACTACGCGCGGCGTGCCCGTCGTGGTCGTGAACTTCATCGCCATGCTGGAGCTGTCGCGCGAATCGCTCATCGAGATCACCCAGCCCGAACCGTTCGCGCCGATTTACGTGCGGCTCGCGTATTTGCCCGCCTGATCCCCGGCCGGCCTTGCCCGGGTCCGCGCGCAGCGAAGGCAGTAAATAGGACCGCATCGCGCGGGAACCTCCAAAGGGCCGCACAGCGGATCGTCAGGACAAGCCCCTACCCGAGGCGGGTGCGCCGCATTCACAAATCCACTACAATCGCCCGCGCCTGCCCGGTCTCGTCCCATATACGGGGCACCGCGCCACTCGCGCGGACCGGGCGCGCAACGTCCGCTCGCGGCCCTTCGTCCGGGTCTCTGGCTTGCGGCCGTGCAACCCAAGTCTTGCCCCCGCGCGAGGCATAAAGCATCCGACCATGAAAGTCATCAGCTCGATTCAGGAATTGCGCGACCAGTTGCGCGGCCAAAACCGCACGGCGTTCGTGCCGACCATGGGCAATCTGCACGAAGGCCATCTCTCGCTGATGCGCCTCGCACGCCAGCACGGCGACCCGGTCGTGGCGAGTATCTTCGTCAACCGGCTGCAGTTCGGCCCGAACGAGGACTTCGACAAGTATCCGCGCACGCTTCAGGACGACATCGAGAAGCTGCAGAAGGAAAACGTCTACGTGCTGTTCGCGCCCACCGAGCGCGACATGTATCCGCAGCCGCAGGAGTACCGCGTGCGCCCGCCGCACGATCTGGGCGACATTCTGGAAGGCGAGTTCCGCCCCGGTTTCTTCGAAGGCGTGTGCACGGTCGTCATGAAGCTGATGTCGTGCGTGCAGCCGCGCGTGGCCGTGTTCGGCAAGAAGGACTACCAGCAGCTCATGATCGTGCGCGCGATGTGCAACCAGTTCGCGCTGCCGACCGAAGTGATCGCCGCCGAAACCGTGCGCGACACCGACGGCCTCGCGCTCAGCTCGCGCAACCGCTACCTCACGGAAGCCGAGCGCGCCGAGGCGCCGCAACTGGCGGGCGTGCTGCGCGCGATCCGCGAGTCGGTGCTGTCGGGCCGCCGCGACTTCCAGCAGCTCGAACTCGACGCCATGGCGACGCTCGCCGCGCGCGGCTGGAAGCCCGACTACATCGCGATCCGCAAGCGCGCGAACCTGCTGCCGCCCGCGCCGGGCGTGGCCGGCGACGCCGAGTCGCCGCTCGTCGTGCTGGCCGCCGCGAAGCTCGGCGCGACGCGCCTGATCGACAACCTCGAAATCTGAGGGCCGCGGGCGGCCGCGCCGTCCCGCTTTCACCCGATCCCCCAGATTCCGCTTACCCGCGGCGGGCCGCGCGCCCGCTCGCCTGAGGAGACCCTCCATGCAACGTCATATGCTCAAGTCGAAGATCCACCGCGTCGCGGTCACGCACTGCGAGCTGCACTACGAAGGCTCGTGCGCCATCGACGAAAACCTGCTCGAAGCGGCGAACATCGTCGAAAACGAGCGCATCGACATCTGGAACATCAACAACGGCGAGCGCTTCACGACCTACGCGATCAAGGGCGAGCGCGGCAGCGGCATGATCTCGCTGAACGGCTCGGCCGCGCGCCGCGCGCAACTGGGCGACCTCGTGATCATCGCGGCCTTCGCGAACGTGGAAGAGGAAGAGCTCAAGGCCGGCTGGAAACCGGACCTCGTGTTCGTGGACGAGAACAACCGCATCAAGGGCAGCCGCGACCACGTGCCCACGCAGGCCTGGAGCTAAACCGCGGGGCTGGCGGGCGCGGCTCATCGGGCCCGCGCCGCCGCGCTTGCCCGCCTTTTGGCGCACTTATTTGCCGTCGACCCAACCGACGATCGACTGCCACTGGTCGAGGTCCTTCTCGACCCGGCTCTTCGCGACGTCCCACAGCGTGAGGCCGTGCGCGGCGAGCTGCACGTAGTTCTGCGTGTCGCGCAGATAGCCCAGCACCGGTAGTTCGAGGCCCTCGACGAAGCGCTGCAGCTGCTCGGCCGAGCGCGTGCGCGCATCCACCCGCATGCCCACCACGCCCACCTGGATCGCCCCCTTGCGCACGGACTTTTCCTTGGCGAGGCGGTTCAGGAAGTCCTGGGTGGCAAGAATGTCGAACATCGAGGGCTGCAGCGGCACGATCACCTTGTCCGCCAGCTCGATGATCGCCTGGAGCCGGTTGCCGTGCAGGCCGGCGGGCGTGTCGATGACTGCGTGCTCGAGTCCCTTGGGCGGCTTGGCCGGGTTGTCCAGATCGACCTGCCAGCTTTCGATCGCCGGCAGCGTCGCGGGCCGCAGATCGAGCCATGCGTGCGAGGACTGCTGCCGGTCGAGGTCCGCGAGCGCCACCCACTCGCCTTGTGCGGCGAAATAGCCGGCCAGATTGGTGGACAGCGTGCTCTTTCCCACGCCGCCCTTGGGATTCGCCACCACGATTACCGTCATGAATGCTCCCGTCAGGATGGCTGGCGCAAGGCCAGCCGGATTGCCGTGATTTTGCGTGATGCGTGTTTCGATACCTTGCGAGGCGACTTGCGGACGAGCCGGCGCCCCGAATCAACCGTCCGATATTATCGGCAAATTGCGCGCCGCCGAAGCCCCCCACGAGCGCGCACCCGCAATGTTCATATCAAATCAAGGAGACTGAGCGACCATGAGCACGCTACGCCACGACATCACGATCGAATCCCTGCTCGAGAGGCAGCGCGGCCGCCTGCCCGATTTGCTGGGCTTTCGGCCGCTGGTCCTCGAGCAAGGCCTGCTGCGCGCCGAACTCGACGTGCGCAGCGACCTGCTCGCCCCCAATGGCTTCCTGCACGCCGCCACGGTGATCGGTCTCGCCGACACGGCCTGCGGCTACGCGTGCCTCGCGCACCTGCCGCCCAACGCGAAAAACTTCACGACCATCGAGATCAAGAGCAATCATCTCGGCACCGCGCGCGAAGGCACGATCTCGGCCGTGGCCAAGGGCGTGCACCTCGGGCGCAGCACCCAGGTCTGGGACGCCACCGTGAGCGGCCCGGACGGCAAGACCATCGCGCTGTTCCGCTGTACGCAGATGGTGCTTTACTGAGCCGGGCAGCCGCGCTTTTAGCTGCGCTGTCAGCGGATTACGCCGAACACCTTCTCCAGATCGAGGCTCGCCGCGAGCGTGTCCGCCAGCCGCTCAAGCGACGCCTCGCGCAACGCCGGATAGTCCACCGCGCGCGCCTGCGCGAGCCCGGCCCAGCGCAAGAGCGCCGCGCAGGCTTGCGGCGTGTCGAAGAGGCCGTGCACGTAGGTCGCGAGAATCTGGCCGTCCGCCGAGCGCGCACCATCGGGGCGCGTCGCCCCATCGTCTCCCTCAGCGAGCCACAGCGCGGGCGACGCTAGCGCCCGCCCGCGCGTCTCGCCCATATGAATTTCGTAGCCCGCCACGCGCGCCGGGCCCGCGTCCGCATGCCCGTTAGCGCCTTCCAGCGCGAGCGCGCCCGTCACGTTCTTCAAGGTCTTTTCGCGCGTGAGCACGGTCTCGTAGTCAAGCCAGCCGAAACCCTCGACCGCGCCCGGCTCGCCCTCCACGCCGTGCGGATCGGCAATCGCGCGCCCGAGCATCTGCATGCCGCCGCAAATACCGATCACGCGGCCGCCATAGCGCAGATGCCGCGCGAGCGCCGTCTCCCAGCCCTGGGCGCGCAGCCACGCGAGGTCGTCGCGCACGTTCTTCGAGCCCGGCAGGATCACGAGATCGGCGGCGGCCGGCGCTTCGCCCGTGCGCACATAGGTGAAATCGACCTGCGGATGGGCGCGCAGCGCGTCGAAGTCGGTGTGGTTGCTGATGTGCGGCAGCGCCGGCACCACCACGCGCAGCGTCTCGCCGGCGGCCTGCGCGCCGCTGTGGACCGCGCCGGGCAGCATGTCCTCGGCGTCGAGCGTGAGGCCGTGCAGATACGGCACGACGCCCAGCACCGGCTTGCCCGTCTGCTGCTCGAGCCAGGCGAGGCCCGGTTCCAGCAGCGTGCGGTCGCCGCGAAAACGGTTGATGACGAAACCTTTGACGCGCGCGCGCTCGCTCTGCGAAAGACAGGCCAGCGTGCCGATCAGATGCGCGAATACGCCGCCCCGGTCGATGTCGGCCACGAGCACGACCGGGCAATCGACCGCCTCGGCGAAACCCATGTTGGCGATGTCGTTGGCGCGCAGGTTGACTTCGGCGGGGCTGCCCGCGCCCTCCACGAACACCGTGTCGTAGCGCGCGCGCAGACGCGCGTAGGACGCCAGCACGGCCTCGCGCGCGAGCGGCTTGTAGTCCTGGTACGCGCGCGCGTTGAGATTCATGCGCGCCTTGCCGTGGATGATGACCTGCGAGCCGAGGTCGCTATTGGGCTTGAGCAGCACCGGATTGAGGTCGGTGTGCGCCTCGATGCCGGCGGCGACAGCCTGCAGCGCCTGGGCGCGGCCGATCTCGCCGCCATCCACGGTCACGGCGCTGTTGAGCGCCATGTTCTGCGGCTTGAACGGCGCGACGCGTACACCCGCGCGGCGCGCGAGGCGGCACAGGCCGGCGACGAGCGTGCTCTTGCCGGCATCGGAGGTCGTGCCCTGGATCATCAGCGTGCCGGTGGGTACGCGGGGCATGGCGGGTAGCGTGGCGGTCATGAAGCGCATGGGGGGCAGCGAAGGCGAACGCGCATTATCCCATCGCGCCGCCGCCCGATGCATGACCACGGCGCGACATTGACCGATGGGACAACAGCGAGCCTGGGTGCAGCCGTTACAATCACGCGATGAATTCGCGCGATCTCACCTTCATCGTCGGCGGCGCGCGCTCGGGCAAGAGCGCGCACGCCGAACGGCTCGCTGCCGCGAGCGGCCTGCCCGTCACCTATATCGCCACCGCGCGCGTGACGGACGACACCGAGTTCGCCGAGCGCATCGGCCACCATCGCGCGCGGCGGCCCGCGCACTGGGCGCTCGCCGAGGCGCCGCTCGATCTCGCGGGCGCACTTGACGCAGCCGCGGGGCCCGGCCAGTGCGTGCTGATCGACTGCCTCACGCTGTGGCTCGCGAACCTGCTTTGCCCCGCCGACTCCGAAGCGCCGCTGCCCGACTGGCGCGAGCGCCTCGACGCCTTCGCCGCCGCCTGCGAGCGCGCACAAGGCACGGTGCTCGTGGTGAGCAACGAGATCGGCATGGGCGTCGTGCCGATGGGCGCGGCCACGCGCCTTTACGTGGACGAACTCGGCCGCCTCAATCAGCGCATCGCGGCGCTTGCCGACCGCGCCACGCTCGTCGCCGCGGGCCTGCCTCTCGTGCTCAAAGCGCCGCGCGGGACCTCATGATGCTCTCGCTACCCGTCACCGCCGCGCTCGCCGTGGCCGGCGTCGCCGTGGACCGCTGGCTCGGCGAACCGCGCCGTGCACACCCGCTCGTCGCCTTCGGCAAATACGCGAACCAGATCGAAGCGCGCCTGAACACGGGCCGCCGCGGCCGTCCGCTCGGCCTCGCCGCATGGCTCGCCGCCGTCGCACCGCCCGTCGTCGTCGCCGCGCTGCTGTGCGCCCTGCTACCCTGGCCGCTCGCCTGGGCACTGCACGTCGCGCTGCTGTGGTTCGCACTCGGCGCGCGTAGCCTCACGGAGCACATCGCGCCGATCGGCGCCGCGCTCGCCCGGCGCGACCTCGCCACCGCGCGCGAGCTGACCGGCCGCATCGTCTCGCGCGACACAGCCGGGGCGGACGCCACCGCGCTCTCGCGCGCGGCCGTCGAATCGGCGCTCGAAAACGGCAACGACGCAATCTTCGGCGCGCTGTTCTGGTTCGCGATCGCGGGCGGCCCGGGCGCCCTCGCGTTCCGTCTCGCCAACACGCTCGATGCCATGTGGGGCTATCGCACCCCGCGCTTCCTGCGCTTCGGCTGGGCGGCCGCGCGCATCGACGACGTGCTCAACTGGATTCCCGCGCGCCTCACGGCCGCGAGCTACGCGCTGCTCGGCGACACGCGCGTGGCGCTGCGCTGCTGGCGCGAACAGGCGCATCGCTGGGAGAGCCCGAACGCGGGTCCCGTCATGGCCTCCGGCGCGGGCAGCCTGAACGTGCTGCTGGGCGGCGCGGCCGTGTATCACGGCATGCTGGAGGAGCGCCCGGCGCTCGGCGCGGGCTCGCCGCCGCGCGCGCAGCACGTGGATGCGGCCTTGCGGCTCGTCGAGCGCACCACCATTTTGTGGCTCGCCGCGCTGCTCGCGCTGGCCTTCGTGAGCGTGGCGACCCATGTCTGAACACTCAGCCGCACTCGTCGCGCACGGCGGCAATCTGCACGAAGCCGCGCAGCGTTACGGCATCGCCTGGGACGCGTGGATCGACCTCTCCACCGGCATCAATCCGCACGGCTACCCTGTGCCGCCGGTGCCATCCGCGGCATGGCGGCGCCTGCCCGACGACGGGGACGGCTTCGCTGCGAGCGCCGCGCACTACTACTGCGCGCCGGACGCCCGCCACGTGTTGGCGGTGGCGGGCAGCCAGGCCGCGATCCGCGCGCTGCCCGCGTTGTTGCCGCGCGCGCGTGTAGCAATCGCTCCGCTCACTTACGGGGAGTACGCACCGGCATTCGCGCGCGCGGGCCATGAGATCGTGCCGCTCGATGTCATGCAGGACACGCTGCCCGATACCGTCACGCATGCCGTCGTGGTGAATCCGAACAATCCGACGGCTACGCATCTTGCTGCCGACCGCCTGCTGCGTTGGCATGCGCAACTCGCGGCGCGCGGCGGCACGCTGATCGTCGACGAAGCTTTTGCCGATGCGTTCGGCCATGAGCGCTCCGAAACGCTTGCGCACGCAACCCGCCGTGAAGGACTCGTCGTGCTGCGCTCGCCGGGCAAGTTCTTCGGGCTCGCGGGCGCGCGCTGCGGATTCGCGCTCGGCGCGCCTGCCCTGCTGGCCGCGTTGCGCGCGCATCTGGGCGCGTGGACGGTGAGCGGGCCGGCGCGCCACGCGGTCACCCATGCGTTCGAAGACAGCGCGTGGCAGAACGAAATGCGCATTCGGCTCGCCGCCGAAAGCGCGCGCCTCGTCGCGCTGCTGCGCGCTCACGGCTTCACGCCGCACGCCACGCCGCTGTTCGCGTGGCTCGCGGACCCACGCGCGCCGGTGCTGCAGGACGCACTCGCGCGCCACGCCGTATGGACGCGCCGCTTCGACGCACCGGCCAGCCTGCGCTTTGGCCTGCCCGCGTCAGAAAGCGAATGGCAGCGCTTCGAAAGCGCACTCGAACAAGCCATGCGGGCGATCGGCTGATGCGCACAGTCGTCATTGCGTTGGCGCTGCTGGCCGCGACGCTCCTGCCATGCGCCGCGAATGCGACCGTCACCGCCATCGACGACGCGGGCAACACCGTCACCCTCCCCGCGCCAGCGCAGCGCGTAGTGAGCCTCGCGCCCCACGTGACCGAACTGCTCTACGCCGCAGGCGGCGGCGCGAAAGTGGTCGGCGCCGTGGCCTACAGCGACTACCCGCCCGAAGCGCAAAAAGTGCCGCGCGTGGGCGACAATCGCGCGCTCGACCTCGAGCGCATCGCCGCGCTCAAGCCCGACCTCATCGTGGTCTGGCGTCACGGCAACGCTCAGCAACAGCTCGATCGTCTGCGCGCGCTGCACATCCCCCTCTTTTTCAGCGAGCCACACAAGCTCGACGATGTCGCGACCTCGCTCACGCGCCTCGGTGTGCTGCTCGGCACGGAAGACGCTGCGCAGGCCGCCGCGAATGCCTACCGCCGCGACATCGCGCAGCTGCACGCGCGCTATGCGCAGCGCGCATCCGTGAGCGTGTTCTACGAAGTCTGGGATCAGCCGCTGATGACCCTCAACGGCTCGCACATGATCAGCGACGTGATCGCGCTCTGCGGCGGCCGCAACGTGTTCGCGGCCCTCGAACCGCTCGTGCCGACGGTATCGACGGAAGCCGTCCTCGCGGCCAATCCCGATGCGATCGTCACCGCGTCGCAAGGCGCGACGTCGCCGGACCGCCCGCTGCCGGGCCTCGAGCGCTGGCGCGCCTGGCCGGCGCTAGCCGCCGTCGCGCGCGGCAATCTCTTCGCCATCGACGGCGATCTGCTCACGCGCCCCGCGCCGCGCATCGCCCAGGGCGCGGCGCAGTTGTGCGAGGATCTCGACCTCGCCCGCTCGCGCAACGCCGTGGCACATTGATTCGGTCTCCGCAGCGACCCGCTAGGCGTTCCAGCGCGCGAGCAGCCAAACAGCGCTCGTCGAGTCGTATTGCAAATGCACGATGGCGCCCATCTCCAGCGGCCAGCGCACGCAACGCGCGAGCGGCATGCCGAGCGCGCGCGCCGTGAGGGTGCGGATCACGCCCGCATGCGTAACGGCCCAAACAGTGCACTTCTCGCGCGCGTCGAGCGTATCGAACCAGCCGCTCACGCGCGCATCGAACTGCGCGACGCTCTCGCCGCCATGCTCGCGCGCGTGCTCGAAATTCGCGGCCCATGCGTCGATCTGCGCGCGCTCGATCGCGTCCCAGCGCTGCATCTCCCATGCGCCGAAATCCATCTCCGCGAGGCGTGCTTCGACTCGTGGCGTGTGGCCGCGCAGACGGCCGAGCGCCGCCGCCACGCTCGCGCAGCGCGTGAGCGGGCTCGTTTCGATACGCTGCGGTTCGCGCACGCCGAGCGCCGCGATCCGCTCAGCGAGCGACGCGGCCTGCTGCGTCGCGTCGCCCGCGAGCGGCACATCGCTCGCGCCGTAGCAGACGCCCGCATCCACCGCCACGGCGGGATGACGGATCAGAACGAGATCCATGCGAGTCCCACGAGGTAGATGGCGATCTCGAACACCTGTTGCGCCAAGCCGAGACAATCGCCCGTATAGCCGCCGATGCGCCGCACGAAGTAACGCCCCAGTGCATAGCGCAACACGGCGAGCACGCCGAGCGTCGCGACGCCCGCGCGCCAGTCGGGTGCGCCGGACCACACCGGCCAGAACAGCCACGGCAAGCCGAACACGCACGCGCACAGCCACGCGGGCATGCTCATGCGCTGCGCGACGGGCTTGGCCTTGCCCTCGGCACGCACATACTCGAGCGAGACGAGATAGCTGATCGCGCACGCGCGGCTCGCGGCGTGGCCGGCGATCATCAGCATCGCGGCACGCGCCGGCGGCAGCGCCGCGAGCGTCTGCCACTTGAGCGCGAGCGCCACCACGAGGCCGATCGCGCCAAATGCGCCGATGCGCGAATCGTGCATGATGCGCAGCACGTCCTCGCGGGCGTACGCGCCGCCGAATGCGTCGAGGCAGTCGGCGAGACCGTCTTCGTGGAAGGCGCCCGTCGCGAGGAGCGTGACCGCCATCGACAGCAGCACGGCCACGTTCGCCGGAAACACGCGCAACGCGGCGAGATAGACGAGCGCCCCAAGCGCGCCGATCAACGCGCCGACGAACGGAAAGTAACGCGCCGCCGCGTTGAGCCAGGCGGGCTCGAAGCCCACCCAGCGCGGCACCGGCACGCGCGTGAAATATCCGAGCGCCGTGAAGAAGTAACGCAGCTCCGCAAGCGGATTCATCGCGCGGCGCTCAGGCGTGGCGATCACTGCGATTGTCGACGCCCGCCGACTCGAAGCTCGCCATGTCGTTGAGGAACGCGACCGCCGCGCGCAGCAGCGGCACCGCCAGCGCCGCGCCCGTGCCCTCGCCCAGACGCAGGTCGAGCGTAAGCAGTTCGCGCGCGCCGAAGTGATCGAGCATGCGGCGATGCCCCGCTTCGTTCGATGCGTGCGCAAACACGCAGTAGTCGCGCACGTTCGGCGCGAGCGAGTCGGCCACGAGCAGCGCCGAGGTGGCGATGAAGCCGTCGACGAGAATCGCCGTG
The DNA here is from genome assembly GCF_040948675.1 of Paraburkholderia sp. BR14312. Classification (NCBI taxonomy): domain Bacteria; kingdom Pseudomonadati; phylum Pseudomonadota; class Betaproteobacteria; order Burkholderiales; family Burkholderiaceae; genus Paraburkholderia; species Paraburkholderia sp. BR14312. Next base: position 237,846 of record NZ_JBFPKI010000003.1, read on the forward strand.
CGCGAGCGCGCCGCTTCGAGATATGCGCCCGCCATCATCGCGATTTCGAAGCCGCCGAACGCGGCGAGCACGTCGAGCGGCTCGCGCGCATCGGCGTGATGCGCGAGCGCCGCCGCGAGCACATTGCGCTTTTTCGCGAGGCCCGCATTGTCGAGGCCCGTGCCGCGCCCGACGCATTCATCGATCGGCACGCCGCACAACCGGCTCATCAGGCACGCGGCCGACGACGTGTTCGCAATGCCCATTTCGCCAAAGCCGATCACGTTCGTGCCGAGCGCCGCGTGATGACGCACGCGCTCGGCGCCCGCCGCAAGCGCGGCGAGGGCTTCGTCGCGCGTCATGGCGCGCTCGTGCGCAAAGTTGCGCGTGCCGGCCGCGATGGGCACATCGACGAGTGTCGGCGACGGCGGCAGCGGCGACGCCACGCCCGCGTTGACGACTTCGAGCGTGAGTCCCGCCACGCTGCTGAACACGTTGATCGCCGCGCCCCCTGCCACGAAGTTCGCGACCATCTGCGCGGTCACGGCCTGCGGGTACGGGCTCACGCCTTCGGCGGCGATGCCGTGGTCGCCTGCGAAGACGATCATCACGGGACGCTCGACGCTCGGGCGCGTCGTGCCCTGGATCATGCCGAGCTGGCGCGCCAGGGTTTCGAGGCGGCCGAGACTGCCGGGCGGTTTGGTCTTCGTGTCGATGAGGCGTTGCAGTTCGTCGCGCAACGAGAGATCGAGCGGTTCGACGGCGAGCAGTTCGGAAAGCGATGACGTCATGGTGTATTTCGTTTCGAAGTGATGCGGGCGACAGCGGCGCACTAGTGCACGCCGTTCGATCCCGGCGAATGCGGTGATGAAGATGTCGGTACGAGTGCGGGTACAAGCGCCTCGTGCGCGCCCTCGCGTATCAGCACGAGCGGATGTCCGAATGCGGCGCTCGCGCGTTCCGGCGTGAGCACATCGCGCACGGGGCCCGCGTGAAAACCGCCGCGGCCGTCGAGCAGGAGCGCGTGCGTCGCGAAGCGCCGCGCAAGATTGAGATCGTGGCACGAAAACAGCACGGCGCGCGCTTCACTGCGCACCCAGTGCGAGAGCGCTTCGAGACACGCAATCTGATGATGCAGGTCCAGATGGGCGAGCGGCTCGTCGAGCAGCAGGAGCGGCGCGCCCTGACACAGCGCGGCGGCAAGCGCGACGCGCTGGCGCTCGCCGCCAGAGAGCGACAGCACATCGCGCGCCGCGAACGCTTCGAGGCCGAGCGTGGCGAGCGCGGCGTGCGCGGCGGCGCGATCGGCATCGGCTTCCCAGCCCCAGCCCGAAAGATGCGGGTAGCGATTGAGCAGCACGGTGTCGATCACGCTCGCGCTGAAGGCGTCGCGCTGGTCCTGCGGCATCAGCGCGCGCCGCTGCGCGAGGCGCACCGGCGGCCACTGTGCGAGCGCGATGCCCTCGACTTCGACACGTCCCGCCGAGGGCTCGCCCAGGCCCGCGAGCGCGCCGATCAGTGTGGTCTTGCCCGCGCCATTTGCGCCCGCCACACACCAGATTTCGCCGGCGGCAAACCTTTGCGTGAGCGATTCCACGAGCGTGCGCGCGCCCGCGCGCAACGTGAGCGCGTGGACCGCGAGCAGGGGGGGATGCGTATCGCTCATCGTCCGCGCCTCGCGAGCAGCATCCACAGGAATACCGGCACGCCCGCGAGCGCGGTCACGACGCCCACCGGCAACTGCGCGGGCGCCGCCACCGTACGCGCGACGAGGTCCGCGCCCATCACGGCCACGCCGCCCGCAAGCACGGCGGCCGGCACGAGCATACGCTGGTCGTTGCCGAACGCGAGGCGCAGCATGTGGGGCACGACGAGCCCCACGAAGCCGATGGTGCCGCCCGTCGTCACGGCAGCGGCCGCCGCGAGCGACGCGGCAAGATAAATGCCCACGCGCAGACGCAGCACCGGTACACCGAGCGCCTGCGCGGCAGCGTCGCCGCGCAGCAGCACGTTGAGCATCGGCGCGGCGGGCACGATGCACGCAAGGACCACGCCAAGCGTTGCGAGCGCGGGCCATGGCATGCCCGCGCCATTGAGGTCGCCCGTGAGCCAGAACAGCATGCCGCGCAGGCGCGTGTCGGGCGCGAGCGTGAGCAGCAGAGTGATCAATGCGCCCCAGCCTGCCGCCGTCACCGCGCCCGTCAGGAGCAGCCGCGGCGAGCTGTCTTGCGGCTCGCCGCGCCACAACTCGCGGCGCGCGAGGCCGAGCACGAGCAGGATCGAAACGAACGCACCCGCACACGCGCTCGCCTGCACGCCCCACCACGCCACGCCAGCGATCATCGCCACGAGTGCGAATGCGGCAGCGCCGCCAGACACACCGAGCACGTAGGGCTCCGCAAGCGGATTGCGCAGCAGCACCTGCAGCAGCGCCCCCGCCAGCGCGAGCAAGCCGCCGCATGCAAACCCCGCCAACGCGCGCGGCAAGCGCAGCGTACGCACGATTTCGACCGCCATGTCCGGCGCGCCGTGCACGTCATGCGTGGGAGCGAGCGCCGCCAGCGCCTGCGCAAACGTCACGCTCACGCTGCCGGTTGCGAGCGATGCAGCGAACACCACGAGCGCCACGGCTGCGAGCGCGGCCCAGATCATGCATGCACGGCGCGCGCTCATCGAGCGGCGCGGCAGCGCGTGTATCGGCGGCACAGGCGGTACAGCATGGGACTCATCGCGGCTCATGGAACGCATCGGGGAACTCGGCAGCGGATTTCAATCAAACTCGCACAGAAAGACAGCAGGGGTATACGCAAGCCACGACAGAGCGCAGCATTTTGGTCACCAGGGATTCTGCATGACGTGGCATAAGCCGTTCGCGAAAGCACTGGCAAAAGACCATGAATCCGTGATGTTATAACGCGCAGACCACGATCGAGACGATGCACTGCGCGCGCGGCCTTGGCAAATTACGTTCCCGCCCAGCGTATGCAGCACACCTAGCGAGGGTTTCGGGCCTGATTCCGGTAAGAAGCCGGGTTGTTACGTCTGGAAACGACACAATTATCAAAATACGCGTTAATCCGCGCTAGAATGCCTGTCTTTAGAGGACGCAGCACATGCTCAACGAACTCGAAACACTCTCACAAAACATCGGGCGGCTGATCGAGATTAATCAGCGCCAACACGAAGCACGCCTCGCACTCGAAGAGCAACTCGCGCAGCTGCGTGCGCAATGCGACGAAACACGCACCGAACTCGAACAGGTCCGCGAAGAGCGCGCCGCGCTGCAGGCAGAGCGCGATGCACTCTCGGCCAAGATCGACGATGCGCAGGTGCGTCTGAACGCGATCCTCGAAAAGCTGCCACGCGCACGCGCAGGTCACGAGCGCGACAACCAGCTCGATCTGCTCGAGCCGTCGCAGAGTACCGACGACGACAGCAACGCGGCCCGCCACGGAGAAAATGCATGACCACCAAGCAGATCGAAGCGACGATACTCGGCCAAACCTATCGCCTCGTCTGTTCGCCGGAAACGGAACAGGCACTGCTCGAAGCCGTGGCGCGCGTGGACGCCGAGATGTCGAAGATCCGCAATCACAGCAACGTGCGCGGCACCGATCGCATCGCCGTCATGGCGGCGCTCTCGCTCGCCTCGGAACTGCTGCGCCTGCAAACCAGCGTGCGTCACGGGGAAGCATTCCCAGCCGAAGAAATCCGTCGTACAATGCGCCAAATGAACGAACAACTCGGCGCTGTCATTCATCAGTACGGTGTGCAATAAGCGCTGATGTACACCGCGGTTGTAAGCCGCAGTATTACGCAGCAACGTGCGGTATGATGTTGTTCAAAGGTAGCGTTGATTTGTTTAGAAACGCGCGTTTCTAAACACGCTGCCAACCAGTTTAGTCAGCTTCCCTGCCTGGTTCGCCAAGGTCATATATTCCTTGAACCAATGCCATGTGCACGGTTGCGGAAATTTGTAGCACGGGCGTGCGCGTCACACAGTCTGATGTACCCGAAGTGCTGCTAACTGCGACCAATTCTGAACCCTCGGTTCAGGATGCCGGCCTAGCGGCTATGGCGGGGACCTATTCAAACGGCATCGGACCACAGTCCGATGCCGTTTTCCTTTGTGCGGCGTGCATTGGCGACTTTCGCGGCATGCACGCTCGCCCCTCCCCCCTTTCGACGTGAACTTCGACTCATGCGCTACTGGCTGATGAAGTCCGAACCCGACGAAGCAAGCATCGACGACCTCGCAAACGCGCCGCAGCGCACGCTGCCCTGGACCGGCGTACGAAACTACCAGGCGCGCAATTTCATGCGCGACACCATGCAGCAAGGCGACGGCGTGCTGTTCTACCACTCGAGCTGCCCCGAGCCCGGCATCGCAGGCATCGCGCAGGTGTCGTCCACGGCCTACCCCGATCCCACGCAGTTCGATCCGAAAAGCCCTTACTACGACGCGAAATCGACGCACGAGAATCCGCGCTGGATGCTCGTCGACGTCGTATTCAAGAAGAAGTGCCCGCTGATTTCTCTCGCCGCCTTGCGCGAGCACGAGGAACTCGCGGACATGCGCGTGCTCGCCAAGGGCAACCGCCTCTCGATCACGCCGGTCACCACGGCCGAGTGGAACTTCATCACGAAACATCTGATGTGATGCGGTTCGGCCTCGATGGCCGGCACGCATACAGCATTCGTGCGCGACTTCAAGCACAATCGCGCACAGTCGCGCGTCACAACAGATGCCTCGCGCGCGACGCCAGTTCTGCAAGGAGCCTCAATGAACCGAAAAACCGTCGTCACGCTCGCCGCCGCATTGGCTGCCGCCCTCCCCCTCGCCCTGACGCTCGCACCGGGCGCCGCGTTCGCACAGAGCGACGCGCGCTTGCAGCAGCCCTCGGGCGTGCTTTCGCTGTCCGCGCAGGCGAGCGCCGAAGTGCCTCAGGACGTCGTCAACATTACGCTGTTCTACGAACAGGAAGCGAACGATCCCGCCTCGCTCACCGCGACGCTCAATCAGCGCGCCGACTCCGCGCTTCAACGGGCCAGAGGCGTCGCGGGCGTGACCGCGCATTCCGGCCAGTTCTCGATCTTCCCTTCGACGGATCGCGACGGGCGCATCTCCGCCTGGCGCGGCCGCACGGAAGTCGTACTCGAGTCGCATGATTTCGCGGCGGCATCGAAGCTCGCCGGCGATCTCTCGTCGATCATGCAGGTGGGCAACGTGCAATTCTCGCTGTCGCCCGAAGCGCAGCGCGCCGCCGAGCAAAAACTTTCGGGCCAGGCGATCGCCTCGTTCCGCGACCAGGCCCTCTCGGCTACGCGCGCGTTCGGCTATAGCAGCTACTCGATTCGCGACGTGAACGTGGGGCACTCGGGCGTGATGCCGCGCCCCATGATGATGATGAGCGCACGCGCGGCTTCGGCTGACGCGAAGATGTCGTCGCCCGTGCCGCTCGAAGGCGGCACGTCCACGGTGACGGTCAACGTTTCCGGCTCGGTGCAGATGAAGTAAGGCGCGCCATACGAGCCACGCAAGCACGCAAGTAAAAAGGCCACGGTGAAAACCGTGGCCTTTTTCATGGGCTAAAACGCGAGGTGCGTTCGCGCGCGTGTCAGCTCTTCGCGCCCGCTACCTGCGCGCGGTCGTTGCCGTCCTTGCCACGTTTGGCGCGACGATACGCCCACGCCATCAGGCCAATCCCCACGATGATCATCGGCAGCGAGAGCCACTGGCCCATCGAGAGGCCGAGCGCAAGCAGGCCGAGGAAGTCATCGGGTTCGCGTGCGAACTCGACCGTGAAGCGCGCGAGACCATAGCCGATCAGGAACATCGCCGAAATCGCGCCGACGGGGCGCGGCTTGCGCGCGAACAGAATCAGCACGATGAAGAGCGCAATGCCTTCCAGCGCGATTTCATACAGTTCCGAAGGATGGCGCGGCAGCAGATGGTACTGCGCGAACACTTCGTTCAGGTGCCACTGCGCGGCCAGTTGCGGATGCGCGGCGAGCCACGCGGCGTCGTCGTTTGCGGCGCCGGGAAACAGCATGGCCCACGGCGAATCGGGCGAGGTCACTCGGCCCCACAGCTCGCCGTTGATGAAGTTGCCGAGACGGCCAAAGGCGAGCCCCGTGGGCACCATCGGCGCGACGAAGTCCGTGACCTGCAGCCAGGTGCGCCCGCGTTGCCACGCGAACAGGACCATCGCGAACGTCACGCCGAGGAAGCCGCCGTGAAACGACATGCCGCCTTCCCACACCTTGAAGATGTCGAGCGGATGCGCGAAATACCAGCTCGCCTTGTAGAACAGCACGTAACCCAGGCGGCCGCCCAGGATCGTGCCGAGCACGCCGTAGAACAGCATGTCGTCGATGTCTTTCGCGGTCCAGCCTTGCGCGGCCACGTACGGCAGACGCAGACGAAGACGGCCGATCACGATCGCCAGAATGAAGCCGACGAGATACATGAGGCCGTACCAGCGCACGGCGAGCGGCCCCAGATGAATGGCGACGGGGTCGAAGTTCGGGTGGATGAGCATCGTGGATGAAGTCTTGTCGGCGATATCGATTGAAATCGGGTTTGTAAGCAGTCGCGCGCCGCTCACACAAGCGGGCAAAGCGCGTTGGACGTTTGCAAGGCGGCGAGGTTCGCCGCCCGCGCGTCACGGCGTGACATTATCGCCGACGCGAGGGGGCGCGAACCAAAATGCACGTTTGGCGATGCGCGGCGAGTGTCACGGTGACAGATGACGCGCGCGGCACACCCAGCTTCAGACTAGCCCTCGCGCGCCGGGCCACCCGCCGTCGCCGCGTGCGCGCGCACGATCTCGATGAACGCCGCGAGCACCGGGCTCACCTCGGCCGAGCGCCAGACGAGGCCCGTTTCGATGGCCGGCACCGCCCCGGCGAGCGGCCGGTACACGACGCCCGTGCGCCGCAGATGGCGCAGCGACTGCGGCACGAGCGCCACGCCCATGCCCGCCGAGACGAGGCTCACGATCGTCTGCATCTGGATCGCTTCCTGGCCGATCAGGGGCACGAGGCCGGCCGCGCCGTAGCAGTCCATGATGGTGTCGTAGAAGCCGGGGGCCAGATGGCGCGGGAAGACGACGAGCGGCACATCGGCGAGATCGCGCAGGCTCACGGGCTCGTCGTGCCAGTCGTCGGCTGACGGGCCGCCAAGGCGCACCGACAGTGCCGAGGGCATGGCGACCACGAGCGGTTCGCGCGTGACAGGCTGGTAAGCAAGCTGGGCCGCGTGGCGCGGCGGCACGGGTGCAATGACGAGGCCGGCGTCGATGCGCCCCGCCACCAGTTCTTCCACCTGCACGTCGCTCGTGGCTTCGGCGAGCTGCAGGCGCACGCGCGGATAGCGCGCGCCGAACTCGCGCAGCAGAAGCGGCAGCAAGCCGTAGTCGGCGGTCGAAACGAAGGCCAGCGCGAGCACGCCCGCCTCGCCACGCGCGAGGCTCTGGGCGAGCGGCCGCAACGCTTCCGCGCTCGCCAGCAGGCGCCTGACCTCCGGCAGCAGATCGGCGCCCACGGCCGTCAATTCGACCGAACGACGCGTGCGCGCGAACAGCTCCACCCCCAGCGTCTCCTCGAGCGCGCGAATGGCCTGCGAGAGCGGCGGCTGCGTCATCGACAGGCGCGCCGCCGCGCGGCCGAAATGCTGCTCCTCGGCCACGGCGACAAAATAGCGAAGCTGGCGCAGATCGGGGATAGTCGGATTCATCGGCGGCGGCCTCGCGCTGTTGTCATGTTGATATGTTTTTCGACTCAATAGACCACGAATAATATATTGGACAGCGTTCTCGCGAAATCGCATGCTTCGATAGACGTGCCGGCGCGCCCCCAAAACAGAACCCACTCCCGGCATCCGAGACAAAATCCACCGGAGGTCCCCATGCCCTATAACCGTCGTTCGAAGCACATCACGCAAGGCGTCGCCCGTTCGCCCAACCGTTCGATGTATTACGCGCTCGGCTACGAGAAAGCCGACTTCGACAAGCCGATGATCGGCGTCGCCAATGGCCATTCGACCATCACGCCGTGCAACGCCGGCCTGCAGCGCCTGACCGACGCGGCCGTCGACGCCATCAAGCGCGCCGACGCGAACCCGCAGACCTTTGGCACGCCCACGATCTCGGACGGCATGTCGATGGGCACCGAGGGCATGAAATACTCGCTCGTCTCGCGCGAAGTCATCGCGGACTGCATCGAGACCTGCGTGCAAGGCCAGTGGATGGACGGCGTAGTCGTGATCGGCGGCTGCGACAAGAACATGCCCGGCGGCATGATCGCGCTCGCGCGCATCAACGTGCCCGGCATTTACGTGTATGGCGGCACGATCCGCCCGGGCAACTGGAAGGGTAAGGCGCTCACCATCGTCTCGGCGTTCGAGGCCGTGGGCGAGTTCACCGCGGGGCGCATGACCGAAGAAGATTTCGAAGGCGTCGAGAAAAACGCCTGCCCGTCCACGGGTTCGTGCGGCGGCATGTACACCGCGAACACGATGAGCTCGTCGTTCGAGGCGCTCGGCATGTCGCTCATGTATTCGTCGACGATGGCCAACCCCGACGAGGAGAAAGTCGACTCGGCGGCGGAATCGGCGCGCGTGCTGGTCGAGGCCGTCAAGCAGGACCTCAAGCCGCGCGACATCATCACGAAGAAGTCGATCGAGAACGCCGTGGCGCTGATCATGGCGACGGGCGGCTCGACCAACGCCGTGCTGCACTACCTCGCCATCGCGCATGCCGCGGAAATCGAATGGACCATCGACGACTTCGAGCGCATGCGCAAGAAGGTGCCGGTGATCTGCGACCTGAAGCCTTCGGGGCAATACGTCGCCACCGACCTGCACGAGGCCGGCGGCATTCCGCAGGTGCTCAAGATCCTGCTCGATGCGGGCCTCCTGCATGGCGACTGCATCACCATCACGGGCAAAACCATCGCGGAAGAACTCAAGGACGTGCCGTCCGCGCCGCGCGCGGACCAGAAGGTGATCTTCCCCATCAGCCAGGCGTTGTACAAGGAAGGCCATCTGGCGATCCTCAAGGGCAACCTCGCGACGCACGGCGCGGTCGCCAAGATCACCGGCCTGAAGAATCCGGTCATCACGGGCCCCGCGCGCGTGTTCGACGACGAGCAGAGCGCGATGGAAGCCATCCTCGCAGACAAGATCAAGGCCGGCGACGTCGTCGTGCTGCGCTACCTCGGCCCGAAGGGCGGCCCCGGCATGCCGGAAATGCTCGCGCCGACTTCGGCGATCATCGGCAAGGGGCTTGGGGAGTCGGTTGGGCTCATCACCGATGGGCGCTTCTCGGGCGGCACCTGGGGCATGGTAGTGGGTCACGTCGCGCCGGAAGCGTTCGAAGGCGGCACGATCGCGCTCGTGCAGGAAGGCGACTCGATTACCATCGACGCTCACACGCTCCTGCTGCAACTGAACGTGGACGACGCCGAACTCGCGCGCCGGCGCGCGGCCTGGAAGCAGCCCGCGCCGCGTTACACGCGCGGCGTGATGGCGAAGTACGCGGCGCTCGCGCGCCCGGCGAACCAGGGCGCGGTGACGGGCTAGGCGGAGCCTGGCGCGTCATTCGAATCTCGACCTGCAGTCAAGCAAAGGGCGCACGTCCAGGACGTGCGCCCTTTGCTTTTATAATGCGACGACACAGCCGGCGCACACGCGGGCGGAGACCAGTATGAAACGGAAGTCGCAAGCGAAGAACAAGATAGCGACGCTCGCCGCCGCGCTCGCCATCGGCCTTGCCGGCGTACTCGGGTCGGCCCCGGCCCGCGCGCAGCATGGCCCCACCGGCCTCGCGCTCGCCCAGCAGCAGAACTGCATGAGCTGCCACTCGGTGACCCGCAATTTCATGGGTCCCGCCCTGCGCGATGTCGCCGCGAAGTACGCGGGCAAGCCCGACGCGCCGGCCTATCTCACCCGCAAGATTCTGGAAGGCGGCAGCGGCGTGTGGGGCACCGTGCCGATGCCGGCCAACACGCAGTTGAACCCCGCACAGGCGGCGCAACTCGCGAGCTGGATCCTCACGCTCAAGTGAAGCGGACGATGTGACGGCGGGGCCACGAAGTGGCCGCTCGCCGCCGCGCGCCCAACTGAATCAGGCCGAAGGCGGTCGCCCCGCGCGCGCCGCCAGTTCTTCGCGCACGGCGGCCTTCACCCAGTTCGTGAGTTCCGTTTCGAGCGCAAGACCGATTTCGCGCGATACCTGACCCACGAGCCAGTTCGTATGTTCCTGCATCGCGGCGCTGCAGCGCGCCTCGATCACGGCACGGCCTTCGCCGGTGAGCCAGGTCAGGCAACGGCCACGCAGCCGCTCGACGAGCGCGTCGGCGTCGTGCGCGAACAGGCCCTCCTCGCGCTCGGCCACGGCGGCCTGGACGGCAGCGGCCGTCGCGCTCTTCGCCTCTTCGACGTTGTGCGCGCGCAGCGGATTGCCGCTCACCATCACCTCGTTCAAGAGCGGAATCGCACTATCTTCCGAGTCGTGCATGCCGGACATGTTTACCTCCATCGATCGGGGCAGTCGGCCTTGCGCCGGTACGCCTCGCGCGTCCGGCCTCAGCCGCCCTGCTTGTAGTTGTTGAGCGCGTAACCACGGTCGCGGTAGAAACGATAGCGCTCACGGCCCGACGCGAGTTCGTCGGGCGCATCGCCAATCACTTCGAGCAGGCGCTCGAAGCGTGCGAACTGCGGCGGGACCTCGGCGCCGAGATTGAGCAGCACACGATGATGCGGTGCACGCTCGAGATCCGTTGCCAGCACGATGGGCGATTCGCCCGCTTGAGGGCTCTCGGCCATGCAGTGCGGCACGAAATCGAGCGGCGAAAAGGTCCACAACATTTCGTCGAACGCGCGCAGGCGCGCGGGGTCGGCCAGCACGACCGCCTGCTGGCCCGCCTGATACGCCTTGCGCACGAGGCGGCACGCATACAGCAGCGAGTCGCCGACGTTCGTGTGGAAATCGATGCGCGTCATGCCCACACCACTCTACACACCGTCAGGTGGGCAGCAATCTCCATTCCTGCCCTCATTGCCCGGCACGATCGATCAGGAACTGGGCGAGCAACGGCACCGGACGGCCCGTCGCGCCCTTGGCCGCGCCGCTCTTCCACGCCGTGCCGGCGATGTCGAGGTGAGCCCACGGGTAGTTTTCGGTGAAACGCGAGAGGAAGCACGCCGCCGTCACGCTGCCCGCCGGACGCCCGCCGATGTTGGCGAGGTCGGCGAAGTTCGACTTGAGCTGGTCCTGATACTCGTCGTCGAGCGGCAGGCGCCAGGCCGGGTCGTTCGCTTCGCGCGAGGCGTCGAGCAGTTCGCCCGCGAGCGCGTCGTCCTTCGAGAAGAGGCCGCTGTTGTGATGGCCGAGCGCGATGATGCAGGCGCCCGTGAGCGTGGCGATGTCGACCACGGCGGCCGGCTTGAAGCGCTCGGCATAGGTGAGCGCATCGCACAGGATCAGGCGGCCTTCGGCGTCGGTGTTGAGCACTTCGACCGTGAGGCCCGCCATCGTCGTGACGATGTCGCCCGGCTTCGTGGCGTTGCCGGCGGGCATGTTCTCGCAGGTCGGGATGATGCCGATCACGTTGAGCTTGAGCCCCATTTCGGCGACCGCGCGGATCGTGCCGAGCACCGAGCCCGCGCCGCACATGTCGTACTTCATCTCGTCCATGCCCTCGCCGGGCTTGAGCGAAATGCCGCCCGTGTCGAACGTGATGCCTTTGCCGACCAGCACGATGGGCGCGGCCTTGGTGCTGGCGCCCTGATAGTGCAGCACGATGAACTGCGGCGGCTCGACCGAGCCCTTTGTTACCGAAAGAAACGAACCCATCTTGAGCGTCTCGATCTGGCGCTGGCCGAGCACCTCGACCTTGAGCTTCCAGTCGCGCGCGAGCTTCTTGGCCGTGGCGGCGAGATAGGTCGGCGTGCAGACGTTGCCCGGCAGATTGCCGAGGTCGCGGGTGAGGTCCATGCCGTTGGCGAGCGCGACGGACTGCTTCGCCGCAAGCTTCGCGGCCTTCTCTTCGGCGGCGTCGATGCTGAAGACCACGCGCTTGAGGGCCCGCTGCGAGACGTCGGGCTTGCTCTTCATCTGCGTGAAGCGATAGGTCTCGTTGCGCAGCGCGAGAATGGCGGTGCGCACGCCCCAGTCGCCCGTGCGCTCCTTCACCGGCAATTGCGCGAGCGTGAAGGTGACCTGCGCGATCTTCGTGCCGAGGATCGCGCGCCAGGCGGCCTTGACCGCGTCGCCGTATGCCTTCTGGCCGAACGCGTCCTGCTTGCCGAGACCCACGAGCAGCACGCGCGAGGCGCCGATGCCGCTCACTTCCGGCAGGAACAGCGTGGAGCCGGCCTTGCCGTCGATGTCGCCGGCCTTGACGACGCGCGCGATTGCGCCGCCAATGGCGCTGTCGATGGCGAACGCCGCGCCCGAGAGGGTTTGCGCCTCGAACACGCCGACCACGACACAATCCGACTTGCCGGTCAGGAAGGGGCCGTCCCCGCCTTTGCTCCAGTCACAGGCTTTTATGCTAAAGTCCATCGCGCTTGTCCTCGGATAAAATCAGGGCTTAGGATGAAAGCCGCAATTATCCGCTATTTTTCCCGCGGCGGCTCCTGGGCGGTTGCGCGAGCTGCGCGCCTCCCGGCAAGGTCCGCCTGCCCTGCCCATCAAGAATGATCTTCGAACGTTCCCTGCAGCGCGAACTCGCGTACACGGCCGGCGCCGTGTTCATGGTTCTGCTCACGATCATGCTGACGACGATGATGATCCGCATCGTCGGCTTCGCCGCGTCCGGTCAGATCGACCCACGCGACGTGCTGGTGCTGATCGGACTCACCGTGATCGGCTACATGGCCGTCATGCTCATCGTCACGCTGTTCGTGTCGATCCTGTTCGTCCTCACGCGCTGGTACAAGGATTCCGAAATGGTCGTGTGGCTCTCCTCCGGGGTGAGCCTCACGCGCCTGATCAAACCGGTCGCCACCTTTGCCGCGCCGATCATCCTGCTCATCGTGTTCTTCGCGTTCATCGGCTGGCCGTGGTCGAATGCGCAAAGCAAGCTGATTCGCGCGCGCTTCCAGCAGCGCGATGAAGTGTCGCTGCTCGCGCCCGGCCAGTTCCGCGAATCGCCCACCACGCACCGCGTGTTCTTCATCGAGAGCATGAGCCCCGACCAGGGCCGCGTGGAGAACGTGTTCGTCACGAGCACGGAAAACGGCAAGGTGAGCGTCATCGTCTCGAAGACGGGCCACACCGAGACCATGAAGGGCGGCGACCGTTTCGTCGTGCTCGAAAACGGCCGCCGCTACGACGGCGAGCCCGGCCACCCGGACTTTCGCATCAGCGAATTCCAGCGTTACGGCGTGAAGATCACGAGCCAGCCGCTCGTGAACACGCCTTCGGCAAGCACCACGTCCACGCCGGGCCTTTTGCGCCACCCGACCAACGACAACCTGGGCGAACTCGCCTGGCGCGCCGGCCTGCCGCTCATCGCGATCAACCTGATGCTGCTCGGCATTCCGCTTGCCTACCAGAACCCGCGCCGCAGCCGCACGATCAATCTCGTGATGGCGGTGCTGATCTACCTCACCTATTCGAACCTGCTCAACGTCGTGCAGTCGCAGATCGAGCAAGGCAAGATGCCCTTCGGCGTCGGTCTCGTCCTGCTGCACGCCGTGGTGCTCGCGCTCGTCGTGTTCATCTTCTGGATACGCGTGCGCAACCGGCCGCTCTTTACACGTGCGATGTTCCGGCGCGCCTCTCCTGGCAACTGAGAGGGAAACTGACCGATGCGCATCTACGAAAAATACTTCGCTCGCCAGGTCTACCTGACGTTCATCTTCATCCTGTTCGCCTTCTCCGGCCTGTTCTTCTTCTTCGACCTCATCAACGAGCTGAACTCGGTCGGCCACGGCAACTACAAATTCCAGTACGCGGTGCTGCGCGTGGCGCTCCAGGCGCCCTCGCGGCTCTACGAGATCATCCCGGTCGCGGCGCTCATTGCCGCGATCTACGTGTTCGCGCAAATGGCCGCGAACTCCGAATACACGATCTTTCGTGTGTCGGGTCTCGCCACCAACCAGGCGCTGCGCTCGCTGCTCAAGATCGGCGTGCCGCTCGTGCTGCTCACCTACCTGATCGGCGAAGTGGTCGGCCCTTACACCGACCAGCTCTCCGAGCGCGTGCGTCTCGAGGCGTTGGGCTCGGCCGTGTCGAGCAACTTCCAGTCGGGTGTGTGGGTGAAGGACACGCTCTCCGCACGCGCCGACGGCGAACAGGTCACGCGCTTCGTGAACGTCGGCGAACTGCTGCCCGATGCGACCATCACGAACGTGCGCATCTACGAATTCGACTCGCAGTTCCGGCTCTCGAACGTGCGCCTCGCGAAGAGCGGCACGTTCCAGCCGCCGGGCCACTGGCTGCTCAAGGACGTGACCGATACGCAACTGATCGGCGTGCCGCCGCCGCAGAACCAGCCGGTCGACGCGCTCAATCCGGTCTATCGCGCCGAGCAGACTTCGGCGCCCGAATACTCGCTGCGCTCGGAGCTCACGCCGAACATTCTCTCGGTGCTGCTCGTTTCGCCCGACCGCATGTCGATGTTCAACCTGTTCCGCTACATCCAGCATCTGACCGAGAACCATCAGGACGCGCAGCGCTACCAGATCGCGTTCTGGCGCAAGCTGCTCTACCCGTTCGCCGTGTTCGTGATGCTCGTACTCTCGCTGCCGTTCGCGTATCTGCATACGCGCGCCGGCGTGGTGGGCATGAAGGTGTTCGGCGGGATCATGCTCGGCATGAGCTTCCAGCTCGTCAACACGCTGTTCTCGCACGTGGGTACACTGAACACCTGGCCCGCGCCGCTCACGGCGGCGACACCGGGGCTCATCTATCTCGCGGTCGGGCTGATCGGGCTCAAATGGGTCGACCGGCATTGATGCCGGTAGCGTTCAGCCGATAGTTCGGCCGCTAATTCGCACAGGCTCGCAAGCATGGGCACGCACGGCATGATTCTCTTCGGCCACGGCGCGCGCGACGCGCGCTGGCAGGAGCCGTTCCAGCGGCTCGCCGCGAAGCTTTCCGCCACGCGCGGCGATGCGGGTCCGGTCGGCCTCGCCTTTCTCGAACTCATGACGCCGAGCCTGCCGGATGCGATCGCCGGCCAGGTCGCGGCAGGCTGTGACACGATCACGGTCGTGCCCGTGTTCTTTGGTCAGGGCGGCCACGTGCGCCGCGATCTGCCCGCGCTGATCGCGCAATGTCAGAGCGAGCATCCGGATGTGCGCCTGCGTTGTGCCGGCGCCGTCGGCGAGGACGATGCGGTGCTCGATGCGATCGTGCGGTACTGCATCGAAAACGACCGCGACTAGAACCGCTCACGCATAAAAAAACGGGCTCGCTTTTCAGCGAGCCCGTTTTGCTTTGCTGCCCTCTTTCGCGTGGCGCTTAAGCCGCTGCGCGACGGCCTCGATGGTCGTCCTGCGCTTCGTCCTCGCGTTGCGCCTGCCCCGAGCGTTCGGCGAACGCATCGCCGATCATGAGCAGGCTCGGCTGCGCCGGGTCGAGCCAGTCCTGCGCCTCGCCCGCTGCGAGGCCCGCCAGCGTCAGCGTCAGCGTGCGCTCGCGCGCCGTGCTGCAGGCTTCGACGATCGCCACCGGCGTGGCGCCCGCGCGGCCCGCCTCGATCAGCTGGCGCGCGATCTCGGGCGCGCTGTCGCGGCCCATGTAGAACACGAGCGAATCGGCGGTGACCTGCTCGCGAATCTCCTCGCTGCCCGCCGCGCGCGAATACGTGGCAAGCGCCACGCTGCGCGCCACACCGCGCAGGGTGAGCGAGCGTTGCAGCGTCGCCGCGCTCGCCAGCGCCGCCGTAATGCCCGGCACGACTTCGAACGCGATGCCGGCCGCTTCGAGCGCGCGCATTTCCTCGTCGGCACGGCCGAACAGCATCGGATCGCCGCCCTTCAGGCGCACGACCACGGCGTGCTCGCGCGCCGCATCGACGAGTTGCTTGTTGATGAAGTGCTGCGCCGTGGAGCGCTGCCCGCAGCGCTTGCCGACCGCGATGAACTTCGCGCTTGGCGGCGCGTACTCGAGCATGGCCGGCTCGACGAGCGCGTCGTGCAGCACGACGTCGGCGCTCGCGAGCAGGCGTGCGCCGCGCACCGTGATGAGGTCCGCTGCGCCCGGTCCCGCGCCGATCAGATATACCTTGCCCATATGCTTCCAATCCATTGTTGCGGCCGCGCGCGGCCGCAATCTCGCGCA
This sequence comes from Paraburkholderia sp. BR14312, assembly GCF_040948675.1. NCBI lineage: Bacteria > Pseudomonadati > Pseudomonadota > Betaproteobacteria > Burkholderiales > Burkholderiaceae > Paraburkholderia > Paraburkholderia sp. BR14312. The sequence goes on from NZ_JBFPKI010000003.1 coordinate 254,123, forward strand.
GCGCCTTACGCCGAGAACGCGCGGATCATGCCCGCGGCCACCGTGTGATGCGTCGCTTCGTCGATCAGCACGAATGCGCCGGTGCCAGGATTCGCATCATACAGGTCGCAGACGAGCGGCTTCTGCAGCGAGAGCGCCACGCGGCCGATATCGTTCATCGCGAGTTCGTGGCGGTCGGTCGCGTGCGACAGCGTATGCACGTCGAGCACCTGCTTGACCGCGCCGATCTTCGCGAACACCGTGCTCGTGGTCTGCTTGAGCAGGTACTTGCGCTGCGGCGAGAGCGGCTCGTCGTCGAACCAGCACAGGTCCGCTTCGAGCTTCTTCGCGGGTTGCGCGGCATCGGCCGCCGGCACGAAGGTGTCGCCGCGCGAAACGTCCACGTCTTCCGCGAGACGGATCGTGACGGTCTGGCCCGCGAATGCGCGATCGACCTGCGCCGTGCCGCCCGGCACCGGCGCGATGATTTCGGCCACCGTTGCGCTGCGGCCCGCCGGCAGCACCGAGATGGCGTCGCCGAGCTTCACTTCGCCCGCTTCGACACGGCCCATGTAGCCGCGGAAGTCGTCGGCGCTGGAACCGTCCTGGCGCGCGACCCACTGCACCGGGAAGCGCAGCGCTTCGCCCGTGGCCTGCGCGAGCGGCAGTTGTTCGAGCACGTCGAGGAGCGGCTCGCCCGCGTACCACGGCATACGCTCGCTCGCGGCGACGATGTTGTCGCCCTTGAGCGCCGACACCGGCACGAAACGCACGTCGGTGAGGCCGAGCTGGCGCGCCAGCACGACATAGGCTTCGCGAATCAGATTGAACGTCGCTTCGCTGTAGTCGACGAGATCCATCTTGTTGATCGCGACGATCACGTGCTGCAGGCCCAGCAGCTTGACGATGGCGCTGTGGCGCTTGGTTTGCGGCAGCAGTTGCGTCACACCGTTCTCGACCGTCACGCGCGTCGGGTCGATCAGGATGATCGCGGCGTGCGCCGTCGAAGCGCCCGTGACCATGTTGCGCGTGTACTGCTCGTGGCCCGGCGTGTCGGCGATGATGAACTTGCGCTTGGCCGTGGCGAAATAGCGGTATGCCACGTCGATCGTGATGCCCTGCTCGCGCTCGGCCTCGAGGCCGTCGGTGAGCAGCGACAGGTCGATCTCGTCGCCCACCGTGCGCTTGTTCTTCGCACGCGACAGCGCCGAGAGCTGATCGCTCAGAACAGCCTTGCTGTCGTACAACAGGCGGCCGATCAGCGTGCTCTTGCCGTCGTCCACGCTGCCCGCCGTGATGAAGCGCAGCACGCCGAGGTCTTCAGGTTGATGCGTCGTAACCATGTCTATTCTTTCCTCTGCGTGCTCTTTAGAAATAACCTTGCTTCTTGCGCTGTTCCATCGCGGCTTCCGACGCCTGGTCGTCCATGCGCGTCGCACCGCGTTCCGTGATCTCGGTCACGGCCGTTTCGGCGATGATCTTCTCGACGTTGTCGGCATCGCTCGCCACCGGGCACGTGCAGCTGATGTCGCCCACGGTGCGAAAACGCACCTGCGCCATTTCGCTGACCTCGCCTTCCTTCATCGGCGTGAGCGGCGTGACCGGCACGAGCAGGCCGTTGCGGCGCACGATCTCGCGCTGGTGCGCATAGTAGATCGACGGCAGTTCGAGCTTCTCGCGCTCGATGTATTGCCACACGTCGAGTTCGGTCCAGTTCGAGATGGGGAACACGCGCAGGTGCTCGCCCTTGTGCAGACGCGCGTTGTACAGGCTCCAGAGTTCCGGGCGCTGCGCCTTCGGGTCCCACTGGCCGAATTCGTCGCGGAACGAGAAGATACGCTCCTTCGCGCGGGCCTTCTCTTCGTCGCGGCGCGCACCGCCGATCATCGCCGTGTAGCCATATTCTTCGATGGTTTCCAGCAGCGTGACCGCTTGCGCGGCGTTGCGCGAATCGGTTTCGCGGCGCAGGCGCACGGTGCCCTTCTTGATCGAATCTTCGACGTGACCGACCACGAGTTCCGCGCCGATTTCGGCTGCGCGGCGATCGCGGAAGTCGATCACTTCTTCGTAGTTGTGGCCCGTGTCGATGTGCACGAGCGGGAACGGCAGCGCGGTCTTGCGGTTCGCGCCGAGGCCGAACGCCTTCAATGCGAGCGCCAGCACGACGACCGAGTCCTTGCCGCCCGAGAACAGCAGCGCAGGCTTGCTGCATTCGGCGACGAGTTCACGCAGGATGTGGATCGACTCGGCTTCGAGCCAGTCGAGATGGTCCATGCGGTTCGCCGTGACCTGGAGCGGTGCGTTCACTGCTGAGTCGAGCGTGGTGCTCATGTTCGGATCCTTCCTTTGTTCGCACCCCTTTTGCTGGGCGCGCGGTACTCGGTATTCGACGTTCGCGCCGTCGTTTCGACAGCGCGACAAAATTCAATCTTAGTTCGCCTGGCCGATGGACGACACTTCGACGACCGGAATGGCCGACACGGACGTGATGTGCAAGCCACATTCCTTCGTGTCGCGCGACTCCCACCACCAGCGGCCCGCGCGGCTGTCTTCGCCGGGACGGATCGCACGGGTGCAGGGCTCGCAGCCGATGCTCGGATAGCCGCGGGCGTGCAGCGGGTTCACGGGCACGTCATTGGCGCGCAGGTAGGCCCAGACATCGGCTTCGGTCCAGTCCGCGAGCGGATTGAACTTGTCGATGTTGCGCGCTTCGTCGCGTTCTTCCTCGTGCAGCTCCGCACGCGTGACCGACTGCTCACGGCGCTGGCCCGTGACCCAGGCGGAAATGCCCGACAGCGCACGGTTCAGCGGTTCGACCTTGCGGATTTCGCAGCAGCGCTTGCGCAGATCGACGCTCTCGTAGAACGCATTCAGGCCGTGCTGGGCGACGTATTCGTCGACGGCATCCTGTTGCGGATGAAACTGCTCGATCTCGTAGCCGTAGCGCTCGCGCACCACGTCGATCATGCCGAGCGTTTCGGCGTGCAGGCGGCCCGTGTTCAGCGAGAAGACGCCGATTTTCACGCCGCGCGAAAGAATCGCGTGCGTGAGCAGCATGTCTTCGGCTGCGAGGCTGCTGGCCAGCTTCACGTCGGCGTGACGCGCCGCAATCGAATCGAGCAGCGCGTCGAGGCGCCCGATCTTCGCCTGCAGCTCAGCCGTGATTTCGTTCGCGACGGTGCTCATGCTGCCGAACCTTGGCGCGCTTGTTGGGCCAGACGGCGGCGGAACAGCGGCGACGGTTCGTCGAAGGCGCCCTGGTATTGCACCGTGAACTCGGTGAACGCCTTGAGCGCGTCGTGGATGTCCTTGTCGGCGCGCACGGCGAACGCATCGAAGCCGCAGCGCTCGTGAAAGCGCAGCTGGTCGCGCAGCACGTCGCCAATCGCGCGCAGCTCGCCCTGGTAGCCATAGCGCTCGCGCAGCAGACGGCCGATCGAGAACCCGCGGCCATCGCGGAACACGGGGAAGTCCACGCCGATCAGCGCGAGCTTGTCGAAGTCGGCGGCGATATCGGCCGGTTCGCTGTCCGGCGCGAGCCACACGCCGAGTTCGTCCCTGCCGCGCGAAGCGACCAGTGCATCGCGCTGCGCTTGCCAGTAAGCGAGCGGCACCAGCACCTTGCCCGCGGGCAGCGCGGCAACCTCGGGCAATGCGCCGTCTTCGGCCGCACGCACGACTTGCCAGTTGTCTTCAACGATCTCGCGTTTTTTGATGATCAATGCCATTGCTCGAATCTCGTAGTCTCGTTGCGTGCTTCAGTTGCGTCCATTAAGCGTGGGCCGGCTGGCGCGATGCGTACACGCGCTCCTTGAACGGCGCGATGCCGATGCGGTCGTACGTATCGATGAAACGCTCGTCGTCGATGCGATGCTCGACGAACGTGTCGATCACCTTCTGCACCACGTCGGGCATCTCTTCCGCCGAGAACGACGGGCCGATCACGCGGCCAAGGCGCGCGCCGTTGGCGCCGTTGCCCTGCTCGCCGCCGAGCGTGACCTGATACCACTCCGAACCATCCTTGTCGACACCCAGCACGCCGATGTTGCCGACGTGGTGGTGACCGCATGCGTTGATGCAGCCCGAGATGTTCAGCGACAGGTCGCCCAGGTCGTAGACGAAGTCGAGGTTGTCGAAGCGCTCCTGGATCGCCAGCGCGATGGGAATCGACTTCGCATTGGCGAGCGAGCAGAAGTCGCCGCCCGGGCACGCGATGATGTCGGTCAAGAGGCCGATGTTCGCGGTCGCGAAACCTTGCGCCTTGGCCTTTTCCCACAGCGCGAACAGATCGCGCTTCTTGACGTCGGCGAGGATCAGGTTCTGCTCGTGCGAAACGCGGATCTGGCCGAACGAGTATTCATCGGCCCAGTCGGCCACGGCTTCCATCTGCACGTCGGTGGCGTCGCCCGGCGCGATGTTGCGCGGCTTGAGCGAGAGCGTGACCGACGCGTAGCCCGGCACGCGGTGCGGGCGCACGTTGCGCTCGACCCAGCGCGAGAAGGCGCGATTTTCCAGCAGATGCTTCTCGTACGACGTATCCGTGTCGGCGATCTTTTCATACGCCGGCGGCACGAAATACTGCGAGACGCGATCGAGTTCTTCCTGCGTGAGGGTCGAAGGGCCGTCCTTGAGGTGCTGCCACTCTTCTTCGACCTGCTCGGCGAACTTCGCCGGCGAGAGCGCCTTCACGAGGATCTTGATGCGCGCCTTGTACATGTTGTCGCGGCGGCCATAGCGGTTGTACACGCGCAGGACGGCTTCGCAGTAGGTCAGCAGGTGCTGCCACGGCAGGTCGCGCTTGATGATGCTGCCGACGATCGGCGTGCGGCCAAGACCGCCGCCCGCCAGGATGCTCGCGACGATTTCGCCCTGCTCGTTACGGTCGAGGTAGACGCCCAGATCGTGAATCTGCACGGCGGCGCGGTCTTCCTTCGAGCCCGACACGGCGATCTTGAACTTGCGCGGCAGCCACGCGAATTCGGGGTGGAACGTCGACCATTGGCGCAGGATTTCGGCCCACGGGCGCGGATCGACGATCTCGTCGGGGGCGACGCCCGCGAACTGGTCGGCGGTGATGTTGCGGATGCAGTTGCCCGACGTCTGGATGCCGTGCATCTGCACCGACGCCAGCTTGCGCAGGATTTCCGGCGTTTCTTCGAGCTTGATCCAGTTGTACTGGATGTTCGAACGCGTCGAGAAGTGGCCGTAGCCGCGGTCGTGCTCGCGCGCGATCGTGCCGAGCATGCGGAGCTGGTCGCTGCGCAGATTGCCGTACGGAATCGCGATGCGGTGCATGTAGGCGTGGCGCTGGTAGTACAGGCCGTTTTGCAGGCGCAGCGGACGGAACTCTTCTTCGCTCAATTCGCCTGACAGACGGCGGCGGACCTGGTCGCTGTATTGCGCGACGCGTTCGTCGACGATGGTCTGGTCGTACTGATCGTATTGGTACATTCGGGGACCCCAGGGTTGGTTCAATCGCGGCGTTCCGGTTACGCCGCGCTCCGACTTCTCGACTTCGCTCTTTCCACTCTGTCCTGCCTCTGGCGAGGCGGCCGCGCCTTCGATCGCGCCGGTCATTTGCTAATGACCAAAACAGATATCCATATTGGAAAAGTTGGAGGAATGGTAATAAACTCGCCTTATATTTCAAACGACTCAAAAATCAGGTCGATATGCAAACAGGTTATAAGGATTATTTATGAACCTGCACCAGTTCCGCTTCGTCCGCGAGGCCGTACGCCAGAACTTCAACCTCACGGAAGCGGCCAAGGCACTGTATACAAGCCAGCCGGGCGTCTCGAAGGCGATCATCGAGCTGGAGGACGAGCTTGGGGTCGAAATCTTTACGCGCCACGGCAAGCGCGTGCGCTCGCTCACGGAACCGGGCCGGATCATCCTCGCCTCGGTGGAGCGCATTCTGCAGGAAGTGGAGAGTCTCAAGCGCGTGGGCAAGGACTACGCGGCGCAGGACCAGGGCAACCTCACCATCGCCGCCACGCACACGCAGGCGCGCTACTCGCTGCCTGCCGCCATCGCCGAATTCAAGCGGCGCTTTCCGAAGGTGCACCTGTCGATCCTGCAAGGCAGCCCGACCCAGGTCGCGGAAATGGTGCTCCATGACCAGGCGGATCTGTGCATCGCGACCGAGGCCATCTCCGGCTACAAGGAACTGGTGTCGCTGCCCTGCTTCACGTGGCATCACGTGGCGGTGATGCTGCCCGACCACCCGCTGCTCGAGCGCAAGCCGCTTTCGCTCGACGATCTGGCCCAATATCCGCTGATCACCTACGACAATGCGTTCGCCGGGCGTACCAAGATCAACGACGCGTTCCGCCTGCGTGCGCTCTCGCCCGACATCGTGCTGGAAGCCATCGACGCCGACGTGATCAAGACCTACGTGGAACTGGGCCTTGGCGTCGGGATCATGGCCGACATCGCCTTCAACGCCGAACGCGACCGACATCTGCGCGCGGTGCCCGTGGGACACCTGTTCGGCAGCAACGTCACGCGCGTCGCGCTCAAGCAGGGCGCTTACCTGCGCAGCTATGTGTATACGCTCGTCGAACTGCTGTCGCCGAGCCTGAATCGCAAGCTCATAGAGCAGGCGCTCAAGGGCGAGCACGAGACTTACGAGTTGTAAGCCGCTGCGCGAGCGGCGGAAGAAAAATCAGACAAAATCCGCATTACAACAACATCACTTCTCGCCTGGAGACTCAACGGATGAAGCTGTACCCGCTTTTGCGCCCGCTCGCCGCGGCTTGCGCCCTTGCCGCCGCCACTTTCGCTCCGGCTGCCCACGCCGACATCAAGGTCGGCATCGACCTCTCGAGCACGGGACCCGCTGCCGCCATCGGCATCACGAGCAAGAACGCCATGCTGATGTGGCCCGACACGATCGCGGGCCAGAAGGCCGACTACATCGTGCTCGACGACGGCTCGGACCCGGGCGCGGCCGTACGCAACATCCACAAGCTCATCAACGAAGATCACGTGGACGTGATCGTCGGGCCGAATATCACGCCGGCGGCGCTCGCGGCGCTCGACCCGGTGGCGGAAAGCAAGACGCCGATGATCACGCTGGTCGGCTCGGGCTCGGTGGTCGAGCCGCAGCAGGGCGCGCGCGTGTGGGCCTTCAAGATGGCGCAGACCGATGCCGCCATGGCCGACGTCATGACGCGCTACATGGCGGCGCATGGCGTGAAAAGCGTGGGCTTCATCGGTTTCGCGGACAGCTACGGCGACAGCTGGCTCAACGAATTCACGAAGTACGCGAAGGAACGCAACATCCAGATCGTGGCGACCGAGCGCTACAACCGTACCGACGCCAGCGTGACCGGCCAGATTCTCAAGCTGATGGCGGCCAGGCCGGACGCCATGCTGATCGCAGGCGCAGGCACGCCGACCGTGCTGCCGCAACGCACGCTGATCGAGCGCGGCTACAAGGGGCCGATCTACCAGACGCATGGCATCGCCACGCCTGAATTCATCAAGCTGGGCGGCAAAGACGTGGAAGGCACCCTGTTCCCGACCCAGCCCGTCGTGGTGGCGCGCACACTGCCGGCCGACCAGCCGGCGCAAAAGGCAGCGCTCGCCTTCGTCGACGCCTACGAGGCAAAGTACGGCCCGGGCACGGTCACGCAATTCGCAGGCGACGCGGCAGGCGTGTACCCGCGCCTGCAAGACGCGGTCGCGCGCGCCCTCAAGACCGCTCAGCCGGGCACCGAAGCGTTCCGTGTGGCGTTGCGCGGCGAGCTGGAGCACGCGCACGAAGTGGTCGTGCCCAACGGCATGGTGAACACGAGCCCGACAGACCACGTGGGCCTCGACCAGCGCGCGAGCGTGATGGGCACGGTCCGCGGGGGCAAGTTCGTGTATCTGGGGCAATAAGCGCTATGAGCGGCGGCGCCCTGCCGCCGCTCAGTCGATTGCGTCAGGCCAGCGGCGCGCGCCGTGCAGGACGCGCTATATCGTGATCGCCTCGTTCTCGTACCGGTAAGCGAGAACGAACGGCGTTGATTCGACCACCAGTTCGCGTGTGCTGCTCACGCGGCCAACCCGGCCCAGGTTGGGGAAAAGCCGCAGACGTCGAACGGATGCCGAAATCCGCTCGTCCCACGCAATCGCTCTGCGCGGGTTGCTCGACACAGTGAAGTTGAACAGCGCTTCGCGGTCAGCCAGCGCGAGCGGTGACCAGCAAACCTTCAACTCTTCGCCTTGCGGTTGCGTGCAGGCTCCGGCTGGCCGGCCACGGCCGCGCGCCGCTTCGCGAAGTGCGCCTCCACCTCTTCATCTGCCACAGTCGGCCGCGGGTCCTTCAGCGCTTCGCGTACTTTCGCCCGGAACCACGCGTCATGCGCCACCGGATCGACAGCGAAATCGAATGGCAAGGCGCCCTCGTTCGCGATACGCGTGAGCAGAATGCGCACGGCGTCCGATACCGTGAGCCCCATGTTGTCGAGCACTTCAGCTGCGCGCTGCTTGAGCGCGTGATCGATGCGAACCTGTACCAATGCATTTGCGTTCATCGACTCGCTCCCTGGTTTGGTCATTGCCCTTGTCGCCGACCCTGTTGCCGATTTCGTCGAATACGCAGTGTAATGCAGGTGAATGACGTTGGGCATGCTTCGCCTTTGAAGTGGGTTAAACATGCCGCAAGTTTCACTGCCAGGCCCTACGCGCTCAATTCATCCGAATGGCCAGTCGCGGCCGCACGATGCTGCGCCAGGCGCCGCCCGCCGCGCTACTCGCCAACACGGCCTCGATGAAGCGCAGTCCCTCCACGCCGTCGTCGACCGTCGTCAATAGCCGGCTTGCGCTCGGCGCCGGCTCGCCGGCCTCGCGCGCCATGATCTGCGCGGCGGCGTCGCGATAGAGCTGCGCGAACGCCTCCAGATAGCCTTCCGGATGCCCCGGCGGCACGCGCGTCGCGTGCCGTGCGGCGGCCCCCGTCACGCGGCCGCGCGTGAGCCGCTGCGCCTCGCCGCCCTGCGGCGTGAACCACAGCAGGTTGGGCTCCTCCTGATCGAACGCGAGGCTTGCCTTCGTGCCATATACGCGCAGCCGCAACGCGTTCTCCGCGCCGCTCGCCACCTGGCTCGCCCACAGCATGCCACGCGCGCCGTTGGCGTAGCGCAGCATGGCCTGCACGTGATCGTCCACGCGGCGGCCCGGCACGAAGGTGTGCACTTCGGCCGCAAGCGCTTCCGGCACGAGCGCACTCACGAAGGCCGCCAGCTGATAGGCATGCGTGCCGATGTCACCCAGACACCCCGCCGGCCCCGCGAGCGCGGGATCCGTGCGCCACACCGCCTGACGGTTCGCACCACCGCGCTCGGCCGGATCGGCGAGCCAGTCCTGCGCGTACTCGACCTGCACGATGCGCACCTCGCCAATCTCGCCCGCCTCGACCATCTCGCGCGCATGCCGCACGAGCGGATAGCCCGAATAGGTATGCGTGAGCGCGAACACGAGATTCGCGTCGCGCGCGTGTTGGGCCAGCGCTTCGCCCTCGGCGAGCGAGACCGCGAGCGGCTTGTCGCATATCACGTGTATGCCTGCCTCCATGAATGCATGCGCCACCGGCGCGTGCAAATGGTTAGGCGTGACGATGGCCACCGCGTCGATGCCATCCTCGCGCGCGCCCTCCACGCCCGCCATCTCGCGCCAGTCGGCGTAGCTGCGCGCGAGGCCGAGCGCGTCGGCGCTCGACTGTGCGCGCGCCGCATCGGACGAGAGTGCGCCCGCGAGGAGTTCGAAAGTGTCGTCGAGACGCGCGGCGATGCGATGCACGGCGCCGATGAACGCCCCCTCGCCGCCGCCGACCATCCCGAGCCTGAGTCTTCGATTCATTGCCTGTCTCCTGCGAGAATCGCGTTCAGAGGCCCAGCACGCCCTTCAACTGCGCCGCATCGACGCCGCTGCCCGCGAAGTCGTCGAACGCACGTTCGGCCACGCGGATGAGGTGCCGCTTGATGAAGTCCGCGCCTTCGCGTGCGCCATCGTGCGGATGCTTGAGCGCGCATTCCCATTCGAGCACCGCCCAGCCCGGATAGTCGTACTGCGTGAGCTTCGAGAAGATCGCCCCGAAGTCGATCTGCCCGTCGCCGAGCGAGCGAAAGCGCCCAGCGCGTTCCACCCAGCCGCTATAGCCGCCGTACACACCTTGTTTGCCCGTTGGGCGGAATTCGGCGTCCTTCACGTGAAAGGCCTTGATACGCGCGTGATAGAGGTCGATGAACGCGAGGTAATCGAGCTGCTGCAGCACGAAGTGGCTCGGGTCGTAGAGGATGTTCGCGCGCGGATGATCGCCCACTGCCGCAAGAAAGCGCTCGAACGTCACGCCATCGTGCAGATCCTCGCCCGGATGCAGTTCGTAGCAGACGTCCACGCCCGCTGCTTCGAACGCGTCGAGAATCGGCCGCCAGCGGCGCGCGAGTTCGTCGAAGGCGGCTTCGACGAGCCCCGCCGGCCGCTGCGGCCACGGGTAGAAGTACGGCCACGCGAGCGCGCCCGAAAACGTCACGTGCGCGGCAAGCCCCAGATTCTTCGACGCGCGCGCGGCCAGCATCAACTGCTCGATGGCCCACGCCGTGCGCGCTTCGCGATCGCCGCGCACCTGCGGCGGCGCGAAGCCGTCGAACAGCGTGTCGTAGGCGGGATGCACGGCCACGAGCTGTCCTTGCAGATGCGTAGACAGCTCGGTGATCGTCACGCCCGCGTCGTCGGCCTGCTGGCGCAGGTCGTCGCAGTACGCCACGCTCGAGGCGGCCTGCGCGAGATCGACGAGGCGCGCATCGGTGGGTACCTGGATGCCCTTGTAGCCGAGCTGGGCCGCCCAGCCGGCCATGTGCGCGAAGCTGTCGAACGGCGCGTCGTCGCCGAGAAACTGCGCGAGGAAAATCGCCGGGCCTTTGATCGTCTTCATCGCAAGCCCCGTCCTCAGAACGGCGAATCAGGGAAGTAGAACTGCTTCGCGTTCTCCTTGGTGATCAGCACCGAGGGAATGATCGTCGTGGGCGGCAGCGACTTGCCCTGCAAACGCGCTTCGGCCGTGAGCTTGATCGCGTCGTAGATGAACTTCGGCGAATACGACACATCGGCCTTGATGAGCGGATCGCCGTCCATCACGCGCTTGACCATCTCCTTCGAGCCCGCGCCGCCGAACACGATCTTGATGTCGTTGCGCTTGGCCTGGTCGATCGCCTTGAGCACGCCCACGGCCATGTCGTCGTCGGCGGCCCAGACGGCGTCGATGTGCTTGAAGCGCGTGAGGTAGTCCTGCATCGTCTTGAAGGCGTCGTCCCGGTTCCAGTTCGCGTATTTCGCGTCAAGAATCTTGATGCCTGGATAGTTCTTCAGCACGTTGGTGAACGCCGTCCAGCGCTCGTTGTCGAGCGTGGTGGGAATGCCGCGCAGCGCGACGATGTCGCCCTTGCCGCCCAGCTGCTTCGCGAGATATTCGGCGGGAATTTTGCCGAACGCCGTGTTGTCGCCGGCCACATAGGCATTCTGCGCACTCGTGTCGGTCAAGCCGCGATCGACCACCGTCACGTACACCCCTTGCTTCTTCACCTGCGCAACCGGCTGCGTGAGCGAAGCCGATTCGTACGGGAAGATCACGAGCGCGTTGATCTTGTTGACGGTCACGAGGTCCTGCAGCTGGTTCGCCTGATCGGGCGCGTTCGCCGCCGTCTTGACGATGACCTTGAGGTCCGGATGGGCCTTTTCGAGGTCCTTCTTCGCCTCGTTCGCCCACCAGACGATGCCGCCCGTGAAGCCATGGTCGGCCGTGGGAATCGCCACGCCCAGCGTGACTTTGTCGTCGGCGCGCGCCGCGCCCGCACCGAACGTCGCCACTACGCCGAGCGCCAGCGCGCCCGCACACATCGTTCGAATCATCTTCTTCATGATGCCGTCTCCTATCGTGCGCTCCCGCGCCCGTTCTTGCGTTGAGTTTTCGCTGCCTCCTTCGACTTCCCCACCGCCCTGCCAGATCTGCTTCGACATCCTTACCGTCTACCGCGCTGCAGGAACGCTACGGCAATGATCGCCACGCCCTGCACCGCCGCATTCAGATACACGCTGATGATGCTCGTGAGATTGAGAATATTGGCGATGACCGAGAGCAACACCGCGCCGACCACGGTGCCCGCCACGCGCCCTTCGCCGCCCTTGAGCGCCGTGCCGCCCACCACCACCGCGGCGATCGCCTCCAGTTCCCACAACAAGCCCGTAGTCGGCGTGGCGGAGCCCAGACGCGGCACATAGAGCACCGTCGCCACACCCACGCACACGCCCAGCAGCACGTAGGTTGCGCACTTCACGCGATCGACGCGGATCGCCGCATAGCGCGCGACCTGCTCGTTCGAGCCGATCGCCTGCACGTGCCGTCCGAACGCCGTGCGGTTGAGAATGAGCGCACCGCCCGCCGCCGTGAGCGCGAACACCCACACGGGCACCGGAATGCCAAAGAGGCTCGCGTAATAGACCGGCCCGTAGAGATCGACGAGATTGTTCTGCAGCGTGAGCGCGCCGCCATCGGCAAGCCATGTCAGCACCGAGCGGAAGATGCCCAGGGTGCCGAGCGTGACGATGAAAGGCTCGATGCGTCCGCGTGTGATCAGCAAGCCATGCGCGAGCCCAAACGCCGCGCCGAGCACGAGCGCGATCGCAATACCGATCGCGACGATGGCCAGGGGTGCAAACGCGTGTTCGCTCGCCGCCAGCGTGTTCATCACCCAGATCATCACGCCCGCGATCAGCGCGGCCATCGAGCCGACCGACAGGTCGATGCCGCCCGAAATGATCACGAACGTCATGCCCACGGAAATGATGCCGATGAACGAGGTGCGCGTGAGCACGTTGAGCAGGTTGCCGGCGGTGGCGAAATCGCGATTGAGCAGCGTGCCGAGCACACAAAGCAGGATCAGGCCGATGAGCGGCCCGACGCCCGCGAGCCGGTGCACGAATCGCGCCGCGGCCGAGCGCGCGCCACGGCCTTCGGACGTAGCGTCAGTGGGTGCCGGTTGCATGAGCGATCAGCTCCTCTTCGTTCAGATGTTCGTGCCCGAGCGTGGCGACGAGCCGGCCCGCGCGCATCACGGCCACGCGATGCGCGAGCCCGATCAGCTCGACCAGTTCGGACGAGATCACCACGACCGCGCGCCCCGAGGCCGCAAGCCGCTGGATCAGGAAATAGATGTCGCGCTTCGCGCCCACGTCCACGCCGCGCGTGGGCTCGTCGAGCACGATCACGCGCGGGTCGGGCTGCAGAAACTTGGCGAGCGCGAGCTTCTGCTGGTTGCCGCCCGAGAGCATGCGCGCGCGGCTGTCGAGGTCGCCGGTGCGGATGCCGAAGTCGCGCACCGCTTTCTCGAGCGCGCGGCGGCCCGCCTTCAGATCGAGCAGCGGATGACCGTAGCGCTCGAGCGTCATGAGCGTCAGGTTGTCCTGCAGCGTGAGGTTCATGTGCAGGCCGCGGCCCTTGCGGTCTTCGCTCAGGTACGTGAGGCCGTGGCGCATCGCATCGCGCGGGTGGCGCAGCGTGACCGGGCGGCCGTCGATCTCGATCGCGCCCGCGTGCTTGTGGCGCAAGCCCACGATCGCCTCGAACGCCTCGCTGCGTCCCGCGCCCACGAGTCCCGCGAAGCCGAGAATCTCGCCCGCGCGCACCTCGAAGCCCACATCCTCGACCCAGCCCGGCACGCTCAGATGCGTCACGCGCAGCGCCACGGGGGCAAGCTCGGGCGCCGCGCCTTTCTCCGGAAACATGTCGGAGACGTCACGGCCCACCATGAGGTTCGCCATCTGCTGGCGCGCGAGCGCTGCGGTCGCGCTCGCGGCCACGAAGCGGCCGTCGCGCATCACGACCACGTCGTCGGTGATGCTCTCCACCTCGTCGAGCTTGTGCGAGATGTAGACGAGCGTCGTGCCAGATGCGCGCAGCTTCGTCATGAGCGCGAAAAGGCGCGCGGTTTCGGCGAGCGTGAGCGTGGCCGTGGGCTCGTCCATGATCAAGAGGCGCGCGTTCCGCGAGAGCGCCTTGGCGATCTCCACGAGCTGTTTTTCGGCGACGATGAGGTCGCGCACCTTCACGTCCGGGTCGCGCGCGAGGCCCACCTGCGCGAGCAGTTCGCGCGCTTCGCGGCGCATGGCAGCGTCGTCGACGAGCCAGCCTTTGCGCTTCTCGTGGCCGAGGAAGATGTTCTGCGCGATCGTCAGGTGCTCGGCCAGATTGAACTCCTGGTGGATCAGCACGATGCCGGCGGCTTCGGCCTCGCGCGAGCCGTCGAAGCGGCGCGCCACGCCGTCCACCAGCATCTCGCCCGCGCTCGCGTTTTCGTAGCCCGCGAGAATCTTCATGAGCGTCGATTTGCCCGCGCCGTTCTCGCCCAGGAGGCCGTGAATGCGCCCCGGCGCGAGTTCGAAGCTCACGCCGTGCAGCACGCGCACGGGACCGAAGTCCTTGCGGATGTCGTTGAACTTGACGGCGACGCTCATGCGCGTGCGCTCCTCCAGTGGCTTGGTCGGCTGTGTTGAGGTTGGCGGCTCGCGCCGCTCGCCTGTCGACCAGAGTTAGCGCTTCAGCGCTTACTCGGGTCCCATGCAAGGCTCGCTCCGCTGGTCTCCCCTGCTATGTGTTCGTTTGCGTAATTTCGATTTCACCCGCTCTCGCGCACCACCAGCCGATGCGGCAGCAGCACGCCCGGCACGCTCGCGCGCGGGTCCGCGAAACGCCGCAGCAGCAGACGCGCGGCCGTCTCGCCCAACTCCCGCATGGGCTGCGCGATTGTCGTAAGCGGCGGGTCGATCTGCGCGGCGAGCGCGATATCGTCGAAGCCGACCACGGCGACGTCGTGCGGCACGCGCCGTCCCGCGCCGCGCAGGCCGTTGACCACGCCCACCGCGAGCGTGTCCGACACCGCGAAGATCGCGTCGGGCGCCTCGCCGGCCGGCAACTGCATGAGCGCGGCGGCGGCCTGCGCGCCCGCGTCGTAGTCGAGACAGTTCACGTTCACGCGCCACGCGTCGCGCATCGCGATGCCTGCTTCGCCGAGCGCATCGCGCCAGCCGTCGCGGCGCTGCTGCGCGTAGAGATAGTGCTCGTCGGAGTTGATGAGCGCGACACGTCGCCGCCCCCGCGCGATCAGATGCCGCACGGCGTCGTGCGCGGCCCGGTAGTTGTCGATGCCCACATACGGCACGCCCACGTCCGGATCGAACTCGCAGCAGGCCACCCACGGCAGCGCTGTCGATTCGGCGGCCAGCGCATGTTGCACGGTCGCCGGGTCGAGGCAGATCGCCCCGTCCGCGCGATGGCGGCGCAGGAGGTCGAAGTAGCTGCGCTCGCGGCCGGCGTCCGCGCCCGTGTCGCACAGCAGCAGGAAAAACCCGTGCTGGCGCGCGACGCTGTCGATGCCGCGCACGATCTCCGCGTAAAACGGGTTGCCGAAGTCGGGCACCATCGTCAGGAGCAGGCGGCTTTCGGCCGTGCGCAGGTTGCGCGCGAGTTCGTTCACGCGGTAGCCGCTCGTTTCGATCTCGGCGAGCACGCGCTCGCGCGTGGCGGCGCGCACGTTCGCATGACCGTTGAGCACGCGCGAGACCGTCGCGACCGAGACCCCCGCGCGCTGCGCCACCGCCGCGATCGAGCCGCCGCGCGCGGCGGTATCGGCGCGGGCGTCTTCAGACGGCTGCGGCTGCAGTTGCGACGTTCTGGACGAGCGAGCGGACATGGGCGAAGGCGATCGTGACGGGTTCGGAAACCTGCGGCGGCCGCGGCGTGAGCGGTCTGGGCGCGCCAAAATGTAATCGATTACATTTTTGGTACGAGAACCGCAAAACCGCAAGGCTCACGAAGCCAGGACAAACACCGATCCGTCAATCCCGCCGGAACCCCTTCGAGCTGCCGGCGGCGCGGCCGGGCCAGCAGCCGGTTTGCTACAATTCTCCGATTGCCCGACACCCTTTTTGCCGGGCTTGGACCGAACCGATCCCGACCACAACGCCGAGTCACCATGAACATCGAACAAGCGCGTTTCAACATGATCGAACAGCAGATTCGCCCCTGGGAAGTGCTCGACCAGGACGTGCTGAACCTGCTCTCGATCGTCAAGCGTGAGCATTTCGTCCCCGAGGCCTATACCGCCCTCGCGTTCGCCGACCTCGAAGTGCCGCTGCCGAACGGCCAGCACATGATGGCGCCGCGCGTCGAAGCGCGCGTGCTGCAGGAACTCGCGGTCAAGAAGCATGAGAGCGTGCTCGAAATCGGCGCGGGCTCCGGCTACATGGCGGCGCTGCTCGCGCACCGGGCGCAGAAGGTGCTGAGCGTGGAGATCGACACCGAACTCGCCGAATTCGCGCGCGCGAACTTCGTCAAGAACGGCGTGCTCAACGCCGAAGTCGTGGTCGGCGACGGCGCACGCGGCTGGGCCGCGAACGCGCCGTACGACGTGATCTGCGTCTCGGGCGGCCTGCCGGTCGTGCCGCAGGAACTGCTCGAGCAGCTCAAGGTGGGCGGGCGACTGGCCGCTTTCGTGGGCGGGGCACCCGTCATGGAAGCGCAGATCATCACGCGCATCGACGAAAAGCAGTTCCGTATTGCCGGCGTGTTCGAAACCTATGTCGAGCCGCTGCAGAACGCCGTGCATCCGCCGCGCTTCAAGTTCTAAGGCGCTGCCAACCTGCCGCATCGCCGGGTTCCGTGCACGGCAGCCCGGCTTACTTACCCGATTGAGTGTTCCATGCAGAATCTGACCGCCCCCGCCCTCGCCGAATGGCTTGCCGACACCTCGCGCGAGACTCCCGTACTGCTCGACGTGCGCGAGCCGTGGGAAATCGAAACGGCAAAGATCGCCGGCAGCCTGTCGATCCCCATGCGCGAGATCCCTGCGCGAAGCGAGGAGCTGGACGACGAAGCGCAGATCGTCTGCATTTGCCACCACGGCGCGCGCAGCGCCCAGGTGGCGATGTTCCTCGAGTCGCGCGGCTACACGAAGGTGTTCAACCTGCAAGGCGGCATCGACGCCTGGTCGCGCCAGGTCGACCCCAAGGTGCCGACGTACTAAGCAGGCGCACGCCAGCTTAAGGAAGGGGCGCGGCTCAGGCCGCGCCCTTTGTCATTTCTGGACCATTCACTCCGCTCCACTGCGTGCAGCCACCGGCACGCCCCTCATGCACAACGATGCAGCGTGCCCCGACGCGCCATTCGTCCCGCTTCATGCACACGCGCACTGAGACGATGCAGCGCGCCCGAACATGCATCTCGCTGCACCACAATCGCCCGCCCGTTGCGTAACCGCCGATGCGCCCCGCATCGCCGCGCGCCTTATGGGGCAAGCCTGGCGCTTGACCTTCACGCTGGCACAACGCTTGCAGAAGGGTATGCGCAAGACAGGCCACACACACCGGGCGGCGCGCAAGACGACAAAACGACCCCGCGCCACGGCCCACGACTCACTCACGGACAAGAGGCACAAAAATGAAACGTCGCAGTCTGTTGAAACTCGGGACGATGTCGGGCGCACTCGCGGCCGCGGGGCGCATGCCGTTCGCGCACGCGGACACCGGCAGCGGGCCGATCAAGGTCGGCATCCTGCACTCGCTCTCGGGCACGATGGCCATTTCGGAGACCTCACTGAAAGACACCGCGTTGATGACGATTGCCGACATCAACAAGAACGGCGGCGTGATGGGGCGTCAGATCCAGCCCGTGGTCGTCGATCCGGCCTCGAACTGGCCGCTCTTCGCCGAGAAAGCGCGCCAGCTCCTCACGCAGGACAAAGTGGCCTGCGTATTCGGCTGCTGGACTTCGGTGTCGCGCAAGTCGGTGCTGCCCGTGTTCGAGGAGCTCAACGGCCTGCTCTACTACCCCGTGCAGTACGAAGGGGAAGAAATGTCGCGCAATGTGTTCTACACGGGCGCGGCGCCCAACCAGCAGGCCATCCCGGCGGTGGAATACCTGATGAGCGCCGAAGGCGGCGGCGCGAAGCGCTTTTTCCTGCTCGGCACCGATTATGTGTATCCGCGCACGACCAACAAGATCCTGCGCGCCTTCCTGCACTCGAAGGGCGTGAAAGACAGCGATATTCAGGAGGTCTACACGCCGTTCGGTCATAGCGACTATCAGACCATCGTCGCGAACATCAAGACGTTCTCGCAAGGCGGCAAGACTACTGTCGTGTCGACCATCAACGGCGACTCGAACGTGCCGTTCTACAAGGAACTCGGCAACCAGGGCATCAAGGCGACCGACGTGCCCGTGGTCGCGTTCTCCGTGGGCGAGGAAGAGTTGCGCGGCATCGACACGAAGCCGCTCGTGGGACACCTCGCGGCGTGGAATTACTTCATGTCGGTGAAAGGCCCGAACAACACGAAGTTCAAGGAGCAGTTCGAAGCCTGGGTGCAGGCGAACAACCTGCCCGGCGGCAGCAAACGCGTGACCAACGACCCGATGGAAGCGACCTTCGTCGGCATCCACATGTGGAAGCAGGCCGTGGAAAAGGCGAAGAGCACCGACGTCGACAAGGTGCGCGTGGCCATGATCGGCCAGACCGTGGCAGCGCCCTCGGGCTTCACGCTCACGATGGACGGCAACCACCACCTGCACAAGCCGGTGATGATCGGCGAGATTCGCGGTGACGGCCAGTTCAACGTCGTCTGGAAGACGAAGACCGCCGTGCGCGCGCAGCCGTGGAGCCCGTTCATCGCCGGCAACGAAGGCAAGCCGGATGTGGTCACCTCGAACGCGCTGCCCGCCTTCCTGCGCCGCTCGCGCGTGGCCTGACGTTGTCTTCGCGAGCGCCGCGCCGCAACGTGGCGCGCGCTCGCGTGCTCTGTCTACGGGCCGCGGCGTAACTTCAGGCTGTTGCGCTGTGGTCCGCACCAAAAAAGAAAGCACCATGGCTCTCTCACTCCCGAGGTACGCGCAAGCGGGCCTGCGCCACGCGCTCGCCGCCGCGGCGCTCTTCACGGCGCTATGCACTTGCGCGCACGCGCTCGATGCGGCCGACGTCGCGCCGCTCGGCGGCGACGACTTCGACGCGAAATCCGCGGCCATCGACAAGCTCATCGCCACGCACGACGCCGCTTCGCTTGCGCTCCTGAAAGCGCTCGCCGACGACAACGTCACGGCAACCGATGCGGGCGAAGTGCTCGTGCAAGATGGCGACAATGCACGCGACGCAGCCACTGGGCAACCTGTCGCCGCGAACATCGCTTCGAGCGCGCAGCCCATCACGCTGAACAACCTCTTGCGCTCGAAGGTCGCGGGCGCGGTCTCGGGCCTGCAACTCGCCTCGCCCGATCTGGAAACGCGCCGCGCCGCCATCGCCGGGCTGCTGAAGAACCCCGATCCGGCCATGAAGCCGATGATCGACGCCGCGCGCGCGAAGGAAACCGACCCGGCACTCAAGCGCCGTCTCGACACGCTCTGGGCGATGACCGCGCTGCACGATCCGAATGCGGCCACGCGTCTCGAAGCGGCGAAGCTCGTCGCGGCGCGCCACGACCTCGACATGTACGAACTGCTGCGCCCGCTCGTCGCGAAGAACGCGAGCGGCGCGTACAACGAACCCGATGCCGACGTGCGCGCAGCGGTGCAACAAGGCATCGACACGCTCGACGCCATCCAGCGCCGCAGCGAGATCGCCGGCACGCTGTTCGCGGGCCTCTCGCTCGGCAGCGTGTTGCTGCTCGCGGCGCTCGGTCTCGCGATCACCTATGGACTCATCGGCGTCATCAACATGGCGCACGGCGAGTTCCTGATGATCGGCGCGTACGCAACCTACGTCGTCCAAACGCTCGTGCAGCGTTATGCGCCCGGCGCGTTCGACTGGTATCCGCTCTTCGCGATTCCCGCTTCGTTCGTTGCCGCAGCGCTCGTAGGCGCGGTGATCGAGCGGCTCGTGATCCGCCATCTCTACGGCCGCCCGCTCGAGACGCTGCTCACGACGTTCGGCATCAGCCTCATCCTCATTCAGGCCACGCGCATGATCTTCGGCGCGCAGAACGTGCAGGTCGAAAACCCCTCGTGGATGAGCGGCGGCGTGACCGTCATGCCCAACCTCATCCTGCCCTACAACCGCCTCGCGATCCTCGCGTTCTCGCTGATCGTGGTGGGCATTGCGTGGACCGTGCTCACGAAGACGCGTCTTGGCCTGTTCGTGCGCGCCGTCACGCAAAACCGCCGCATGGCGGCCTGCGTGGGCGTGCGCACCGCGCGCGTGGATGCGTGGGCTTTCGCGTTCGGCGCGGGCGTGGCGGGCCTTGGCGGCTGTGCGCTCTCGCAGATCGGCAACGTCGGTCCCGATCTCGGCCAGAGCTACATCATCGATTCGTTCATGGCCGTGGTGCTCGGCGGCGTCGGGCAGATTGCGGGCACCGTGATCGGCGGCTTCGGTCTCGGGCTCGTCTCCAAGGCCATCGAGCCGTTCTGGGGCGCCGTGCTCGCGAAGATCGCCGTGCTCGTGCTGATCGTGCTCTTCATCCAGAAGCGTCCGCAGGGGCTGTTCGCCCTCAAGGGCCGCAGCGCGGAGGCATGACATGACGAGCGTCACTTCCTCTTCCGCGCGTCACACGCTGGGCGCCTCGCGAACTTCAGCCGACGGCGCCGAAACGTTCGCCCTTGGCTTGCCCGCGCGGCCGGCCCTGCTCTCGCCGCGCGCCTGGCTCGCGCTCATCGTGCTGATCCTCGTGATCGGCGTGGGCGTGCCGCTTTGCGCGCTGGTGCTGCCGCAATCGAGCGCGCTGCATCTTTCCGCGTATGCGATGACGCTCGTCGGCAAGCTCATGTGCTATGCGATCGCTGCACTTGCGCTCGATCTCGTGTGGGGTTACTGCGGCATTCTGAGCCTCGGGCACGGCCTCTTCTTCGCGCTGGGCGGCTACGCCATCGGCATGTACCTCATGCGCGAAATCGGTCACGACGGCAAGTACGGCAGCGACCTGCCCGACTTCATGGTGTTTCTCGACTGGCATGCGCTGCCGTGGTACTGGCAAGGCACAGAGCATCTCTGGTATGCACTCCTGCTCGTCGTGCTCGTGCCGGCCGCGGTCGCCTGGGTGTTCGGCTTCTTCACGTTCCGCTCGCGCGTGAAAGGCGTGTATCTCTCGATCATCACGCAGGCCATGACGTTCGCCGCGATGCTGCTCTTCTACCGCAACGAAACGGGCTTCGGCGGCAACAACGGCTTCACGGACTTCAAGCGCATCGCGGGCATGCCGATCACGCATCCGGGCACGCGCACCGTGCTGTTCCTCCTGACGTTCGCCGTGCTCGTGCTCGCGTTTCTCGGCGCGCGCGCCGTCGTCACCTCGAAGCTCGGGCGTGTCGTGACCGCCGTGCGCGACGGGGAAACGCGCGTCATGTTTCTCGGCTACAGCCCGCTGGGCTACAAGCTCTTCGTGTGGACCGTCTCGGCCGTCCTGTGCGGCATTGCGGGCGCGCTCTACGTACCGCAGGTCGGCATCATCAACCCGAGCGAGATGTCGCCGGGCAACTCGATCGAAATGGCGATCTGGGTGGCCGTGGGCGGACGCGGCACGCTCATCGGGCCGATCATCGGCGCGTTCGCCGTGAACGGCGCAAAGAGCTTTTTCACCGCGCATTTCGCCGAGTACTGGCTGTTCTTCCTCGGCCTGATGTTCGTGCTCGTGCCGCTGTTGCTGCCCAACGGCATCATGGGACTCATCGAACTCATCCGGAACCGGATCACCACGCGGAGCGAGCGCCCATGAACGGACATAGCGTGATCAGCGACCCGCTCAACCACAACCCCTTCGACGACGCCCTCAAGTACGACGAACTCGCCCTCTCCGGCGTGGCGGAACTGGGGCACGTGGTCGAACCCGGCGCGATCGACATCTCGCACGGCACGATCCTGTATCTCGAAGACGTGACCGTGAGCTTCGACGGCTTTCGCGCGCTCAACAAGCTTTCGCTCGTGATCGACGCGGGCGAACTGCGCTGCGTGATCGGCCCGAACGGTGCGGGCAAGACCACGATGATGGATGTCATCACCGGCAAGACCGCGCCCGATTCCGGCAAGGTGTTCCTCGGGCAAACGCTCGACCTCACGCGCATGAACGAGCCGGCGATCGCGCGCGCGGGCATTGGCCGCAAGTTCCAGAAGCCCACGGTGTTCGAGCAGCATCCCGTCTGGGAGAACCTCGAACTCGCGATGAAGGCCGACAAGGGCTGGTTCGCCACGCTGCGCGCGCGCCTTGGCCGCGAGGCGCAGGCGAAGATCGAGGAAACGCTCGAGGTGATCCGGCTGGAGAGCGACGCGCGACGCCTCGCGGGCGAGCTCTCGCACGGCCAGAAGCAGCGGCTCGAAATCGGCATGCTGCTCATGCAAAGGCCGCAGCTGTTGCTGCTCGACGAGCCCGCCGCCGGCATGACCGACGACGAGACCATGGAACTCGCGACGCTCCTCAACCGCCTGCGCGGGAACTGCTCGATGATGGTGGTCGAGCACGACATGGAGTTCGTCGCGGCGCTCGCGGGGGAAACCGGGCGCGTCACGGTGATGGCCGAAGGCAGCGTGCTCGCGCACGGCACGCTCGACGACGTAAAGCGCGACGAAGCGGTCATCGAATCGTATCTGGGCCGCTAGGGCCGTTTTGAATAGATCAGCCATGCTAACCATCGAATCGCTGAATCAGTACTATGGCGGCAGCCACATCCTGCGCAACGTCTCGATGACGGTGCCCGAGGGTGAACTCACCGTGCTGCTCGGCCGCAACGGCGTGGGCAAGACGACACTGCTGCGCTGCCTCATGGGCGTCGTGCCGACGAAGAACGGTTCGATCGCGTGGCGCGGCGAAGCGCTCACGAAGCTGCCCACGCATGCGCGGGTGGCGCAGGGCCTCGCTTACGTACCGCAAGGGCGCGATATCTTTCCGCGCCTGAGCGTCGAAGAGAATCTGCTGGTGGGCGCGGCGAGCAAGAAGCGCATGCCGTCAAGCGTGCCCGCGCATATCTACGAACTCTTTCCCGTGCTCAAGGACATGAAGGCGCGGCGCGGCGGCGACCTCTCGGGCGGCCAGCAGCAGCAGCTCGCCATCGGCCGCGCGCTGATGAGCGATCCGCAGCTACTCATTCTCGATGAGCCTACCGAAGGCATCCAGCCTTCGATCATCCAGGACATAGGCCGCACGCTGCGCAGGCTCGTGGAAGAGATGCACATGACGGTGCTGCTGGTCGAGCAGTACTACGACTTCGCCAAGGCCATCGCGGACCGCTACTGGGTGATGAGCCGAGGCGAAATCGTGGCGGGGGGCGCCGGCGCGAGCATGGATGCGGATGGGGTGCGGGAGTTGATCGCGGTTTAAACGTCGATTCGGCGTGGATGGCGCGTGCTATTCTCCACGCCATTCCCCGCTTTTTTCCCCTCGCCACGCATGTCGCTCCACGTCGATCACGCTGCACTCGCCAACACCACGTTTCGCAGCACTGCACACCAGGAATGGGCCGCGAAACTCGAGCTCGGCTTCGAGCGCCAGGGCGAACGTACCGCACTGACGCATCGCTTGCACGCGGGGCCGTTGCGCGTGCAACGCCCGCTCTACCCCGAAGGCGATGCGATCTGTCACGCGGTGATCGTGCATCCGCCGGCAGGCATCGCGGGCGGCGACCGGCTCGACATCGACGTGAACGTGGGCGAAGGGGCTCACGCCGTGCTCACGACGCCTGGCGCCACCAAGTGGTACAAGTCGAACGGCCGCGTGGCGCGCCAGCGCATCAACGTGCGCGTGGGCGCGGGCGCTAAGCTCGACTGGCTGCCGCAGAACAACCTCGTGTTCGATCACGCCCACGCCGAACTCGAATTCGCGCTCACGCTCGGCGAGGGAGCCACGGCCATCGGCTGGGACGCCACGCAACTGGGCCGTCAGGCCGCGGGCGAGCGCTGGTCGGCGGGCATGGTGCGAGCGCTCACGCGCGTAACGCGCACTGCACCGGAAGGCAAAGGCGACGATCAGCTGCTCTGGCTCGAACGCGCCCTCATCGACGCCAACGACCCGCTGCGCGACGCGCCGCAAGGGCTCGCTGGCTACCCCGCTTTTGGCGTGCTGTGGGCGATCGGCCCCGCGTGCAACGAGGCGCTCGCGCAAGACCTCGCCGCCATCCTCCCTTTCGACAAGACGCTGCGCTCGGGC
Organism: Paraburkholderia sp. BR14312; assembly: GCF_040948675.1. Taxonomy (NCBI): domain Bacteria; kingdom Pseudomonadati; phylum Pseudomonadota; class Betaproteobacteria; order Burkholderiales; family Burkholderiaceae; genus Paraburkholderia; species Paraburkholderia sp. BR14312. Next base: position 278,258 of record NZ_JBFPKI010000003.1, read on the forward strand.
GCGACCTGCATCGCGCCGGGCGTAGTGCTCGTGCGCGTGCTCGGGCGTTCGATGGAACCGCTGCAGAACACGCTCACGCAGTGCTGGACGGCGCTGCGGCCGTTCGTGCATGGTGTGAAGGCCGCGCCGCTGCGCTTGTGGACGACCTGAGCGCACGTCATGCGCACTGCTGTGGTGCGCATCGGCGCTTGTACGCACGATAACGCAGCGCAGCAACGCCAACGCGGTGCAAGAACGCATCGAAATCGGTGCATTCACGCTGTCCCCTTCATTGGCACACACCTTGCTGTGAGCTTGCATCGATTCGTGCGCGCCGCGCGCGAGGCCGCAAGCTGCGCGTAACCTCGCTCCCGTAAGCTGGGTCGACAGACTTGCCCCAACCGACCCAATACGATGACGCGATGAAGCTCACGCCACGCGAGAAAGACAAGCTCCTGATCTTCACCGCTGCGCTGCTCGCCGAAAGGCGGCGCGCGCGCGGCCTCAAGCTCAACTACCCGGAGGCGGTCGCCTTCATCAGCGCCGCGCTGATGGAAGCGGCCCGCGACGGCAAGACCGTCGCCGAGGTCATGCATTACGGCACCACGCTCCTCACACGCGAGGACGTGATGGAGGGCGTGCCCGAGATGATCCCCGACATCCAGGTCGAGGCGACCTTCCCCGACGGCACCAAGCTCGTCACCGTCCACCATCCGATTCCCTGAGTCGAAAGGAGCCAGCCATGATCCCCGGCGAAATGCTGATCGACGACGGCGAAATCGAACTCAACGCAGGCCGCGAAACCATCGCCGTGAAGGTGGCCAACACGGGCGACCGCCCCGTGCAGATCGGCTCGCACTTCCACTTTTACGAGGTCAACGCAGCCCTCTCGTTCGACCGTGAAGCCGCGCGCGGCTTTCGCCTGAACATTGCGGCGGGCACGGCCGTGCGCTTCGAGCCGGGGCAGGAACGCACCGTGGAACTCGTGGCCCTTGCGGGCGAGCGCGCCGTGTACGGCTTCAACGGCCAGGTGATGGGCCCGCTCTGAGCGCGGCCGGCGAATTCTGGCGATTTCATCAGGAATCCGACATGACATTGAAGATCGGCCGCCGCGCGTATGCGGAGATGTTCGGCCCCAGCACCGGCGACCGCGTGCGTCTTGCCGATACCGAACTCATCATCGAGATCGAGCGCGACTACACCGTCTACGGCGACGAAGTGAAGTTCGGCGGCGGCAAGGTGATCCGCGACGGCATGGGCCAGTCGCAGCAGGTGCACGCGGAAGTCGCGGACACCGTCGTCACGAACGCCGTGATCGTCGATCACTGGGGCATCGTGAAGGCCGACATCGGCATCAAGGACGGCCGCATCTGGAAGATCGGCAAGGCGGGCAACCCCGACGTGCAGCCGGGCGTGACGATTCCCATCGGCGCCGCAACAGAAGTGATCGCGGGCGAAGGCCAGATCGTCACGGCGGGCGGCATCGACACGCATATCCACTTCATCAGCCCGCAGCAGATCGATGAAGCGCTCGCCTCGGGCGTGACGACGATGCTGGGCGGCGGCACCGGCCCCGCCACGGGCACCAACGCCACCACCTGCACGCCGGGCCCGTGGCATATGGAGCGCATGCTCCAGGCCGCGGACGGCTGGCCGATCAATCTCGGCTTTCTCGGCAAGGGCAATGTGAGCCTGCCGAAACCCGCTGAAGAACAGATCGCCGCGGGCGCGATCGGCCTGAAGCTGCACGAGGACTGGGGCTCGACGCCCGCCGCCATCGACAACTGCCTGAGCGTGGCGGACGCCACGGACACGCAGGTGGCCATTCACACCGACACGCTCAACGAGTCGGGCTTCGTGGAAGCGACGGTAGCCGCATTCAAGGGTCGCACGATCCACACCTACCACACCGAAGGCGCGGGCGGCGGCCACGCGCCCGACATCATCAAGGTGTGCGGCGAAGCAAACGTGCTGCCCTCCTCGACGAACCCCACGCGCCCGTACACGATCAACACGCTCGACGAGCATCTCGACATGCTGATGGTGTGCCATCACCTCGACCCGTCGATTGCCGAGGATATTGCGTTTGCCGAGTCGCGCATCCGCCGCGAGACCATCGCCGCCGAGGACATCCTCCACGATCTCGGCGCATTGTCGATGCTTTCTTCGGATTCCCAGGCGATGGGCCGCGTGGGCGAAGTGATCATCCGCACGTGGCAAACCGCGCACAAGATGAAGGTGCAGCGCGGCGCCCTGCCCGGAGACAGCGCGCGCCACGACAACTTCCGCGTGAAGCGCTATGTGGCGAAATACACGATCAATCCCGCGCTCACGCATGGCATCGCGCACGAAGTGGGATCGCTCGAACCGGGCAAATGGGCCGACCTCGTGTTCTGGGAACCGGCGTTCTTCGGCATCAAGCCTTCGCTGATTCTCAAGGGCGGCATGATCGCGCTCGCACAGATGGGCGACCCGAACGCCTCGATTCCGACGCCCCAGCCCGTGCATTACCGCGAGATGTTCGCCACGCGCGGGCGGGCGCTTGCACAAACGTCGCTCACCTTCGTCTCGCAGCTCTCGCTCGACAAGCGCATGCCCGAGCGCTACGGCCTGCAAAAGCGCGTGGTGGCGGTCCGCAACTGCCGCAGCGTGACGAAGGCCGACATGATTCACAATGCCTGGCAGCCGACGATCAGCGTCGATCCAGAAACGTACCAGGTCGTCGCAGACGGCCAGTTGCTCACCTGCGAGCCCGCCACGGTGCTGCCGATGGCACAGCGTTACTTCCTGTTCTAAAGTTTAGTCATGCGCACCATCGATAAACGACTCAATGCGAAGCTCGCGCCCGTTCTTGTGAAGCGGGCGCCCACGCTCACGCTGCCCTACGACGCGCGTTGCAAGAGCCGCCTGGCGGCCACGCTCGACACGGGCGAGGAAGTCGGCGTGGTGCTGCCTCGCGGCACGGTGCTGCGCGATGGCGACCTGCTCGTGGCCGACGACGGCGGCCTCGTGCGCGTGATCGCGGCGGCCGAGAGCGTGTTGCGTGTACGCGCGCCCGACCGCCTCACGCTCACGCGCGCCGCGTATCACCTGGGCAATCGCCATACGCCGGTGGAAGTGGGGGCGGACGAACTCAAGCTCGAAGCGGACCCCGTGCTCGAAGACATGCTCAAGCGCCTGGGCGCGCAGGTGCAGCGCGTGGAGCTACCGTTCCAGCCGGAATCGGGCGCATACGGCGGCGGCCACCGCCACGGCCACGACGAAACCTTCGCCGACGACTACGCGCTCGCGCAGCGTGTGTACGACGAGCACCATGGGCATGCGCACTCGCACGACCATACACACGGTCATTCGCACAATCACGCTCATGGCGACGATCACGCGCATGACCACGATTGCGGACACGATCACGGTCACTGCGACGGCCACGCGCACGACCACAGCCATGAACATCGCTGAGCTCACCGCCCTCCTGCATCTCGCCTCGCCGGCGCTGCCCATCGGCGCGTTCAGCTACTCGCAGGGACTCGAAGCGGCAATCGATGCGCAGCTCGTGACGAACGCCGACGACGCCGCGCGCTGGATAGCCGCTGGCCTCGCGAACGTGCTCGCCTGCGGCGAGCTACCTTTTGTGGCGCACCAGATGGAACGCTGGCGCACGTACGACGAGCACGCGTTGATCGTTGCGAACGAGGAATTCGTCGCGAGCCGCGAATCGGCGGAATTGCGGCGCGAGACCGCGCAAATGGGCTGGTCGCTGCGCCAGCTCTGCACGCAGCTCGAATGGGGCGACGCCGACCGGCGCGCGACGCTCGAGCGCATGACGCCCGTTGCGCAACCCACGGCCTTCGCGTTCGCCGCGTGGGCCCACGCGGCCGCGCCAGACGCCGCGCTCGCCGCCTATGCATTCAGCTGGATCGAGAACCAGACCGCCGCCGCACTCAAGGCGGTGCCGCTCGGCCAGCTCGCGGGGCAGCGCATCATCGTTGCGCTGCGGCCCGCCATCGAAAAAGCCGTGGCGCGCGCGCTCGCGACGCCCCCCGAAGCGCTCAATACCTTTGCGCCACAGCTTGGCGTTCTTTCTGCACGCCACGAATCGCAGTATTCGCGGCTTTTCCGCTCCTGAAACACACACGAACCATGAATTCGCACGCACCCAGCAAACGAACCAAGAAGCTGCCGCCGCTGCGCGTCGGCGTAGGCGGACCGGTCGGCTCCGGCAAGACGACCTTGCTCGAAATGCTGTGCAAGGCGATGCGCGAGCGCTACGACCTCGTCGCCATCACCAACGACATCTACACGAAGGAAGACCAGCGCCTCCTGACCGTCGCGGGCGCCCTGCCCGCCGAGCGCATCATGGGCGTGGAAACGGGCGGCTGCCCGCACACCGCGATCCGCGAAGACGCGTCGATCAACCTCGAAGCCGTCGACCAGATGCTCACACGCTTTCCCGATGCGGACATCGTCTTCATCGAATCGGGCGGCGACAATCTCGCGGCCACCTTCAGCCCCGAGCTTTCGGACCTCACGATCTATGTGATCGACGTGGCGGGCGGCGAAAAGATTCCGCGCAAGGGCGGCCCGGGCATCACGAAGTCGGACCTGCTCGTCATCAACAAGACCGACCTCGCGCCGCTCGTGGGCGCGAACCTCGACATCATGGCCTCCGACGCGAAAAAGATGCGCGGCGAACGGCCCTTCGTGATGTGCAACCTGAAGGCGCTCGAGGGGCTCGGTGAGGTGATCGCGTTCATTGAAAAACGAGGTCTGCTCGTCACAGAAGGCGCTTGAACACATCGACGTGACATCACCCGTCTCTCAGATCGACGGATCGATGTAGTCGGCGTTTTTCACGATCCAGTCCGGGTTCAGGTGTGACCTGTCCTCATAGAGGGCCGACCACTTTCCCGTCACGCGGATGCACGCTTCATCCACACACAGGCGCGCGTCGGGGTCGATGATCGAGGCATGATCGCGCTGGGCAAGCGCGATCAGTTCCTTGCGAACACTCTGCTGCAGGCCGTCGATTTTCACGCGTTGCTCAGCCTCGCGTGGGTCGAAGCGGCCGAGTCTCGATAAAAATACGTGTGGGTCAAACGGGTCGCCTATCGGATTGTCGAGCAGCACATAGACCTTTTTGTTCTGCGCCTGCAGTTCCCTGACTTCCTGATCAAGCTCGGCGAATGCCGCCGCTCTTCCTGTTGGCGTAGCCAGACTCAGCTCCTTTTGGCCGCTGACCAGGTAGTAGCCCGGGGCGTTGAAGTAGTAACTCCAGTAGCCGCCGATCACAACCGTCGTTATTCGGCGATTCGCGGCCTGCGCCAGCGCCTCGCGCCGGACCGAGCCACACTCCGAATCGACCGGCAAATCATGATCGAAAACGTGTGGAATGGGAGGACAAGCCGCGGCGACAGCAAAGATGGCGCCGTTTTTTGAAGGATTGGCCTCCTCATCCGCGTAGACGCGTTCGGCATACTGGGCGACATGCGAATCCCCGAGAAAAAGCGTCGTCGTCTTGCGGTCTTCGTGCAAGAGATAGATGCCGTCCCGAGCCTGCCCATCTGCACTTCTTAGCGCGAGGAAGTGCCACCCGGTCCGCGTTGCCAGGTTGACGGCGTCGAAGCGGGGACCGATGAGCGCATCCTTGATTGCCACGCCGCTAACCATCATCAGCACGAGGCCGAGAACCAGCAGAAGCGCCGTTTGATTCGCAGAGCGATGCCAGCGAATCTTCCGCTCGACAAAGCGGTGCGTGAGCCACGCGAGTAAGACTGATAGCAATACCACGGTGATCTTCGTGGGGTGACCATTGTCCGGCCAGACCAGATGTGCGAAAGACAACAACGGCCAATGCCAGAGATAAAGCGGGTAGCTAATCAGCCCGCAAGTCACGAAGGGGCGGCTCGAGAGAATAGTGCGATTGATCCACGCGCCTGAACCCGCTGCGATGACGAGGAATGTCCCCATCGTCGGCAACAATGCCCAAAATCCTGGAAATGGCCGCTCATGATTGATCAGCAAGAATCCAGACAGCAAGAGGCCCACTCCCATTGCACAGAGCAGATTGGCGTATCGGCCGAACAGATCCGGACGACGCAAAGCGATATAGGCAAGCGAGCCGCCAGCCATGAGTTCCCAGAAGCGGGAAAGGGGCGAGTAGAAGGCAGCAACGGGGTCCCGCCAGGCAAGCCATACGCTAATGCCAAAGGACGCCGCCAGGATCGCCCCATTGACGACCGTGAATCGCCAGCGATGCGTCCACGCATAGCTCAATAGCACGGGCCAGAATATGTAGTATTGCTCTTCAACCGCAAGGCTCCAGAGATGCAACAGCGGTTTGGCCTCGTGACCGCTATCGAAGTAACCGCTCTCGCTCCACAAGACAAAATTCTGGACGAAGGATGTCCCGCCGACGATGTGCTTCCCGAGTTGCGGGTACTCGTCTCGCAGCAGCACGAGCCAACCGGCAACCGCGCAAAATAACAATACAAGAAGAAGCGCGGGGAAGATGCGTCGGATGCGCTTGGCGTAAAAATCAGCAATGCTGAATTTGTCGTGCTCGAGATTGGTGAGAATGATGGTGGTAATGAGGTATCCGGAGATGACGAAAAAAACATCGACTCCGATAAATCCGCCTGCCATCCGGCTCGGAAACGCATGAAACAGAATCACTGCCATAACCGCGATCGCGCGCAGGCCGTCGACGTGCGGACGATATTCATGCGTCGCTACGCTATGGGTCGCGGCCCGACCCGACGGACTATCGAGGATTTCCGTCGCTGACGGAACCGGCAGCACTTGCGGGGTAATCGTCGGTGACATGAACGAGCCTTCGATGACTGCATATCGGTGAAGCGCACGGGAGCGACACCGATAATCAGCAATGCGTTCCTTACGCAGACGTGGCCCGAACGCGAGCCAACCACGTGAACCCAGTACACCCGCGCTCCGGCTTGAGCGTATGTGCGCATACGTACGCATCGTTGCGCGTGAAGGGGTGCGATGACCCAACCCTTTCATGCGTCTATATGCCACCCTTCATGCGTCTATATATTGCCCTTCACATAGCCGCGCTGGCTCCTTTCAAAACGCGGACTTTCAAATAACAAACAACGCGCTTCAGTGTGAAGAGGAAGGCTTTTTTTGCGTGTGATCCATGTGCCGAATCGCGGCTCTCCTGAAGGGCATTCAGTCGCGTCTAGCTTGCGAGCGATGGGGCTGCGTGGCGAAGGCCGCCTGTCTATCGATGTTGCCGACTGTTGTCTCACCACATTTCCAGTGGAGGTTTCTTTCCCGGTTCGCACGCTTTGCTCTGATGCTCACGTTCGCCTTGCCATTTATCAATCTCATGTAAATATAATTAGATATCCTTTTTATTTTTCTCCGCGGGCATGTTTCAAGTCACGAACCTGTTGCGTCAAGAAATACGCCAAAAGCATATCGAATCGACTTTGTGCGGTGGGCAAGGTGGGCATTGTGAGGCTCGCGCCGGGCGACTTTCGCATGCCCTACCGCGCGCGAATTCACATATCGCAGACGGGCGACTGCACAACATCCACCGTGCGAGTCGTCGCGCATACGTCCTGAGGGAACAACCACACACCCGCATGCGCCAAGGCCACCGCAGCCAGTCGGATCGTCCGCACGTGCGCAACGATATGGTACTCATTTATTGAGAGAAGGCCGGCGGCTCGAATAAATCAACATATTCATGCGCCAGCAAACGGAAATCCTTCAAGACAGCCGGTTCTTCATTTGCGCCGCGTTTATACTCTTGTGCTGCATTCGGCCACTTATGGGCTTTGCTTATGCTGCTAATGCGCGCTTTTAGGGGCTTCGTCTTCCTGTTCGTGGTCATCGCCGGCGTGCTCTTCGGTTCTGCGGGGACGCTGTACGATGGGCGCGCGTGGGCGATGCTGGCGGTGTTCTTTGGATGCGCCGGGGCCATCACCGTCTGGCTCTGGTTCCGCGACAGGGCGCTGCTGGAGCGGCGAGTGAAGGCGGTACCTGGCTCGGAGCCCGATCCGATGCAGAACGTCGTCCAGGGGCTGGCGGGATTTGTCTTTCTGGCCATCTTCGCCGCGTCGGGGTTCGACAGACGCTTCGGCTGGTCCCAGGTGCCCACCGCCGTTTCGCTCGCTGGCGACTCTATGATCGCCTTCGGCTTCCTGATTGTTTTCCTTACCTTCCGCGAGAACACTTTCACCGCCAGCACGATCGAGATCGCCGAGGGCCAGCACGTCATCGACACCGGTCCCTATGCCATCGTGCGCCACCCCATGTACGCCGGCGCGCTGATCATGATCGCCGGAATACCCCTCGCGCTGGGCTCGTGTTGGGCGCTTATCCCGGCTGCCTTGATCGTCCCGGTCATCGTGTGGCGGCTGACGCGCGAGGAGGTCTACCTGGCGGCCAACCTCGCGGGCTACTGCGACTATCGAGGCCGGGTACGCTACCGGCTGGCGCCGCTTTTCTGGTAGTCGCGCATGCTGTCGATGGGCGGCCTAACATTCCGTTCAACCCGGACGGCTTCGCCGCCGGTTACCTTAGGCGTCCCTCGCTGCTGCAGTTATCTGTTCACGTTTCGTGGACGACTTGCGCTAGCGATTCTAAGGCGTCGCCGGAGCGCGAGTACATCAGAAACACGGTGGCATAATAGGCTTTCGGTCAAAGGATAAGGACGTTGCGGGCAGGCTCATGCAGAGTGAAAAAAGGAAAGTCGAACCGGTCCATGGTTTTATAGATAGAAGCCTTCGCGTTCCTCATCCGGGAATCATTCAGGATGAGGTCGAGAATCTCTCTTTTTATAAGAAGATTTCGCTTCTGAAAAAGCAGTTGCATAAATGGTCGATACTTTCATTTAACCGGCAGCTCGGCCTGTATACGGAAGCCGCGGACTTGCATGCTGGCGCCCGGATTTTATTGGCGTACAGCGGCGTCAACAACATCGGCGACGCTTTGATGGACCTTTCCGGGCGCGCGTTAATTGGCAGCACCCCCTACAAGCTGGATGTTGTGCTCGACCCGTCACTGGCCGAGCTCTTTCGGCATGACCGGTACATATCGAAAATCTACACGGATTATCGTGAAGTCGATTTTGGCGAATACGATTTCGTCATACTGAACAAGCTTGGAATTCGTGTAATAAAAGAGAAAATCAGGCACGCGAGCCAATCCAGATTTACCAGCCTGATCGGATGGTATGCAGGACGTAATTTCAATCACATACAGTTCAGCTACTACGCGTTCAACAAGATCCTGAAATGCGGCATCGCCGAGATGGACCTGTATAAAAGTGCCAGACTCGTCCTCGACGCTCCCAAGTGCGATGATTTTGCATCGGAGGGCTGTGCCGGGAGAGTCGCCATTTCGGTCGGCGGCAGGGAATCCCCCCGTATCTACGGTAAGTGGCCAGAGGTTCTAGCTCGGCTCGACGATGATGCGGGGTTGTCGCGTTATGAGTTCGTCCTGGTCGGATCGGATAATGGACTCGCGGAAGCAAACGATCTGATCGGCATGCAATTCAGGAATCTGAAGCTCACCTCATTGGTTGGCAAGTTGAAGATCCATGAATGCTTTTCCCTGATAAGTCAGAGCAAGCTATTTGTAGGGGCGGACGGCGGGCTTCTGCATATTGCGCACGCGGCCGGCGTGCCGACCATCGCTTTGTTTAGCAATGACATTGACCCGAGAACCCGCTACGTCGAGAACGATTTTTTTAAATGTGCTCCCCTGACGGGGGCCAGTGATGTGACGAGCATTGAGCCAAATGATGTGGTGAATGTCATGAAAGATATTCTGCCTGGGTGAACCGCGCGAGCAGACCGATTGCCATGCTCTGTTCGAGCTTGGCGCAATCAAAGCTCGTTCAGGTCGGCAAGCGGTGTACGCACAACCTGCCATTGAGGTGCGGCGAGCGCGGTGGAACTGAGCGAACTACGCGCTACCGCGCGCGAATTCATACATCCGAGACGAGCGCCTCTACAACATCCACCGTGCGCGCCGTCGCGCCACGGTGGCGCGAGGCGAATGCGGCCGCAGCCGCGCCCATCGCAACCCGGCGCGGCTTGTCGTTGAAGAGTTCGTGCAAGGCGCGCGCGAGATCGGCGGGATCCTTAACCTGCAAGGCCGCGCCCGCGGCCGTGGCGTCGGCGGTGGCCTGCGTGAAGTTGAACACGTGCGGCCCGATCAATACCGGCACGCCCACGGCGCACGCTTCGATCAGGTTTTGCCCGCCGAGCGGCAGGAGACTGCCGCCGATAAACGCGAGATCGGCGGCAGCGTAGTAAGCGCCCATCTCCCCCATCGAATCGCCGAGCAGCACACTCACGTCCTGCGGCAACACGCGCACGCCCGCGTGCGCCGCAGCGGCCGCAGTCGCGGGCGGCGCCCAGCGCGAGCGCCGTTCAAGCTTGTAGTTCTTGCGCTCCACGAGTGCTGCCACCTCATCGAAGCGCTGCGGATGGCGCGGCACGAGGATCAAAAGCGCATCGGGCACATTGAGTGCCGCGAAGGTCTGCAGCACGAGTTCCTCTTCCCCTTCGCGCGTGCTCGCCGCCACCCACACCGGCCGCTCGCCGATCGCGCGCCGCCATTCGCGGCCCCGCGCGATCAGCGCCGGCGGACTCGCCATGTCGAACTTGAGGTTGCCAAGCACCGCCACGTTGCGCGCGCCAAGCGCGGTGAGGCGCTCCGCATCGGAGGGGCTTTGCGCGAGCACACGTGTGAAACCGCCGAACACCTCGCGCGTGCCCGCGCCGAACTTCGCCGCGCGCTTGAACGAGCGCGCCGACATGCGCGCGTTGGTGAGCACGAGCGGCACGTCGGCACGCTTGCACTCGTCGATGAGCGTGGGCCAGACCTCGGTTTCCATCACGAGGCCGAGCGACGGCCGCCATGCGTGCAGGAAACGCCGCACGGCGTGCGGCATGTCGTACGGCAGGTAGCAGCGCAACACGCGATTGCCGAAAAGCTGCTCGCCGGTGGCGCGGCCGCCCGGCGTCATGTGCGTGAGCAGAATGCGCGCGTCAGGCCGCGCCGCCAGCAGCCCGTCGACGAGCGGTTGAGCCGCGCGGGTTTCGCCCACGGAGACGGCATGCACCCAGATGAGCGCCGCATCGTCCTCGGGCAAACGGCCTGCCGCATAGCCGAATCGCTCGCCAATATGCTCTCGATAGCCGCGCTCGCGGCGCGAGCGAATGAATAGCCGCAGCACCGCGAGCGGGGCAATGAGCCACCAGGCCGCGCGATAGATCGCTCTCAGCATCGTGCCTCCGCGTCGGCCACGGTCATGCGAAACGCCGCGGCCGCGCGGCAGGAGGCGTGGATCGGCAAGCTCATCGCACGTGGATTCAAACCAGTTCCTTGCCCTTGAGGCGTTCGAGAATGCCGAGCGGCGCCCATTCGGGATGCACCATGTCCTTCACCGGCAGGAAGAAGGTCTGCTCCATCATGAACTGACCGGACATCACGGCATGCGAAGTATGATCGGAGAAGCACACCCAGACGCTGCCCGGCGGAAAACCGATGGTCTCCTGCGGGCACGCCTTCTGGTAGTCGAGATCGGCCTTCATGCCGTCGTGGAGATTGAGCATCAGATGGTCGTACTCGCTGCGCTGCGACTTCGTGATGTGCAGGAGGTTCTGCAGCCACGCCGAGCCCGGAAACTGCGGCTTGATGTTCGGCAGGAAGCGCTTTGCCATATCCTCGAACGGTTCGCCCACACGCCACACGCGCGGCACGCCGTTCGGGTTGACGTTGGTGAACACGCGAAGGATGCGCTCGCCATAGTTCGGGCGCGAGGGAAACGCGTCCACGTGCAGGCGCGAATCGTCCTTGCGCCACGAGGTCTCACGCGTTTCCACCTGGTGCAGGCGCAGGCTCGTAGGCGCCACGCGCAGCTTGCCGGTGTATTCGGGAAAGAGGCCGTCCACCAGCGTGCGAGCGCAGGTCTGGTAGCGCGCGATCAACGCACGCACAGCCGTTTGCGTGACAGTGTCGCCGAGCACGCCGTGCAGCGCGCCACCGTTCGGGTCAAGGCTGATGTTCTTGCGCTTGGGGTCGGCGATCGCGGGGTCGAGCAGCGCGCGCTCGCCGCCTTCGATCGCGAAGGCCAGGTTCGGAAAATACAGCACCTTGCCCTGCTCGACGGCGTCGAGCAGCGTCTCGCGCGGTTGCGAGAGCTGCTGGCCATGCCAGTCGGCGGAAGTGATTTCGATGATCTGGGATTCGTTCATGGTCGCCCCTGGAAGCGATGGATCTGATTGCCTGCCGGTGTGGCGCGGTGCGAGCGTGGCGTGCCCAGTTGCCCGCCTCTTTGCCATCTCGCGCGATTCATGCCGGCGAAGCCCTGGCGCTCGCTCGTGCACATTTGTGCACCCTCGCGAGCGCCGATTCTTATACCCGCAGCCTCAGTGGTCCGCCTTGACGCGCCGCAGCCCCTCAGTTTGTCAGGCGCCTGCGCTGCGGCGGCGCGCCGCTACAGCAGCCCGAAGCCCGCCAGCGCGCCCTTCACCTGCGCGAGCGTTGGCGGCTGGCCTGCCGTGCCCAGATTGACGACGTTCGGCGACCAATAGCCGCCCGTGCGCCAGGCGGTCGCGAAATTGTACAACTCGACGGTCGGGCGCTTCAGCGCCGCCGCGATGTGCACGAGCCCCGTGTCCACGCCCACCGTGGCCGCCGCGCCGTCGATCAGGCCCACCACCGCCGGCAGCGAGAGCTTCGGAGGCACGATCGCCGCCTCGCCGAATTCGCGCGCGAGGCGCTCGCTCGTGGCGCGTTCGGCCTCGCTGCCCCAGGGCAGCACGAGCGACGCGCCGCGCCGCACGAGCGCCTGGCCCAGCTCGATCCAGTGCTGGTCGGGCCACTGCTTGTCGGCGCGCGACGTGGCGTGCACGAACACCACGTAGGGGACCGGCAGGTTCAGCCCGACGCCCGCGAGCGCCTGCGCGGCGCGGTAGGTGTCGAGGCCGAACTCGATGTCGTCGGTGGGCGACGGCGGCGCGAGATCGAGCGCGCCCGCAACCAGTTGGCGCGTGCGCTCGACCACGTGGGTGCGTGGCTCGATGCGAATCGAGCGGTCGTAGAAGAAGCGCACGGGCCATTCGTAGCCCGCGCCATCGGTGCGGTTGCCCAGGCCAACGAGCGGCCCGCGCGCCCAGCTCGCCACCCACGCCGTCTTGACGAGTCCCTGGCAGTCGATCACGAGGTCGTACTTCTCGGCCACGAGCGCACGCCGGAACGCGCCGATCTCGCGCCAGTTGGCGGCAGAGAAGAGGCCCTTGCGCCAGCGGCGCAGCGAAAACGGAATCGCGCGGCGCACGCCCTCCACCAGCTCTACAAGCGACTGGAAGCTCTCTTCGACGAGCCAGTCGATCTGCGCGTCGGGGTACCGCCGCCGGATATCGGCGATGGCGGGCATGTTGTGGACGACGTCGCCAAGCGACGACACGCGCACGATGAGGATCTTTTGCACGCTCAGGGTTCTTTGTGCGGACAGATTAAAAAGGTGGGCAATTTTAGCGCGCCGCACGCAAATGCAAAGAAAAACCGGGGAAATGCGCGGAAAGGAACGCAAACGGCGCCGCGCCGTAACTGGCGCGGCGCCGTTAGGCGCGTCATATGAACGCAAGGAGCCGCAGGGGGCACAGCGGCCCCTGGAGGCTTAGAACGGCAGCTTCGCGTCCGGCTTCTCGGCAAGAATCACGCGCTTGAAGTCCGCCTGAATGCGCGCGAGCGCGGCATCGTTGTCAGCCTCGAAACGCATCACGACGACGGGCGTGGTATTCGACGAGCGGGCAAGACCAAAGCCGTCCGGATATTCCACGCGCAGGCCGTCGATGGTGATGACCTCGTCCTCGCCCGTGAACTTCGCGTTCTTCTGAAGCCTGGCGATCAGCTCGAAGTTCTCGCCTTCCTCGAGCTTCAGTTGCAGTTCGGGCGTGGCGTGCGAGTTCGGCAGGTCGTTGAGCAGCTTGCTCGGATTGGCCACGCGCGAGAGGATTTCGAGCAGACGCGCGCCCGTGTACAGGCCGTCGTCGAAGCCGTACCAGCGGTCCTTGAAGAACACGTGGCCGCTCATTTCACCCGCGAGCGGCGCGCCGGTTTCGCGCAGCTTCGCCTTCACGAGCGAATGGCCCGTCTTCCACATGAGCGGCTCACCGCCCTTTTCTTTCACCCACTTCGCGAGATTGCGCGTGCACTTCACGTCGTAGATGATCTGCTTGCCCGGATTGCGCGAAAGCACTTCCTCGGCGAACAGCATGAGCTGGCGATCCGGATAGATGATCTGGCCGTCCTTGGTCACGACGCCCAGACGGTCGCCGTCGCCGTCGAAGGCGAAGCCGATTTCCGCATCCGTTTCCTTGAGCGCCCGGATCACGTCCTGCAGATTCTCGGGGTGCGCCGGGTCCGGATGGTGGTTCGGGAAATTGCCGTCCACTTCCGTGAAGAGCTCGACCAGCTCGCAGCCCATCGCCTTGAACAGACGCGGCGCCAGGTCGCCCGCCACGCCGTTGCCGGTGTCGACGACGATCTTCAGCGGGCGCGCAAGCTTCACGTCACTCAAGATCCGATCGACATAGGTGTCGGCAATGTCGTACTTCGTATAGCTGCCCTCGCCCGCGTCGAAACGGTCGGCCACGATGCGGTCGTACAGCGCGAGGATCTGGTCGCCGTAAATCGCCTTGCCGCGCAGGACCATCTTGAAGCCGTTGTAGTCGGGCGGATTGTGGCTGCCCGTCACGACGATGCACGAATCCACGTTGCGCTCGCCGCCCACCAGCTTGAGCGGCACGCTCGCGGCGAAATAGCCCACGGGCGTCGGCACCATGCCGACGTCGACCACGTCCACGCCGGCTTCGCACAGGCCGTCGGCCAGCGCTCGCGAGAGATCGGGACCCGAGAGCCGGCCGTCGCGCGCGATCACCACGGCGTCGCCACCCTGCGCGCGCACTTCGCTGCCGAAGGCGCGGCCGATGGCGCGCGCGGTGTCGGTGTCGAGCGTCTTGCCGATCACGCCGCGAATGTCATATGCCTTGAAAATCGATTTCGAAATCATGTTGGGGCTCACGTCCTGATGGGATTCGGGTCTATTCGTAACACGGACAGGCAGTTGAAAGCCTTTCGCGTTACGAAAAGTGGGAACCGTTACAAACTATAATTGCCGTTTTTCGGCAGTGGTATGCACCCATTTTAATGCTTCGCCGTTTCCTTTTATTGCCAAAATATTCGTCAAAAATGGCGGAAAGATTGCGCATGCCGCGTGCCTGCCCCTTTTTTAGCGTCTCCCGCCACCGCGAGGCGCGATGCTGAGCCTCAAGCGCTTTGGCAACCCCGACGTCGCCCGTGCGTTTGCAAACATCGTGTGGCTCGGGCTTGAGCGCGTCACGCAGATCGCGGTGGCTATCGTCATCAGCGGCGTGCTCGCGCGCTATTTCGGCCCTGACGTATTCGGCAAGTGGCAGTACGCCAATACGCTTTTGCTCGTGCTCGCCCCCATTACATGGGTGTGCGGCGCCGAGATCCTCGTGCCCACCATCGTCAACCGGCCGCCGGAGCAGCTCGGTACCGTGCTCGGGAGCGCGTTCGCGCTGCGCATCGGCGTGTCGGCGGCGGCGCTGCTCCTCACGTGGGCCGGCATTGCGCTCGGCGTGACCGATCCGATGGTCGGCGCGATGCTCGCCGGGCTCGCCGTGACGATGCTGTTTCGCGAGCCGTTCGTGGGCGTGATCAACGCCTGGCTGCAGAGCATGACGTACAGCAAGCCGCAATTGCTCGCGAGCATGACGACGGCGGTGATCAAGGCGCTGCTCGTGTACCTGCTTGCGCGGGCGGCGTTCGCGCCCGCCACCTTCGGCTGGCTCTGGGCGATCGAATCGGCGGCGATTGGCGCGGCGCTCGTGCTCTACTTCCGGCGCCGCCATGGCGGCAAGCTCGGCTGGCATGTCGACCGCTCGCTTTTTAGGCATTTCGCGAGCGCGGGCACGGTGTTCTGGCTCGGGCTAATCTGCATGTACCTGTTCCTGAAGCTCGACCGGCTGATGCTCGAGCGCACAATCTCGTTCGCCGATCTCGGCCGTTACTCCGCCGCGCAGCAGCTCAACGAGAACTGGATCACGCTCGCGCTCATGCTCTCGCAGACGATCGCGCCCGCCTTCGTCTACCGCGTCCAGCGGACCGCGCAGCTGCGCCGCAACCTCGTGCGCCTCTTCGCGATGACGGCCGTGCTGATGGTGGCCGGCGCGATCGTGCTCGACGCGCTCGCGGGTTTCATCATCGGCCGCGTGTTCGGGCCGGACTATGAAGGCGCGATCGGCATCTTCCGTTGGGCCGTGTGGCTTTCGGTGCCAGCAGGGCTCGAAGCCATCGGCAACCTCGTCGTGCTCAAATATCAGGCGAAATTCGTGCTGCTCGCGAAATGGCTGCTCGCGCTCGCCGTGGCGTTCGCCGTGAATCTCGTCGCGATACCGCGACTCGGCTCGTATGGCGCGCTGTGCGGCCTCGCGGCGGGCTATCTCGCGGCGACCTGCGTGAACCTCTACTACATCCGCTTTAAGCTCGTTTCATGATGAATTCCGCCGCGCTTCCACTGCGCGATGCACGCGAGGGCGTGCTTGCCGATGTCGCCGTTCTTATGCCCGCATATAACGGCCAGGACGACGTTGCGCGCACACTCGCTTCGTTCGATGAGGACGCCACGATCTATGCGCTCGTCGTCGATGATGGCAGCACGCCGCCCATCGTCGCGCCCGAGGTGCCTGGCATGTGCGTGGAAGTCTTGCGGATGGCGCAGAACGGCGGCATCGAGCGCGCGTTGCAGGCTGGCATCGAGGCGCTCGCGGCGAGTGGTTTTCGTTACGCGGCGCGTATCGACGCGGGCGATCTCGCCGCGCCTCAGCGCCTCGCGAAACAGCGCGCGCGTATGGAAGCGGAGCCCACGCTCGCGGCGCTCGGCACGTGGACCCAGGTGGTCAATCGCGCGGGAGAACCACTTTTTATGCTGCGTCCGAGCGCCGATGCGCGCGCGCTGCGTCGCTCGCGGCTCTTGCGCTCGCCGCTCGTGCATCCTTCGGTGATGCTGCGCGTCGATGCGGTGCTCGCGGTGGGCAACTATCGGGGGCAATATCCGGCCGCCGAGGACCTCGACCTGTTCCTGCGACTGATGGAGCGCTACGAGTGCGGGAATCTGCCGGAGCTTGGCCTTTACTATGAGCTGAACGAAGGCGGCATCAGCGCGACGAAGCGGCGGCGGCAGATCGTCTCGACGCTGCGCCTGCAACTGTGTTATCTGAATGTGCTGAACTGGCGTGACTGGGCAGGCGTGGCGAAGAGCCTGCTTCACTTCGTGACGCCGTACCGCACCTTGCAGAAGATGAAGCGCGCGCTGTTTGCCCAAGGCACGTAGCAAGCCACCACAGCGGCGATTCTGCTGTTCGTTGTGGCATCAGGAGATGACCTCAACACGCACCCAACCCGTCCAGACCCGCGCCGGCAGCCAACAGATCCAGTCCCAATATGGCTCCCCGCGCATTTAAGCCGCGGGCACGGCTTGGGAAACGTGGCAAGTGCCTTTGCCCGCGCTTGCTGGGACACGTCCTTGCCGCGCGGCGTAACCTCGGGCGCGGCTCGCCTAGCGCAAGCCGCAAGGTCTACCGGGCAACAGCCGCCAGCACGGTTCCGCGATCGGAACGATGAGCGTATAGGCATCGGCAATGATGCACCTCGCGAAGGAAGCGCTTGACTATCCTCATACGATTGAGATTAAATGTCGCTGCTGTCGCTCATCAGAGCATCGACCGTTAAACCGCTTTTTGCGGGTAAGGGGTCTTATCGCCCAAAATTCTTTTGAGACGTTGATCTAGCCTCACCAGGCTAGACCGAAGAATGCAATGCTCCCTTTCGGGGAGCCCGTCGAGTGGTCGGTTTTTTCGCCGACGTAGGCGAATATCCTATGCATTCGTGCTACCCCCCGCATGGTCGCTTCGTGACTGCGCGCGGCTTCCAGGTCGCCTCATCATTCTCGTCATCGCTTACGCCTGCTGGTTCAACAACCTTGGTGTGAGCTCACGCGAAGCATACCTCCCTTCATACATCTCTAACCGGCACCGACGGTCTATCCGCTGACGGTCCTGCGACACCTTTGAAAAGTCTCGCGCCGCAAGGCGCTAAACAGATCTGACTTGCACAAAAGAAGGCCTTGAGCCTCACTTTTGGCCAACGCAATGATGGTCACCGACGATTCACTGACCGCTCATCCTTTCCTCGCCTTGCTGGAGCCAAGTACTCCCCGAAGCGTGGTGTGGCATTTTCGTGCGGAATTGCGTTTTCCCGCCCGAACGCTGCACACGTTACTTGCCCAGATCGAAGGGGGCTACGCGAAGGCATGACTGAGCTCCTGGTGCAACCGGGATCAGCAGCATGTCTCAATTGTCCGCTTGCGGACAATCGTGGTCCTTCTTCGCATCTTTGAAACGCTCGAGCTCATCGAACGTTCTGGTCTGCCACGCGCCGCTCTGGCGCACATCAACCCGTTCACACGCCCTCAAGCGCGATCCCGACGTGACCTGTTCACCCGAGAATCCGCCCACATCGTGCTCGCCCTCACGCGAGCCGTCATCGCCCACGTGCTGCATGCACACAAATGCGGTTGAACATCGAATGCGTCGCCTTGCGACGCAAGGTGTTCATACCGCCCCCGGGCTCTCATTTCCAAGCGCAGACCTTTCCACCGGTTCTAACCGGGGACCCTCAGCTAAACCGCCTCTGCCCATCTTTTTGCACTTCCGAATCACAGCAGGTCAACGTCGCACCCTCGTTGGCACTGCTCAATCACGTGTCCGTTGCGGACACGACGCCACCGCAGCCGGTGGCAACCGGGTGCCCTCATGTGCGTCGCCGCCCCGCGCATGAGGCTGAAGTACAGGCGGAGAAACCAGCCAGCCACAGGAAAGGAACCCTATGGGACGAAGATCAAGAGGCGTCAACCACGCCGCGCAGATGAGTCGGGACGCCGGCGGAAGCAAAGACTCACAGAAGCACCGCCGCTTGCACTGGAGCGAGTTCTCGCGTTTCGCCGCGCGCGTTGGTCACACGCTGGAAGCGGTGGACCAGGCGGAAGACTGGATGCTCGAATACTTCGTCTGGTTCCTCGTTGCCGGGGCGATGAAACCTGGCACCCTCGCGAACTATCGAGCGTCGCTCTCAGTGATTCAAGGTACGGCCGGCCAGAATGTGTCCCGCTCAACCCGCAGTCGAGACCTCCAGCTCGAGCGACGAGACCGGCATGGCAGGCATCGAGCGCGTACGCCCCAGGAATTCAGCGACCTGCTCGCCGCAGCGCAGGCGTTCGACAGCAGCGTCGTGCACGTGATTCGCCTGATGCGTTGGCTTGGACTTCGCATGCGTGAGGCACTCATGTGCGGCAAGTCACTGGAAACGTGGCGAGATCTAATCTTGCAGGGAGATCGACGCCTGCCTGTCGAACGCGGAGCCAAGAACGGCCGCCCGCGCCGCACCGAAGTGCTGGCCGACCATATCGACGAGACGCTCGACGCAATCAACGCAGCGCTGGCGTTCTGCCGCGATCGCGACTTTGAGTTGGTGAGCGGCTGCCACGACGATCTTAAAAGCGCAAAGTCCCGCCTGAAATCGCGCTTTGAGCAATTGCCAATGCGTCGCGAACTTGCGAGCCACAGTCTGAGATTCACGTATGCAGTCGACTTCGCTAACGCCGCACTGGATCGCGGCGTATCTCCTGTTGATGTACTGACCCAGCTCTCGGATCGCCTCGGTCACGGACCGTCGCGGGTGAAGATGATTCTCGAGGTCTACTGCTGGCAAATCCGCCATCGGTTCCCAGAAAAAATCCACTTGCCGAGCGACTTCGTTCCCCGCAAGCAAACGAAGGACACCTCGGTGTCCGCGACGAGCCGCCCAGAGGATCGGTCCGCGTCTCACGAGCCTGCCGACAGGCGGCGAAGGCCAGCGCGTGGACGCCGTTTTCAAACGAATCATGGAGGAAACAGGCCCAGACAAAAATTCTTTTAATCTGCACTACAAATTACCTCACGGCTGCAAACCAAACACTTACATAGGAGCAAGACAACATGCTGGAATCCCCACTCACAGAGGAAGCGCGTGGCGCGCTTAACCGATACAGCAGCGAGAACGCCGTCAAAGCGCTGCTACCACTATGGCGACAGTTTGAAGACTTCCTTCAATCGCTCGGCTTGTCGCCCACTTCCATTCTCGGTATTCCGGAAGACGCGCTTCATGCATACGCGCGCCATCTCGACTACCGGGACTGCCATGTCGATGACGCGCTGGTCGCACTTAGCGCCGTGCTCCTTGTATGCCTGCACGCAGGCTACAGCGGCAAGGTTCTGCGCTCTGTTGTGATCCCGCGTATTCGTCGCCCCATCGAGAACCGACAGTGGGACGCATTTCGCTTGCGAACCTACCAGCCGCTCGAATCCTCGCAACTCGCCCGCAGTCGCAGACGCCGGGCCAAGCGCGAAGCGTATGCACAGGATACGGTTCGCACCGACGTCAATCGCAAGTAAGCAACGTTCTTAATGCCTTTCATCGCTCCACCTGCAACCATCGAAGGATCAACCATGACTCATCTGATTGTGGCTCACTTTCAAAGCTCGAACGGTGCCGCGCAAACGTCAGCAGCGCAAGTTCTTCACGCACAGACTGGAGGATTGCTTATCAATCCCGGCCCGCTTCATATGTCCGGCGAACAAGGGAGCAACATACATTTGGCGGCAAGTGAAACAGCACTTCAGGATCACTACTGCACCTTGATGACATCCCGGCGCGGGGGGATTATCGACGTGACGCCTGAAGACCGGAAAGCCATGATCGCATTCATCCAGGCAAGGCGCCCTGTTCTTACCGAACTGAAAACGATCATCGTTTCGACGTCTCCGGACACCGCATCACAGCAGGCTGCCGTAGGAACGCTTGCGGAACTAAGTGCAGCGGGTGTGGCTGCGTCCTGCATCCGGATCCTCTGTACCGACGCCCCAGCGAACGCCGCCCTTGAGGAGGTCTACCCCATCGTGGCCGAATATGCGCGTGAAGCGGAGATCACGCTATTGCCCGAGGCAACGCTTCCGGCATCAACGTCTTTTGCGAAGGCTCAGCAATTCAAGATGCCGATCGCCGCTGTATTGAATCACGCGGTGGATTTCGAAACCGAATTGACCGCAGCGCGACTCAATGGCGCGCCCGAGAAAATCATGCATGGACTCGCCCACAAGGTGATCGCGCAGCGCGATCTTCTCGACACAGCGGGTGCGTTCAAACGCGTCGCTGAGGCACTCGGACTACCATGCATTTCGCAGGATGAGTGGCGTGCCGAATTTGCCCCAGCGACGAACCGTAAGCGGACGAAGGCAGCAGCGCTTGATTAACGGCTCTCAACACGACATGGTGTAACGACGCCGCTACAAAGGGGATCGACGGCACACTTGCACTCAGTGTCCGTCGATCGGTTTATGCACGTTCCGGCGTGTGCCGATTCGAATTCTGGCTCTCGCCTGTCCGACGCTTCACGGGCGGCTGGCCTCCATGACTAACAAGCGCAACGCGTCCGTCACGTCCTCCTGCGTGACAGTAATCGAACCATCGCGCAGATACCGTAGAGCGGCAAGATCAAGGATTCGTTTCAGCGCGACATCTGTATCCGAGAAGAAACGATCCTGCAACGCACGCGCAGCGAAGTCGGTGGTGTGGCGGGATACCGAAAAGATATCGCCCGCCATCATTCTTAGCCTCGTACGGACATAGGAAGCTATCCAGCTGTCCCGTTTGTCAACGCATCCGATCAAGCAACGGCGACAATGCAAACCATCGGCTGCGCCATTGAAGGCGTATGGTTCGTCGTGCTGTCCGTTCGTCATCTCAACACCGCATCTGAATTCAGCAAACCCGAGATCCCGGACGCGCTGGCATCGAGGCGTTTCATCGAACATCATTTCAGCTCTCCTGTTAGCTAGGTTAGCGATCGCCTCGTTCCGGAGGACGTTCGCCAGCCCAGTATTCCCCCACCATTGCAAAGTCAAGCTTGCGGCGGAGAATGTCGTCAGGAAATCTAAATGAACACAGAACGACGCCAGTCGAGACACCTGCAGCACGGACGACAGGGAGTGGCGACGGCTTTCAAATGGAATGGCGTCGGCACGTGTCAAGAACCGGCATCGCGTTGGAACGCAACGTTCTTCACGTTCCGATCATTCGTCGTGATGTCACAACCAGCGAGCGGCTCCGGGTAAGGCACGGACGCAGGCAATGCTCCTTCGCACCATCTACGCAAGACAGGCTGCGAGGTTTGTCGATTACGCCGACAGGTGTAGCGCACGGCGTGCAGGGCGAAGAAGTCCAAGCATCAAATCCACAAAACCGGCCAGAAATACAGAAGGCCGCGTACGAAAACGCGGCCTTTATTGAAATCGATAGTGAAAGCTGAAACAGCAGTCGTTCGTTCAGTGCCAACGCGAGCGGCGCTCGCGATCTGCCTCACGGCTCTTTTTCACCATATAGCCACCGTAAAAGTAGATGACCAACGTGACAACCAAAGTAAAAAGTGCAGAACCCATGCTCATTCTCCGTGGAGTCGACACCCTCTGTTTGCACGCTCGTGGTCGACCTTGCGGCCGTTATGGCCCAAACCCAAGGCAAACGCGCTGAGCGTGATGGCGACTGCCAGGCCGCGAAACTCCCGCCCATTATCGTCTCTGACAGTAGTCTATAGCGGTGTATAGAGTAAGGCTGCCCGTGCCCATTTACTGCGTCCGCGAGCGGCGCGCACGATCCGCCTCACGGCCCTTCTTCACCATATAGCCGCCGTAAAGGGAGAAGGACAACGCAATAGCCAGAGCAAAGAGTCCAAAATTCATGATTATTCTCCGCGGACTAGATGTCTTCTTTTGGCACGTTTGCTGTCAGCCTTGCGACCGTTGCGCTCCACGATCATGCCGACACCGCACAGACCCAACGCGACGATCATCGCGACAATGCCGAAACCCATATGAAGTCTCCGTTGTTATCGACGTCCTCGAGTTGCGCGTTCGCGGTCGGCCTTGCGACCGTTGCGATCCATGATCAGGCCCATCGCGGCTAGTAAGATAGCGACTCCCAGTGCACCAAAACTCCAGCCCATCATGTTTCTCCGACCGTGGATGCGTTCCAGTTATAGGGTAACACCGCGCCGGTGTACGTGCTTAACCATCAGCAGCCGCCCTCGCCTGTTCGTCGAAAAGTGCGCATCCTGTTCCAACCGCTGCGATGCGTCCAATGTAGAGCGCCCGCCAGCCTTCAACCTGGATAGCCACTCAAGCTTCCCGTGCACGCCTAGGCGCCGGGCATCAAACGCTCGGAAGAACTCCCAGCAATGCAAATAACCGCACCCGAATGCGCGGCAACGACGGGGCAACCGAGGCTCACGCTGTCGTCCGCTCAGTCCGATCGCGAACGGCGTTCACGATCCGCCTCCCGGCCCTTCCTCGTCATATAGCCGCCATACCAGCAGATGCCCAACCCGATAATCAAAGCAAAAAAAGCGAAGCTCATTGTTATTTCCTCCGTGGAGCGGACATCCTTTGTTTGCACGGCGCTCCCAGCTTTGCTGGCGGTCTCGATCCGGGATGATGGCCAGGCCGCACAGGCCAAATTCGACGAACATCGCGACAATACCAAGCCGAGCTATTTTGGATCCATCAGGCGACGTGAAGGGTGAGGCCAAGCGTTGCAGGCGCCTGCAACGCTTTTAGCGAAATGATGACACTTTTCACGCAGCTTTTGATCCGCCGTTCGTCGCCGAGGAGCCAATAGTGTGTGCCCCAACGATCCGACACGCGACTGCCGGCAACCTTTAATTCTGGGTTTGCAACGATTGCACTACTTTTCTGGCAGAAATCCCGCAATTGTTTCAGAAAAACGCGTATATCGCCTCGTTTTAGTCGCCCATTGACAGGGACGCGGGAATAAACCGCTCCTTTCACTATCCGATATGCCCCTGCTCTTCCGGGGTCGCCTGTTGCCAACAAGCGGGCCGCACATGCTATGCATGAGGAGATCCGCGAACGCTACCTTTAGCTACGAGCTTGGAGAATCTGTATTCAATCTCCGTTGTATCGCCGCCCACCGGTTACGCGTTCGCGGTCCGCCTTGCGACCGTTGTGGTCCATGACCAGGCCCAAAGCGCCGAGCACGAGGGCGACAGCCAGTGCGAAGAAACTCCAACCCATCGTCACGTCACTCCCCGTCCGTAGATGACACCAGTATTGAGAGTATCACGGCTGCGGCAGGCCCTCTTCGCGACGAAGGGCTGCCCCAGCCAGTCTGTCAATTTCTGCTGAAACCCGGTCGCGCAGGCGCCCGCGAGTGCGTCCACGCAAGGCGCGCGCTGGCTCCAGTCGCTTGATGCTGGGAACCGCCTCTCATGTCGCCGCAAAACACTGTCTCCGTGCATAGGCAAACTCGGTGTCCCCAAGCAGCGCGCGCCGTTTCGCCAATTTCTCGTTTAGGCGCCTAAAAGGCTAAACCCGGAATGATGCAATTTCTGTCGAGCTTTCGGCGCTTGGTCTGGCGATAGAAGCCCCAAATCACTCGGCTTTCTCGCCATACGTCCCGCAGCCGGTGCAGAACTCCGCCGCGCTTCTTCATGCAGAACGGGCGTTGGGCGGGCGGGTTCGACTATCACGAGTGCAATTCACAGGTGTAAAAAAGCCGGCCCCAGTCGTCTATCCGTGGAAGGAGTCAGAGGTTCGGCCGGTAGCACGGAACTCGTCTCCGGCCCTTTCCACCCTGTAATCTCAAAGGCCCGCCGCTGACAAGGCGATTTGTCGAGCTGTATCGCCGATCCGCTCGCATCGTTGGACACGCGCGCCTTCGATTCGAGCAGCGCTTGGTGAGGACCCGACGCTTCCGTTGATCCGATCCGATGGACAAAGGTCGGTAGAGCAAAAGACGGGGCGACGGTGTTTCCCCTCGGTTGCGAGCCACTGCTTCGTGGCCCGTCCGAAGCGTCCAGATCTACATAAACAGGCGACGGCACCGCAGAAGCAGGAAAAAAATCATTCGTATCAGATAGAGGAATCCGATCGCCCAGCTAAAGCCCAAGCTGCCAACAGTAAAAAGAAACTTGCCGCCCTCCGGCATACCCCCTGCGTAAAACAACAGACCGACAAGCGCGAGCAGATAGCAGAAGATCGCAATCGAAGCGCGGCGCGCAAGCCAGTGCCAGCCTAGAAATATTCTCACTGCTGCCTGGAGACCTTTCATTGCTCGTCCTCCGGGCGATGTCGTGCGTCGAAAAGAACTCCGCCGAATTTCCAACCCGCGATCGCTACTGCGACCAGCGCCGCAAGATAGATCAAGGAGAGTGGCTCATCCAGACGTTGGCCGTGGAGGATGGCATAGAGGCGTTCATATTCCATGTCGATTTTCCCTTGACGTTAGGCCCTGATGCACAACACGACGCGCTGCGTCACCGGAGCCTGAGTCCATCGTTGCACGCTGTGGGGAATGTCAAGTTCGCGTCGCCGCGCCACTACTCCGTAGTCCTGACGGCAGGGAGGTCGGTGGTCCGCCACATGCTCAGCCAACGCAAGGCGATCATTGGGCTGGCGTTCGCCACGCCGCATGGCCAGCGGGGTAGAACCGCAGCTGAAGCGCTTGCGCCGCATTGGACTTGCTGCAATCAGGCAAAAATTTTCGGTGCATGTAATGGCGCACAACCTATCGCGAGCAGCCCCCGGCTGAGAGCGCACGTTGGCTCCCGCACGGTCTTACTCGTACTGCATTTCTCTGGCCATCTCTACGCGCGCGACTGACCGCTCGGCTTCATGGCTTCAGCTGCATTCACACCAATCGTCTTTCGGCTTACGACAGCCTCTTCAGGTTGGGTGCACAACCGTTTTTCCTTGGTCATTCCGGTTCATGTGGAACGCGCCATTCCCCCGCGTCGCCGCGTTCTCCGCACCCGCATGTTGGAGCGGCGGCCCTTGCTCGCGGCCTCGATCTCCATGTGGGGCTTGCCGACGACATCTGCAAGCGCGCCGAAGATCGCCTCGTATCGCTCGGGATTGCCTTCGCCGGCGCTCAGTCGCAGGGCACTGTGGTACCGCTGCGCAAAATCACCGAAGTCGATCCAAAGCGCGTTCATTTGCTCGTCGACACGGGTACAAGCTTCGAGCGCCGCTTTGCGCTCCTGCAGCTTCGCGCCGATCGCGGCTTCTTCGGCCTTCAGCGCTTCGATCTTCTCGTCAAGTTGCCGCCACTCGGTGAGCCGCTTGCTGCACTGCTCATGAATGTGGCGCAGATGCCCCCGTGCCTCGGTAGTCCCACTTCTGCAGCTGCTTCCGCATCTCCGAGGCCTCTCGGCGGGCAGCGTCGCGCTCGCGCTCAGTTTCGCTGATCTGCTGGTGAAGTGCGCTCCTACTGCCTGAGACGAGGAAGAGTTCGTTGCGCAGGTAATCGTTCGCTTCCTGGGTCTTCCGCCGTTCGAGCTGCATCTGTTCCATTTCGCGCCGCAGGCGAAGCTCTTCTGCCTGGCTTGCGTCGTACAGCGCATGCAGCCTAGCCATCTCGTTGCTGACTGACTCCACCTGCTCTCGTGTTGCCGTTAGCTCATCCTTTATCTGCCGGTGCGAAGCAACCAGCAATGTCACCTCGCGCGCGGACATTTCCGGGGGCGCCTTGCGCTTCTCAGTGACAGCATTCCCAGTGTCGTCGCCAAGGTCTTTGGCGAGAAGCGACTGCGTGTGCGACTGCGAACGAAGGTCGATCGCTTCCTCGCGCACGGTCGGCTCGGAATTCAGGCCTAAAGGCGGCTTCTTTTTGTTTGTCATACTGGTTCTCTATGTGAGACGGTGCAGCTCACGGTAGCCTCTTGCCGCAATGCGACGGGTGGCCCTTCTGGCACTTACTCGTCAAGGGCATACGCGCACGCTGTCGCCAGCGCCAAGAAAGTTGATCAATTCACCACGCATCACAGAGCGCGGCGAAGCGATCATTTAAACGGCAATAATTGCGACGCCTTGAGAGTTATCTCGCAGCTAATCTCGGCGAGAGACCATTTCACTTTCGAGAATTGAGGCGTTGAGCACGATAGACAAGTCGGCTCCGCTCGTCTCGCCGTGCAGCTATAGGCACGGAGCCATCTAGGCTCCTCTTGGGCTGCGTGCCACGGATTGGGCCTGTCGTCGCGGCGGGCGTTGCGCGAGCGTGTGCTGAACCAGTAGTCAAGACAGCCGATCGTGAGAAGCACAAACAGATCGGGCACGTTCACTCCCGATGAACCGCGCTAGCGTTCCAGTCCCGCACGGCATCCTCGATGGCAAGTTAGCGCACCTGCGTTGACAAGGCGCCTGCGCAATTTAATCTGGAAAGCTATACGTTTTTGATGAGCTTTCCGGGTTTTAGCACGCAGGCGCCTGCAAACTCCAACGCGCCGAAAGCCGACCTGGTTTTGCAAGCATTACAGCACGGTCAGGATGCTCGGACCGTATGCAGTGTTCCCGCGCCACACCCCCGCCTCGAAGCGGTCGATCGGCGCGGAAGAGGCAAACGAAAGCGGGCAAAAGAGCCCCTGTTTTTGTGAGATTTCGCCGAACTGGAGTGTCGTCGAACTCGGTAGACTGGTCCCTGCAAAGTCGAAGCATGTCCCCAGATTGCATTGCATGCGAAGCAATCCCCGGATGGAATTGGAGGCCCTTAGAAAAGCAAAGCGAGTCTCCCGACGTGCAGTCGATATCTGCTCAACCCTGCCACGCTCCTCTAAAGGACACACACTATGAAAACCCCGGTCTTCGCCGTCGACGTCGGCTACGGAAATACAAAGTACGCATACCGTGCCGCGAATGGCGCGGTCGTGACTGGCATATTTCCGTCTCTCACGCCGCTGGCCCCGCTCCGCACGCATTCGGGTGATAGCGAGAGCATTTTTGGCGCGCGTGAAGTCGCGACGATCACTATCGACCGCATCGACTATGAGGTTGGCCCAGACGTGCCGATCACTGCGGCTTATGACAGGACAGGGCGTGCGCTCGGCAACGACTACGCGCTGAGTCGTGACTACGCGGCACTCCTCTTTGGAGCGATTCATCTATCCGGCGCCACGCGCATCAAGTATCTCGTTCTTGGCTTGCCCGTTCGCAATACCGAAAAGTACTCAGCAACGCTAAAGGAGCGCTTCATCGGGGAGCATGACTTCGGACACGGTCGAGTCGTAGTCGAGAAGGTAGTTGTCATCCCGCAGCCCCTCGGTTCGCTCGTGCAAGCGACCAGTTCCCGCGGAGGCAGTTTCGGACGTGACGATGCGCACCTGGTTGTCGACGTGGGCTACTTCACGACGGACTGGGTCTACACGAACGGCTTCACGATGGATTACAACCGCGGCGGCGGTATTCCTGTCGGCACATCGCAGATCTCCCGGCACATCGCTAACCTCATTTCACGCGACGAAAACGAAAAGGTCGACGAAATCGAGCGCATCGACAAGGCACTGCGACAGAAGACACCCTTCTTCTTTTATGGCAAAAATATTGACCTCGCGCCGTATGTCGCGCTGGCAGCGCCGATCATTGCCGACGTTGCGATGGCGGTACAGAGCCACGTCGGCGCCCTTCCCGACGTGCGCTCAATCATTCTTTCAGGAGGCGGTGCGAACCTTTTCGCCCCGGCGATCCGTTGCAGGTTCCCTCGCGTCGTCATTGAACAAATTGACTCACCGTGCCTCGCAAACGCGCACGGATTCCTGATCATCGGCGAAGCTGGACTTGCGCGTGAAGACGGCGCGGCATGAGTGACAAAATCGTGATGCAGGTGACGATCAACCCTCTCATCTCACCGTTGCTGTATGAACGATTGAGCCGTTGTGTATCGGCGCACGAGCGCACAATGCTGTTGAAGGCGCTTGCGGAGGCGATGCTTCGTCGTGAGTTGCTACGGCAACGATCTATTTCAGATTCTGCACTTGTATCGCCCGTACCAGCGAGCGCGACGACGTCGAGTTTGCCAACGAACAAAGTGAGCGTGCCCGAATCTCCGGAGATCCTGCGTGCAGGCAACGCAGCGGACATTGCTCCGGGTCTCAGCGCCGATCTGGGCAACCAACTAGCGGGCTACTTCGACCAGGGTCGCACAATTGACCTCCCCGAACAGGGCCAAGTATGGGCGCACACCCGGTGACGAAGTGCGCTGCGTGCGCTCACGGCGCCGAATATGCTCATCGCGATAACTGGCACGGCGGCGAGCCAGGAAATGCCAACCGCCGACTCGGCGATGGTCTATTTTGCGCTTCGGGGATACAGGGTGCGCGCTGTAGATGCGGCAATCGGCCGACACACACGGGTACGCGTATTCGTCGATGACTGGCAGGCAAATCGACGTTGTCGTCGCCGAACGGCGGCTCAGCGGCCGGCACAGATTCAATTGCTTCGTATCATGCCGAGCGTAGCGCCTCGAAAATCAGTTTTCGGGTCGGATTACCCATCCAATGTCAGACAATGAGGAAAAAACTTCTTCATCGCTCAACAATTAATCTAAATATCGCAAGGATCGCGTTTAGGCGCCTAAACGGAAGCGCTCCTTCCAGTTGGCTTTTTCATTTAAAAAACATCAACTTAACTAAAAACGCAAGGTGTGAACCATTTGAACCGACGGCGGCACCGTCTACGAGCCGGGATTCCGTCAAAAGCTTCACAGAAACAGCGCCATTCCGGCTTTAGCCGTTTAGGCGCCTAAACGACCGGTCTGCCCAGTTCCTACTGGCGCAGCACGCCACCAGCGCCGAAAATTTTTCTACATCCACCGCAGAAGGACTGGCAGCAATACAGGCACGACGAACGCGGTGAACACACCGTTGAGGCCCATGCCAAGCCCGGAAAACGCGCCCATCTCCTCGCTCACCTGAAACGCACGCGCGGTGCCGACGCCATGCGACGCGACGCCGATCGCGAAGCCACGCACCTCTGTTTCACGCACGTGAATCACGTTGAGTATCCAGCGCGCGGTCACCGCGCCGAACACGCCCGTCGATATCACGAGCACGGCGGTGAGCGATGGGATGCCGCCGATCTTGTCGGCGACGGCCATCGCGATAGGAGTGGTAACGGACTTCGGCGCGAGCGAGGCAATGGTCTGATGCGAGGCGCCGAAGAGCTTCGCGACGCCGACCGCCGACACGATCGCCGTGAGCGAGCCCGCAACGAGCCCGCCAAGCAACGGCAACGCGCCGCGCTTTAGCTTGCCCCACTGACGATAGAGCGGCAGCGCGAGCGCAACCGTGGCGGGGCCGAGCAGGAAGTGCACGAACTGGGCGCCCTCGAAATACGTGCGATACGGCGTATCCGTGATCTTGAGCGCGGTTACGACGAGCGCCACGGCGATCAGCACCGGGTTCGCGAGCGGATTGTGCTTCGCACGCGCGTAGATATTGATGGCGATGAGATACGCGACGAGCGTCACCGTCAAGCCGAGCAGCGGCGTGGCGGCGAGATAGACCCAGATGGCGTCGAGTTTCGTGATGGGCAGGTGACTATTCACGATGCGCCCTCCCCGGCCGTTGGGTTGCGTCGTTGGCGACGCAGCAGCGCGCGCGTGACGAGCGCCGTCACCGCGATGCCGAGCGTCGTGCTCACGACGAGGCTTGCAATCACGGCGAGCGCCTCGCCGCGCACGGCCTGGGCGGACACCATGATGCCGACGCCCGCCGGAATGAAGAGCAGCGAGAGATGGCGCAGCAATTCGAGTGCGGTCGGCTCGATGGCCTCGGCGGCGGCGGGCCGCATCAACGCGAAGGCGAACAGGAGCAGCATGCCGATCACGGGACCGGGCACGGGCAGCGAGAACACGTAGGACACGCTCTCGCCGAGACACTGGAAGATCAGGAGGGCGGCAAGGGAACGAAGCATGGCTGAGACTATGGCGGGGGCTGGAAACATGCGCGGCGCGCGCAGTGTAGCCCAATGGCGGGGAGGTGTAGTGAATCTTCATACCTGTGGGCGATGTGCGCGCTCCTCGTTCGCGGCTATAAAACGTACGCGTTCCGTTTGCTCCCGATTTTTATCCGGCCGGTCGCGTTCACCAAAGTAGTGCACAGTTTTCCAGGGGTGGACTCGAATGTGGAAAATGTCCGCGTACAATAGTGCGATTCTCGTCAAGCTTCGCACCCACAAAGCTGCGTAGTGAGGACGTAACACGGGGACGTAGTCCAAACAACCGCCCTCCCATACAGATAACAGCAGTGTAGTGATGCCGACAGCAGTTACGATTGATTCCCGACGCACCGCGCCAAGCGACTGGCTGACCGCGGCTTTCCTGCTCGCCTTTCCCTCGATTGCCATGCTCGTGCAAGGCGCTTCGAGCGCCGTATCGATCGGTGCGGGTGTCATTTCGCTGGTGGCACTCTGCTCGCGGCCCGCAGGCGCGCCCTATGGCTATGCGCGGCTTGAGCGTTACGAACTCGCGTTATGCATCGCCCTTTGCGCCCCGGTTGCGGCCGTCGCGCTCAGCACGCTCTCGCACGGGCATCCCATGTTCAAAACCTGGGACTCGCCGTCGCGGTTCCTGCTCGCGATCCCGATCTTTCTCGCCCTGCGGCGCGCGCCGCCGCGAATCTTCGTGTGGGCGGACCTCTCCTTTACGCTGGGAGCCCTGTCCGCGCTCGCGCTCGCCCTTTTTATGCCGCGCGATTGGGGCGAAGGTCGCATCGGCAGTTCTTTCCTGAACCCGATCCATTTTGGCGATCTCGCACTCGCGCTCGGCGTGCTGTCGGCGATCGCAATGAACTGGTGGCGCAAGGACTCGGCGCTCTGGCGAGCGCTCAAGGTCGCGGGCCTGTTTGCGGGCCTTGCTGTTTCGATGTTGTCTGGCGCGCGCGGAGGCTGGGCGGCGATCCCGCTTGTTGCCTTGCTGATCGTCTGGGAACTCGGGCGCAACAAGTCGTTTCACTGGAAGGTCCTCATGCCTGTGACGGTTGCGGTGCTACTCGGGCTCGTGTACGGCCTCTCGGGGACAGTGCGCGATCGCGTGAACGGGGTGTCGTCCGACCTGACCCAGTACACGCAAGGTCACCGCGACACATCAGTCGGCATCCGTCTGCAGCTCTATGAAGCGGCTGCGACGCTGATTGCCGAAAATCCGGTGCTTGGACTCGGTGGCGACGGGTTTCGCGACAAGATGACTTTGATGGCAAAGCAAGGTGCGCTGACCCCTACCGCGGCAACGTTCGGAGAAGGCGAAGTGCACAACCAGTTTCTCGCTTACATGGCCAACTACGGCATTGTGGGCGGCCTCGCCCTGCTTGCGATCTACGTCGTGCCGGCGGTCTTTTTCGCGGCGAAGCTCAAGTCCGCATCGAGGACAACGCGACGCACGGCGCTCATGGGCCTGTCCTTCGTCCTTATGTTCTTCGTCTTCGGGCTGACGGTTGAGACATTCGACCTGAAGAGCACGGTGTCTTTCTACGCAACCATGATGGCCGTTCTCGCGGCGATCGTGCAACGCACAGATGATAAAATCAACTCTTTCGAAGGCTGATCGTCACGAACGGCGGTGAGCAACGAACCGCCGCTTCGCATCGGTTTGGTAACCGACCTCGGCGTGGGGCTATTCTTTTATGCTAGGCTTCAGAGGACTTGGCGACGCCCCCCCGAGGCGATTACTATGAGCGAACTCACAACGAGTCTGCTAACCAGGGGTGGCGCCGCTGCAGCACGAGCGCGCACGATCACATGGCGCGCGAAGAAAGCACTTGATTTTTCTCATACTGTTAATACGAACTCCGCACACTATTCACTCGCATATGGAGCGCGCTGTGTGCCCCCTTTTTACACCCCGCCACCGGCACCGACGGTCTATCCTCTGACTGCCCTGCGGCACCTTTGAGACGTCTCACGTCGCAAGGCTCACAAGATATCCAAAGCGGCACTGTTGGCCAGCGCAATGATGTTCACCGGCGACTCACTGATCGTTCAACCGTTTCCGATCCTTGCTGAAGCCTCGCGCTCCGTTAAGCATGGTATGGCGTTGCTCGCGGAATTTAAATCTCGCGCGCTAAGGCAGCGCATGTTAATTGCCCAAATCAAAGTGGGCTATACAAAGGCATGACTTAATTCCCCGTGTAGCTGGGATCGTCAGCATGACTCGATCGTCCTCGTGCGGACGATAGTAGGGTTCCTTTGCGTCTTGAAATGCTCGAGCCCACAAGTCGTTTCGGTCTGCCACGCGCCGTTCTGGCTCACATCAATTCTTTTACAGCCCGCAAGCGCGATTTCAGTGTGACCGTCATCGCGCACGTGCTGTATGCACTCGCATGCGGTTGAACGTCGAATGCACCAAGACACGGCGTTCCGCTTCGCGCCTCACTTTCTTGCACGCAGACTATTCCACCGCTGCTAACCGGAGACTCTCAGCTGAACCCTGAACCGCCTTTTGTCCAACTTTTTGCGCTTCCGGATCGCAGCAGTTCAACGTCGCACGCAACCCTTTCGACCCAAACTAATGGAATGGACGCCCCCACCCGAAACGGCATCGGTGTGCCAAAGTGGAAGTGTCGAAGCTACCACTTAATCGAGGAGGGCGCCCAACATGAAGATTACGACGATTGGCATTGATTTGGCAAAAACCGTTTTTGCAATTCATGGCGTGAATGAGCACGGTCGAACCGTGCTGAAGAAAGTGCTAAAGCGTGATCAGATGGCGGCGTTCTTTGCCAACCTGCCGGCGTGTCTTATAGGAATGGAGGCATGTGGTAGCGCCCATTACTGGGCTAGAAAGCTGCAGGGCATGGGACATACTGTGCGCCTGATGGCGCCGCAGTTCGTGAAGCCGTATGCGAAGGCAAACAAAAATGATGCCGCGGATGCCGAGGCTATCTGCGAGGCCGTCGCGCGGCCGAACATGCGCTTCGTCCCGATCAAGAACGTTGAGCAGCAGTCGGTGCTGTCGCTGCATCGCGTCCGTCAAGGTTTCGTTCGGGCGCGCACCGCACAAGCTAACCAGATACGCGGTCTGCTAAGTGAGTCTGGGCTTGTTATCCCACAAGGAATCACACACCGCGCCGGGCGAGTACCCGGCTTGCTCGAAGACGCGACCAACGAATTGACAGGATCCTTTCGGCAGCTGATTGAGCGTCTCCTGGAACACGTGAAGGAACTCGACCGCCAGGTCCGTGAGCTGGAAGCGCAAATCCGGGTGATGCACCGCGAAAACGAAGTCAGCTGCAGGCTCGCGCGCGTGCCGGGCATTGGTCCGATTACTGCGAGCGCGCTAGTGGCCTCTATCGGTGATGCCAAGAGCTTCGCAAAGGGGCGCCAGCTTGCTGCATGGCTGGGTCTGGTGCCCAGACAGAACTCCAGTGGCGGCAAGAATGTGCTGCTGGGCATAAGCAAGCGAGGCGACACCTATTTGCGGACGCTGTTGATACATGGAGCGCGTTCAGTCATCTACGCGGCCAATCGGAAAGAAGATAAGGAGAGCTGGTTGCATAACTTGCTGCAGCGGCGCAACGCGAATGTTACCGCGGTAGCACTCGCAAACAAGAACGTGCGCGTCGTGTGGGCACGATTGACTCATGCACGCGAGTTCCGAAGTGACTACATGGCGAGCGCGAGTGCGGCATAAACTTCGATGCACCTATAAATTGTAACGAACAGCAGGGGACTTCAGCCGATTGCACAGGCAATCAAGATGTGATGGCGAAATAGGTAAGACCGTGGTCAGGAAAATCTGATTTATCCAGTGTGCGCGAGAGCACGCCAAACTGATGAGACCTTGACCAGCAAATTCCATCAGGGACCGCCGGCGAGTGCCGTGCGAAGTCCGAATGCATGGCCGCAATCTTGACCTATAACCTGTCACGAACTGAGCGCTTGGCAAACTGGGGGCGTCCATGCATGAATCAAGCGTCCTCTGCGGAGAGGTCGCCATCGCAGGCGGCGGCAATAGGGTGGGGCCCTAATTCGAGTCCCGAACTCGCGTGAGGGGGACAGGCCGAAACGCCGGACAAAGGAAGAGAGCGTTATGGAATGGTGATCGACAGGCGTCATCCTACCCGACGCAACGAAGCGTAAGGATCTGCGATAGATAGATCGGTTACACTGATCTCGATCCGGAAGAAACATCAATGCATTCGTAACTCGACATTCGTAACTCGAAAATGTGAGAAACAGCGAGTATGCGTATCCCCTTCGGCCTTCACCGGCGCATCCCAAGAGTGCGCCGTGTTCTTGAGCTGCTTGCCCAAACAACTGTCGAGCGTGACGCCCTCCGCGAAGAACGGAATCGCCTGTGTGAGCAGTTGGTTAGTGCGAGAATTGAACGAGATGCTTTTGAGCAAAGCTGCTCTGAACTGAAAGAGAGGTACGAAGCAACGGCCGCAGAGCTTGCCACGTTGCAGCAGCGGAACGAGCGTCTTGACAGGGCATTGGCGGAACGCGTCGCGGGTGAACATCCACTTCTCTACGGGAACTCGGACGCCCTGATGGGAGAAACGTCTAAACGGATCTGGTCCCTAATCCGCCCCATGGATGTCATTGGGAAGAGGCTGATCCGCAAAGGCCGCCCGCATGACGGCGGCTACATCATGGTCGACAGCGGCCTCCAAGGTGCCATCGCCTATTCGCTGGGCATCAACGATGACGTCTCGTGGGACCTCGACATGGCGAACCTTGGCTGCCAGATCTATCAGTACGATCATACGATCGATGCGCTCCCGGTTGAGAATCCGAACTTCCATTGGTTCAAGAAGGGAATTGCAGCGCTCCCGACCGCGGACGGAACGCTCGATCGCCTTGACGATCTGATTCGCCGCAATGGCCACGCCGAACGCGACGACTTGATCCTGAAGATGGATATTGAGGGCTTCGAGTGGGAAACGTTTGAGGCAATGGACGAAGGGACTCTGCAACAGTTCTCGCAGATCGTGCTTGAGGTGCACACTCTCGTTTTGGGTGGCTCCGAACTGCAGGCAAGAATTGCTCGGGTCTTCGAGAAGATTTACCGATCGCATCAGCCAGTGCACGTGCATGCGAATAACCACGGCTACGTCGGAATCGTGGGCGGCGTAATGATGCCCGACACAATGGAGTTAACCTACGTTCGTCGTGCCGACCACCAGTTCGCGCTCTGCCACCGCATGTTCCCAAGTGAATTTGACATGCGATGCCGGACAGACGTACCGGACTTTTTCTTGGGACCGCTCGGGGCTCTACCCGAGGTAGATCTCGGAGAGAGCACATCATGATTTAGCCCGCCTAATTTCGACGGCCTTTCAGGCGGATGCAATACAAATGCGGTAAGAAAGAATAAGTAGACGGCGAAGAATTGGAACTAAAACCCCGACTCAAATTTCGTCTTCGAAATACGTGCGATACGGTGTGTCGGTGATCTTGAGCGCGGCGACCACGAGCCCCACGGCAATCAGCACTTGGGTCGCACGCGGATTGTTACTTGCGCGAGTGTAGATATTGATGTCAGCAAGATCCGCAACAAGCGTCACGGTCAAGCCGCGAGGTAAGCCCCCAATGGCGTCGAGCTTCGTGATGGGCAGGTGGCTATTCACTAGGCAGCGTCGCCAGCTGTCGGGTTGCGCCGCTGGCGCCTCTACAACGCGTGCATAACGAGCGCCGACACGGCAATGTTCGAGCTTCGTGCTCACGACAAGGCTTGCAATCACGGGACCGAGCACAAGCAGCGCGAAGACGTAGGATACGCTTTCGCTGGGACACTGGAAGGTCAGGATGGCGGCAAGGGAACGAAGCACAACTCAGGTTGGCGCGAGGCCGAAAGGCGGAGATCGGCGCACATACCGTGCGGGCCTTGGGGCGGAAGGCTACCGGAACCCGACGCTCCCCACGCGCCAACGAACTGCAATGTAATGAAAAAGGCCTCATGGACACGCTCCAACTGCCGATAACCCCGATAAGGCAGTATTCAATCAGATCAGGGTTACACGATGAACATTTTTCCGGTCGTTCTCTGCGGCGGCAGCGGAAGCCGCCTCTGGCCAATGTCCCGGCGCGGCTACCCCAAGCAATATCTCAAGCTGATCGGCACGCAATCGCTAGTCCAGCAGACTGCGTTGCGCCTGCGCGCCATCGACGGCGTCGCGCCGCCAATCATCATCACAAACAACGAACAGCGCTTCGTCGTGGCCGAGCAACTACGCCAGGCGGGCGTGGTCCCCTCCTCGATCGTGCTTGAGCCGTTTGGCCGCAATACCGCCCCGGCAATCGCAGCGGCTGCATACGTCGCGCTGCAGCAGAGCGCCGACGCGCTTCTGCTCGTGCTGCCCTCCGATCACGTGATCCGCAACGAGAAGGCATTTAGGGATGCGATCGGCACGGCGGCTCAAGTCGCCGCAGACCAGTACCTCGTGACGTTCGGCATTGCGCCCGAGTCGCCGCATACCGGCTACGGCTATATACGCCGTGGGGGCGCACTGAACGGCAACGCCTCCGCGTACACGGTAAGTTCTTTCGTCGAGAAGCCCGATGCGCAAACGGCCGCGCGTTTTCTCGCCGACGGACACTACGACTGGAACAGCGGCATATTCATGCTGAAGGCCTCGACTTATTTGGAGGAACTGCGTCACTACGAGCCGAACATCGCCGAGCACGCAGAACTCTCTTTCAGGCAAGCCCAACTGGACAATGACTTCCTCCGTCTCGAGCCCGAAGCCTTTGCCGCCTGCCCGAACATCTCCATCGACTACGCCGTCATGGAGAAGACTTCGCGTGCGGCCGTGGTCGTGACGCACGAGCTTGGCTGGAACGATATCGGTTCCTGGACAGCACTTTTCGAGCTCACCGATCTCGACGACTTGGGCAACGCCCTGCTCGGCGACGTGCTCGCCGAGTCCGTGTCGAACTCATACATACGCGCCGAACATCGTATGGTGGCCGCCATTGGCGTGGACAATCTGATCGTCGTCGAAACGGCCGATGCCGTGCTCGTCGCGCATCGCGACAACGCACAGGATGTAAAAAAAATCGTCGAGCGTCTGAATACTTCCGGCCGACGCGAGTCGGTCACGCAGCGTCGCGTAGTTCGGCCCTGGGGCTCGTATGAAGGCGTCGACGAGGGTGATCGCTTCCAGGTCAAACGCATCGTGGTGAATCCGGGCGCTCAGTTGAGTCTGCAAATGCACCATCACCGCGCCGAACACTGGATTGTCGTAAAGGGCACGGCGCGCGTGACGAACGGCGAGAAGACCATCCTGCTCTGTGAAAACCAGTCGACCTTCATCCCACTCGGCAACAAACATCGGCTGGAGAACCCGGGCAAAATTCCGTTGGAACTTATCGAAGTCCAGTCGGGCTCCTATCTCGGCGAGGACGATATCGTTCGTTTCGAGGATAAGTATGGACGGGCGTCGTCTTAGTCCGCGCGAGCTTTCCCGCTAAACTACCGCCTTCCCCGGGACTCCCGCCGGCCTCGTCAGACCCGGCACGCAAGCTTTCGTGAAATTCAACGACACCAAGGGCGCCTCGCGCGCCCGCACGCTTCACGTCGCCCTCGTCTGCAACACGGCCTGGGCGATATATACGTACCGCCGCGGGCTGCTGAGTGCGCTGACACAAAGCGGCGCGTGCGTGACCATCATTGCCCCGCGAGACCGCACGTTTGAACCGCTCGAGCAAATGGGCTGTCGCTGCGTCGAACTGCCGGTTGCCTCGAAAGGCACCAACCCGCTCGACGACCTGCGTACCATGCTCGCGCTCTATCGCCACTATCGCGCGCTCAAGCCTGACGTCGTCTTCCACTACACGATCAAACCCAACATCTATGGCTCGATTGCTGCGTGGCTTGCGCGCGTGCCTTCCGTCGCCGTGACTACGGGCCTTGGATACGTGTTCATCCAGAAGAGTCGCGCGGCCGAGGTCGCCAAGCGCCTCTACCGCTTCGCGTTTCGCTTCCCCCGCGAAGTCTGGTTCCTCAATCGCGATGACGAGGCCGCCTTCAAGGACGGTAATCTCCTCGCGCATCCCGAGCGCGCGAGGCTGCTGCACGGTGAAGGCGTCGATCTCGAAGACTTCCCCTTCACGCCGCTGCCGGCGCGCGCCGAATTTGCCTTCGTTTTGATTGGCCGGCTGCTCTGGGATAAGGGCGTAGGCGAATATGTCGAAGCCGCCCGCGCACTGCGCGCGCGCTATCCGCACGCGCGCTTTCAGTTGCTCGGCCCGGTCGGCGTGGACAACCCGAGCGCCATCTCGCGTGAACATGTCGCGAAATGGGAGCGGGAAGGGATAATCGAATATCTCGGTGAAACGGCGGACGTACGCCCCTATATTGCCGCTGCCGATTGCGTCGTGCTCCCGTCGTACCGCGAAGGCGTGCCGCGCACGCTCATGGAAGCGAGCGCAATGGGACGGCCGATTGTGGCCACCGACGTGCCCGGCTGCCGCGAAGTCGTCGCCGACAGCGTGAACGGCCTCCTATGCACGGTGCGCGACGCGCACTCGCTCGGGCAGGCGCTCGCACGCATGCTCGACCTTGGCGACGCAGCTCGCTCCGCCATGGCGAAGCGCGGCCGGAAAAAAATCGAGAAAGAATTCGATGAGCGCGTTGTGGTACAACGCTACCGGGAACTGATCCGGGAAATCACCGGGTCGACGTTTTGATCGAAACTTGATTTCTCGGGAATGAACACGGCATGACTGCGATGAATTCAAAGGGCACCATCCTCGTCACCGGTGGCGCGGGCTATATCGGCTCGCACACCTGCGTCGAGTTGCTCAATGGCGGCTATGACGTGGTCGCCGTCGACAATCTCGTGAACAGCCGCAGCGAGTCTCTCAAGCGTGTCGAGCAGATCGCCGGCAAGCCGGTCGCGTTCTATGAAGCCGACGTGCGCGACGCAGCGGCCCTTTCGCGCATCTTCGAAGCGCACAGCATCTCCGGCGTGATCCATTTCGCTGCGCTCAAAGCCGTGGGCGAGTCGGTCGCGAAGCCTATTGAGTATTACCGCAACAATGTCGACGGCCTGCTGGTCGTACTCGACGTCATGCGCCAGCACGGCTTGAAGCAGTTCGTCTTCAGCTCTTCGGCAACGGTGTATGGCGTGCCAGAACGCTCGCCCATCGACGAATCGTTTCCGCTTTCTGCGACCAACCCCTACGGTCAGTCAAAGCTCATCGCGGAACAGATGCTGCGCGATGTCGAGATCTCGGACCCTACGTGGCGCATTGCCGTCCTGCGCTACTTCAACCCCGTGGGTGCGCATGAAAGCGGGCTGATCGGCGAAGATCCTGCCGGCATCCCGAACAATCTGATGCCCTACGTCGCGCAAGTGGCGGTGGGCAAACTCGAGAAGCTGCGCGTCTTCGGAGGAGATTACGCGACGCCGGATGGCACGGGCGTGCGCGACTATATTCACGTTGTCGATCTTGCGAAGGGCCACCTCAAGGCGCTCGATGCGCTTGCTACGCGTGGCGAAGGCTTTGTTGTGAACCTCGGCACAGGCACAGGCTATAGCGTGCTCGAAGTCGTGAAGGCGTTCGAACAGGCATCCGGTCGCCCCGTGCCCTATGAGATTGTGGCGCGCCGGCCCGGCGACATCGCGGAGTGCTATGCGAATCCGGTCGTGGCGCAAAAGCTCATCGGGTGGAGAGCCGAGTTCGGTATCGAACGCATGTGCGTGGACCACTGGCGTTGGCAGGAGAAGAATCCGCGGGGTTTTGAGTAACTGACGGCTATATCACAATAAATTACTTCCCTGCAAATTTGTTGCGTTTTATTACGTAGACGTTACAACAGCCGCTCCGACGTTACAATTACTCGTGATTCGCATTGAGCCTGGAGTAACGCGAAGTGGAAACAACAACTTCCGCGGGAGTCGTCGTCTGGCTGACCGGCATGTCGGGAGCTGGCAAATCAACGATTGCACGCGCTTTGGTCAATCGACTGCAAACGTTTAACCATCGAGCGACCATGCTCGATGGTGACGTGCTGCGCACAGGTCTCAATGCGGACCTTGGTTTCAGCGACGCTGAGCGTACGGAAAACCTTCGACGCGTCGCTCACGTTGCAGCGCTTTTTTGTGAAGAGGGATTTGTTACCGTCACGGCAACGATTTCCCCCGAGCCGGTGCATCGGGATAATGCACGGCGCATCGTGGGCAACGATAATTTTGTCGAGATTTTTGTCGACACTCCACTCATCATCTGTGAGCAGCGTGATCCCAAAGGGCTATACCGTCGTGCTCGGCGCGGAGAAATCCCGCAGTTCACCGGCATCGGCTCGCCGTATCATCCGCCGCTTCACCCTGATCTCTGCTTACGCACGCACGGCGACAGCGTCGAACATTGCGTCGACCTGATCATTGACCATCTCGTGGAACAGCACCGCCTTGATCTGGGGGGCACGCGCAAGCGACATCTCTCAGGAGTACTCCAACACGCGACACAACGTTGAGCGTCAGCGACATGCGGCTCGCGGCTCGCGTGAAGAGCTTCGGCCCGTTGCGCTAGCCCTAGCCAGCGGCACGCACCGAAGTCCCCCCTACGCTCTGCAGCTTGGGTGAGGTCGATGGCTGATATTCGGGCACCCAGCGGCGCAGGTCGCGACGCACCTCGTCGTCGCCAGGCACCCGGTGCTGCATGAGCCACGGCAGCAATTCGTCCAACAGATTGTCCGGCACTTCGCGCGCCTTAGCAGTGCGCAGCTTCGCGTGTGGTGTGCGCGTGGTGGTTTCGTCGTCGGCGAGCAGTTCTTCGTAGAGCTTCTCACCGGGCCGCAGACCCGTGAAGACCACGCGAATCTGTTCTTCCGAGTACCCGTAGAGGCGAATCAAGTCCCTCGCGAGATTGACGATCTTGACCGGCTCGCCCATGTCGAGAATGAAAATTTCGCCACCGCGCCCCATGCTCGAGGCTTGAAGCACGAGCTGCGATGCCTCTGGAATCGTCATGAAGAATCGCGTTACTTCCGGGTGCGTCACCGTCACCGGCCCACCCTTCGCAATCTGCTGCTGGAATTTCGGAATTACACTGCCTGCACTACCCAGCACGTTACCGAACCGCACGGTCTCGAACTGCGTGCGTTCACTGGTCTGCTGCAGCGCCTGGCACGCCATCTCCGCAAGGCGCTTGCTCGCACCCATCACGTTGGTGGGATTGACCGCCTTGTCGGTCGAGATCAGCACGAAGTGCCTTACCTGATGCTTGATCGCTGCGCGCGCCACGCGATAAGTGCCAAGCACGTTGTTACGAATCGCCTGCCAAGCGTTGAGCTCCTCCATCAACGGGACGTGTTTGTATGCAGCGGCATGGAAAACGATGTGAGGCGTGTAGCGCGCCATAACCTGGTCGAGCAGCAGGGCATCTTTCGCGTCGCCGACGATCGGCATCACGGAAAGCTCGGGGAACCGCTCCCGGATTTCCTCTGTGAGTCGATACATCGCGTATTCAGATACATCGAGCGCAACTAGTTGCGCGGGCGCGAAACGCAGAATCTGACGGCATAGTTCGGAGCCGATCGAACCACCCGCACCCGTGACCATGACGACCCTGCCACTCAGCAGCGCCTCGACGTGCGGCGTATCAATGTTGACCGGATCGCGTCCCAGCAGATCCTCGAGGTCGATGTTGCGCACCTGAGAAAGGAAGCCCTGGCCAGGCAGCAAATCGTTCAATGAAGGCAGCATAAGCGCCTTCACGCCCGCTCGAACACATTGTGTGGCGACCCGTCGTTGCACATCGGCTGACGCCGACGGTATGGCGATGATGGCAAATTCGCAGCGCAGCGCTTGCGCCCATTTTGCGATGTCATCAATCGGACCCAGCACCTTGTAGCCGTAAATCTCGCGCCGTTGTTTCGCGGGATCGTCGTCGAGCAAGCCGACGAGGCGCCATTCGGCGGATCGCGAGAGCTCGCGCGCGAGACTTGCGCCAGCACCTCCTGCGCCAATCACGATCACCGGTTTGCCTTGCGCGACGAGACCGCCGTAAAGGTAGAACTCCTTGCTCGCGCGATAGAGCGCCCGGGTACCGCCCATGACGAAGAACACGACGAGCGGTGAAACGATCAGTACCGAACGAGGGATGATCGGCACGGGCTGTAGCATGACCGACCCGATCATGACAACCAGCGCAGCCGCTACGATCGCCTTCGAGATCCGCATAAGGTCCGGCAGGCTCGCGAAGACC
Source organism: Paraburkholderia sp. BR14312 (assembly GCF_040948675.1). Classification (NCBI taxonomy): domain Bacteria; kingdom Pseudomonadati; phylum Pseudomonadota; class Betaproteobacteria; order Burkholderiales; family Burkholderiaceae; genus Paraburkholderia; species Paraburkholderia sp. BR14312. The sequence continues at coordinate 321,397 of NZ_JBFPKI010000003.1, forward strand.
CACATACCGCGATACAAGCCAAAGATGCGGAACATCACCGCATAGACAGGCAACACCCAGATTAGCGTGTTCATTGCGCCGCGCCAGAACTCGGGCGGAACTGACGCGTTAAAGCGCAGAAAATAGGCAGTCAGCCAAGCGGCAGCCACGGCGCCAATATCAAAGAGAAAGGCGCTGAAAGAGAGCCAAGTGGCTTTATTGCGGAGCATCAGCGTCAACCTCTGTTTTTCTGTCAAGGGACTGGAAAGCACGCCAGCGAGCGTCAATCGCCGCACCCATCAAAGCAAGCACAACAGTCCAACCAGCAACGAGCCCCCACTGGAGCGGCGTGGAACGATCAAGGGCCCAGACAGCAAGTACCGTGCCGGCTAACATTACCAGATACCATGCCAAAGCCGTAACCGCGTGCCCCGTCCCGACACGCACCATGCGCTGATAATAATGCTCGCGATGAGCCTGCCAGAATTTTTCGCCACGCAAAAGCCGACGGATCAGCGTGACAGAGGCATCGCCGATGAACGGCGAAAACACCAACACCGGAAACCAGACTGGCCAGCCACCACTACGCCAGCCCCAATAGCCTAGCGCGCCGGCGAGAAAGCCGATCGGAATCGAACCAGCATCGCCCAAAAATAGCTTTGCCGGATGGAAATTGAAGAGCAGAAACCCGGCCGCTGCGCCAGCAATCGCCGCGGATACCCAGCCGAGTTCCGGCATCCGCCCGGGGAGCGCCGCGACCGCATAGGCGCCGAAACCGAACAGCGCCATGCCGCCGGCAAGACCGTCTGCCCCGTCCATGAAATTGTATAAGTTGACCAGCCACAGCATCAAAAACGCCAGTCCTCCGAGGCACCACCACGCAACAGGAGCCGGATAAACAACGATGAGCGTCAGCACCGCAAGGAAATGCGCAGCAAAGCGCACGCGCGCCGGAAGTCCGCGGCGGTCGTCAATCTGGGAAACGGCAGCGAGAAATGCCGTGCCAAGCGCGGTCAGCCACAACGAGGGCGCCAGAAGAAGAATAGCCAATACTGCGACCGGCACTAGGCCCCAGCCTCCGACGCGCGGCGTCGGCCGCACATGCAGTGAGCGCTCGTTTGGGATATCCGTGGCAAGGCGCCACGCGAGCCCGCTCTTCAGCAGAAACGCGAGTATGGCCGCGCACAGCACACCGCTAGCCAAGGCGATCCACACGGCGCTCAACGGTGACGAAATCGGTAAATGAATGATCAACGTGTACGGTCTCCGCAAATTCAGTGCGTCGCACGATACCAACGAGCAGTCGCTTCCAACCCCTCCTCCACCGCAAAGGGCGGCTGCCAGCCGAGTCGCTCACGAATCAGCGACGTGTCGACTTGCAAGCTGGACGTCAGGCGCTCCAGTTGGGCCGCGCGGCCGGTCAGTGCGCCGGCGGCACGTAACAGCCCCGTCGGAACGGGAATCAGGCGTGCGGGCTTCGAGAGGTAGCGGCCAAGGCCGCGCAGCAACTGAGCAACAGACAGGTCGTCGGCATCGGCCACATGAAAGCAGGCGTTGGCGGCTCGCGGGTCCGTGATGCAATGCACGAGCGCATCGGCCAGATTTTCGGTGTACACGAGACTGCGTCGCGCACTCACCGAACCGAGCGGCAGTGGCACGCCACGCCAAAGCGCGTCCATCATCTGCAAAAAATTGGCTCCAACTCCCGGACCATAGACGAGCGGCGGCCGAACGACCACGACTTCCAACCCCGTTTCTACACTCAGACGCCAGAGCGCCTCCTCCGCCGCCCGCTTCGAAAGTCCGTACGGGTCGAGCGGCATGGGCGGCACGGATTCGGCCAGCGGAACGCCGCCATCCACCTCTGCCACAGCCTTGATGCTGCTCACGAAGACCATGCGGCGGGCTCCGGAGGCCTGTGCCGCACGGGCAACGCGCAGGGTGCCCTCGACGTTCGTCGCATGGAATGCCGCCAATGGATCGGGTGCGTCATCACGCATCACGTGAACGCGCGCAGCCAGATGCACAACGCAATCCGGGGACAAGCCGCTCGGCCACGCCTCTTGAAGCCCGACGAAATCCGCCGTCTCGTGACGCCATTCGCGCACAGCATCCGTGCCGACGCTGCCGCTTCGCAGCAGCGCAGTCACGTCGTGGCCATGCCGTGAGAGCGCCGCGCACAGCGCTCTCCCTACGAGACCATTCGCACCGGTAACCAATACGTGGCTCAAAGCCATTTCCACCCAAACCGGTTATAGAACTTGAACGCCGACGTGAGGAACATCCGTATGTGCGCCAGCCCCTTGCGCGATGCACCGCCGCCGTGGTGCAGCACCCGCACCGACGGCGCATAGACGACACGCGCCACATCATGCGCACGCAGGCTGAGATCGTAGTCCTCGAAGTAGAGGAAATAGCGCGCATCGAAGCCCGCAAGCTTTTTGAGCACGCTCGTGCGAAACAGCATGAAACAACCGCTCACGATCGGCGGATCCCAGATCGTGTCACGCGCGTTGATCTGCGCGCGCATCTCGTAGCGGGCGAGGCGGGCTTCGAATGGCCGTCGAGCGGCGCGTGGAAGGAAGCCGCGCACGAACAAATCGACGAGGGTCGGGTATTGCCGGCAAAGATATTGAAGCTGGCCGGCATCGTCGACGATAGCCGGCGTAAGCAGGCCTGCTTCGGGATGTGCCTCCAGAAAAGTCACCGCCTCGACTAACGCGCTGGAGTCGATGTCCACGTCGGGATTGAGTACGAGGTGATAACGGCTCGATGCCCGCTCAATCGCCAGATTGTGACCGCGCCCGTAGCCGACGTTACCTTGCCCGGCGATTTCCGTACAGGAAATGCCCGCTTGCGACAATGGTGCGAGGCTGCTGCGCATCTCAGGCATGCCGCCGTTATCGACCAGATACATGTGGATCGACGTCCCCGGCTTTGCGCGAGTCAGCGCGGCGCCGGCGCGCGCAAGACTGCCAAAGGTTCGCGCGAGGAGATCCCGGTCTGGATGAAAGACAACCACCGATACGGACACCACCACGGCATGATCCACACTAGTTACCGAACTCACTGTCATCTGGATATGCGACGATTCGGCACCGTATGCGCCATTCGTATAAACGGGGTCGATTGAAACCGTCTAGTGTGCTGAAAATACCCGTTTCAGGCAACTGACTTTTCCAATTGTTACGCAGTATAAGATAATACAGGGCGCGATCGCGGATGAACCCAACTGTTGTCGCATTGCGGATACGAATAGCACAGTAGCGCCCGTATGCCGCCCGGCCACGTGTCAATAAGATTAGTCGAGCTCGACCGGCGAAAATACCGTGGACCGATTGTCGGCACGCTCACCCCAGCTTTTGCAAATCGAAGCGAATTATTTCCCAAGCAATTTGAAAACTCTGATCAAAAATCGCCAATCCTGGCCGACAATCGCCCTTTTACTCGGCGCCGTGATTTTCGCGACGACCTGCTTCGGGGTGATTTCCCATTTCTCCCCGGTTCCTTACGGAGATCAGTGGGACGGCACGCTGGGTTTCTATTTGAATGCGCTCGAACATCCCTGGGCGCCGTTTTTTGACCTGCACAACGAGCATCGCCTGTTCTTTTCACGACTCATCTTCTTCGTGGACATGCGCTACCTCGGCGGGCGCAACGTGCTCGACCTCGCCGCCAACGTAGTCCTGGCTGCATTGATCGCCATCGTGCTCTGTCGGATCATCAGCCGAAATCTGGCACATTCGCCCGCATCACGAATGATCGTGGGTGGCGGCGCACTCGCCTTTACGTTCGCGTGGATGCAGGAGGAGAATTTTACGTGGGGCTTTCAGAGCCGATGGTTTGCCGTCTACCTGTTCGGACTCTGCGCATTCGAGGCCCTCGATCCCAGCGAGGGCGCCCGCAAACGCGGCGCGTCTGCGTCCTCAGCCGGACGGTTCACACTTGCCATCGGAGGCGCGATCATGGCGGCGCTGTCGATGGTGAGAGGTGCCCTCGTTGCCCCAGTGCTCGCCATTCAGGCTGCATACCTCCGTACAACGCGTGTGCGCCTTCTTGTGATCGCACTAGCGACGGCGGCAATCTGGCTGGCCTACTTTACGGGTTGGCATTCGAATTCGCCGAGCGGAGGACTGCGCGACGCGTTGGTGCACCACCCTCTTGGCGTCCTGCTGTACGTACTGCTCTACCTCGGATCGCCGGCGACCTGGGGGTGCCTCGGCATGCCGGTGATCGCCCTGTGGGGTGCAACCGTACTCCTGAGCCTGATTTATGCGCTATGGATTGCGCAGCAACGTCGCGTAGTCATTGGCACCGCGCTGCTGGCCATGGCAGCGTTCATCAGTGCGAGTGCATTCGTCACTGCTGTCGGGCGAATTGGCTTTGGCGTCGATACTGCTACGTTGTCGCGCTATACGACCGGGCCGCTGCTGATGGCCGGATCGCTCCTCGCTTTTCTTTGGCTCAATGAAATTCGCCCCGAAAGGCGACGTTGGATCGTCGGCGGTTTCGTATTTGTGCTTTGTGCTCGTCATGATTGCGGTTGCGCAGCGCATGCTCTTTCACTCGACGCAACGCGAGCTGTACGCGAAACGCGTGGCGGGCCTCGCGGTGCGCGCAAAGGTCTATGACGCCCCTTATACGTCCATGATTTACCCGAACCCAACGGCGCTCCAGGGAGTTGCCACGCGCGCCTAGGCAGCGGGGCTCTCCATTTTTGCCCATGACCAGCGCGACTTTGCTGTGCCGCCACAGACGGTCTCCGCGAGCGCCGGCTGCATCGGTAAGATTGACAGCATTAGCTCGACCGCGACCCCTGATCGATTCGCGGCGACTGGGTGGCTTTACGACCCTGCCGGCAAGCAATACGTCTCGTCGATCGTGATCGCCGATCGCGCGGGTAAGGTACTGGGCACGGGCATCACCGGTGCACAACGCGCGGATCTCGCGCCGATCACTGGATCCAACGATCGTTACGGGCGCTGGACAGGCTTCTTCGTGCGGCCGAGCGACCGCGAAATTCGACTTTTTGGCAGGCTCGATACCGGTCGTTACTGCGCGATTCCCGATGCGCAAGCCTTGGACACCAGTAAGACCCAACCGCCCGCATGAATGCGCCTGCGCGCCTTGACTGACCCTGAATCATCGGAGCGGTGATCCACCGCCCAAGCTGTCAATAGTGCGCAGGCACGCAACAGATCGCCGGGACACCTGTAACGACGGCGCAAGTTCCGGGTAAAATTCCTGGCTTGAAAATGGCGCACGATTCGGATGGATCGAGACACGCGCCCAATAGATCACACTCTATAAGCCCATTGCCAACTGGCCGACTGTATGCGCAGCAGACCACTCGTTGTTGACCTGGATGGCACGTTGATTCGATCGGATGTGCTAATCGAATCGGGATTCGCGTATCTCAAATCCGCGCCGCTGCGGTTTTACCGCCCGCTAATGTGGCTCGCGCGCGGCGGCAAACCGGCCCTCAAAGCCGGACTCGCCGAGAACACCAATGTCGACGTTACCGTCCTGCCTTATGACGCACAGGTGCTCGACTGGCTGAAGGCAGAGCGCGAAGCCGGACGCCCGCTCGTGCTCGCCACCGCCAGCCATGAGCGCTATGCCCATGCCATTGCCGACCACCTAGGTCTCTTTGACCAGACCTTCGCGACCGCAGACGGTGTCAACCTCTCGTCTCAACGCAAACGCGACAGGCTAGTGGCCGAATTTGGCGAGAAGAACTTTGACTACGCAGGCAATTCGCACGACGACATCGCGGTCTGGCAATCCGCTGCACGCGCGTATGTCGTGAATCCGGCGAGCGGCGTCGAGCGCGCCGCCCGCAAGATCGGCAATGTCGAGCGTGTGATCGAATCGCGCCCCCCGGCGCTGAAGACCTGGTCGAAGTCATTGCGCCTGCATCAGTGGCTGAAGAATCTGCTGATCTTCGTACCACTTCTTGCCGCGCACAAACTCGCCTATCCGGACCTCATCCTCGCAGCACTAATCGCATTCTTCGCCTTCGGTCTCTGTGCATCGAGCGTGTATCTGCTCAACGACATGCTCGATCTCGAGGACGACCGGCACCATCCGACCAAGCGCAAGCGCCCGCTAGCGTCCGGCGCGCTTCCGCTCACCTGGGGGATAGCGCTCTTTCCTGTCCTGCTCGCGGGCGCCTTCGCACTGACCGCACTATTTCTTCCATGGCGCTTCGCCGCGGTGTTGTTGGGATACTACGCTCTCACGCTCGGCTACTCGATGTTCCTCAAGCGCCAGGTGATGGTGGATGTCGTCGTGCTGGCAATGCTCTATACCACTCGAATCATCGCCGGAACCGCCGCAATCGGCGGTCACCTCACGTTCTGGCTGCTCGCGTTCTCGATGTTCATCTTCCTGAGCCTCGCGCTCGTGAAGCGCTACGCCGAACTCTATTCGATGCAGGCGCGCGGGCTCGCCAAAACGCGCGGGCGCGGCTACGTCGCGAGCGACCTTTCGCTCATCTCGTCGCTGGGCACGGCGTCCGGATATCTCTCCGTGCTCGTTCTCGCCATGTATATCCAGGATGGCAACACAGCGCATCTCTACCGGCATCCACAGATCATCTGGCTCGCGTGCCCGCTGCTCCTTTACTGGGTGAGCCGTACGTGGATCATCGCGCACCGTGGCCTGATGCACGACGACCCGATAGTATTCGCCGCGCGCGACCGTGTGAGCCTTGCAGTGGTGGCGCTCTGCTGCCTCGTCTTCTGGGCGGCGACCTGATCGATGGATACGGTGCAGTCCTGGGGCCGCTATCCCGCCCTCCCGCAACAGGCGCATGCAATCGCGTGGCGTGACCGCGCGGCCGCGACCTGGCGCGAGGTGATCGAAGCAAACGGCAACGCGCTCGCATTCGGCAACGGACGCAGCTACGGCGACAGTTGCCTCGCCGCCTCGGACCACGTGCTGCAGACCCTGCCACTCGACCGCCTGATCGCTGCCGACTGGGCGACCGGCGTATTGCGTGCGGAGCCGGGCGTCACGCTCGAACAGATCCTCGAGGTCGCCATACCGCGTGGCTGGATGCTGCCTGTCACGCCCGGCACCAAATACGCGACGCTGGGCGGCGCAATCGCCAATGATGTCCACGGCAAGAATCACCACGTGCGAGGGACGTTTGGCCGCCATGTGCGCCGCTTTGGACTGGCGCGCAGCGACGGCGCGCTGCTCGAATGCGCACCCGACGCGCATTCCGATCTTTACGCAGCCACAATCGGGGGACTCGGTCTCACCGGGCTGATCCTTTGGGCGGAAATCCAGCTCATGCCGATCCGATCCAGCCTGATCGACGTGACGAACATCCGCTTTTCGAACCTCGACGAGTTCTTCGCGCTTTCCGAACGCCTCGACCCGCTGCATGAGTACAGCGTGGCATGGGTGGACTGCCAGAGCAGCGGCTCGACGCTTGGGCGCGGCATTTTCATGGTCGGCGACCACGCGAGAGGCGGACCGCTCGAAGTCGACCGCCGCAAGAAGCGAACGGTGCCGATGACACTGCCCGTTCCGATTTTCAACTCGCTGACCTTACGCGCCTTCAACGGCGCGTACTACCACCGCCAGCGCTGCGGCGAGAGGCGCGCGAAAGTGAGCTACGACGCTTACTTTTACCCGCTGGACAGCCTGCTCGAGTGGAACCGGATTTACGGTCGAAAAGGCTTTCAGCAGTACCAGTGCGTCGTGCCGCCCGAGGCAGCGCGGGACGCCATCCGAGAAATCCTCGAGGCCATCGCGATAAGCGGCACGGGCTCGTTTCTCGCCGTGCTCAAGCGCTGTGGCGATATCGCCTCGCCGGGGCTTCTGTCGTTTCCGCGGGAGGGCACGTCGCTCGCACTCGACTTTCCACAGCGCGACGCACAGAACGCGCGGCTTTTCGCGCGTCTCGACGCGATCGTGCGCGAGGCGCGTGGCCGGCTCTATCCGGCGAAAGACGCTCACATGACCGGCGCGGATTTCCGGGCCGCCTATCCGCAATGGCAGCAACTGGAAGCCCTTCGAGATCCAGCGATGCTTTCACGATTTTGGGAACGAACGACACGAACATGAAAAATATCCTGATCGTAGGTGCGACCTCGGCCATCGCAACGGCATGTGCCCGTCGCTGGGCTGCGCAAGGCGCGAGCTTTTTTCTCGTCGCACGCAGCGCAGAGCGGCTGCAGCAGGTCGCCGACGACCTCCGCGCGCGCGGCGCCAAAGGGGCGGTGTGCCAAGAGCTCGACATTAACGACGTCGATCAGCACGCGGCCATGCTGGCGCGCTGCGAGGCCGAATTCGGCACTATTGATATCGTCCTCGTCGCGCCCGGGACTCTGCCCGATCAGGCACAGTGCCAGGCTGACCCAGCCGTGGCGATGCGCGAATTCAACACCAACGTCACGTCGCTCATCGGATTGCTTACGCCGATCGCGAATCTGGTCGAGGCCCAGCGCCATGGTACGATCGCCGTCATTTCGTCCGTAGCGGGCGATCGCGGCCGGCCGTCGAACTATCTCTACGGTAGCGCGAAGGCCGCACTCTCGGCATTCTGCGAGGGTCTGAACGCCCGTCTTTTCAAGGCGGGTGCACATGTCGTCACGATCAAGCCTGGCTTCGTCGCTACGCCCATGACTGCGGGCCTGCCGCTGCCCGGCCCGCTCGTTGCGACCCCAGACAAGGTGGCCGCCGACATCACGCGCGCAATCGAAAAGAACAGGGACGTTATCTACACGCCCTGGTTCTGGTCGCTGATCATGTTGATCATCCGGTCCGTACCGCGATTCTTCTTCAAACGCGCATCGTTGTGAATACAAAAGCATGGTGAAATACAAAAAGCAAGCGGCGGGGCTAGCTCTCGCAATCGGGCTCCTGACCGTTGCGACGACGTTATTCGGCGTGTGGCGACACTTTACACCTGTGCCGCTTGGCGATTCATGGGACGGAACGGTCGGTTTCTATGTGCGCGCGATCACGGATCCGTGGCACGCATTCTTTGAGCAGCATAATGAACATCGCCTCACGTTCTCGCGCCTGATTTTCTTCGCCGACGTACGATATTTCGGCGGCAGAAATGTTTTTTCACTGATAGCCAACCTTGTTCTCGCCGGATTGCTGTGTCTGACCTTTTGCAAGGTTGCTCTCCATAGTCAGCCCAAGATGCCTACGTGGAGCAAGGTCGGTCTCGCGGGCGTCACGATGGCGCTGACATTCTCGTGGCTCCAGCAAGAAAATTTTACGTGGGGTTTCCAGAGTCAGTGGTACGCCGTTTACTTGTTCGCGTTGCTCGCATTCCACTCTCTCGAACGTGTAGAGCAATTGCGCACAAACGCCATCAATTGGCTTGTTATATCGATTCTCAGCGCCACGATCGCAGCATATAGCATGTCCGCTGGCTTGCTAGTCTTTCCAGTTTTGTTCATTCAAGCGGTCTATCTGCGCCTGAACGCCCGGAAATTGTTCGCGATCGCACTCGGGGGGATAGCAGTCTGGTGCGCTTACTTCAACGGATGGAACCCAGTGTCGAACAATGGTGGCGTCAAGTCACTCTTGCTTCACCCACTTGACGCCGCACGTTACGTTCTACTCTATCTCGGCTCGCCTGCGAACGGCACGCTGCTGGGAACCATTGGCGCGTACGTATGCGGAATCGTCATGCTGGCAGCTGTCTTGATGTGGTCACTGCGCGCCCTGCGAAGTCGCGCAACGCCTCCTATAGCTATTGCATTTCTGGCATTTGCAATCTTCATCGTCCTCAATGCCGCAGCGACGACATCCGGGCGCCTCTGGATGGGCCTCGATACTGCACTCGCTTCACGCTACACTACTGCATCGCTGACTGGATGGCTGGCGATGCTCATATTTTCGGCGCTCAACACGAAAATCTCGACAGCGCAGCGACCAATCCTCGCTGCCGCGGTGTGTGCGATGCTAATTGTCGCTGTCGCGCAAAGACTCGCACTACACAGTGACTTCGACCTTAGTTGGCAGCGCATGGTTGGCGGCCTTGCCACTCGCGAGCAGGTATACGACCTCGCGGTCACGCGCCCCGTCTACCCATTTCCAGACAGACTCGCGAAGATCGTTCCGATAGTCAGAGCGGCGCGCATTTCCATTTTCGCTGACGACCAGCATGACTATGCCTCCCCGCCGCCGCGTATTACCATAGGCTCGACATGTGAGGGCTATGTCGATGGGATATCGCACTCGGAGACCTCTGACATGTACATTGTTCGTGGCTGGATCTATGACACATCTACACGTCGCGTGCCTCACAATATAGTCGTCACGGCACCCGACGGCCGATCTATTGGGATCGGCCTCACCGGCGGTGAACGTGATGACGTCGTGGCCCAACTTGGTGACAATGCGCGTTTCAGCGGCTGGATCGCTTTCATTCACCGACCTCCAGAAGGCCTGATCAACATCACCGCTGCCACTATGAGCGGTACCTATTGCGCGCTGCGCGGCTCGCACCCCATCGCCCCCCACTAAGGCGGCTGCTTGCGAGTGGACGTGTTCAATGCCAATCCGCATATCCAGCGGGCCCAGAGATGAATTCGGTAGCCAACACGACTTTCAGTGCCACGCTGCTCTTCAAGTGAAACCGTATGAAAAACTCCCGCATTCTTCTTCCCGGCGGCGCCGGACTCGTAGGACAGAACTTAGTCGCCCGGCTCAAGGCACGTGGCTGTACCGACATCGTCGTACTCGACAAGTTCGAGGCGAACCTCGAGATCCTGCGAAGTGTGCATCCAGACGTCACGGCGATCTACGCCGATCTCGCTGAACCAGGTGACTGGGCACGGCATTTCGAAGGTGCAGACGTTGTGGTGATGCTGCAGGCACAGATCGGCGCACCGACCCGCGACCCGTTCGTGCGCAACAACATCGTGGCAACGCGTCACGTGCTCGATGTCATCAAGAAATACCGCATCCCCCACACCGTACACATCAGCTCCTCGGTGGTGAACTCGGCCGCCGACGACTGGTACACGCAAACCAAGCGCGAGCAGGAAGAGATCGTATTGGCGTCCGGCATCAACTGCGTCGTGCTGCGCCCGACGCTTATGTTCGGCTGGTTTGACCGCAAGCATCTCGGCTGGCTCTCTCGTTTCATGCACCGCGTACCTGTGTTTCCGATCCCGGGTAGCGGCAAGTACATGCGGCAGCCGCTCTACGTTGGCGACTTCTGTAACGTCATCATTAGCAGCATCGATTCGCGCCTCAAGGGGCAAGCGTTCAACATTAGCGGACTGGAACGCGTCGACTACATCGACATCATCCGGCAGATCAAGCGCGCAACTCGCGCACGCTGCGCGATCGTTCGCATTCCCTACGGCCTCTTTTATGTGCTGCTGAAGATCTACGCCGTGTTCGACAAGAACCCGCCGTTTACGGCCGATCAGCTCAAGGCCCTAACCGCTGGCGACGAGTTCGAGGTGATCGATTGGGAAGGCATCTTTGGCATTCGCGCCACGCCGTTCGCCAAAGCCATGGACGAGACGTTCAACGATCCTACCTATAGCCACATCGCCTTGGAATTCTGAAGACACATGAGTACAGAACGCATCGCCGTGCTCGGCGCGGGACCGATGGGTCTTGGCGCCGCCTACCAACTGGTCAAGGACGGACGCAAACCGATCATCTTCGAGGCCGATGACCGCGTGGGCGGTATGGCGGCCTGCTTCGACTTCGGCGGGCTGTCGATCGAGCGTTACTACCATTTCCACGCGATCTCGGACCACGCGTTCTTCGAGGTGCTGCGCGAACTTGGCATCGAAGACAAGATGAAGTGGTGCGAAACGAAAATGGGTTACTTCTACCAGGGCCGCGTACAGCCTTGGGGAAATCCCATGGCGCTGCTCAAGTTCAAAGGCCTGAGCCTGAGCGCGAAGTTTCGCTATGGACTCCATGCCTTCCTCTCGACGAAGCGCAACGACTGGAAGCCCCTCGATCATGTCGAGGCCACGAGCTGGATTCGCCGCTGGATCGGCGAAGAGGCGTGGGAAGTGCTGTGGCGGCGCCTGTTCGACTACAAGTTCTATGATTATGCGTACAACCTTTCGGCTGCGTGGATCTGGAGCCGCATTCGGCGTATCGGCCGTTCGCGCTACGACCTGTTCCGAGAAAAGCTCGGTTATCTCGAAGGTGGTTCGGACACGCTCCTGAACGAAATGCGCAGCTACATCGAGGCGCACGGCGGTGAGTTCCGGCTCGACGTACCCGTGCAGAAAGTGGTGATCGAAGGTGGCAAGGTCAAAGGCATCGAAGCAGGGGGTGAGTTCCAGCCGTTCGACAAGGTGATTAGCACGATCCCGCTGCCTTACGTGCCCCGCGTGATGCCCGACCTGCCAACGGACATTCTCGAGGCGTTCCGCAGCAAGAAGAACGTTGCGGTGGTCTGTGTGATCGCCAAGCTCAAGAAGCGCGTAACCGAGAATTTCTGGCTCAACACGAACGATCCGGAAATGGATATTCCCGGCATCGTCGAGTACACGAACCTGCGGCCGCTCAACGACCATGTCGTGTATGTCCCGTTCTACGTGCCCGGCGAGCATCCGAAGTATCAGGAGCCGGACTCCGCGTTCATCGACAAGGTCAAGCGCTACCTCATGAAGATCAATCCCGCGCTGACGCCGGACGACTTCATCGACGTGCGTGCGAGCCGATACCGTTTCGCGCAGCCAATTTGCGAGCCGGGCTATCTTGATCGGCTGCCGCCGATCCAGTTGCCGGTGGAAGGCCTGCTCGTTGCTGACACGTCGTACTATTATCCTGAGGATCGCGGCATTTCCGAGAGTATCGGATTGTCGCGCAAGATGGCGAGGATGGTATGACCGAAGTTACGCAAACGGTGCGCTCTGCCTTTTTCTCTCGCAGCTTTTTGCTCTTTCTGCTGACGGGAGGATTTGCCGCGGCGGTCAACTGGAGTAGTCGCATCCTCTATAACATTTGGATGCCGTTCTCCGCCGCGATCGTCATCGCCTATATAACGGGCATGATCGTGGCGTACGTCCTAGCGAAGATCTTTGTTTTCAAGGACAGCGCACAGTCGATGCATCGTTCGATCTTGTTCTTCCTCGTCGTGAATCTGATCGCCATCCTACAGACGTGGGGCGTCAGTATCGTGCTGACTGACTTCGCTTTCCCGGCTGTGCGGTTGGAATGGCACGCGCGCGAAGTTGCACATGCTTTCGGCGTCGCCGTACCTGTATTCACGAGCTATCTGGGACACAAGCACTGGACGTTTCGACGTTGATAGCTCCAGCCTGATCGACTGAGAATGGCGCGCTTTTGTGCGTTGACAGTTTGAGGACCACGACCGCCCTTGGCACGCGATCGTGGATCAGATTGATCAGATTCTCACCCCTCAGCCTTACTCACAGCGGTCACTTCCAACACAATAGACGCCGAACGGCCGCCGCCGCGCGCCAGGCAAACGATCGTTCGACCATGACCAGTTGCTCGTTGGACGCGTCCAGCCGGTCACTCAGATCGTTGACAATGCGGCGCTGAATTTCTGCATCCTTTGCGCGGTCATGCTGCACGGTTTCCACGGCCTTGCGTTCTGCGTCTAGCATCGCATGGAGATTCAGAATTTCGTTCTTCAGTGCAATATTCGCATCGCGATCCCGGCGCAGAGCCTCCGCCAGCGCCCGAGTATGGCTTCTTAGCGACTCGACCGCGCTTTTCGCACGCTTAAGTTCGCGAAACAGCGTGGTCCGATCAATCGTCGCATGGCTAGGAAAACCGATCGGCACCGCGACCTGATTCTGGCCTTCTGCAGCCCCGTCCAGTTCCGCGCCGACGCGCACGAGATCGACACGTGCGAGTGCGCGATGCGCAGCCAAGGAGGTCTCCCGAGAAACGCCATCGCCCAGCACCGCTTTCAATTGCTCGTACAGATAGTCCCCGTCCTCGATGAAACGCGGGAAATCGAGGAATACGATGGGAATGCCGTGCTTCACGAGCGTATGAACGACCTGATGAAAGCCCAACGCAAGAATGCGAGCCTGATCGACGGGATTCAGCGAATAGACAAGCCCACCTGGCGTCGTTCCCCACGTCTCCCAACGCGTGTGTTCCTCGGCCAGTGTGTCGTTGCTTAGACGAGCCCTCATCTCCAGCATCACGCGGCTCGTAGCGGCTTCGACGATGTCACGCATCGGGATAATCACGGCGTCGATGACGACGTCTTCTTGGTCGGTCAGTCGATCGACAAATTCAAAGAGCCAAGGCGTCTTGATCAAATAGGGAAGATTCGCGTCATCGCCGATTGGCAGGTCTTCGAGCCCGGCATTCGCATGCTCCTCTGGTTGCGCATTGGGATGCCGCGAGCTGTGCGTGTCCAGCCCGCATGCCGTCAAATACTGCACCATAAACGTCGTACCTGCCCTGCCCGTTCCGCCCAGCAGCAAGTGATGCCTCACAGGACGATCACTGGGTTCATGACTGGGTTCATGACTGGGTTCATGACTGGGTTCATGACTGGGTTCATGACTGGCGTCCGACGGGTGCTCCGATGCGTCGGAAATGGGCGAAACAAGATCAGCGGATGCAGCGTCGTCCGACTTGCCTAGGTAAGCCGTTTCATTTGGATATCGTCCCTCGCGGAATCCGTGGTCGCGGTAGTGATTCTTTGCTTCTTCGACCGACATGTTCGCGAGGTCCGGGTAAAAGGCCCGATAAAAGTCGGGATCGAGAATCTCTTCGTGGCGATTTTGCATCTTTGGAATCCGCGTCAACCAAGTTGCCGACGCAATGAACCTTACAAAAATAATTCGGCGCGCGTGTTGCGGATAGCCACCGGGCGTGCGAGAAAACCTCGCATTCTGCCGCCATTTTAAACATTACGTAAATATTCAGTAAGAACTTACCGCAATCGGCAAGACCCACGCGCTAGCCAGAAAGGCGAGCCTCCAACCTGCTGCGGCTAGATCTGCCGCCCCAAGGCTGCGCGCTAACGATAGAATGCCTCCAGCGCCCCCAGCGCGAAGAGGCATTGCGCTATCGGCCGGGAGAACGCACGTTAACCCCGGAAAGCCGCAGGCGCCTACTGCATAGGCCAACGCCACGCCCAGCGATACCGCGCGCTTTCAACGTTTCTAAAAGATCACCTACACAGCCTCGCCTAGATGCCTCTGACTTCACCTGAAATCGCACTCGGCTCGCTCTTTGCCATTGTCCTCGCGCTCACCATCGCGCAGATCGTCTACCACTCCTTTGGCTTCTACAGGAAAGCAATCGACCGGGAAGTCAAGTCATCGCGATACCACGCGATCGATGGCCTGCGCGGCTTTCTGGCGATCGGCGTCGTGCTCCACCACATCCACATCAATCACCATTTCTACCTGACTGGCGGATGGGAACTGACGCCTTCCCGGCTTTCGACGCTTTTCGGCCGTGGCTCAGTTGCCATGTTCTTCATGATCACGGCGTTCCTTTTTTGGGGCCGGGTGATGGAGAGTAAGGGGCGATTCGAGGCAATCCGCTTCTTTCAGAACCGCGTGCTCCGCCTTGTCCCAATGTATCTCGTCAGTGCCGCCCTTGTGGTCGTGACGGCGATGGCCTTGACCCATTTCCGGCTCAATGTGCCCCTTGATGACCTCGCGACGCAAATCGGCTCATGGCTACTTTTCACTTTCCCCGGCGTACCGCCGATCAATGGATTCCCCCAAACCGCGCTGATCAATACCGTCTTCTGGTCCTTGATCTACGAGTGGAAGTTCTACTTGGTCCTGCCCTTGATCGGTGCCCTCGCTTTTCGATGGGGAACATCGGGGGTCGCGTTGGGCGTGGGCGCGTGCATTGCCCTGTTCTCGCCGAGCCAGGTCGAATGGTATTTCGTCGCGGGCTGCATGGCTGCGATGGCAGTGCGCACTCCAGCGATTCACCGGATGTGCCAAAACACATTTGCCACGGCGCTAGCTATTGCCTGCACGGCTTCCGTCATCTACTGGCAACCGCTGGTCTATTCGCCCGGCGGCGCTGCGCTGCTATTCGTGCCATTCCTGATCATCGCCGGCGGCAACACCTTGATCGGCTTGCTGAGCAACAAAGCAGCCCGCCTGCTTGGCCTGCTCAGCTATAGCGTCTATTTACTGCACAATTGGGTGCTTTACTTGGCCTCACGACTCGTTAATCACTATGTCCCTGTCGCGTCGCTCCCGCACGAGAGCTACCTCGGATTCGGCGCGTGCGTGGTCGGCGTCACGGTGCTGATAGCGGCGCTGACCTACCGTTTCGTCGAATTTCCGGCGATCCAGGCACGACGCAGCGCTTCCGTCACGGAGAGCCATTCTCGACACGGCGATCCTTGCCCCGACGGCGGGGGATCGCCTACGCAACGCTAGCTCGCACTGACGGCTGGCAGCGTCGAAAAGAATTCCTGCAGCGCAAACCGATCAACCGTGTAACCCGTGCAGTAGTCACGCTCGGGATATGCAACGCAGGTCAATGAATTGCACGGTGAACAATTGACGATCGGTCCGAGATTCAAGCACGGACTCAGCTGGCTGCGGAACCAGCGCTTGGAACTTACATGATCCGGGTGCGTCGAGCCGTACATGCAGATTTGCGGGATGTCGAGGATCGCCGCGAAGTGCGATGTCCACGAATCGACGCAAATCAACGCCCGGCCAAGCGCGAGTATCTCTTTCCACTGTGACGGCATGAGATTTTGGAGAATCGCACCATCGGTATGCGCTACACGTCGGTCACTGGCGCCGCCAATCTGGATAAGTTTGAACCCTGCGCGATGAACTTCCTCGGCCAAACCGGCCATGATGTGGGGCGGAATCGATTTCAAACTCCACCCACCGACCGGATGCACAAAGACAAGGTCTTCGCCGATACCAGCGACAATTTCACGTGCTCGACGCTGCTGAGCGTCGGTGCTGCTCGGTTGCAGATTGGGCAGTCGGGTTTCTAGCGGGAGGCCTACCTCTTCCAGCATATATTCGACGAGATTGCGCCCGGTTTCAGACAAGCTCCGGCTCGGATGACACCGAGCGATACGCGGCGCTGCGTCTCGACGCAACGAGACATACTGAAAGGCGTCGAGCAGCACGGGATAGGTATCCTCCGCAGCTGCAACCGGAACGGGTACGGACTCAACATGGATGCCCGTTCCGAATTCCTTGGCCCAGGGAACGAGTTGCTCGGCAACATGCAGCCGAACGCGCTTGCCAGACGCGGCCACACTGGCAGCAACTTGCACAGCGAGGATCATGTCCCCGCGATGAAACGGACACACGATTTCTATCGCTTCATTTTTGTCCGGCTCCACGGAAACGGCGTTGTCACCGATCCGACGCAAATCGTAGATGGCCTCCCAAGGCGGTCCGCCATCGGTGATTTTTGCCAACATTGAGCGCGAATACGCATAGCCGCTGCGCACGACCGGCACGCCGTCCGCCTTCAGCCTGTGCGAGAGAGCGGTGACGGCGAGATTGCTAAGCAGGCTCGTATCGAACAATTGCCCGGTTTCGTCCGCCAGCGACGTGCGCGGTCCACCGAAAATGCCCTCCGAAAAGACACCTGCCGGCTGGTTTGACGGCAATTTTGCCGCCTGAAGTTTGCGTTCGGTTATCGCGCGAGCAAGCAGAGCGGCGCTCTCCTCTATCTCGAGAATCGCAGCTTCCTGCTCAAACAACTGGCTCGGGTCGACGGTAATCGAGCGCAAGCTCGCATCCGGCGCGACCGCCCCCGATACGATCACAGCACTGCCCTTTTGCTCGAGCTGAGTCTTGAGCAAATAGGTAAAACAGCCATCGAGAGGTACGTCATAGCGACCCACAATCCAGACGTTCTCATGCTGCGCTTCATGCCACCCCAGCGAGAGCGCATGGGCATAGCGAATGTCCTGCAGCGAGTACGGCACTACCTTGAAGCGCGTGAGCGGCAGGCGCCGCCGCCATGCCGCGATGTGATCGCGAATCGCTACGAGACGAGGTTGTTCCGCCGTCGCGTCGACCACCACGATCTCCGCAATGTCCAGCTTCTCTCTGCGAAGCTCGTCGATAAAAGTCGATATGTTGTCGAACGGCGTGGTGCCAACCACGACGATCGACGATCTGGCGGCAAGGGCCGCGACATCTGCGTCATCGATTAGTACACGCTCATCGAACGCGCTCTGGTTCTCCTGAATATGCGCCATCAGGTTTCCGAACTTGGCCGCATTGCGCACTGCGGCACCACGCGCCGCACGCAAAGCCACGCTCAGGCGATCCGCAATCCCCGGCGCAGCACGTCTGATGATGCGCTTCAATTCACGCTTTGCACTTGGTTTCATGACTATCGCACCTGCATATTAGCCGACTTCCAGCGCTTCATTGCGCGCGGAGGAAAGGCGAGGCCGTAGTTCTCGCCAGCAATTGTGAGGTTCGGGCTATAAAAAGGATCGTGAGCTATGACGTTCCCCCAACGGGACATCATATATGCACGCTCTCGAGCATCGCGCTCGATCTGTGCAGCCGAAAGGTTCGCGCCTCGCGAAATCGATTCAAGGTGATACAACTCCGCAAACGGCGTGTAGACGATGTCGTAGCCAGCTTCGCGAACCTTCAGGCACAGATCCACGTCGTTATAGCCCACTGTCAGATTGACGTCGTCGTAGCCGCCGATGCGCTCGAAGACGTCCTTGAGGACCAGCATGCAGGCCGCCGTTACGGCAGTCACGTTCTGCACCAGCATCGGGCGACCAAAATAGCCGATCGTATTGCGCGGAAAATGGCGATGTCCGTGCGCTGCCACACCATATAGACCGAGCACCACGCCAGCGTGCTGAATCGTGTCGTTGGAGTAATAGAGCTTCGCGCCGACCGCGCCGACATTTGGCTGACTCAGTTGCGTAACCATCTCCAGCAGCCAGTCGGGATGGATGATCTCGATATCGTTGTTAATGAAACCGATGATCGAACCAGTGGCAACGGCTACCGCTGCGTTATTAAGCCCCGAAAAGTTAAATACGCCCGGGACAGGCAGCACCTTCACGCGTGGGTCGCGTTTGATTTCCTCGAAGTATTCGAGCGTCTCGGCTTCTTCGCTGTCGTTGTCGACCACGATGATTTCGAGGTTCTCGTAGTTCGTTTCGCGCATCAATCCATCGACTGCGGCGCGCAGCACGCCCAGCCGGTCACGGGTCGGCACAATGAGCGAGACACGCGGCAGCTCAGCGGGTTGTCGACGCTTGATGCGCCACCAGCCCGGGAAGCTGTCGATCCCCACTACTTCCGAAGTCGGCTCAACTTCCGCGAAGTACTCCACCAGCGCTCGGCGCGCGGTCTCGACAGAGGCATCCGGATTGTCCGTCGAGAAACTGGTCACACCAGGGAAAATGCGCCAATGGTAGAGGACGTGCGGAATATGGCGGATACGACTGCCATCCGTATGCTTGAGGAAGCGCAGCGCAAAATCGTAATCTTGACTACCTTCGAAGCCCACGCGGAAGCCACCGATATGGCGCGCGATCGACGTTCTGTACACGCCAAGATGCGCAATGAAATTTTGCGAGTAGAACAACTCGCGATTCCAGTCAGTCTTAAAGTGCGGATCGTGACGCTGGTCGTTTTCGTCGACCTTGTCCTCGTCCGTATAAATCAGGTCGACCTCAGGGTAACGATTGATCTCGTCCGCCACCATGAACAGCGCGTGGGCCGGGATGGCGTCGTCGTGATCCATCAGCGCAACAAATTCGCCCTTGACGATCTCGAGAGCCGAATTGCTCGATGCGGAAATGTGTCCATTCTTTTCACGGAAGACGACCCGGATTCGCGGATCTTTGCGCATATATTCTTCCAGCACCGCACGAACTTCCGGATTCGGCGAAGCATCGTCGGCAATACACAGTTCCCAATGCGGATACGTTTGCGTAATGACACTTTCGAGTGCCTTGCGCAAATATTTCGGACGCGTGTTGTAGACGGGCATCACAATAGAAATGAGTGGCTTGTTCGGCAGTTCTTCACCAAGCTGACGCAAGCGCACGAGATCCTCAGGGGTGAGCGTATCGTAAGTCTCCACCCACGCGCGGTATTCCCCCTTGTCGTATTTGCCGACAATACCCGAGCGCACCAGCGTTTTCGCGAGTTGTAGTTTTCCGCCAAACAAGGCACGCCAGACTTCGGCGCGTTGCGTCGGCGCCAGCGCCGCATAGCCCTCGCGCACGAGACCCCACTTACCGACATTACGAACGGAAACGTCTCTCAGATGAAAGCAAACATCGCGGCGATCGGTCGGATCGAAACGCAGCGAACGCACTTCCGGAGGCAGCACGATCAGGCGCTTTTCGCGCCCTTTGCCATATCCAGGCATGGCATACGACGCAACCTGCGCGCCGTCCGCACCGTGAAACGCGTAGAGAACTGGATTCAGGCTCGGTTCCGTCGAATCCATATCGACGGTGAGCACGGCCCAACCCGGACGCAGTCCCGTCCAATGCGGCGCGACGGCAACTTGAGGATCGGCACCCGTGGACACGAAACCATCAGCCCCCGTCGGCTCCATCTCATGGACAGGCGTAAATGCCGGCGTACCCGCCGAGGTCATCAACCTCGACAGCGCGCGAACGATATTGCGCCCGCGCTGGGCCACGCGGCTCGCCATGCGCACTGGCGCTGTAACGCGCCAGCTGAACGACGCGCGATAAGCGTGCACGGACGCATTGAGCTGCTCAACCGATGCGCCCATCCGATTGAGCGAGGCTTCGAGTTCTTGCTTTTCGGTTTGCAATCGCGTCAACTCCGTTCGCTGTGAACGAGCCACGGTACGCAGCGTGTTGACGGTGGAGTTAACGCTATCCAGTTGCGAGGCTTGCTCTTCGATGCGCGTATTAGCGCTTTGCAAAGCTTCTTCGAGGCGAACGCGCGTCTCATCGGCGCGCGCGTGAGCTGCACGGGCCTCTTCCTCGGCCGCACGCACCTGCTGAAACGCGGCTTCGAGCGCGGTACGGCCTTCACGGAACTCCAAAATCTCGTGATCGCGCGCCGCAATCGTCGCTTTGAGTCCTGTTACGGCATCAGACTCACCGATTTCGGTTTCGAAGACACCGGATGCCAACACAGGCAGATCGCCATCGGACGCCACGGCGACAAGATACATCGGTGCGACGAGCCCCGTGCCGCGCTCGACTCTGCCAGGCGCCTTGCGGAAGCTTTCGATGCGCCCGTCCTGCTCTGATAGCAACGCCGAGGCATAAACCACGCGCTGGCCGTACATCGCAACGTGCTTAAAGGACGCGCGCAGCAACGCCTGAAACTCCTCGCGAGTGAGTTCCTTGACGTGATACGGATTATTAAAGCCCGACAACTCGGAGTAGACCACGCGATCTGGGCTCGACATGATGAGTACGCCGCCCGGTCGCAAGACGCGCCGAATCTCGACCATCATTTCATTCTGCTGATCGTGGTGCTCGATTGTTTCGAAGCTCACGACAACGTCAATAGACGCATCCGCGACAGGTATATTTGCCGCCGGGCCGACCCGGTATTCGAGGTTGGCGCCAGAGTGATGACGCGATGCGTGGTCGATCGCTTCCTGTGCGATATCGACACCGATCACAGAAGCCGCCTTGGAGGCAAGCAGGGACGATCCATAGCCTTCGCCGCAGGCGATATCCAGGACGTCTTTACCTTCGCATAGCTCCGCGGCACAAAGATACCGGTGCACGTGTTCGAGCTCGATGTTGCCTGTCTGGTCTGGCACAAAGCGTTCGCCGGTGAATTTCATGATTCCTTCGTTGAATTTCCGCTAACTAGATGCTAATCGAACTGGCCTATGCGCGGCGATTGCGACAACCGGAAGAATCGTCCACCATCGATTTCCAGATTCGGGTTGTACGTGGGATCACATACAAGATCGCGCCCCCACCGCTGCCTCATCCACCATGCCTCCCGGTTCAGTCGGGCGGCACGCTCGCCGGTCTGGTCGGTCCCGCGCGATGCAGACTCGTGATGATAAAGGCCGGCGTAAGGTACATAGACGTTACGATAGCCTTCCACATTTAACTTCAAGCAAAAATCGACGTCGTTGTAGGCAACGCCAAGATTCGCCGCATCAAGTCCGCCAACCTGTTCGAACAAAGCCTTCCTGACGACGAGGCATGCGCCGGTCACCGCGGCGACCCGGTGCGCAAGCAGCGCGCGGCCGAAATAACCGGCTTCGTCGCGGCCGAGCATGTGATGGAGATGGCCCGCAATCGCATCGCCCGCCAGGACGACGCCGCCATGCTGCAGCCGTTCGTTCGGATACCACAGAGCGGCGCCCACGGCGCCGACACCCGGCTGCAAGGCATAGCCGCACAGGATCGAGAGCCACTCCGGATCGCGCGCGTCGATATCGTTGTTCAACAGGCAAAGCATGCTGCCGCGCGCCAGTGCCGCCGCCTTGTTGTTCAGCGCGGAATAGTTGAACGGCGAGTCATCGCGTATTACACGACAGTTTTCCATCGCAGCGTATCGTGTCAGCAAAGCCAGCGCGCGCGCATCGGTCGAGCCATTATCGACAAGCAGGATCTCGACATTCGCGTATCGGGTCCGCTGCATCAGACCCTCGACGCATTGCGCCACCAGTTCCGGCTTATCGCGCGTGGGGATGATGATCGACACCAGCGGTTCCGGCTCCGGCACCGAAAAGATCACTCGCAGCATGGACGACGATGTGCGCAACCAGTCGACATCGACGACGCGCCCCGTTCTTTGCAGATGTTCGCTCACTGCGCGCTTGGCTGCCTCTCGAACATAGGGCTTGGCGGCCACCTCACGTGCCGTGCTTTGGTCGCTAATGCGCCAGTGATAAAGCACGTGGGGAATATGAACGATTGCGCTTTCAGGCACTTTTTCTGCGCAACGCAATACGAGGTCAAGATCCTGACTGCCTTCGAAGCCCGCGCGGAAACCGCCGACCTCACGCACCAATGCCGTGTCGAACACACCGAGGTGCGAAAACATGTTCTGGCCGAGCATGAGCACCGGATCCCAGTCTGGCTTGAAATACGGCTCGATTCGCTCGCCGCCTGGCGTCAGCTTGTCTTCGTCGCTATAGAGCAGCTTTGCGTCGGGATGCAGCTGCAGATATTGCGCGACCATATAAAGCGCGTGCTCAGCGAGCCGATCGTCGTGATCGAGCAGTGCGACGAACGCGCCCGTTGCCAGCGCAAGGGCATCATTGCTGGCCTCGCAAATATGACCATTGCGTGCGCGGCGCACAGTCTTGATGCGAGGATCGGCAGCAGCGTATTGCGCAAGAATCTGCGCGACGTGAGGCTCGGTGGATGCGTCGTCACAGAGGCACAGTTCCCAGTCGGGATATATCTGCGCCAGCACGGAGTCAAGCATTTCCCGCAGATGTGCGGCCTGCGGGTTGAACACTGGCACGACGATAGAGATACGCGGACGAGCCGCGAGCCGTGCAACTTTCTCGCGAAGCAAGGCGCGGCTGGCATCGTCGATCGTGTCGAACCGGGCAATCCACGCGCCGTAGTCGTCGGTGTTAGCGGCCCGCGCGAGAAGGCTGCGCAGACCACCCGGACCTTGCCGGCGAATCACCGCCATCGCCGCTCGCGCAACCGGCAGGACACCGCCGCGCGAGCGCACGGCCTGACGGGCTGCGCGCCAGGCACGGCATGCGGAACCTGGCACCGAACTCCAGCGCATCTCAGCCGACCTGCTGCTCGTACGCGGCGACAACTTCTTCCACGGGACCAAATGCGCGCACGCGGCCGCCATCCATCCACAGCGCCTTGTTGCACACGCGGCGAATCTCCGAATTCGCGTGCATAGCCAGCACCACGATCTCGGCGCGGCTATGCAGATCACGCAGGCGCTCCTGCGCCTTGTGCATGAACGATGCGTCGCCGACGCCCATCACTTCGTCCAGCAAGAGAATTTCGGCGTCGACCGCCGTCGACACAGCGAACGCGAGACGAACCCGCATACCGCTCGAATACGTGCGCAGCGGCAGATCGAGGTAGTCGCCCAGCTCACAAAACTGGACGATGCTTTCGGTCTTTTCCTTGATCTCCGAATCTGTCATGCCGAGCAGGAGACCCCGCAGACGAATGTTCTGCATGCCGGTCGAATTGTCGTCCATGCCGAGACTGATATCGAGCAGCGGAACGATCTTGCCGTTGCTCTCGACCGTACCGCGAGTCGGCGAGTAAATGCCCGCCATAGTACGAAGCAGCGTCGACTTGCCGGCGCCATTTCTGCCAATCAGGCCGATGCGGTCACCCGCTTCGAAGCGCAGATCGACGTTGTCGAGCGCCTTCACGACGACCACGCCATCGCTGTCCTCAGCAATCGTGTTGCGGCGCCCCATGCGAAGCACCTGCTTCTTCAGCGACCGACCCTGGACGTCGTAGATAGGCAGGTCCAGACTCGCACCTTTCAATTCAATAAATGCCATCGTGCTCTCCTAGACCCAATACGGAATGCGTTTGAGATATCGGCCGGTCATTGCCAGCGCAACCGTCCATCCGATCACGGCAAGGCCGATCGCGACCAGCCACGTCGTGAGCGACGGGAACTGCCCGATCAGCGGCGCGCGGACCAGCTCGATCAGGTGGGCAAGCGGATTCAGATCCACGATGAAGGAAAACCGCTTCAGCGAATCGGGGCGGTAGATGATCGGCGTGACATAGAAGGCGATCTGGATGAGTGCCGCAATGATCTGCGGAAGATCGCGGAAACGCGCCGAGAGCAGACCGGCCAGCATCGCGACCCAGAGCGCATTGGCGAGATAAAGTAGCAGCGCCGGCAGGAAGATCGACAACGCGGCCCAGTTCTTCACGCCAAAGATCACGAGCAGCAACAGCACGATGATGAAGTTGTGCGCAAGAATGACGAGGTTGCGCCACATGACCTGGAAGACGTAGATCAGCTTCGGCGTGGCCGCCTGACGAATGTATGTCGCGCTATTGATATAGGCGATGCTGCCTTCCTGCACCGTCTGCGCGAACATCGTCCACATCACGAGGCTGATCGCCAGAAACGGCAGATAGTCGCTCATTTTCTGGCCGAACAGGGACCCGTACACCACGCCGATCGAGCCGATCATGACGCCCATACTGATGGTCAGCCAAAACGGTCCCACTCGCGAGCGCGCGTAGCGCTGCCGGATTTCGAGCCAGCCTAGCAGCGTCCACAACCGATAGGACGCGACACTCTGCTTCAAGTCTGCAAATATTAGTTTGAACATAGCTGTAATCGTGGGATTGCATTGCTCGCGAAATCACGTTTGCTTCGCGTTGCTTGTTTCACCGCACGGAATCGAGCGGACCACTGCGTCCCCTCAACCCGTGCCATAGGCCAAGAAATGCCATTTTGAGATGACGTCGCCGCGGCTTGAGCCAGATGCCATAAATGGCGAGGCGAAACGGCATCTTCAACAATTCATTCGCCTTCCACCTCCAGGGCACGTACCGCCTCTTCATCAGCGCGACGGCATTTCTGAACATGTAGTAGTGCCGAATCGGTGAATGGCTGGGGTAACTTCGCCCCATGATGCTCACCGGCTCTCCACCTAGTTCGTGCGCCAGACGTAGCCACGGCGCACCCGCGACGCGATAGTCCGCAGCACGCGCTCGAATGCACCATTCGAGATCGACAAAATCGATGAAAAGCGAATCGTCCATTGCACCGATCACTGGCCACGCGTCGAGATTGATACACGATCCCGAGGTGATCAGAAAGTCCACGTCGATCAGCCGCGCGCCGTCGGCTTCGACACGGCGCAAAGCGGGAAACCCGAAGCGTACGAAGGGCGCTATGCCGCCGAGACGAATATCTTCGTAAGCGGGCCCAATCAACGCAACACGGCGCCCCGCTTCGACCTCGCGCGACAGCGTTGCCGGCAGCTCACGCAGCAACTGCTCTGAGGGTTCGCTATCCTGATCGAAGAGCAGCACCAAGCGACAACCTGCGCGGCGTACGTGCTCCACGCCCTGATTGAGCGCGGTTGCGATGCCGAGATTCGCACCATTGGGGATAAACGCAATGTCCGGCTTCAGCCCCAGTGCGGCGGCGCTGCGCGCCTCCTCGGTATTGTCGACCACGACGCACTGGCCAAAGTCTGCCAGACGGTTGGCGCGCGCGATACACGCTTCGTCGGGCCGATACAGCACCACGACGATGCCCGGTTGCAACTTCGCTGACACTTTACTTCGCCAGCCAACGTACGTAACGATCCACGCCTTCCTGCACCGTCAGGAACGGCGCGTCGTAGCCCGCCGCGCGCAGCTTCGACTGGTCCGCCTGCGTGAAGCACTGATACTTGCCGCGCAACGCGTCCGGGAACGGGATGTACTCGATCAGCCCTTCCTTGACCTGCTCCGCGAGCGAGAGCGCGGGCTTGCCTTCCATCGCACGCAGTGTATTCACCACGGTCGTGGCGATGTCGTTGAACGGCTGGGCACGGCCGCTGCCCAGATTGAAGATGCCCGTCTTCTCCGGATGATCGAAGAAGAACAGGTTCACCTTCACCACGTCCTCGACGGAGACGAAGTCGCGCGTCTGCTCGCCCGGCGCATAGCCGTTGTATTCGCCGAACAGCTTCACGCGACCTTCGGCGCGGAACTGGTTGAAGTTGTGGAACGCCACCGACGCCATGCGCGCCTTGTGTGTTTCGCGCGCACCGTACACGTTGAAATAGCGAAAGCCCGCAATCTGGCTTTGCGCGGTGGGCAGCACGCGGCGGATCACCTGGTCGAACAGGAACTTCGAATAGCCGTACACGTTCAGCGGCGCTTCCACTTCGCGCTCTTCGACGAAGCGCGTCGAGCCGCCGTAAATCGCCGCCGACGACGCATACAGAAACTGCACGCGCTGCGCGAGACACGCGTCGAGCACGGCGCGGCTATAGCGGAAGTTGTTGTCCATCATGTAGCGGCCGTCGGTTTCCATCGTGTCGGAACAGGCGCCTTCGTGGAACACCGCGCGCACGTCGCCGAAATCGCCGCGCGCAAAGCGCTCGACGAACTCGGTCTTGTCGATGTA
The DNA here is from genome assembly GCF_040948675.1 of Paraburkholderia sp. BR14312. NCBI lineage: Bacteria > Pseudomonadati > Pseudomonadota > Betaproteobacteria > Burkholderiales > Burkholderiaceae > Paraburkholderia > Paraburkholderia sp. BR14312. The sequence goes on from NZ_JBFPKI010000003.1 coordinate 348,375, forward strand.
GTCGTCGATCTCGCAATCGACGAGATTCCTGAACTTGTCCGCGCGGGTGAGATTGTCGACGGCGATGATGCGGTCTTCGCCGCGTTCGTTCAGCGCCTTGACGATGTTGCTGCCGATGAAGCCGGCCGCGCCGGTGACGATGAGGGTCATAGTATTTCTTGAGTCGTCCAGTGATGAAGCGGTCAGGCCGCGACTTCGTTTACGAACAATTCTTCGTAAGAGATGGGCGAGGTCCCGACCCGGCCAACGACCACTCCCGCCGCACGATTCGCATAGTCAACAGCGTCGAGCAGCGACACGCCTGCGCCCAACATGGCCGCGACAGTGCCGATAACTGTATCGCCAGCGCCAGAGACATCGTAGACTTCGCGAGCCGCCGTGGGGACGTGCACCGGATCGTGATCCGTGAAGAGCGTCATGCCCTCCTCGGACCGTGTGAGTAGGAGGCTGTCGATGTCGAGCGATTTTCGCAGTTGCGCAACGCGAGACGTCAGGTCGGCTTCGGACGACCACGCGCCAATTACCTCGCGAAGTTCGGCGCGATTCGGGGTGATCAGGCTCGCGCCGCGATACCGTTGCCAGTCCGCACCCTTCGGGTCGATCAACACCCGCTTCCCGAGCCGACGCGCGGTTGCGATCATGCTTGAGACGTGCGTCAGGCCACCCTTTGCGTAGTCGGAGAGCAGAATGATGCGTGCGTCTCCGACCAACGCGTCAAAACGCGCAAGGCTGGCCAGCAAGATCTCCTTCGTGGGCGTTTCCTCGAAATCGACGCGCAAGAGTTGCTGCTGCCGGGAAATGACGCGCAGCTTGATGATCGTCGAGATCGAACGGTCGCGCTCGGCGTATGCCTTCACATTGCTTTCACTGAGCAGAGTCATGAGCCGCTCACCGGGCTCATCGACACCCACCACGCACAGGAGCGCGGCGTCGGCGCCCAATCCCGCAATATTACAGGCAACATTTGCCGCGCCGCCCAGACGCTCCTCACTGCGCTGCACGTGCACGACCGGAACAGGCGCCTCTGGAGAAATACGGCTGACGTCGCCGAACCAGTAGCGGTCGAGCATCACGTCGCCGACGACCAGCACGGAAGCCCCCGCTAGCCGCTCACGCGAAACTGAGGGCAGCATGGATTCCAACTTCGATTTCACCAATACACTTTCGATTACGGACATAGACTTCGGAAAAAAGGATTCGCCGCACGGGCACGTCATGCGCGCCCTGTCCTTACTGCACGCACAGCGCCAATGCTTCTCGCCAGTCCGGTGCCCGTACCCCAAACGCCGCAGCGAACTTGTCGTTGGAAATCCGGGAGTTGGCCGGACGCTTCGCCGGCGTCGGATAGGACGACGCCGGAATTGGCTTCACGACCGGACGCTTCGCGAGAGATGACAATTCGAAAATCGCTTCGGCAAATCCATGCCACGAAGTCGCGCCGCCGGCGGTCAGATGATAAACACCGGTTTGTTGTGCCCACCACTGACCGCGATCGTCGACCCTGGCGGCCTGTGCGAGCACGTGCGCGGTCGTCGTCGCAATCGTTCGCGACCACGTCGGCGCGCCGATCTGATCGGCCACTACGCTCAACTCTTCACGCTCCGCGCCTAGCTTCAACATCGTCAGCAAGAAGTTCTTTCCACGCGTGCCATATACCCAGCTCGTGCGTAGGATCAGATGATCGCAGCCGCTTGCCGCGATCGCCTGCTCACCTTCCAGCTTCGTGCGGCCATAGACGTTCTGCGGATTCACCGTATCGGACTCGACATAAGGCGAATCTTTCGTTCCATCGAAAACGTAATCGGTCGAATAGTGGACGAGTGCAGCGCCCAGGCGCTTTGCTTCTTCTGCGAGTACGCGCGGCGCCTGCACGTTCAGGCGCGTCGCTGCGTCCACATCGCTTTCGGCCTTGTCTACCGCCGTGTAGGCGGCCGGATTGACGATGATCGTCGGCTTCACCTCGCGCACGACGCGGCGAATCGCATCGGGGTCGTCGAGATCGAGCGCCGAGCGGTCGCGACCCACGACGCGACCCAGCCCCTGCAGACTGCGCAGCAGCTCGTAGCCCACCTGTCCGTTCACACCCGTGACGAGAATCGTCGGCTGCTTGTCCATCGTCCCCTCACGCATACACTTCGGCCTCGGCCAGCTTTTTGCCCGCCGCGTCCTTGGCCGCCAGCAGCGGTTCGAAGTCAATCGGCCATTCAATTCCGATATCCGCGTCGTTCCACACTACACTGCGCTCGTGCTCGGGGAACCAGTAGTCGGTCGTCTTGTAAAGGAACTGCGCGGATTCCGACAGCACTACGAAGCCGTGCGCAAACCCGGGTGGCACCCACAACTGACGATGATTCTCGGCCGAGAGGTGCACACCCACCCACTTGCCGAAATTAGGCGAGCTGCGGCGTAGGTCGACGGCCACGTCGAACACCTCACCTTCCACCACGCGCACGAGCTTGCCCTGCGCATGCAAGATCTGATAATGCAGGCCCCGCAGCACACCCTTCGCCGAGCGCGAATGGTTGTCCTGCACGAACACGACACCCGGCTCAACCAGCTGTTCGAACTCGCGGCCGTTGAAGCTCTCGTAAAAATAGCCGCGCGCATCGCCGAACACCTTCGGCTCGATGATCTTGACTTCCGGGAGTGCCGTAGCGGTTACCGTGATGGCCATGCGACCTGATCCATAAGAATGTTCAACAAATACTTCCCGTAGCCGTTCTTGGCGAGCGGCTTGGCCAGCGCCTGTAGTTGCTCCGCGTCGATCCACGACTGGCGATACGCAATTTCCTCAGGACATGCGACCACGAGCCCCTGGCGCTTTTGCAGCGTCGCGATGAAGGTCGCCGCCTCGATCAGTGAGTCGTGCGTTCCGGTGTCGAGCCACGCATAGCCGCGGCCCATGATCTCGACGTTCAGCGCGCCATCGCTCAGGTAGCGCGAATTGACGTCCGTAATTTCCAGCTCACCACGCGGCGACGGCTTGATGTCGGCTGCGATATCGCACACGTGGTTATCGTAGAAGTACAAACCCGTCACTGCGTAATTCGAACGCGGCTGCGCAGGCTTTTCTTCGATAGACAGCGCACGAAAGCCCTTGTCGAACTCGACCACGCCATAGCGTTCCGGATCGTGCACGTGGTAGGCAAATACTGTTGCGCCCGACTCTTGTGCGTCCGCACGCTCGAGCTGCTTTGCGAGATCGTGACCGTAGAAGATGTTGTCGCCAAGAATGAGCGCCGACGGATCGTTGCCCACGAATTCCTTGCCGATGATGAACGCCTGCGCGAGACCATCGGGCGACGGCTGCACCGCGTACTGGATGTTCATGCCCCACTGGCTGCCGTCGCCGAGCATCGACTCGAAACGCGGCGTGTCCTGCGGCGTTGAGATGATGAGCACATCGCGAATACCCGCGATCATCAGCGTTGACAGCGGGTAATAGATCATCGGCTTGTCGTACACCGGAAGCAGCTGCTTCGAAACCGCATGGGTGATCGGATAGAGCCGCGTGCCGGAACCACCGGCGAGAATAATGCCTTTGCGCGCCATGTCTACCGCCTTTACGCGCGCTGCGCGTAGTTCGTTTCGACCCACTTGCGATAGTCGCCCGAAGCAACTTCGTCAGCCCACGCCTGGTTGTCGAGATACCAGCGCACTGTCTTCGCAAGACCGGTTTCGAAGGTTTCTGCGGGCTTCCAGCCGAGCTCGCGCTCAAGCTTGCGGGCGTCGATCGCGTAGCGGCGGTCATGGCCGGGCCGATCGGTCACATAGGTGATCTGGTCGCGGTACGAACCGGTCGCCTTCGGGCGCAGTTCGTCGAGCAGGTCGCACAGGGTATGCACGACTTCGAGGTTCTTCTTTTCGTTCCAGCCGCCGACGTTGTACGTTTCGCCGCTCTGGCCGCGCGCAAGCACTTCGCGGATCGCGCTGCAGTGGTCGCCCACATACAGCCAGTCGCGCACGTTCTGACCGTCGCCATACACGGGCAGCGGCTTGCCAGCGAGCGCATTGGCGATCATCAGCGGAATGAGCTTTTCGGGGAACTGGTACGGGCCGTAGTTATTCGAGCAATTCGTGGTGAGCGTCGGCAGGCCATACGTGTGGTGGTACGCACGCACGAGATGGTCTGAACCTGCCTTTGTTGCCGAGTACGGGCTGTTGGGAGCGTACGGCGTGGTTTCCGAGAACTGCGGATCAGTTGCTGAGAGCGAGCCAAACACCTCATCGGTGGACACGTGCAGGAAGCGGAATGCGGCCTTCTCGGCGTCAGGCAGACCGTTCCAATACTGGCGCGCCGCTTCGAGCAGCGTAAAGGTACCTACCACATTCGTCTGAACAAAATCGGCGGGACCATGAATCGAACGGTCGACGTGACTTTCTGCGGCGAAATGCAGCACCGCACGCGGCTTGTGCTCGGCGAAGAGCGCATCCAGCGCCGCACGGTCGCAGATGTCCACACGCGCGAACACGTGTTTCGGATTGCCTTGCAGCGACTGCAATGTTCCGAGATTGCCCGCGTAGGTCAACTTGTCTACGTTCAGAACGGCTTCATCCGATTGACGCAGCCAGTCAAGCACAAAGTTGGCGCCGATAAAGCCGGCACCGCCCGTTACGAGAATCATGGAACTCCTTTATAGCTCTGTTTGATAGCGACTCTGGCCTGACGCCCCCGGACGCAGAGTGCCCGAAAGAATGCTGTAAAAATGGCCGTTTGGCGAGTGAATGCGCGCCTTTTAACCACTTTGCATACTCTGGCTCTGATTTTATGCCCCGACAATTATAAGGCCAGCCAGAGCGAAAACCATACCGCTAACATCTTGAAACAGCTTGACAAATTCCGATTCGACACTCTCACAGGTACACGCCTCCGGCTAATGCTGGAGTCTGTCGCACGATAGCGACATATCGGCCGCATCTCCGATGGTCACTTCGGGCCGCATCAATGACTCGCGTCACCTACTCTTCACACCGCGCGGCAAAACTATTCCTGTGATACCGTCATTCTCTCTTCCCGCGCCGTACTGCAACTGATTCCGATTTAATGACCAAGCATGCGCTCGTTACAGCCCCCCTCGCCTTCGGCGATCTCCAGGGCTGCCTCACACCGTTTCGCGAACTGCTCGCCAAGGCTGCGCCCTCTGCTCATACGCCGCTGTGGTTTGCGGGCGATCTGATCAATCGCGGACCCGAATCGCTCGAGACGCTGCGCGAAGTGATCGCGCTCGGCGAGCGCGGCGTTGCCGTGCTGGGCAATCACGACCTGCATCTGCTTTCGGTGTCGGCGGGCATCCGCAAGTCGAAAAAGGGCGACACCATCGACGACATCCTGAACGCGCCCGACGCCGATGACTTGTTGCACTGGGTGCGCCACCGTCCAATCGCACACTATGAAAACGGCATGCTGATGGTGCACGCGGGCGTGCTGCCGCAATGGGATGTCGATCTCACGATGGAGCTCGCGCACGAACTCGAAAAGGCTTTGCGGCGTGACAACTGGAAGGAGACGCTCGCGGGCCTCTACGGCAACGAGCCGAACCGCTGGTCGAAGGACCTGAAGGGTATCGACCGGCTGCGCGTGACCTGCAGCGCGCTCACTCGTATGCGTTTTTGCGATCGCGAAGGTACGATGGACTTCACCACGAGCGGCGGCCTCGATTCGGCGCCGCCGGGTTATATGCCGTGGTTCGATGTTCCCGGGCGCAAGACCGCCGACATTACGGTCGTGTTCGGCCATTGGGCGGCGCTCGGCCTCACCCTGCGCAAGAACGTGGTTGGGCTCGATTCGGGCTGCGTTTGGGGCGAACAGCTTTCAGCGGTGCACCTCCACGCCGATCCGTCCCAGCGCCTCCTCACCCAGGTGCCGTGTGAGACCTGCCGCGCGACGAGCGGCTGAACCTGGCGCCGCCACGTCATCTCAGCGCTTCTTGTTGTACACGTGCGTGGTGCTCTTCACACCTTTGGGAAAGACGCGGCGTACGAGTCCGCGCGCCGCGGCGTCGGCCTGAAGCACGACGTCGCGTACAGGCTCGTCGGGTCGCCCCCGAAACGAGGTCGGGTGAAAGTATTCGGCGTCGCCCACCGGGTGATCCGAGAAGTAGTAGTTCGACACGCAGCAGCGCTGCTCCGTGCTCGCATTCTTCGACACTGAATGCCACGAGTGCTGGTTGGTCACCATCACGGCGAGGCGATTGAAGCGGCTCACGATCGTCGTGGGCTCGGCTTTCGTGCCCTGCGGCCAGACTTCCAGGTTGCCGCCCTTCTCCAGCGACCAGCCCGGCGAAACGTAATAAAGCAAATTCAGCACGCGATAGCGTTCGCGATCCTTGTCGTGAGAGTTGTCGAGATGCGGGTTGAGGAAATGGCCCGGCCCCATCATCGAAATCCCGCCGGCGTAGAGATGCTCGTCTGGATAGAGCGAACGCAGGCCCGTGATCTCCTTGATGAGCTCGACCACACGCGGCATCTGGAACGCGAAGATGATCTCTTCAAGCAGCGGCGCGTGCGCGTCCATTTGCGCCGACACGTACTTAAGCTCGCGCAAACTCTTGCGCAGCATCATCTTCGACGTGTCGGGAAAGGCCGCGCGAATTGCACGTGCAACATCCTCCGGAAGTACGTCGTCGATATGGAAGTGGTTGACGGGCGCCGTCTGCGTCCACTGTTCGCGCAATCGCGCGCGCTCTGCTTCGAGGCGCTCTGCGATGCGCGCGCCGAGTTCCATGCGATCCATGATGACTGTCCTGCTTTCGATGTTTTATTTTCGATAACGCGTCGAGGCGTCACGATACCTGAACGGCCCCGGGTCCTTGCACATGCGCCGCCTCACCCCGCATCGCCTCCAACGCCTGCCCCACCGCCTCCTGCGCACGCGCCGCCAGCTTGCGCCGGTCATCCCCCGCTTCGATCGCCTCACCAACATAAACGTGAGCGGTCAGCGGCCCGGACTTGAGCATCGCGTCGAGCGAGTCTTTCAGCGAAAGGTCGTCGATATACGCCGGCGCCACCGACTGCCGCCCCTGCGCATCCTCATACAAAATGCACAGCGGCTGCACGGGCCGCCCAGCCGATACCGCCGCCTGGAACATGTTCGAGTGAAACGGCTTGAGCGCGAGGCCATCCGAGGTCGTGCCTTCGGGAAACACGCACATCAGCTCGCCGCGCTCGAGCCGCGCCGCCAGCTCATGCATGATGCGTTTCGCATCGCTGCGCTTCTCACGCTCGACGAACACCGTGTCGAGATTCTGCGCGAACCAGCCAATGAGGGGCCAGTTGCGGATCTCGGCCTTCGAGACGAACGGCGTGGGCCGCCACGCGTTGATCACGTAGATATCGATCCACGAAATGTGGTTGCTCACGACGAGCGCGCCCGCGTCGAGCCGAGCCGCGTCGTTGTGCACGACGAGCTTCAGGCCGCACAGCTCGAGCATCTTGAGGGACCATGCACGGTTCATGGCGTGGCGCTGATCGGCACTCGCACGCGGAAAGCGCAGTGCGACGGTGCAGGCGCCGCGCAGCAGATGCGCGAGCAGGCGGGTCTTGCGAATGAAGAGGCTCATATTTGACGATAGGCTGAATCGCGAGATCCTAGCAGACCTGCGTGACACAAATCTGTCATGCGCTTGCAACTCGATCGAACCCCCGCTCGAAGCCAACGCGCCCCGCCACGAGCGTTGCGCGCACCACGGCGGGCAATTCGTAGCCGAGGAACGGCGTGTTGTGTCCCTGACTCTTGAGCGCGCGCGGTTCGACGCGCCAGTGCGCATGGGGATCGAACACGGACAGGTCCGCGCTCGCGCCCACGGCGAGCCGCCCCACGTCACGCTGCATCACGGCTGCCGGCGCCGATGTCACATGGGCAAGCGCCTTCGCGAGCGGGATGCGCGCTTCCTGTGCCCATTTCACGGTCAGCGAGAGGAACAGTTCGAGCCCCGTCGCGCCCGGCGTCGCTTCGGCGAAGGGCAGCAGCTTTTCGTCGTCGTCCACCGGCGTGTGCTGCGAACAGATCGCGTCGATCGTGCCATCGGCGAGACCCGTGCGAATCGCCTCGCGATCGCGCTGCTGGCGCAGAGGCGGGTCGAGCCGGAACTGGGCGTCGAAATAGCCGATGTCCATGTCGATCAAATGCAGATGGTTGGCCGTCACGTCGCAGGTCACGGGCAGGCCCTCGGCCTTCGCGGCGCGCACGAGCGCCACGCCCGCCGCCGACGAAAGATGCTGCACGTGCACGCGCGCGCCCGTCACGCGCATCAGTTCGAAGAGCGTATGCAGCGCGATCGTCTCCGCGCTCACCGGCACGCCGGAGAGGCCGAGGCGCGAAGCCAGCGCGCCGCTCGCGGCCACGCCGCCCTTCGAGAGGTACGCGTCCTGCGGCCGCAGCCACACGGCGTAGCCGTAGGTGCTCGCGTACTGCAGCGCGCGCAGCAGGACCTGGGTATCGGCGATCGGCGTGTCGGCTTGCGTGAAGCCGATGCAACCCGCTTCGGTCAGTGACACCATCTCGGTGATCACCTGTCCTTTCAGGCCCACGGTGAGCGCGCCCAGCGGATGCACCTGCGCACGCGCGAGCTTGCCCGCGCGGTGCTTGAGCATCTCGACGAGGCCGGCCTCATCGAGCACGGGGTCGGTATCGGGCGGGCACACGAGGGTCGTCACGCCGCCCGCGAGCGCCGCGTTCATCTCCGAATCGAGCGTGGCCTTGTGTTCGTAGCCCGGCTCGCGCAGGCGCGCGCTCAGGTCGACAAGACCCGGCGTGACGACGAGGCCGCGCGCGTCGAGCGTGCGGTCCGCCTGGAAGCCCGCGGGCGCCGCGCCAAGCGCCGCGATCTTGCCGGCTTCGATGTACACGTCCTGCTGCTGTTCCGTCCCGGCTGCCGGATCGATCAGCGTGCCGCCTTGAATATGGATCTTCATCTGCTGCCCTTGTCGTTCTTGCCGCGTGAGCGCTTCAATCGTTGTTACCGGCGACGATGCCCATCACCGCCATGCGCACCGCAATGCCGAAGCTCACCTGATCGAGGATCACCGACTGCGGACCGTCGGCGACCTGCGAGTCGATCTCCACGCCACGATTCATTGGCCCCGGATGCATGACGATTGCGTCGGGCGCGGCAAGCGCGAGCCGCTCGGGCGTCAAGCCCCAGCTCTTGAAGTACTCCTGCGCGGAAGGCAGCAGGGCGCCGCTCATGCGCTCGTTCTGCAAGCGCAGCATGATGATGACGTCCACATCCTTCAGGCCTTCGTCGAGGTTATGAAACACGCGCACGCCCATCTGCTCGAGGCCGCCCGGCAAAAGCGTGCGCGGGCCAATGGCGCGTACCTCAGGCACGCCGAGCGTGGTCAGCGCGTGGATGTCCGAGCGCGCCACACGCGAATGCAGGATGTCGCCCACGATCGCCACGCGCAGGTTCGTGAAGTCGCGCTTGTAGTGGCGGATCGTGTACATGTCGAGCAGGCCCTGCGTCGGGTGCGCGTGGCGGCCGTCGCCGGCGTTGATCACGTGCACGTGCGGCGCGCAGTGCTCGGCGATCAGGTACGGCGCACCGCTCGACGCGTGGCGCACGACGAACATGTCGGCATGCATCGCCGAAAGATTGCCGATGGTGTCCAGCAGCGACTCGCCCTTGCTCGTCGATGAAGCGTTGATGTTCAGGTTGAGCACATCGGCAGAAAGACGCGTGGCCGCGATCTCGAAAGTGGTGCGCGTGCGCGTGGAGTTCTCGAAAAACAGATTGAACACCGACTTGCCGCGCAACAGCGGCACCTTCTTCACGTCGCGATCGGTCACGCTCACGAACTGAGTGGCAGTGTCGAGTACATGCGTGAGGATCGCGCGCGAGAGGCCCTCGATCGACAGCAGGTGTTTGAGCTCGCCGTTCTTCGTGAGCTGCGGATTGCCCTTGAGGAAGCCGTAGCGAAAACGCGTATCGTCCGCTGGGGACGCGGCGGGCGTGGGCTGTGTGTTCATCGCGTGAATCCTGGATGTGATGGGCGGCGTGTGGCCAGCGTGCATGCCTGTACATCTGCCGTCGCTGCCGCCGAATGGGTTCGATGCGCGCGTCAGCTACCGCTGCTCTGCTCGACTTCAAAGGTGAAGCGGCCGTCGGGGTTGTGCGCTAGTACGAGCGTTTCGTGTGCATCGACACTCACTGCGCCGCCGGTGAAACGCGCAGACACCGGCAGCTCTCGCCCGCCGCGCTCGGCGAGCACCGCGAGTTCGACGGAGGCCGGGCGGCCGTAATCGTAAAGCTCGTTGAGCGCGGCGCGCACGGTGCGGCCCGTGTACAGCACGTCGTCGACGAGCAGAATGTGGCGGCCTTCCACCGCGAACGGCAGCGACGTTGGGCTCGCCTTGCTGTGCAGGCCCTTTTTCGCGTAATCGTCGCGGTGCAGCGCGACGTTGAGCACGCCCCATTCGTGCGTCCCGACGTCCTGCGCGAGCCGCTCGGCGATCCACGCGCCGCCGCTATGAATGCCAACGATCGCCACGCCACCGGGCGCGCCAAACGCATCGGCGTGATACGCCGCGCGAATCTCGTCGAGAAGGGCGAAGTACAGCGCTTCAGCGTCGGGAGTAATCATCAGGCAACTCGCATCGGGCAACTCGCGGGCTAATCAGAGCGGGAGTTCGTCGAGGTACTGCTGGAGAATCACGGAGGCCGCTTCGGCGTCGACATGTTCGATGCGTTCGCCGCGCTCACGCAGCCGCGCTTCGGCGTCGACAGACGAATAGCGCTCGTCCACCCACACCACCCGCAAACCAAAGCGGCCGTTGAGCTGGTTGCCGAAGCGCTTCGCGTGCTGCGTCATGATGTGCGGCGTGCCGTCCGGATGGCACGGCACGCCGACCACGAGCACGTCAGGCTGCCATTCGCGCAGCAACTCGCCTATCGCTTCGAAACGGTAGTCACGACTCTTGTTGGGAATGACGGTGAGCGCCCGGGCGCTGCGCGTGAGCGCGTTGCCGAGCGCCACGCCGATGCGCTTTTCGCCGTAATCGAACGCAAGCAAGGTGGCCTCGCCGGCCCCTCGCCCAGCGGCCACGCTCATGCGTGGCCCGCCTCGCCCGACAGCATCGTCGAGGAAATGCCGAGCAGCGCGAGCGCCGCTTCGAAGCGCTCCTCGGCGGGCACGTCGAACACGATCTTCGGATCGGCCTCGACCGTGAGCCAGCCGTTCTTCGAGATTTCGTCCTCGAGCTGACCCGCGCCCCAGCCGGCATGGCCGAGCGTGAGCAGAAAGCGCTCGGGGCCGCTGCCGTTGGCGACGGCTTCGAGCACATCCTTCGAGGTGGTCATCTCGAGCCCGCCCGGCACCGACATCGAAGACGTATAGCTCGTGCCCTCGGCGGGCGCGTGCAGCACGAAGCCGCGCTCGGTCTGCACCGGGCCGCCGAAATAGACGGGCACGTGCAGGAGCGGCTCGATTTCGAGCTTGAGGTCGATGCGGGAAAAGAGTGCCTCGAGATCGATGTCCGTGGGCCGATTGATGACGAGACCGAGCGCGCCGCGCTCCGAATGATCGCAAAGGTAGACCACCGTTCCTGAAAACGTGGGGTCCGCCATGTTCGGCATGGCGATCAGGAACTGGTTGGTCAGATTGATGCGATCGGTACTCTTGGACATGGTTTGAATTCTAGCAAAGACGATGCGCAATGGCGGCGCGCTGCCAGGCCGGAAGTCGGGCGCCCGATGGCCGCCTCGCACTTTGCCGGCCGCTACGCGTTGCGCATTGCAGGGAATGGCTCACTCTAACACGCGCGCGCTGTGCCCTTGCAAGGCACTGGGCCGATGGCGCAAGGCCGGTGCCCGGTGCCTCGGCAGCCAGACGCGCGCCGTGGATCCGCCCGCCCCGTGCATTCAGTGCGCAATGGATTGCACTGCGGGCTGCGCCGCGGTTTGCGCCGCGCCGCCGACGATCGCCGCCCCAAGCGCACGCACCGCCGGCGTGGCGTCGGGCTGCGCGACGCCCGCCGCGACCTTGTGCAGCATGGCGCGCAGCGCCTCGCTGGCGTGCTCGATTGCCTCGGCGCCGGGCGCCTGTACCGACGGCGCGCCCCGCGCCTCGAGGGCCGAGAGCGTTGCCGCATGCGCGGTGCGCCGCCAGGCGAGGCCCAGCGCATCTGCGAGCTGGCCGACATGACCGAGCCCGAGCGCCCAGGCCGCAGCGCCGATGCGGTACGCCGCTTCGGCCGCGACCAGCGCGTCGGCGGGCTCCGCGGCAGCCCCCGCGCCGCGCAACGTCAGCGTGCGCGAGTGCGTGCCGAGCGCGATCATCGCCGCATCGGCAGTCTGCAGAAAATCTTCATACGCGTTGCCGTTCACGACCAGCGCGCCCAGCTCGCGCGTGGGCGCCACGCGTGCCGCGAGCGCGCCGGCCTGCGCGCTGCCGGCTTCCCACAGCGCCTCCGAGGCTTGCGTGCCGGCGATATGCCATTCGACGGTCAAGCCGTAGTCGTGCAGCAGATCGACGTCCGCGGTGTCTTCCGCGGCGGCCCCGAAGAGCGCGTAGTCCCGCCAGAGCAACGCCAGCGTCGAGCGCACGAGCGTTTGCGGCGCGAAGCGCAGGCCGCGCGCGTGCTCGCCGATCAGCAGATTGCAGCGCGCGTAAAGCCGCCGCACGCCCTCGTCGCCCCACGACGCCACGCCACGTCGCAGCGCACGTCCACACGCGGATGCAAGCCGCCAGAAGTCGTAGGGATCGGGACTCGATAGCTCGGCCATGCAGGCGTCCATCTCGTCGAATGCCGCGAGCGCGAGCGCGTTGGCCGCACGGCTGCCGTTGCCGACGTGCGATTTCAGCGCATGCAGCAGCGCCTGCTCGAAGCGCGCGCGCACCTGGCCGAAGCGTTGGGCCGGCTGCGGATGCAGCGAAGCAGGCGCCAGCGGCCGGCCCTGCAGCGCCACGTCCTCATAGGCGAGCGCGATGCCCGGCACGTGCTCCGCGAGCGCGGCCACGAGCGCATGCTGCCGCGCAAAAAGCGCGGGCGAGCACGCCAGCTCGCGCAGATTGCGGCGCTCGAGCGCGGCGACGAGTTCCTTGAGCGCCTCGCTGAACAGGACGCGGAATTCAGCGCCCTGCGCTTCCTCGGGTGCGTGGAGCGGCCGCACGGGCAAGCCCGGCGGCGGCTCTATGGGCACGGGCGCAGCGAGCGCGAGCGGGGAAGCGAGGAGCAGCGTATCGGCAAAGCGCGCGGCGGCAAGCCAGCCGGCGTCGTGCAGCGTGCGGGCAGCCTGGCGCAGCGGCCGGGCCACATCACGCTGCTCTTCGAGCGCGTCCAGCGCCTGGGCGAGCGCGCCGTGCGCGAACGGCACCGTGCCGCCGCGCGGATTCGGCAACGCTTCGAACCGCACATCAGAGCTTGAAGGATGACTCATAGGGCAGCGCCGAAAACGTTAGCGGGCCGACCAGGCGGGCAATCTCGACAATGGCGTCGACGCTGACGTCGACAACCGCGACGGCAAGCGCAAATACGGTGCCCGCTGTTGCGACACCGCACTCCACACCCGCCACACTTCTGGAATCTGCAGCCAGACTGCGCGCCGGCTATCGCCAGCTATCCGGGCAACGCGCTCAGATCTGGACCATCTCGAAGTCTTCCTTGCGCGCACCGCACTCAGGACAGGTCCAGTTGATCGGGACATCCTCCCAGCGCGTGCCGGGGGCAATGCCTTCGTCTGGCAAACCGGCTTCTTCGTCGTAAATCCAGCCGCAGATCAGGCACATCCAGCTTCTATATTCCATTCTTATGCCGCGTCGAAAAGTCCGAAACCAGTCGGAAAAAAAATCGGGGAAACGAGAGCCATGATGGTACCTTGTTGCCGTTTCCATGCCTAGCAAGAGGAAATCTGGCCTGCATGGGATCAAACGGAATGCGTTGACGCGGGCGGCGCGTGCAGCGCGGAGAAATCCTCGCGCGCGCCGGGGTCATCCGTCCCCCGGATTCGTCGATAGGCCGCATAATTAAAGCATTCGCTTATGACGGCACGGTACGCCGCGCCCGAAGTCCAATCCATCTCGCCACGTTCATGCCCAGCGACACCCCTCCCATCGTCCTCACCTTCGGCCTTTCCGACCCGACCGGCGGCGGCGGACTTCAAGCCGACCTGCTCACGCTCGCCAGCATGGGTTGCCACGGCGTCACCGCGCTGACCGGCTACACGGTGCGCGACTCCGCAGGCTGCGACGAAGTGACTGGGCTCGACCCGGAAACCGTCGCCACCCAGGCGCGCATGCTGCTCGAAGACATGCCCATCGCGGCGTTCAAGGTCGGCGCGGGCGCGCGCGCCGAGGTCGTGAGCGCAATCGCCGAGGTGGTCGCCGACTATGACGACTTGCCGCTCATCCTCGCCCCCGACTTCACGCTCGACGACGAACACGTCCTCGCCGCCGACGAACTGCGTGAAGCGATGGCCGACCTGCTCGTACCGCAGACCACGCTGCTCGTGGCGGACTCCGCCACGCTGATCGCGCTCGCACAGCCAGACGGCGACGCGGAAGCGCCCAGCGTCGACGCGGCCATTGCGCACCTGCTCGCCACCGGTTGCGAGTACATCCTGGCGATGGAAACGGGCACGCATCGCGTGGTCAATACGCTCTATTGCGAAGACGGCCAGTTGCGCCAGGACCTGTGGGACCGCTCCACGCAGCCGATGATGGGCGTGACCGACACGCTTGGCGCCGCCATCGCCGCGTTGCTTGCCAATGGGCAAGAGCCGCCAGAGGCCGTGCGCGAAGCGCAGGAATATGTGTATCAGGCCGTGCAGAACGCGTTCAGGCCGGGGATGGGCGCGTGGCTGCCCGACCGGTTCTTCTGGGCGCGCAGCAACGACACGGACGCCGACGAAGCCTCGCCCGGCGAAGCGAAGCAATAAGACCACGGCTTGGCCTTCTGCGCGGAGGCCAGGCGTGCAAACCGCACAGACGAAAAAAAGCCCGCATCGCTGCGGGCTCTTCTTTTCGGGCTAGGGGCACACGCCTCACGGCGCGTCCCCTGCACTTGTGCACTTCGATGCAATTTCGGCGTGAGCCTGGCTCTGCATGGGACCGGAGTAGGCGCTGAAGCACCAACTCCGGATCGCAATTACATGTCCATGCCCATGCCGCCCATGCCGCCGGGCATGCCGCCAGGCATCGGAGCATCTTCCTTCGGCACTTCAGCAACAGCTGCGTCCGTCGTCAGGAGCAGGCCGGCAACCGAAGCTGCGTTTTGCAGTGCGGTGCGCGTAACCTTCGTCGGGTCGACCACGCCGGCTTCGACCATGTCGACGTACTCGCCGGTCGCTGCGTTGTAGCCATAGTTGCCTTGACCAGCGGCAACTGCTGCCACGACGACCGAAGCTTCTTCGCCGCCGTTCGTGACGATCTGGCGCAGCGGCTCTTCCATGGCGCGCAGGACGATCTTGATACCGGCGTCCTGGTCTGCGTTGGCGCCCTTCACGCTGGCGATTGCCGTACGTGCACGGATCAGCGCAACGCCGCCGCCCGGGACGATGCCTTCTTCAACGGCAGCGCGGGTTGCGTGCAGCGCGTCTTCCACGCGTGCCTTCTTTTCCTTCATTTCGACTTCGGTCGCAGCGCCGACCTTGATCACTGCCACGCCGCCTGCCAGCTTGGCAACGCGCTCTTGCAGCTTCTCACGGTCGTAGTCCGACGTCGCTTCTTCGATTTGCGTGCGGATTTGCTTCACGCGCGCTTCGATGTTCACGGCTTCGCCAGCGCCGTCGATGATCGTCGTGTTTTCCTTGCCCACTTCGATGCGCTTGGCTTGACCGAGTTCGGCCAGCGTTGCCTTTTCGAGCGTGAGGCCGGTTTCTTCAGCGATGACTTGACCGCCGGTCAGGATCGCGATGTCTTCCAGCATGGCCTTGCGACGGTCGCCGAAGCCCGGAGCCTTGACGGCGACGGTCTTCAGGATGCCGCGGATGTTGTTGACGACCAGCGTTGCGAGCGCTTCGCCTTCGACGTCTTCAGCGATGATCAGCAGCGGACGGCCAGCCTTCGCGACTTGTTCCAGAACCGGCAGCAGATCACGGATGTTCGAGATCTTCTTGTCGAACAGCAGGACGAACGGGCTTTCCAGCACGGCGACTTGCTTGTCCGGGTTGTTGATGAAGTACGGCGAGAGGTAGCCGCGGTCGAACTGCATACCTTCGACGACTTCCAGCTCGTCTTGCAGCGACTTGCCGTCTTCGACGGTGATGACGCCTTCCTTGCCGACCTTGTCCATCGCCTCAGCGATACGGTCGCCGATCGACGTGTCGCTGTTTGCCGAGATCGAGCCGACTTGAGCGATTTCCTTGTTGGTCGTGCAGGGCTTGCTGACCTTGCGCAGCTCTTCGATTGCTGCTGCGACGGCCTTGTCGATGCCGCGCTTCAGGTCCATCGGGTTCATGCCCGATGCGACGTACTTCATGCCTTCGCGGACGATCGACTGGGCCAGAACCGTAGCCGTCGTCGTGCCGTCACCGGCGTTGTCGCTGGTCTTGGAAGCAACTTCCTTGACCATTTGCGCGCCCATGTTCTGGAGCTTGTCCTTGAGCTCGATTTCCTTTGCGACCGAGACACCGTCCTTGGTGACCGTCGGGCCGCCGAACGAGCGCTCGAGCACCACGTTGCGGCCCTTCGGACCCAGCGTGACCTTCACTGCGTTGGCGAGAATGTTCACGCCTTCAACCATCTTGGAACGGGCGGAATCGCCGAACACGACGTCTTTAGCTGCCATCTTCTAACTCCTTGAATTCTTGAATAGTGAGCGGTGGAATGAACTTACTTGTTCACCACGGCCATGATGTCTTCTTCACGCATCACGAGCAGTTCGTTGCCATCGACCTTGACGGTCTGGCCAGCGTACTTGCCGAACAGAACGCGATCGCCGACCTTCACGTCGAGCGCGATCAGGGCGCCCTTGTCGTCGCGCTTGCCCGGGCCGATGGCCAGGACTTCGCCTTGATCCGGCTTTTCTGCCGCTGCGTCCGGGATCACGATGCCCGAAGCGGTCTTGGTTTCTTGATCCAGGCGCTTGACGATCACGCGATCATGCAAAGGACGAAGGTTCATGGATAGATCCTCTCTTGATTAGGACTTGAAGCGACTCAAGAAAACCTGGCTGCCGGCAACCCGCCAGCCAGAGATGTTGTTCGCACCGGAGTTGTTAGCACTCTCATGCGGTGAGTGCTAATTATATGGACGGGGAGTGACAAATTCAAGAAGGGGCGGAATGGGGAATTTCCGTTGAAATTGATTCAACCCCAGAGGCACTCTTGCTAGTTCAGGTGGAAACTATTGGATGTCGGGCTTCCGTGCCATATCTAAATATTTTCTAATAAAAACAATAGGATAGATTGCCTCACCATCCGACCCCTTAAGAAACCGCATGACTCTGGAAGCAACGGCATCCAGCAAGCGGGCCCCAGCCCGCCGGGTCCTCCGGGACGCCTCTCGGGGAAATCCCCGATCTTGCCATGATCCGGCGCGATTTATATGCGCAAGCGGTTTGTTGGCGCCCTACTGCTCGCAGGCAGCGCATATGTGCGGTAGGCAACACCGGCAATCAACGGATGAACGGAAAATCACTCATATGATCTTTCGAGCGGCTGCGCCCGATCGGGCACCGCCGCTCTCCTGCGCATGCAGATCGTGAGTTCCGCGAGGCTTCGCCGATCGCTTCAACGACGATCCTGAACATGCCGAAATGGCGTCGCCATGACGGTGGAACGACAGCATGTCAGTTCAGATGACTCGTAACCAGAGTTTCCCCACACCATGCAAGTTCTGTGGCGGGACGCTCTATCAGCACGTCGATTCCTGCCCTTATTGCGGCACGGATCGCCCGCTCGACGCGGCTGCGCACGCGCGCCCGAAAGCCACCTTAAGAGTCATCGGTTCCGCCGCAGCGCCTATGCCTGCCGTTGAAAAGGTGTCGCTTGCCGGCGCGGCCGCATCCCATCGCCCGGCGGTGCACGCAGACTATTTGCACCACTATCAACTCGAGGAACACCGGCCGTTCTGGCGCACCGGTAAAGGGCGCTTCGTGAAGGGCGTTTTGCTCGCCTGGTTCATTGTCGCAATCGCATACGCTGCGTTTCTGCTATACGGCGAAAGGCGCGGCCAGGAAAGAGAAGTACGCGTCACGCGCGCGAGCCTCGCGGAGAAAAGCTTGCCAAGCGCGAATGCCACACTTCCACGTGGCGCGAACAATCAGACAGCGCGCGAGATGCAGCGCGACAGCGCACCTGCGGAGCAACGCCGCGATGATGCGCTGCAAAGCGCGGACCGATGTGCCTCGCAACGTGCCTGGGATTGCGTGCGAGAACAGGCATCGTTGGCGCTCGCGATAGATCCGGCCAGCCTGCACGCACGATCGCTGATGGAGCGCGCCATCCTGGCGACGGGCTGGTCGCCGCTTCGTACGCCGATCGGCACCGCGCGATCGGACGCGGCTGTGCCGCGGCCGCGCGATGCAAGCAGCGTTCCGCTGCCGTCGTCGCGGGATTGGGGCGCCGCCGCGCCGGCCGCGCCGAACGCCCCGGCCACAGTCGCGTCACCTCCCCCGCTGCCGAGCGCGAGTGGCACGTCAGCTAACGGGCATCCAACGGACGTCGAAAGTGCGGATACGAGCGTTACGTCGGCAGCTGCGAATCAATCCGCTGCCGCCGGCGCCAACGTCCCTGGCAGCAACGACGACGGCGTCGATACCCAGGAGCGCGCGATTCGCCAACTCGGGTGGAAGGACGCCCCATCCTCAGAAGGCACGCATTGAAAACGATTACAGATTAAATCGAAGTCTGCCGTAGAACGTATCCAAGGCGGGAGAGAGACCATGCTGAAAACGATGCTCGCAGGACTGGCGGCGCTGATCACCCTGCTCTTTTCGACACTCGCGCTCGCCGCTGCCGCAGACGCGAACTACAAGATCGTGACCGGCCAGGAGCGCGGGACGTACATTCAGATCGGCCAGGACCTCGCGAAATGGGTCGCGCAGCCGGCGGGCATCGACCTCGAAGTGATCCCATCGAAAGGCTCGGCGGAAAACGTGCAGCGCATGCGTTTCGAGCCCGGCGTGAAGCTCGCGCTCGTGCAGTCCGACGTTTATCAGGCCTACGTCGACATGGCCAATTCCGGCAACGAAGAGGCCGGCACGCTGATACGGCCGCTGCGGCTCATCATGCCGCTCTACGACGAAGAGATTTACTTCGTGGTGCGTAACGACTCGCCGATGAAGACGATCAACGAGATCAAGGACAAGGTAATGAGCGTCGGGCTGATCGGCAGCGGCACCGCGCAGTCGGCGACGACGCTGTACCGACTCATGTTCGGCCAGCCGATTCCGGAGCAGAACGCGCAGCACCTGAGCAACGAGGACGCACTCGCCGCACTCATCGTCAAGAAGATCGACGTGGCGATCATCGTCGCCGGGCAACCCGCCAAGCTCTTTACCGACATGAACCCCGAACTGCTGCAGCAGATCCGCTTCTTGCGCGTCGATGCGAACGCGCCGGAAACGGCGCGCGCCAAGCAGACCTACTATCCCGCGACGATCCACGTGTCGAGTTACCCGAACTGGCTCAAGGAAGACGTGCCGACATGGACGGTCAAGGCCTTTCTCGTCACCTATGACTACAACCTGCGCGATACGGTCGGCAACCTGAAGCGCTTTGCCGATTCGCTCTGCGCGAACTTCGACAACCTGCAGGAGCACGGGCATCCGAAATGGAAGCAAGTGAAGCTCGAACTGCCGGGCCTCGGCAAAGGCTGGCAATACTATCCGCCCGTTGAGCGACGCCTGAAGGCGTGTTTCGCGCATCGCGCCGCGATGCAGGCGGCCGCGGCGCCGCGCGCCGTCGCCACAGAACAAGTCAATGCACGGCCGTGTTCGGACCAGGAGCGCCTGCTCCTGCTTTGCAAGTAATTTGACACGGAATGGACATCTTCCACCAGGCCGCGGACCGCGCACATCGAACCGCTCGACGCGGTTAGAGCGCCTGGCAGCGGCCCCGCGGTGCTGCTCTCGCAGCACGCACAATCGCGATCTCCTGCGTCCCGACAAATGACAGGCTTGTTCCGCCACGGAACGCAGCTCCGCTCACGGATGCGATAGAAATACTGCGCGCTGACCACGAAATCGCCGCGTATTTCGATCGCGTTGCGGTCTACGTCGCCACGCATCGCTTTTCCTGAGGTACGCATCCCGATCGAATCTGACGCTGCTTGTATTCGAGTCGCGACCGACAAGGATGAGCGCGCATGCAAGAAGGCAATGCTTTGTGCTCCGGCGAACGGTGGTTCCGGTGCAGTTTGCCTAACATGCGTTGACCGTTATTCCTTTGTCCGGCGAGCACACGTCATCAGCATCCCGATGCCTGCTTTCTGGGGCCATTACGATCGCTTTATCGCGATGGACTGGATAACCGGCGTCGTGCGTGGTAAGGCGAGCGGTTCACGTGCCGAGTACACGCTTGTCATGCGCGCGCTGCCCTGCGCGGCGTTCAAGAGGAGTACGCTATGAGCAGCACCGCTGCTAGCATGTCACTGAGCCGCTCGCGGCTCGTGTTCTGGTACGCGACGTTCGCCGCCATTTCTATCGGCGCCAATCTGGGCAGTCAAAGCCTCGCCTTTCACTTATACCGGGGCCCGTTTGCGATTCCGCTTTCAGTGTGCGTAGGCACCGGTGTTGGGCTTGTCGTCAAATATCTGCTCGATAAGGCCTGGATATTCCGCTACGAGCACCAGAGTGTTGCACACGGCGTGCGCACATTCTCGCTGTACGTTGTCATGGGGCTGGGCACCACGCTCCTTTTCTGGTCCGTGGAATTCATCGCGAACGCACTCTTTCATGGCGAAGCCGGACGGCTCGCCGGTGGCGCAGTCGGTCTGGTGATCGGCTATTTCACAAAATACCAGCTGGATAAACGCTTTACGTTTGCTTGAGTTCGATTGCAGCAGTACAGAGCCTGCAGGCAGTCCATAGCTTCGGTTGCGCCAAGGATCGCGGATCGCGCATGTGTACCCGGTGGCACGTCCCGGTCGGCATGCTCGTGGGCGATCCATTCGTTTCCGCGCTGGTAACGTGCAAGACACCGGCAAGTCGAGCGGCGTTTCGCATTTACATGGTCGGGTGACGTACGCTGGCGTACAGACCCACTCACAACCATGCTCTATGGTTGATGACTGAATCCCGCAATGCGCGTGTGCGGCCGTCCAACGAGCCCAAGGACAGTGCTCGCGCTTTCGCTCTATGGGCGAAGTCATAACGGGTTCCTCACGTTTGTCCAACGCGTGCACGATTACGCGATCGTATTCACCGCCAGAAACTGCGTGAGCTGGGCAACAACCGTTCGGGAATTCGAAGATGGGACTCATGTCCGGCCGTTATGCCGCCATAGTGTTTGACGGTCATTAACCGAGATGGGGGTGGACTTGAAGCTAGATATGGCGAGCGCTAACGACGACAAGGCATGGCTTCTATGGAGCTTATCTGCCGCCACTTGTTTCATTTTGGTTCTCTCATTCAGCGGAACAAGCGGCTCGTTTTTCTGGGACTACCATGTCTATGAGAAAGGCTTGAGTTGCTATTCGCAGGGACCGGATCCCTACGCGTGCGCATCGGGTGATTTTCCATTTGTTTACCCGCCAGCTTTCCTCAAAGTGTTTTCCGTTGTCGACTTCCCGAGCGCATTTGCTTTCCTGGTTCTAGCCTCTGCCGCAGGCATCGTCTGCGTTAGCCTGAGTCTCAAGTCTCAAATTCCCTACCATCGCCTGGCGCCTTGCCTGGTTCTCGGCTTCCTGATTGGCGGATCGGGCTTTGCTTCGATCCAGACGGGGAACATCAGCGTCTTCGCACACCTGCTTCTCGTTTCGCTATCGTACTTTCTATACACGAGGCGGTCGGCCTACACGTTGGCGCCACATGCAATCGCGATCATATTATTTTCTGCCATAAAGCCCTACTTCCTTGCCTATGCCTTGCTCTATCTTTTTCTGCCCCGCCGCAGTTTGCTCGCATTCGTCGCAGTGCTGCTATCGGTTGCCGGAATCTACATTGCGCAACCTGCTCTCTATCCTCAGCTGTGGGCTGGATTCCAGGGCGCCATCTACAATCAGATCATCCAGCATGGGGATGCAGGGCTGACAATTTTCGGCGTGTTTTCCAGGTTCGGCATGGGGAAAGTCGGCTTTGCTCTCCATCTTCTCCTGATGCTTCTCGTTGTACTGATATCGGCAGCTCTTCGATACAGGCATGGGCAACGCGCTGTGCAGATCAGCTCCGCCAGCGAGTTGTTTTATTTCCTCGCCATCCTCATTCTGCTCAACCCGAGGTTGATGTCGTATGATTTCAGCGTTTTGGCGGTTTGCCTCTATTTGTCCATGATCCTCTCGTCACGAGGCGATGGGTGGGTGGGCCTATTTTTGAAGATTTTCCCTTTCCTGACTATCCTGCCTCTATGCCTCGAAGCATTGTTCGATATTCGAGTGCATTCTCTAACGTACTACTTCCTCGCAACCTACGTCCTGCTGGTTGCCGCAGTGGCCTGCCATTGGGCCCCGCGCAACTCTTGGACAAAAGCACGTGCCAGCGTTGGGCATGAGAAGTAATGCGCTGCCACTCGACGAACTCAGTCCCCTGCCCCGGATTCAGGCCGATATCCATCAGACGTTCGCACACCTTCTGCTAAGGTGGAACCCGCGCAAACGCATTCAAAGCGACTCTTCCAACGCGCCACGCTTCGCAAAGATGACCTGGCGTACCCACTTGCTAACACTTTCGGTGTATTGCATAGCGGGCTTCTCGATCAATCGAAAAGTCGTATAGCTGACAAGAACCAGGACGGGGGTGGTCAGCAGGATCGTGAACCAGTGCTCCAGAGGGGTGAATACGCACGCGCTTTGCTTTCCAACGACAAGGTTGAAAAGCGTAAACAGAACGAACCCGTGGAGCAGATAGATGCTGTAAGCGAGCTCTCCTAGCATGCGGGATAGCTGGCTGGTCAAGGCTCCGAACAAGGAGGCACCGCCCGCGATTACGGCAAAGCTCAGGGAAAGCAGCGCTAACGGGATCCGCGCATAGGTCGTTGGAAACAAGGTAACCGCCACGGTGATCGCAGCGATTGCAACGATCGAGGCAATGCTCTTCTGTGAAAGGTGGCGGAACCAGGCGTGACGACAAAGGAGTGCCGCAATGGTCCCCCCAAGAAACGGTGTCAGGAATCTCGATTCCGCATGAAAATGGACAAGATCCAGCACGCCGACAAATCCGATTACCAATACCGCAAGCGACGGAATAGCTCCAATCATCACCGCCAGCAAAGGGAGGCAAAGATAGAATCCCCATTCATAGGCGAGCGTCCACGGCACACCCGACAAAATGAGGTTGGTGTCCTTGACCCCGTTGAGATCCGGCTCTCCAAAACTTGAAAACGCTAACCATCTCGACGCGTTGACCGTTAGCGTCAAAGGAGATTGCGTTAGCGCGAAACGTGACATAAAAGCGACCGCAACGAAAAGCAGCAGCATGGTGAACAGATACAACGGCGTCAGCCGCAGGACTCGGGAGACGTAAAGCTTGATCCAGTCAACTCCGTTCTCTTTGTCATTGATTATTTTGGTCGAAAACAAAAATCCGGTAATCATAAAAAACAGCGACACGCTGGCTCGTCCGATATTTGCCATGAAAGTCGATGGGGGGGAGTCAAACTGTGAGGTCCTGATGTAGTAGTACCATATGCAGGAATGGTGCAGAAAAACGAAAAACGCCAGGTACCCTCTCAATCCGTCAATCGTCGCAAAGCGTCCTGCAGCGTTGGGGGCACCGAATCGCCAGATCAAAACCCTGGCAGTGGCGAGTGCGAGGAGCACCGCGGCAAACACCGGGAAAGGACTAGTCGGGGTTATCATTCTTCTTTCGACCTCTCAGAAGAGCCAGCCTGCGGGAGCGCCACGTCGGCATACTGGGCCTTCCCACCTGCTTGCCTTCATTGGGCGCCGAGGATGGCGATTGAGGCGCTTGCGTTGTATTGCAAGCGCCTCAATCAAGCGCAGCACTAAATCCGCACAGGTGGAAACTCGGCCGCGCCCAGATTCTCGATCTCGATGTAGGACGGCAGCTCGTTCGCGGCGCGCGAGTACAAACCCACGGCCGTTTGGGAGAACCCGAGCCGTTTGAAATAGTCGTGGCAGGTCGCGTTCCTCCCGGTATCGACCAGCTCAGCGCGGACTTCAGATCCGGATTTCAACGCCAACCGCGTAGCAATCGCCCCGACGACCAACTCTGCGCCGAGCCCAAACACGCGGCACGACAGGACAACCTGAACAATCTTCTCGCCGTTGATCAGGCAAACAGCGATGATGCCGTTGTCGATCAATTTATCCCGCAGCGAAGAGACCACGCAGTACGCGCCCTGGCTGATGAACGCCTCGAACTCCGACCGTTCCCATCTTTTCCCCGTCGTATTGAATTGATTCGTCTTGTTGATAAGCTCGAACGCGCGATCGAAGTGCCTGGATTGCGGCGTCTTGATCAAGAAGAATGACTGGCGAAGCTGTAACGAAGCTAGCCACTCTTCCCGCGAAACACCATTGTTCGCGTCGGCACTCGCTTCGCGCTGCGAAATCGCGCGCACGAGTTCGGTACGGCGCGATGACTCTTCGGTGACGATGGGGACCTGCGTTTCGGCCGATCGCAGAATGATTCGTCGCCAGTCGTAATGATTGCCGCCGAGGCAGCGGATGGCAGGAATCGCCGCCTTCACCTCCGACAACTCACGGTCGTTGTCGTCGATAAAGACACAGTTGCCCGGAAGCAGGTTCACCTCCTTGAGGATTTCAAGGATGTTCTGCGACTTGGGCTTCCAGTTGATGCGCACGCACGCGAAGTCGTCCATGGCGATGGCGCCGCGCCAGATGGCGTTGAACCGTTCAACGGTGGGCGCTTCTTCATTCTTGCTGCAGATCGCCAGCAATCCACCACGCTTCTTGAAGAACAGCAAGGCTTCAGCGAGGCCGATAGGCCAGCCTTCGATGCGCTGTTCCTGGCTCACGCTCTCGCCTTCCGCTGCCACGCCGCGCCACAGGGTGTCGTCGAGGTCGACGATAATCAGCTTCACAGGGTCTCGCTGCTCGATGACCTTGACTATCGCTTCAATCCGGGAAAGGAACGCGAGAGTAAATTCGCGCGACGCGACCTCATATGTCAGGATATGGCCAATCGCTTTGGGCGCAATCAGCCGATTCGCGTCCAGCTTGAAGTCCCAATCGTTGATGAACGAAGCGTGGGAGCTGCTCAACAGGACATCGTCCTGCAGGTGCCGGCGGCCAATAAAATTCAATATTTCATTGGCGTCGAGAAAGTAGCAATTATTCGTCTTGCGCACGGCGTCCGACAAAAGTCGGTTGATCTCCCGCGCCAGATATCCAGGCGATGTCATACCGAATGGATCGATGAGATCGCCGTCGTAGTTGAAGCTCGGCTCGAAAAACGACATGAAGACAATAGGAGCCGTCGTGATCTGCGCGGCGACTTGTGCCACCTTCTGGGCGAGATACTCCCCTGTTCTTTCCAGAAAAGCGTGCGCTTCGTCGTCGGAACGCAGGCGCGAGAAGACCATGTCCACGACAGGTTCAGGCGTTTGCGTCACTTCGCCCAGAATGTGACGGAGCGTGAGATTCACGACGACGACGTCATCGGTTGGCGCGGCCTCCGGGATCGGAGCGTGGCGTCTCGAGCCCATCAGTATGTGGCGGATGTTGTGCCCCGAGTTTGCGCTTCGCTTGACGAGCATCTCCACAGAACACGTGCCGAGCAGCAATATATTGAGCTTGCGCGAATGGATCGCGAGCGACGTCGGTGGCAGCGGCAGGTTGACCTGTTTATCGGCGACCGACGAGTAAAACAAATCGCGGACAAATTGACGCATTTAGGACCTCGGAGTCGAAACTTTCTCCACCCGCAGGCGGCATCGGCCTTGAGATTAGAGCAGAGCGCAAATGCACCATCTGTGCGCCGACATACACAACCCCGAGCGGATGATCCCTGCGACGGCACGCATGACGTTTATAAACGTCCTTGCCATAACGGTGCCGATTGGGGAGATAAAAGGGGAATGAACCAGCCCTTGATGAGAGCTTCGAACTTCAAAGTGGAAAACTGGAGGGGAGAGACTGGATATGCACGCTTGCCGGGCTGCCGGCTATGACTTTTATTTTTCGAGGGCGATGACACTCAAGTCGAATAATCCTCAGCCTGGATTATTCGTCTCAACTGCTTGATTAAATTCACACCTCCCCACCCGATGAGCAGCCTCGCAAAGTGCGACGCCCAATCCTTGCTGGGAATCTCTATCTCTCTTAACAGAACTCGCTCGACAATGGCAAGCCTCAAGGCAATACTCATTTTCTTGTAAATCAAAACATTAAATATAAACGATGAGACATGCCCTTTGGACATGAGCTTGTTATATTTTTCAAAAAATACGAGACTGGGCTCACAACTGACCGCCTTCGAAATTCTGGCGGGACTTTCGCTCAAGGAATACTCCACCAGTGCATCGTGCAGATAAACGAATACGCAGCCGGCCATTTCAGCCCGAATGGCGAAGTCCCAATCCTGATGACGGCGCAACGATTCATCAAAGCTGATCAGCGGGTACTGATGGCGCCACATCATGATCGACGAGGTCTGAATATAGCCCCCCTCCAGCAGGATGAAGTCGAGCATCGACTGCCCATCGTAGGGAGAGCGGTTGCCCACGATGCGCCGCCCTGCGTCCGTTAGCACGACGTTGCTGAAGAGCACCTTCGCTTCGTTCCCCACAGGCCTGGGGCCGAACGCGGCGATGCAGCGCTCGAGCTTGTTCGGGAGCCATCGGTCGTCAGCGTCGAGGAAGGCGATCAGATCACCGGTGGCCTCTTCAATGCCCCGGTTTCGACACCACGCCGCACCATGGTTCTCGCTTTCGCGAATCAGGCGCAAGGCAATGTTGTCTCCGCAACGACCCGGCAACTCGAACTGCAGCCCCGATGCATCATCGACGACAATGATTTCCCGCGGAACAACGGTTTGACTGGAAATCGAGTCTATTGCCACCCAAAGCAAATCAAGGCTGTTGTAGTGTGGAATGATCACACTCACGTTATAGACATTGTCAAAATCACACTGCATCCCACACCTCGATCTGAATTTCGACAACTTCCTCGTGCAAAGAGTAAAACTATCGGTCTCGATCTGATAGCACGTCAATCACACATATTCTTACCGTTCCTTACCGGAACAGGGCTACCGTTGGGAATCCAGAAATATGTCTTACATTTAAATTCTTCATACTTTCTAATTCAATACAGAATCGATTGGCAACCTTCCCCAAACGGGCTTCGGACCAGTAACGAACGTAACCGGGAGGCGTTCTGGAAGCCGAAGCAATAGACGATTCGTCCGGCGCCGCATCGAGTCACAAAGGTCTCTGCAGCCCAGCTACTTTCGGAGAGCCTCACAGGTTTTGTGTCGTCGCCTTGTTTCGGCAATTGCCGCGTCGGCTAGTCGGACCCCGTACACATGCGCGCACGCAGTGCAGCGTTATTTCATCACGCTTTCATGAATCGTAGGCCGTGTCGGAAGTCCCGTTCCGTGGGTTGCCCAACAAATCCGCGAGAGATGTATCTGTACATTCTCTTGTGTGTGAGCCGCTCGTTGCGCACGCAACCGGATGGGCGCGAAGCCCTGCCGCGCCGACACTTCCAACCGCAAGTCGAACCAGGCCCTCAATGTCCTCGTCGCCCCTCACGCCACCCACCATGCAAGAAGTCCATGTCTGGCAATGGGACCTCGATGCCTGTGGGAGCGATTTTGATCGGTACTGGGCGATGCTATCCGCGCAGGAACACGAGCGCGCCGGCAACTTTCGCTTCGAGTTGCATCGCCGCCGCTACGTAATTGGCCGGGGAGAAGTCAGACAAGTTCTTGGCCGCTATCTCGCGCGATCCCCGCGGGTGGTCGCACTTGAGTATGGTCCGGAAGGCAAACCGTTTTGCACGAGCCAACCTGCTGGATGGCGGATCTGCTTCAACCTGAGCCACAGCGAGAATACGGCGGCACTCGCCATTTCGAACGGCTTCGAGGTGGGCATCGACGTTGAACGGGTTCGTGCGATCGAGGAAAGCATGCCGCTCCAGGTCTTCTCCGCCAGGGAGCGCGAACAATTCGACGCGCTCCCGGCATCGGAACGGCAAACGGTTTTCTTTGAAACCTGGGCGCGCAAGGAAGCCTGCCTGAAAGCGCTCGGGACCGGCTTCATTCTGCCGCCGGAGCATTTCGAGTTCGATCTTGCCGTTCATGGCGACACGACACCGCGCTTCGTCGGCGGCGCGGCTCAGGAAGCCTCGCATTGGCGCGTTCGCGCCCTGTCACCCAGTCCGACCTGCGCGGGCGCAGTGGCGGCGCGCCACCGTGGCTGGTCGATCATCGACATGAACTGACTTCCCAAGGCCTCGGGAACGCCGGCATCGTCCATTCCGGCCGCACGAGCCGCTTGTTGCCGCGCACAACGCAACACAGGAATCGCCAGTCTTCGCCTTGAGACAACGCGCCCTGGACCCACGCCGCGAATACGCCGAAGCCGCTCGCATGGCGGAATGCAGGCCGCGGCCTGCGCGCCGATGCGCCCGCGCAGTCCCGGCGTGATGTGTTGCTGCAGCACATCGTGTGTGCGACGGCGAACGGATAGGCATCCCACGGAAGATTAACTTCCTCCTACAGCAAATTTCAAATTTGGGACGCGAGCCGGTGCGCAAAGCCGCCTGGCGCTTGTGCTTCCTGTGACCGGCTGCCGTTCTGCGCAAGTGCGGCGAGCGCATCGCCAAGCCTTGCTCAGCAGCGGCCTTCGTCAAAATCGTGGGGGAGTAGCAAATGTCACACAGAGATGGACTTTCAGGCGTTTTGCCGGGCGGGACCGATCACGTACCTGGCGTGGCAGCGCGCTTCGATGCCGTATGTGCCGACTTCGGCAATCATCTTGCTGTGATTGACGCGACGGGCGAGGAAGACTACGCCGCCCTCGGCGAACGTTCGGCGCGGCTCGCCACCGTCCTGCACGAAATGGGACTGGAGCCGGGCGAGCGCTGCGCGATCATGGTTGCACGCAGCCGCGACACGCTGGCCTTGATGCTGGCGATCCTGCGGCTGGGCGCCGTCTACGTGCCGCTGGACCGCGCCTATCCGAAGGCGCAGCTCGATTTCATCGTTTCCGACTGCTCACCCAAGCTCATCATCGCTGAAGCGGCCGCGCTCGCCAGCGTTGGCGAACTGAACGGCGTCTCGGTCGATCTCGAGCATGTCGTGGCGGCTGCGGAGGCGGCCGAGCCCGCACCGCTCTACGCTAGCGCTCGTGACGACGCTGCCTACGTGATGTACACCTCCGGCTCGACCGGCAAACCCAAGGGCGTGATCGTGCCGCAGCGCGCGATCCTGCGCCTCGTGCAGGGCCAGACGTTCACCGAGCTTTCGCCCCACACGCGCTTCCTCAACCTCGCGCCGCTCGCCTTCGATGCGAGCACGCTGGAGATCTGGGGACCGCTCCTGAACGGCGGCTGTGCCGCCATCATCAACGAGGTCCAGCCCTCTCTCGACACGATCGCGTCCGAGATAGCGCGACTTGGCGTTACCAGCGCCTGGTTCACGGCTGGCCTCTTCAATGCGCTCGCCGACTATCGGCTGGAAGCCTTTCTTCCGCTCAAGGAGGCGCTGACGGGCGGGGACGTGCTGTCCCCCGTCCATGTTCGAAAGGTCATGGAGGCTCATCCGGGTCTGCAGATCATCAATGGCTACGGCCCGACCGAGAACACGACCTTCACCTGCTGCTACCGCATTCCGCGTGACGGCGAGGCGCTCGCGCATGGCGATGCCATTCCCATCGGCTACGCCATCGCGGGTACGAGCGCCTACATCGTGGACGACAAGCTCATGCCTGTTGCCGATGGAGAGGTCGGCGAACTGGTCACGGGCGGCGACGGCGTCGCGCTTGGCTATCTCAATCGCCCTGAACTGACGGCCGAGAAGTTCGTCGACGACGTTTTCGCTCCCGGTGCCAAGCTCTATCGCACGGGCGACCTCGTGCGCCGCCGCGCGGACGGCGCAATCGAATTTCTGGGCCGCAACGATCGGCAGATCAAAATTGCAGGCAAACGCATCGAACTCGACGAAATCGAACATGCGTTGCGCGTGGCGCCCGGCGTGGCCGACGCGGCCGTGGCGGCGTTCGATGGCCGCATGGGCAAGGCCATCGCGGGATTCGTGAAGGCCGACGCGGCGGACGTCGCACTCCTCCTGAAGGAAATCCGCACGTATCTCAGGTCGGCCCTGCCCGACTACATGATGCCGTCTGAGCTGCGTGTGCTGCCGGATTTTCCGCTGACGCCCAATGGCAAGATCAACCGCAAAGCGTTGCTTGCCACAATCGATACGCAATCCGAAGCATTAGCAGCGTCCTTGCCCATTGACGACGACATTGCCGACAAGCTCGCGTCCGTATTCGAAGGGCTCCTCGGCAAATCCGTCGATCGCCGTGCGAACTTCTTCGACCTCGGCTTGCGCTCGCTCGATCTGATGCGCGCGCACGCCATCATCGCGCGCGACGTCGCAACCAAGGTCGCGCTGGTGGATCTGTTCCGCCACCCCAATGTCGAGGCGCTGGCTGCACAACTGCGCACGACGCTCCCGGCAGCAAGCAAAGAGGCGATCCGTCTACGCCGAGGCGCGCAAAGCGGAGCGATTGCAGTCGTCGGCATGTCCGGACGATTTCCGGGTGCGCGTAATGTCTCCGAATTTTGGGCGAACATCCTCGCGGGGCGCGACTGCATCACGCATTTCGACCTGGCGGAACTGGAAGACAGTTTCGACGACAAGTCGCGCCGCGACGCGAGTTATGTCAAGGCGCGGCCGATCCTGGCGGATGTCGATCACTTCGATGCCGGCTTTTTCGGCATGCTCGCGCGCGAGTCCGCGCTGACCGACCCGCAACAGCGCCTCTTCCTCCAGATCGCCTGGGAAGCGTTCGAAGATGCCGGATACGACCCGGCGACGATCACCGGCGCCGTCGGGGTGTTCGCCGGCACGTCGATGAACACGTACTTCCTCAAGCACATCCTCTCCGATCGCGCGGTCATCGACGAATTTACGAGCCAGTTCCAGATCGGCGAGTATCAAAAGCTCGTCGGGGCCGGCGATTTCGTCGCGACCCGCACCGCTTACAAGCTCGGACTGACGGGGCCGGCCATCTCCGTGCAGACGGCATGCTCCACCTCGCTCACCGCCATCAGCCTCGCCGTCGAGAACCTTCGTGCGGGACGCTGCGACATGGCGCTGGCCGGCGGCGTCTCGATCACCTTCCCGCAGAAGCGCGGTTACTTCTACGAAGAAGGCGGTATGGGCGCGCCCGACGGCGTGTGTCGTCCGTTCGATGCCGATGCGAAGGGCACAATATTCGGCAGCGGTGCCGGCGTCGTCCTGCTCAAACGTCTCGAAGACGCCATCGCCGACGAAGACCCGATCTATGCGGTGATCCGCGGCGTGGGCATCAACAACGACGGCTCCGACAAGGTCGGCTTCACCGCGCCGAGCGTCGACGCCCAGGCCCGCGCCATTGCCATCGCGCACGCCGAGGCCGGCATCGATCCGGCCTCGATTGGCTATGTCGAGGCCCATGGCACGGCTACGCCCCTCGGCGATCCGATCGAATTCGCAGGCCTCGTGCAGGCGTTTCGTCTGGGCGGCGCCGAGGGCGGCCAGTTCTGCGCGCTCGGTTCGGCGAAGGCGAATGTCGGCCACCTCGACGCGGCCGCAGGTGTGACGGGTTTCATCGCCGCGTCGCTCGCGCTGCGCAACCGCACCTTGCCGCCGCTCACGCACTTCCGTTCGCCCAACCCCGGCATCGACCTGGCCAGCAGTCCGTTTTTCTTCAATACGGCCGTGCGTCCCTGGGCTGAGGGCGCCACGCCACGCCGGGCCGGCGTGAGTTCCCTCGGCGTCGGCGGGACGAACGTGCATGTGGTGCTCGAAGAGGCACCTTGCCGTACCGCCCCGGCCGAGCAATGCGAACAACTCCAGATCCTGCCGGTATCGGCCCGCAGCGCCGCCGCACTCGAACGCGCGAAGGCGAATCTCGCCACGCACCTCGCAAACCATCCGGAGATCGCACTGGCCGACGTGGCCGCGACGCTGCAAACGGGACGCCGTGATTTCGCGCACCGCGCCGTTGTCGTCTCCGAGAGCGTGGAGCAGGCCCGGGCCAAGCTGCAGAAAGGCGCGATCGAAGCACAGGCCCCGCAGGCCACGCCCGCAGTCGTCTTCATGTTCCCCGGCCAGGGCGCGCAGTATCCGGGCATGGGCGCCGCGCTCTATCGCACCGAGCCGGTCTATCGCGAGTGGATCGACAGGGGCGCCGAGGCGCTCGTCCCCCATCTCGGCCTGGACATCCGCACGCTGCTGTTGAGCGAAGCCCCGGAAGGCGACGACACCCCGCACCCCATCCGCTCGACGATCTACGCGCAGCCTGCGCTCTTCCTCGTCGAATATGCGCTCGCGCAGTTGTGGATCTCGCGCGGCATCAAGCCGACGGCCATGATCGGCCACAGCGTCGGCGAGCTGGTCGCGGCGTGCGTGGCGGAGGCGATCGCCTTCGAGGATGCGCTGTGCCTCATCGCGCAACGCGGCGCGCTCATGCAGTCGGCCGAACCGGGCGCGATGCTGGTCGTGCGCCTGTCGGAAGCCGAACTCAGCGCGATGCTGCCCGCCGACGTCGATCTCGCCGCGATCAATGCGCCGACGCTCAGCGTCGTGGCAGGCCCCTTCGCGGCCATCGAGGCATTCGAGGCCACGCTCAAGACGCGCGACATCGAGCATCGACGTCTGCACACTTCGCACGCGTTCCACTCGCGCATGATGTCGGGCGTCGTCGACGATCTTGCCAAGGTCGCGGACGGTCTTTCTTTCGCGAGGCCGAAGATTCCGTACGTGTCCTCCGTGACCGGGCAGTGGGCGGCGATGGATCAGCCCGTCTCGGGACAGTACTGGGCCAGCCATTGCCGCAATGTCGTGCGCTTTAGCGACGCGCTGGCCACGGTCACGGCAGAGGCCAAGCCGCTTCTGCTCGAAATCGGCCCCGGCCGCACGCTTTCGACCTTTGTCCTGCAGGGCCTGCCCAAGGACCGGCATCAAGGTGCGATTGCCTCACTGCCCGATTTCGCGACGCGCGAGCGCGAGCTTGCCGTCCTCGCCGAGGCAACCGGGCGCCTGTGGCTGAACGGCGTCAAGCCGAACTGGCAAACGCTGCGGACTGAAGCCGGCCGCCGCGTTTCGCTACCGACCTACCCCTTCGAGCCGGAACGGCACTGGATTGACGCCCCGGCAACCGCCTCTTCACGCCAGCCGACGACCGTTGCCGCAGCGATTGCCGCACAAGCCCCGTCCGAAGCCCTAATCGATATTCCTGAGACCGCCATGGCCCAAACCGTCCAAATCGACCGCAAACCGCGTCTCATTGCCGAACTGGCGTCGCTGCTCGCCGAAATGTCCGGCGAAGCACCGGATACGTCCAATCCGGACGTGACGTTCTGGGATCTCGGTTACGACTCGCTGTTCATGGGGCAAGTGTCCCGGCAGCTGCGCCGCCGCTACGACGTCACGATCAGCTTCCGGCAGATCATGAGCGACTATCCGACGCTGCCCGCTCTCGCGCAGTTCCTCGATGGCGCCATGCCGCCCGATCCGGAAGTGCCGGCTGAGGTTGCGCCGGTTGCTGCACCTGTCGCTGCGCCGGTCGCTGTTCAAGTCTCGGCTGCTCCGGTCGCCGCTGCGGCAGTGCAAGTGAGTGCACCTGTGGCTGTTCAGCCAGCCACGGGCGACCTCCAGTCGGTGATCCGCGACCAGCTCGCCGCGATGCAGTCGGTGATGGCGCGTCAACTCGAGGTGCTGCAAGGTGCGCCGCTGGCCGTGCCGCAGCCCGCCGCGGCCCAAATCGTGGTGCCCGCAGCCGTCGCCGCCGCGCCGGTCGTTGCCGCTGCAGCGCCCGCGCCTGCCACCGCGCCCGCGCACGCCGCCGGCCCCGAGATCAAGTTCGAGGAGAACCGCCCGTCGCGCTTCACCGCGTACAAGCCCGGCGCCTCGCACTCGGCCCAGATGACCGACGCGCAGCAGGCGTTCATCACCGATCTGGCCACGCGCTACTCGGCGAAAACCGCCACCTCGAAGTCCCGTACGCAGTCCTATCGGTCGGTGCTTGCCGATCCGCGTACCGCCAGCGGCTTCCGCGAGGAATGGAAGGAGCTCGTCTATCCGATCGTCGCCCAGCGCTCGAAGGGCTCGAAGATCTGGGACGTGGACGGCAACGAATACATCGACGTGGTCAACGGCTACGGCCAGACCGCGTTCGGCCACACGCCCGATTTCGTGGTCGAGGCGGTCAACGCGCAATTGGCGGAAGGCTTCGCGATCGGACCGCAGTCGCCGCTCGCGGGCGAAGTCGCCCAGATGTTCTCGGACATGACCGGCCATCAGCGCGTCACGTTCTGCAATACCGGCTCGGAAGCCGTGATGGCGGCGATGCGTCTCGCGCGCACGGTGACCGGCAAGGACAAGGTCGTCTGCTTCGACGGCGACTATCACGGCCAGTTCGACGAAGTGCTCGTGAAGCCTGGCAGCGAAGCGGGCGTGCCGCGCGCATTCCCGCTCGCCCCGGGAATTCCGCAGACCTCCGTGGGCAACATGGTCGTGCTGCCCTACGCGCGTCCCGAAAGCCTCGAGTGGATCAAGGCAAACATCGACGATATCGCAGCCGTCCTGATCGAGCCGGTGCAGTCGCGCCATCCCAATCTGCGTCCGAAGGAGTTCGTGCAGCAGCTGCGCGACGTGACGGCCGCCAATGAGTCGGCCCTCATCTTCGACGAGGTCGTGACGGGCTTTCGCGTCCATCCGGCCGGCATGCAAGGCCTGTGGGGCATCCAGGGCGACATGGCGACCTACGGCAAGGTGGTCGGCGGCGGCCTGCCCATCGGCGTGCTCGCCGGCACCACGCAGTACATGGACGCGCTCGACGGTGGTCAGTGGCAATTCGGCGATGCTTCGGTGCCCGAAGTTCCGCCGACGTTCTTCGCCGGCACGTTCGTGCGCCACCCCGTCGTGCTGGCCGCAATGAAAGCCGTCCTCCTGCACCTCAAGGAAGCGGGCCCGGCGCTGCAGGAAGGCCTCGGCGAACGCATGGCCGGCCTCGTGCAGCGCGTCAACGCGCATCTGGAGAAGGTCGGCATCGCTACGCGGGCCGAATCCTTCTCGAGCTGGTTCTATGTGAATCTCTCGGGCGAGGATCGGCTGGGCAGTCTCTTCTATCCGTATATGCGCTACCTCGGCGTGCATATCATGGAGGGCTTCCCCTGCTTCCTGACGACGAGCCATTCGGACGAGGACATCCGCAAGATCGGCGACGCCTTCATCGCGAGCATCGATGCGCTCCAGCGCGTCGGCATTCTCGGCGGCGCGCAGGACACCGCGGCGCTGACGCAGGTCGAACCGGCGCTCACGCAATCGGCGCTCACCGAGCCGCAGAAGGAAATCTGGATGTCGGCCCAGCAGGGTCACGAAGCCTCGCTCGCGTTCAATGAGTCGTTCACGCTCGAACTCAATGGCAAGCTGAACGAGGCCGCGTTCGAACGGGCCTTCGCCGCGACGGTTGCCCGCCACGATGCGCTGCGCGTGCACTTCTCGCGCGTGGGCGACATGATGTTCGCGGAACCGACGACGACCGTGCCGCTGGTCCCGATCGACCTTTCCACTCACGCCGATCCGGCGGGCGAGCTCAAGGCCATCATCGACGCGGAAGCCCGCGAGTTCTTCGACCTGACCCGGGGCCCGCTCGCGCGCGCCGCACTGGTTCGCCTCGAAGCGCAGAAGTGGGCGTTCGTGTTCACGGCGCATCACATCGTCTGCGACGGCTGGTCGATCAACATCATCCTGCGCGATCTGGCTGCGCTCTACGCCGCAGAAGTCTGGGGCACGCAGCCGGAACTCGACGAGGTGCAGAGCTTCCTCGCCTTCGCCAAGGCGCAGGACGAAATTGGTGTCGACAAGGAAACGCGCGAGTTCTGGATGAACGTCCATCGCGTCCCGGCGCCGCAACCCGATTTGCCCGGCGACCGCCCGCGTCCGGAACGCAAGAGCTTCAACGGCGCGTCGACGACCCGCCATCTGGGCGCGGACCTGCTCAAGCAGGTCAAGACCGCCTCCTCGAAGCAGGGCTGCTCGCTGTTCGCCACGCTGTTCGGCGCGGCCCAGGTGCTGTTCGGCCGGCTGTCCGGCAATGACGACGTGGTGATCGCCGCACCGATGGCTGGCCAGTCGCAAGCGGGCGAAGCGCTGCTGGTCGGGCACTGCGTGAACTTCCTGCCGCTGCGCGTGAAATTCGACCGCGAGAAGCCTTTCGCCACGCACATGAAGGCAGTGCGCGATCACCTCTACGACGCAGGCGACCGCCAGAACTACACCTACGGCGCACTCGTGCGCGATCTCGGCATCAAGCGCGATCTCAACCGGCTGCCGCTGACCGATCTGCAGTTCAACCTGGAAAAGGTCGACGGCGAACTCGACATGGCAGGCGTCACCACGCACTTCGCGCCGAACGCGAAGGCCTACAGCAACTTCGATCTGTTCCTGAACGTGATCGAATCGGCTCAGGGCCTGCGGCTCGATTGCGACTTCAACACCGACGTCTATGACGAAACGACGATCCAGCGCTGGCTCGGCTACTACGAAACCTTGCTGACGGCGATCGCCCGCGATGCCGAAACGCCTGTCGCAGCCCTGCCGCTCTTGAGCGATGCGGAAATCCACCATCTGCGTGACGAGCTGAACGCTTCCCAGCGCGACTACGATCTCTCGCAGACGACGCCGGCGCTGATCGCCGCGCAGGCCTGGCAGGCTCCCGATACGACGGCCGTGTCGGACGACTCGACGAGCCTGACCTATGGCGAACTCGATGCGCGCGCCAGCCAGATCGCGCGCCGGCTCATGGCGGCGGGTATCGCCTCAGGCTCACGCGTCGCCCTCGCGATGGAACGCAGCGCCATGATCGTGGCCGCCATGATCGGCGTGTGGCGCGCGGGCTGCGCCTACGTGCCACTCGACATGACGATGCCGCCTGCACGCCTGCGCCAGATTCTCGATGGCGCTGGCATCGCCGCCATCCTCAGCGATGAGCAAAGCCTCACGGTGCTGGAACCGGGCGCGCATCGCGTGCTGGACGTGGAGGCGCTCCTCGCGCAGGACGATGACGAGACTGTGGCGCTGCCCACCGTAACGGACGCGGATTCGGCCTACGTGATCTTCACGTCGGGCTCGACGGGTCAGCCCAAGGGCGTGGAGATCGGCCATCGCGCGCTGAGCAACTTCCTGCTCTCGATGGCGCACGCGCCGGGCTTTACGGTCAGGGACACCATCGTCGCGGTGACGACGTTCTCCTTCGATATCTCGGGTCTCGAGCTGTTCCTGCCGCTCATCGCCGGCGGGCGGACCTTCATCGCCGGCCACGCGGAAGTGCGCACCGGTTTCGAACTGGTGACCCGCCTGAAGGAAGAAGCCACCACCGTGCTCCAGGCGACGCCTTCGCTGTGGCGCATGCTGCTCGAGGCCGGCTTCAAGGCGCCGAAGGGCTTCAAGATCCTGTGCGGCGGTGAGCCGTTGCCACGTGACCTCGCCGACGACCTGCTCGCGACCGGCGCGGAGGTGTGGAACCTCTATGGCCCGACCGAGACGACGATCTGGTCCTCCGCCTCGCGTGTCGTTGCGAACGCACCGGTGGTGATCGGCGCGCCGCTCGCCAATACCGACCTGCACGTCCTGACCGACGACCTGCATCTGGCGCCCGAAGGCGTGAGCGGCGAACTGTGGATTGGCGGTAAAGGCCTGGCGAAGGGCTATTTCAACCGCCCCGACTTGACCGATGCCGCCTTCAAGTCGGTTGTCATCGAAGGCGCCGCACCGCGCCGGCTCTACCGTACCGGCGATCTCGCGAAGCGGCTCGCCGACGGCTCGCTCCAGCACCTGGGCCGTCGCGACCAGCAGAT
Source organism: Paraburkholderia sp. BR14312 (assembly GCF_040948675.1). Taxonomy (NCBI): domain Bacteria; kingdom Pseudomonadati; phylum Pseudomonadota; class Betaproteobacteria; order Burkholderiales; family Burkholderiaceae; genus Paraburkholderia; species Paraburkholderia sp. BR14312. The sequence goes on from NZ_JBFPKI010000003.1 coordinate 386,469, forward strand.
CAAGCTGCGCGGCTTCCGCATCGAGATCGAAGATATCGAGGCCACCCTGCGCAAGGCTCCCGGTGTTGCCGCAGCCGCCGTCGCCCTGCATACCGTGGCCGACAGCGCGCGCCTCGTGGGCTACCTGGTTGGCGCTGGCTCCGACAAACCGGATCAGAGCGCAGTCGCAGCGCATGTCGCCGGTCAACTGCCGTCCTACATGGTGCCGACACTGTGGATGACGCTCGACGCGCTGCCTCAGACCAGCAACGGCAAGCTCGACCGCAAGGCCCTGCCCGTGCCGACGGCGGACATGGTGGCCGCGCCGGTGCGCCAGCCGCATGCCGCGCTCAAGGTCGTGCCGCAAGCGCCGGTGCCGATCGAACCGGCGGCGCGCGAGGCCGCGCAAATCGTGGTCGCCGCAGCCGAACCCGCGGCCATGACGCCGACGCAGGCCACCATCGCCGCGATCTGGGGCGAGGTGCTCGGCCTGCAGCAGGTAGGCATCGACCAGAAGTTCTTCAGCCTCGGTGCAGACAGCCTGCAGCTGTTCCGCATCGTTGCACGAATGAACGAGCGCGGGCTCGGCGTGGATGCGCGTCAGCTCATGAAGAACGTCACGATCGAGCAGCTGGCCGCGAGCCTTGACGGCACGCAGACGGACGAGCCGGTCGAGGCGCCCGCGGCGGCGCGGCCGTCGATCCTCAACTTCAAGCGCAGGATTGCCGAGGGAGCCTGAGCGATGAACTCGATAGCCTTGAATATCGCACCTGTGCAGGAGGTCGAGGCGGGCCACGCCCTGTTCCCGGCGACCGCCTGCCAGGTACGCTACTGGCACGAGCAGAAGGCGTCGCCTAAGGCCTCCGCGCTCAACATCGCCTTCCGGCTGCAATTGTCGGGCCCGCTCACTGCCGCGAGCATCGAGCAGGTGCTCAGCGAACTGGTCGCGCGGCACGAGATCTTGCGCACCGGCTTCCTGATGACGGGCGCGGGGCTGCGCCAGCAGGTCTGGAGCCGCGCCCCCTTCCGGCTCGCCGTCGTGGATCTCGGCGGTCTGGACGAACAAGCCGCGCTGGCCGAGGCCCAGCGTGTGGGTCAAGAGCAGGCACGCACGCCTTTCGACGTGTCGTGCGCATCATTCTTCCGCGCCGTGTGGTTGCCGAGGTCGAGCACGCAAGGCGAGTTGCAGCTGACCTTCCATTCGCTGGTGATGGACGGCTGGTCCTTCGCGATCCTCGTGCGCGAACTCGTCGAAGGACTCGCGGCGTTGCACGCGGGCCATGATCCCGAGTACGCGGACGTCGAGCTGCACCATGGCGATTACGCGCTATGGAAGGGTGAGTTCCTGGCCAGTGCGGCGATCGATCGCGCTCGCGTCCATTGGCGCCAGGAGCTTAAAGGGTTCAGCCGCTTCGACGTAAAGGGCGACCGCGCCCGGCCGCCGGAGCGGCGCTTCCAGGGCGTCATTCGCTCGATTCTGTTGCCGGGCGACTTGAGCGAGCGTCTGATCACGGCAGCCAAGGCGCAAGGCGTGACGCTCTTCAGCGTGGCGGCCGCGGGCCTCGCGATGTCGCTGCAAAAGACGACTGAGCAGCCCAAAGTCGCCATGGGCACGCAGATGTCGGTGCGCGATCAGCAGGAACTCGAAGGTGTAATCGGGCCGCTCATCAACACGGTGATCCTGCGCCTCGATGTGACCCAGGGCAGCACGCTTGCCGATATCACCGCACAGTGCGGCGCCAAGCTCAGCGACGCTATCGAGCATCTGCACGTGCCGTTCGAAGAGATGATGGAGATGGCCGGCGAAGTGTCGGATATGAACCGGCCGCCGCTATGCTCGGTCAACTTCGCTTTGCAGCAAAGCTTCGTCGGCATGGGCGATGAGGTCCGACGCCAGGATTTCGCCGCGACGACTTCGCCCTCCTTCAACGCGGGCGCGCTCTACGACCTCAACTTCTTCATGGTGCGGCGCCCGGAGGGCTGGCGCATCTCCTGTGAGGGCGACACCGACCTCTACGACATCGAGACGATCGACCGCTATCTGGCCCAATGGCGCGCGGTGCTGGAAACCGCCGAGGTCATGCCGCAGCGAGCGCCCGCGCCCGCCGCCGGAAACGACACGGCGCAAGTCGCGGGGGGCGTGGGCGTGAGCGGCTTTATGAGCCGTGCGGAGCTGGAGGCGAAAGCGCACAACGTCGTGCGCTTCAACGAGGAGGGTTCGCAAACGCCCGTCATCGTGCTCAACAACATCGCGGTCCTGTATGAACTGGCCAAACAGGTCGGCGACGTGCGGCCCATCGTCGACGTTCCCATGGTGCCGAAGACGCCTCAGCCCAACTTCCCGTTGCGCGCTTTCGAGGATCTCGCCGCGGACGCCGTGCGACTCATCAGACTGATCCAGCCAAGCGGCCCTTATATTCTCATGGGCTACTGCGTGCTGGGCGCGATGGCGCTGGAGGCGGCTCACCAGTTGCGCCGCGAAGGCGAAACGGTGGAACTCGTCGTCCTCACCGACTCCTGGTGCCCGGGGTATCGGGAATCGATGCCCTGGTACGATCGCCTGTTGCGCAAAGTCCAGGTGCGTATGGACGACATTCCGCGCGACTACCGCCTGGCGAAGCGTGGCGAGATGTCCATGATTGCGTTCCTCCAGCAGTTTCGGACCGTTCGTTGGCTTCGTCTGACGCAGCTTGCGGTGAAGTTCGGCTTCCTGAAGAACGACAGCGCGAACAACATGATCGACGACAATCTCTGGTATGGCCGCAATATCGGCTATCTGCGCGAGCAGCAGGTGCGATACCGTCCGAAGCCCTACGACGGCAATGTCCAGATCTTCCGCAGCGGTCAGGTGCTCAAGGGCCGCCTGTTTGCGCACGACATGGGCTGGGGTGAAGTGATCAGCGGCAAACTGGTCGTCACCGAGGTTCCCGGCATGCACAACCAGATGTTCCGCGCGGCCGGCGCGGCGGTGATGGGCAAGCAGCTGCTCGACCGCTTTGCCGAAACCGCGCACGACGAACAGGAAAACGCCCTCGAAGGGTCATGATCTCGGTGCGCCACGATAGGGTAAATGGCCTATGTCCCGTTCGCGTAGGGTGTTGCTGATCGCGCTGTTCGGCGCACTATCCGTCACCGGCCTTTTTGTCAGGCTGGCCGTTCCCGGCCTGTTTCGCCGTGTGCCGGTCGCCGTCGCCAGCGCGTCGGAGCCGCCATCTGGAAGGGTGCGATTCGCCGTGCTTGGTGACTCCAATAGCCAGTCCTACCACGACACGGTCATGTCGAGCGATCCGCACGCGCGAGGAGGCCAGTGGCGCGCGACCACGTGGCAGTGGACCGAGGTGCTCGCCCAGTTGCGGGGAGACCAGATCGACCAGGGCAAATGGGGCGTTTGGGGAACCGGCAAGTATCGGGCCATGGCCAGCGAAGCTTTGGGTGCGCTCGCCCGCACGCCTCCCAAAGAGGACTACCGTTATAACTTTGCGGTTAGCGGCGCGACCTGCAGCCAGTTGATGGGGCAATCGCAGCGCCAGGCGATCCGACTCGTCGATTTGATGGACATGGAACCCCTAGCGTGGCGAGGCGGCGTCGTACTGATCCAGATCGGCGACAACGATCTCAGCAGCCACGAGCTTTTTGACGAGCTGTCCCGCGATCCCGATGCAGTGCGCCCCGCGAGCGCAATCAACGCCTGCATCAAGTCCATTGGCGAAGCCGTCGCGCTAATCCAAAAATATCATCCGGATACCTATGTCGTGCTTGTGACCGGGGGCAGCGACGCCGATTGGCCTGGCGAGTTCAACAGCTGGCAATCCGCCAGGGAGATCGCCAATATCGATGCCGGCATTGATCGTTTCAACAATGGCTTGCGCGCGCTCGCCTCGGCGAACCGCCATGTCCATGTTCTCGACGCTGGCTTATGGTTCAGAAGCCTGTGGGGCAATCGCGATGATCATGGGCGCCCGAATTACAAGACCGTGCATCTGGGGCCTGGCTGGGCAATCACCAATACCACTGGCGACGATCCGCACAACACCTACCTTTCAGACACTCATGCCGGCGTCGTCTGGAATACCCTTTGGGCACAGTACCTTGTCACTTCACTGAACGCCGCTTTCGGGCTGCATATCAAACCGATCACGGACGCCGAGGTCGTCGATTTTCTCCGGCCAAGCTTCAGAGCCGCCGACACACCTTCGGCGACCAGGCAGGAAGCTGTCAACTAGACCGCTCATCGCGGGTAAACGCCCTAAACCGGCCTGGATGTTCGTCAACGCACATCTGGCCCACGGGCGCGATAGTAGCCTGCAAGCAATACCCTCTAACCTGCAAAGGTGTGCCATGTCTGTGACTAGCAATGGTGCGGCGTTGGACGATGCATCACCCCAACTCACCTCAGACGGAAAAATCCTGCACGCCTGCAACAAGGAATTCAAAAGCAACTTCAATCTGCATCCGTTCAAATTCAACCACCTGTTGCATGAAAGCGGCTTGTTCGAGATCCCAAGGATCGAGGAGGTCGCCCTGCGGATGCTTGAAAAGAATGGCAACGTCCGCGCGATCAACTTCAAGAATAGTTCGCTGGAAGCCAGATTCAGCGCCATGCCCCACAGCACGCGGCTGAAAGAAGCGTTTGCGAGCGTTCACGAAAACGACTCCTGGATCAAGCTCACTCAGGCACACCTTTACGACGCAGACTACGCCCAGGTCCTTGACACGATTACAGCCGAGCTCGAGGCGTTGTCCGATTACCCGCTGCGCAGCGACATCACCCTTGTGACGATGACGTTGCTGGTCTCGTCGCCGAATATCTCGACGCCCTTCCACATCGATCACGAAACCAACTTCCTGTTCCAGTTGCAAGGCTCGAAAGACGTATGCCTCTTCCCGGCTACCGATCGCGAGCTGGTTCCGGACCAGGAAGTGGAACGCTACTACGCGGGCAACTTCGAGGCCGCGCGTTATCGTCGTCAACTGCAGAGTCGCGGCACGATCTTCCGGCTCAACCCGGGCGAAGTGGTGCATCACCCTCCATTGGCGCCGCATTGGGTCAAGAACGACGACAACATTTCGGTGAGTATCAGCATCAACTACTGCATGAAGTCGCTCGAGCGACGCGCGCGGGTTTACCAGGCTAACTACGTTCTGCGCATGATGGGGCTGAAGCCGTTGCCACCCGGTGTTTCGCCATTGCGCGACAGTTTGAAAAGAAAAGTCATCTCGACGCTCGAACATCGCCATCCCAAAACATTTGCGGAAGTCGTTCACTCGCCGGTAACCCGATTGAAGTCCCCGCTGAACGCGGTTCGGCGTCTGGTCAAACGCTGAGCGCCCGCGATGAAATCGTTACGCCAGTCGGACAACCGCGGCATCTGCGCGAGGTAATCATGGACTATATCGGCCGCCCTCACTTTCTGGCTCCGGAGCCTCTCCTGAGGGAAGCGTCAACCTCGCCGGCAGGCGCGCGCGAGACGACTGCGCGGTCCAATCCTGCGCTTATGGAGGTTCCCTCGGTTAGTGAGCCCTGCCTGTTGTCGCTCGTCGTGCCGTTCTATAACGAGGAGGAGATGATCGGCGCGTTCTTCAGCACGGTCATTCCTGTACTTGAATCGATTGACGGAACCGGGTTTGAAATCGTCTGCGTGAATGACGGCAGCCGCGATGACACGCTGGGCATGCTGATTCGCATGTCGAAGCAAGACAGCCGCATCCGTGTCATCGACCTGACGCGCAACTTCGGCAAGGAGGCTGCACTTTCTGCAGGACTCGACGAAGCGCGCGGCGCCATTGTGATTCCTTTCGACGCGGATTTGCAGGACCCGCCGAAAATCATTCCGCTATTGGTCGAGAAATGGCGCGAAGGCCACGATGTCGTCGTTGCCAAACGTGTGAGCCGGCTCACGGATTCCTTCCTCAAGCGCCAGACCGCGGCAATCTTTTATCGCATACACAACGCGATGTGCGACACGAAGATCCCGGAGAACGTGGGTGACTTCCGTTTGATCACGAGGGAGGTCGTGGACGCCCTCAAACAACTCCCCGAGACGCGGCGGTTCATGAAGGGGCTGTTTGCCTGGGTCGGCTACCGGACCGCAGTCGTCGAGTATGTGCGTGAGCCTCGCCTCGCCGGCCGATCGAAGTTTTCGGGTTGGAAACTGTGGAACTTCGCGCTGGAGGGCTTCACGAGTTTCAGCACGCTGCCGCTTCGCGTATGGACTTACGTCGGCAGCTTCGTGGCATGTATCGCGATACTGTATGCATCGTTTCTCATTGTGCGAACCTTGATTCAAGGGGTCGCCGTACCTGGCTACGCGTCATTGATCTCGGCCGTGCTCCTGCTCGGCGGGGTTCAGTTGATCGGTATAGGCGTACTTGGCGAATACATCGGCCGCATCTACTACGAATCGAAAAATCGGCCGGTTTACCTGATCCGCCACCGCTATCAATCTGCGGGCACGAGCGATGCCTGATCTGCGCGCGGCAAGAAGGTTTGTGGTCTATGCGGGCGTCGGTGCGATCGGCACCGTCGCACAGTATGCGATTTTGATTGCGATGGTCCACTCCGGTCTTGCCTCCCCGGCGGTCAGTTCCATGGCCGGGGCGACCGTCGGCGCGATCGTCAACTACAGCCTCAACCGCCAGATCACGTTCCGAAGCAAGAGCAATCCCCTGTCGACCGCACCGAAGTTCGCCATCATCGCCTTGCTCGGCGTATTGATGAACGGTGTGTGCATGAAGTTCTTCGTCACCAGTCTTGGTTTGAACTATCTCATTGCGCAGCTGGTCACGACTGCCCTCGTTCTCGGCTTGACCTATCTGCTCAACTCGGCGTGGACGTTCAACGAAAAGGCGCGCTTTTCCGGAGCGGCCTCCAATGCGTCGAATCAGGTCCCGACGGCAGGCGATGCACCGCCGTCCTGAACGCCGCTCCCCTTTCGGCGAATCTGGGAATTGTCTGTGCGCACGCACACGCCGATGAATCTGCCTCGCTCGATCGAAAGCCCGCGTTGCCCAACGCACAGAGAGGTTCGATTCGACCGGCTAAATTCATCGCGTGACTTGCCTGCACGACCGTAAGCGAGACGCCCTGCTGTCATGTGACGGCCGGGACGACATCGAGCGACGAACGGGCGTGCAGAAACACGCCATCCATTCCGAGGATTCGCCACATTGTGCTGGATCGCTCCGGACCGTACCGGCGTTTGCGTCCGACAAGGCGAACAGCGGCCCGTGCTCACACCTCGACTGATATTGGGCGTTAATAGCTCATTTTGCTGATTGGGCCACTGGGCGGTTAACTCCCTTATCTACTGATCTTCTAGCTGCAAGCGTGGAGGTGCTACATGACAATAAAGTGGTCACGGGGGAATGTGCATTTGATCCTGTCCTGGATCGTCGTCGGCATACTCGGTATCGTCGAAGGCCTCTACGGTCGGACGCAATATTATGGCGACTGGATTTCCTATCTCAATGTCAGCTGGGCCGTCACGCACCTCGACTGGCGCGAAATTTTCAACCCCTTCTGGAATCCCGGCTATCCCGCATTGGTTGCCGGCGCCCGGGCACTGGCCGCGCCCACGCCGGACGGCGAGTGGTATGCCATTACGGCAGTCAACTGGGTAATCTATCTCGTTGCCTATGCCGCCTGGCGCGGACTGATCCGGAGTGCGCTCGCGCTGTATTCGCCTGGTTCGCTTGCGCTGGGCAAGCACCCGTTCACCGTCTGGATTGGGGTTTGCGTTTTTCTTGGCGCCTGTCTCGCGCTCGATTCCGTTTCAGCCGCGTGTCCAGACTTGCTTGTGACCACCGGCTTCCTCCTGGCTTCCGGCCTGCTTCTCTCCCTGATTCGTCGCAAAGACCTTTTGACCGCAACTTCGCTCGGTCTGGTCCTTGGTCTCGGTGTTTGGGTGAAAGGGGTATTCACTCCATTTGCCTGTCTCTTCATGTTGACGCTTTTCATCTATTGCTGCATGAGGGGCGGCTTGTGGAAGTCATTCGGTGCGGTTGCGGGAACCTTCGGTGTTCTCTTTGCCGTCTACATCGCCGGGATTTCCTGGTCCTATGGGGAATTTACGCTTGGCGCCTCGGGTGCCTTGAATGTCCCCTGGCACGTAAACGAGCTTCCTCACCTGACCAATTGGCAAGGCGGACCGGCGCAATTCGGTCGGCCAATCCACCCGACCAGTCAACTTGTAGCGGGCTTGCCGGTGTTCGGCTTCGGTACGCCTTTCCACACGACGTACCCACCCTATAACGACGTCGCATATTGGTACAAAGGCTTCAAGACGTTCTTCAGTTTGAAGATGCAATTGATAGCGATGGGCCGGTCTCTGTGGAGCTTGCAGCAGATACTCAAGCAACACCCAACGGTGCTTTCGCTCGCCGCGGCGCTCTTGTTTATCGTTGCCAGGCGGTCATGGCGAGCATCGCTCCTCAAGACAATAACCCGCGTTTGGCCATTGCTGCTGCCAACCGTCGGAGGCTTCGCCACCTATTTTATTGTCCACGTTGAAGATCGTTATCTCAGTGCGTTCGTTATGGTTATCGCGCTCCTGACATGGGCGCCATTGCTCGACGCAACCCTGCAATCGCGCCGCCTGCTCGCGACAGCGCTCGTCATCATCTATGGTGCAGGCGCTCTCGGTGAGCTTGCGATGACCGACGGGCCTTCGTTCGTGGCGGCGGTTAATCGATCGGACTTTCACGACGACCCGAAATGGCGGATTGCTGACGCGCTCACTGCCTCAGGGTTGCAGCCGGGGGATCCAGTTGCCGTGATCCGGGATAGCTATCCCACTGTCAGGGTCAGCTGGGCCTATGTCTCACGCTTGCGCATCGTCGCCGAGTTCGGCGGTCTCCCGTACCGTATCGAGCCGCAGGATCGCAACCGCCTTGATCGCAAAGACGAAGTCCTCTGGCCGAATTTTAGTGAAACATTCTGGACGAAGCTTACGGCGCAACAGCGTGAAGAGATCATGCAAGCGTTCCATCAAACCGGAGCGCGAGCGGTCGTGTCCCTCGCAATGCCGAATATTCAGCCCGGTCCTGGCTGGGTAGCCCTAAAGGGAACGCCCGCGTGGCTTTACAAGTTCGACGATGTGGTCAATAAATCCACGATCGCAAGTAATTCGTTATCCGACGTCTCGACGGTGCCAAGGGGTATTCCTTATCCCCCATTTGACCAAGAGGAGCGATCACATGGAGACTACTGCGGTTCCCCCCGCTCTCGAAGCGGAATTGCCGGATAAATGGATCGACGCGGATTCCTCGGTGTTTCGGGAGAATTTCGAGCGGAAGAGCTTCGACGTCTCCCACCACCTGGCGTCTCATCCGCTCTTTGAGCTTCCTCAATTGCTGGAATTGGCGGAGCGAACCCTGAAAACACGTCCAGATGACCTCTACTTCGACATGGGTGATGTCGCGCCCGGTCAGAAATGGAAAGATACGAATCGTGCGTTCTCGCCGCTCAACGCATTAAAGCAACTGGAAGACTCCAACGCCTGGTTCATTTTCAGAGGCCCGCAACAAGACCCGGCCTATGCCGAGCTGTACAGGCATGCGATGGCGGAGATCAAGGGTATGGTTGGCGGTGACATCGAATCGCAGATCAAGCGCGAAGACCTCATCATTTTCGTGACGTCACCGAAGCGGGTGACGGCGTATCACATCGATCGGGAATGCAATTTCATTTTTCAAATCCACGGGCAAAAGGATTTGTACGTCTTTGATCGGGAAGACCGGCAGGTACTTCCGGAAGAGGAACTCGAGCGATTCTGGACGATCGACCACAACGCGCCGAACTATCGACCCGAGTTGCAGGACAGGGCGAAGACGTACAGACTGGCACCCGGAAACGGCGTTCACGTTCCTGTCAACTGCCCCCATTGGTTGAAGAACGGGGACAATATCTCGGTGACCTTGAGCGTGAACTTTCAGTTTCTCAACACGCTGCGCGCGGATGTCTATCGGGCCAACTATTACCTGCGCAAGCTTGGTCTCAAACCCACGCCGCCTGGACGAAGCGGCGTGCGGGATCGCGCCAAGGCCGCGGCTTTCTCGGCGGTGAATACCGCCCGCCGCGTTGCGAAGTCGGCCATGCAAGGCAGCGACTAGTCTTACGTCGCCCTGGCCCGCCACGGCGGGCCTTGTTGTTGTACGCACATGCTGCCCGCGGACCCGACCCAGCGAATCACCCGACCTTTTCAACCAGTGCTCGCCAGCTAGCGAGTATCGGCTCGCGCGCAAAGAGCGCGAGATGCGCACGCGCCTCCGAAATCCGCCGATCACGCTCCTCGTCCGGCATTTCGGCTAGCGACCGCATACCATACGCGATGGATTCTCGAGCAAGCGGATCGGCGCACAGCATCGCGCCGCCGCCAACTTCCGTCAAAATGCTCCCGCGGGAAACGAGGCATGGCAGGTCGTGCTCTATCGCCTCGATCACCGGCATTCCAAATCCTTCAAGCAGACTCATCAGAACGAAGCCGGATGCGTTGCGATAAAGCCAGCGAAGCTCTTCGTCTTTCGTATAACCTGGCATCACCACACCCGGTGATTGCCTGGCGAGTTCAATCGCGACGTCGGCGCCAGACTCGCGCCCTCCGACAAGGACATACTGCCACCCTTTCTCCACAAGCCCGCTTGCCGAGAACGCCTCGATAGAACGGGCCTGGTTCTTCCGATCGCCGATACTGCCCACCGTCAGCAGAAAACGACGCGAAACGCCTTCCACCGGACGACCCTCTCCTTTCTTGACTCCCAAACGGGTTGGAATATAGATGACGTTCGACGAGGCAAAGTCATTGCCGTACAGCGCGTGAAATTCCCGCTGCGACGTCTTGCTGACGAAAACCATATGGGGCTTCGTTCGCCGGATCTCGTCATAAGCCCGAACGTACAGTTCGTTGACACCCGGCGCGAAATATTCTGGATGGGTGATCGGACCCACATCGTGGCAGAGCACGATGTCGCGTGCTTCCAGGCGATGGCGCACGACGCTCAGCGGATCGAGATGCAGCGTAGGGCGTGGATCGCGAATGACCGGCAAAAGTGAAACCAGCCGCGACCTGTTCACTCGCGCAATGGTTTCCTTCTGGGTCAAGCGGCCCGCAATCCGGCGCATCAGATCACTATGGGGAAATTCGTGAAATCGGCCGTAGTGGACCCTCGTCACCCTGGCGCCGAGCGTTGAAATGATGTCCTTCCCCAAAAAGAGCTTGCCGGTTCGATCATTGAGCGCCAATGAGAAGTCGACATCAATAGACATTACGTGCCCCCCAACATCGCTTTTCTATAAGGAATTCAGCCGCTCACGGCCTTCACGGTCTCGAACATGCTGCGCGCCGCCTGTCTCCAGGTGAAGCCACCAGCCTGCCGGCGTCCGGCGGATATCAGTGACTGCCGCACGGACTCATCGTTGAGTACCGCCAAAATATTCATTCGCCAGGCGTCCGCGTCGAACGGATCGGCATAAAGCACCGCTTTGCCACAAACTTCCGGAAGCGCGCCAAACGGTGCGGCGATGACCGGGCAACCCAGCGCCATTGCCTCCAGCGGCGGCAGACCAAACCCTTCTGTAAGTGAGGGAAAGGCAAGTGCGCCGGCGTAGGTCATCAGCCCTACGAGCTCGGCATCGCTAATGCGGCCGGTAAATCGCACGTTGGGAGGCACGACATGCCCGAGACCTTCGAAGCCGGCCTGCGTCGCATTGCCGAACAGTACCAGTTCGACGTCGCTCAGCTGTGCGCTTGCGAACGCCTTGAGCAAAATGCCGACGTTCTTGTGCTTCTGGGTGTTCGCGAGCGCGAGCACGTAGCGCCGCGGTTTCAGGCTCAACGCCGCGAGTTGTCGCGCGTCCGGCTGGACCTGCAGAACATGGTCGCAGCCGTTATGTACAACGACAATCTTGTCGGCGTTGGCAATGCCATAGCGCACAAGCTCGGCTTTAGAGAACTCGGATACGGTAAAGATGATCTTGTGACGTTTACCGATAAAAAAGTAGAGCGATTTGTACCAAAGCCGGAAAGGAAGCGAATAGGATTCTGGGGCCGAATACACCTGTGCGTCGTGGATCATCGTCGCCGAATCCCGATGAAGCAAAGGCCCGAGATTGCATAGATTAAGAATGAAATCCCTTCTGCGAGCCAGTGGAAGATAGCATTGCTCCCACGCGATCCGATGAATCCTGCGAACCCAGCGACTCTCGCGAACGCACGAAATGTTTCGGTAACGCGGAATCTTGACGCGGTCTCTGACTACGAGGGTGCAATCGACGCCGCTGCCAGCCTGCCCGGCAATCAGCGCATCGGTCGCGGCGACGAGTTGCTCGGCAACCTTGTGCACGCCCGTCGGCGCTGCCCCGAAGAACTTGCCATTGAACGCTATCGTCTTCGACGCGATCGTTTTCATAAACCCCTCCACGTTCAAGCGTCAATGCTCTTCAGTCAATGGCCCGGCAATCGATCAGATGCCAACTCAAGCGGCAGCAACGTTAGCCCAGAGGTTTCGAGCAAGATTCGCGCTACGCGATTCCCGCCCTGACGCAGGAAAGTGCCGCTTGCTTCGACAGGTATGCTATCGACGCACGCCGCGCAGCACTGCTGGATACCGCACGCAAACGCGTGCATAGCCAGCCTCCGCGCACCGGCTCAAACGGGTGTATCGGCGGCCGTGGTGTCGAGAACCGGTTTAGGCGTCGATCGGCCAAATCGGGACACGAGCCACGCACGGAGGGGCGTATCGATGAAACGCATGATGAGATAACTGGTCAGCAGGATCGCGGGCAAGAACACGGCGGCCTCCAGAATCGGATCCTTTCTGTGCATCAACTCCTGATAGACGCCGTTGAGCCAGACAAACGTGGGGTAATGCAACGCGTACACGGGATACGACAGTTCCCCAAGAACGAGCGCGACCGTCCGTACGGGCCCGGTGAGCGTAACCGAAGATCCGCCGAGGATCAGCAACGGCATCACAGCGGCAGCCCACAGCCACTGTACGAAAAATGGGATCTGGCCATTCCACCCCATAATGACCATCGTTGTGACGCACGCAGGAACAAATAGCGACCTCCAGATCTTCAACGAGAGCAGCCCGAATTTCATATGAGCGTGATAAAGCAGGACGCCCAGATAGTAAGCGCCGAATACACGTGGAAAGCCAGAAAGGAAAGTCTGCGGCGTATCGCCTCCCATACCGGATACCGCGGTAAGCGCGTAGCCCCCGATCGCCATGGTGAGCGCGAACTTTATTCCGTCGACTCGGCGTGTGAGCATCCAGAAGAGATTGACGACCAGCTCGAGGAACAGCGTGTATTCGGGGCCATTGAGCGGGAACACCTGCGGCCCTCCAATTGCATGCGGAGCACCGAAGACCGGAATGCACGATAGGCCAAAGAGCGTGGCGGCCGCGAGCCAGCCCGGAGAGATGTCGGAATCGCGAAGCAGAACATATCTCGCCGCCAGATACGATGCACTCAACAGCGTTCCGATCACGATCATCGGCATCAGACGTATGAGTCTGATACGCGCGAAAAGCGCACCGCTCAGCCCTCTTTCGAAGCGGCCACGATACGCCACGCACAGGACGTAACCCGACAGGCCAAAGAAGAAGTCAACAGCAATACCGGCGTTGGGGGCCAACCATGGGATCCCCAGCCAGTGATTAAAGTGAAAGAGCAGGACCGATATGGCTGCGAGGCCGCGCAGGCAATCGGGCACCGCCAAATGAGAATCTTTGTTCATCAGATTGCTAAAAACTCTCGGGTCGCTCAGGCGTGAGCCTTCCACGAAAGAAGTCCCACAATCCGATCAGATTCCCCATTAGACGTCCTCGCCGGTCGATCCACGGCTCCGGTGCAAAGCTTCGCACTATGTTGCTCGCGATATTGCGTATGACATGGTCGACCGCCGGGCGCAGAGGCATCGTTTTCTTTTTCACCAGATAGAACGGATTGATGACCTGCGAATAACCCAGTTTGCATCCGGATACCCTGCCGCGTTTGACTCCCATGTGCACGCCGAGCGCAGTATTGATACGCACCACGAGATAGCCCCGATTCCAGATCTGGCCTCCGAAATCACGATCCTCCTGCCAACCATAGAGAACGAGGCGCTCGTCAAAGCGTAGACCAGCAATGCTGCTGGCGCGGAATGCCATGTTGCACCCGTAGGGGCCACCGGTCGGAGCGACGATCAACCGTTCCGGAAGATCGCCGATGCTGGCAACGATGGCCTGCCCTTCTTCGAAGGAATAACCCGGCCCATGAATGCCATCGGCGATGACGGTTCCGGTGACGCAGGCAATGGATGGATCGCTATCCAGCGCCTTGAGGACTTCCGCAATCCACTCGCTGTGCATCAGAAAGTCATCGTCCAGAAAAATCACGACGTCGACGTCGTCCGGCACATGGTTCAACGCGTGATTGCGTTGCGTCGTCAGTCCAGGCCGCCCCTTCAGCACGATCATTCCAGGCTGGACTGACAGGTTGCCAACGTCCTCGTCCGAGACGCAGGAGACGATGATCAGATCGGGTCTAACCGTTTGCAAGTCGACGAAGGCAACGACGTCCTTGAGAATGTCTGCGCGACCACGAGTGGCGAAGATCAGGCAGATTCTCGGATCTTGGTCAGGTGAAGGCTGACTCATCGGCTCGGCCATCGTGACTCGTGAACTGAAGCTCGATTCCATCATTGACCTCATCGATCATTGCCTGCAGGAATGCGGGGGACGCGGCATCGACACGCGAGGCATCGCACTCCTGCCTGCCGCATGCACCCGCAGATCTCACGCGTACACCACAACGCACGCGCAAAGCGATTCGCGGTGTTCGTCATTCGAGCCATCTTCCAAATCTCGCCGGCAAAGAGAAACCTTCGTTGATTCCGAGAATCTCGCGAAACAAGCCGGCTTTCCAGATTCCGAAAATCAGCATGACCAGCAATGATCCTTCCGCGAGGATTCGCGCGTAGACCATACCTGTGGCCCCCCAGTGGCTGGCAAGGGGAATGGCCACCATCAGGTTCACCACCGCGCTGATCACACCGCTCCAGGCAAGCTGCCTTTCGAGTTTTCGGGGAATCAGGAAATAGATACCGAGTACCCGCGTGCAAACGGTAAGCGGCAGAATGAAGATCATGATATTCAGAACCGGGACGGCATGGCGGAGCTCCGGTCCAAATACCAGCGGTATGAGCCATTCAGAGAGCAGTCTCGTGAGGATCACGCCCGCCACCGCGCCGACAAAGAAGACGGCAAAAGTTCGCCGGGCAAGCAGATTCGCTCGGTCCGGGTTACGGGTAACCAAGTACATGACCTTCGGCGCCAGAATCTGGGCGGCGGGCGCCATGATGCTCAACGCGGCACCCACCAGGCGCTCGGAGAGACCAAAGGCACTCACTTCGGGGGCCGCGGCCAGCAGCGACAGAATGTAGGTGGAGGCATCCAGCACCAGGACCGCTGTTCCGCTGTAGATGAAGATCGTGGCCGACCGCTTGATCAGACCCACGGCGGCCCGCATGGGTGCAATGAAGCCCGTGTATTCTTTTCGAACAAGCCAATATGCCACCAGCGTCTGGATCATGCTGGAGGTAAAAATCACAGGAAACGCCCGGTCGACGTCAGCCGGTTTGCGAATGAAGGTAAAGATCAGTGCGAGCGAAAGCAGGAGCCCCATGACTTCGATCAGTACATTCGTGCGCGGGCGTCCCGTGCTGGTGAAATACCAGCCAATGTTAAAGGCGGACAGCAGCCCTCCGGCAACGACGAAAAACCCCGCAAGCGGCACATTGGCAATGATGTCCGACCTGCAAACCGCGATGCCTCCGACGATCGCACCGGGAACGGACAATAGCAGCCGGGCCGTGAATTGATCCCGAAAAATCGTATCGCGTTCGCTCGCGACTTCGGTGTGGACGATATCCCGTCCGCCGATGGTAGAAAATCCGAAGTTGACGAGCAGCCAGAGTGCACTGGAAAGCGACAGTCCGGCCAATACCACTCCGTAACCACTCGAGCCCAGCACTCTTCCGTAATAAGGAATGAGAACGAGCGGGTAGAGGTAGCGTATTGCGTACGAAAAATATACTGCCAGCAGTTCAAGCTTTGACAGCGACGAGTGAACCTTATTCATGAGCCCCCCTGGCAACCCATCCGCCGCGCGCGGGCACACGTCGCGGCACACGCGGCGAGAGTGCGCCCGCTGCGGCCGCAAATAAATAAAAACACGTACCGAGTTCGAAGACGCTAAGCGAAGCAGAGGCGACGATCAACGTCGCGATCATGGCGTGACGCGCCGCATAGGCGATGGCCCGCTCCGCGAACGGGTAATGGCCAGGCACCGGCGTCAGCAGCGTCTTGCCAAGGAACGTCCCGTAACACACCACACCCACGACGCCAAGGCTTGCCACCAGCACCACCAGAAAGCTCGACGCACGAATGCTTCCCAGTCCAACGCCTATTCCGTACGTATCGAAGAAGTTGGTGATGCCCTGAGAATTCCAGCCCATTCGCTCGACACCGGAGTCACTACCTGCCTTGCTCAGGATCGCGGCATCGACGAAATCACTGAGCACTTTCACCACCCCCGGCAAAAAGACGATCACGTAGAGCACGCCCAACAGACCCGCGCATGCCGAGATAACACACAGCCGTTGCTTGCGTACCGGGGCGAAACGCGAGATCACCGCGGGCCGGCTAAAGAACAGTACCAGCTGATATGCGCCTAAACCGACATAGGCGGTTCCCGAAGTCGACAGCAGCAGCAGGCTTCCTGTTGCAATCGAAAGCGGACCGGCCAGTTTCGGGCGATAGCCGACGAGCCAGAGATTCAGGCAAAAGACAAAGATCGGCAGCGTAAAAGCCGCAAAGCCAGACGTTTCACTGAACGTACCGCTGATGCGAACCATCCCGGCCATTTCCTGGCCGGTCAAATCGGCGAACTGCGCCGTCTTGATAGCGGAGAGAACGTCGAGGCCCGCCGCGTGCGCAACGATATCGATCACGCCGGCAAGCACGTCAAGCGAGGCGAGCAGGAAGATGGCGTTGGCGAGCGTCCGGTATACACCGCGATATTGCAGAAACGCGAACATGGAGCAATACACTATGACGTCGGCGATGCAATAGATCGTCTGAGACAGATTGCCGGAGACAGGGCCAAGCGGCTGCAATACGATGAACTGGCTGCTGCGGTCGACAGGGAACACGAGTGTCGCGCCGCTCAGCAAGCGTGGCAGCATGAGGGCACCCGTAACGCCCCAGAGGCAGGTGCAGAACAGCCAGAAGCCGGGCTTGCCCTGCGAGACCGCGTCAGCGAGCCCCTTCCCGCCCACGAGATTGAACGCCCTGAGTGCGAAGAACGCGAGAAAGACTTGCGCCGGCAAAATGCCGATGCCGCCCAGGCCGAGCGCGAGCGTACATCCAAACAGGGAAAACGCCGCCATGCCGTAAATCGCGCCGCGATACGACACGTAGAGCGCCGCCAGTCCGGCGACGAACACGATGACTCCGAATATCGTCAGTTCCACTTGCCGAAACCCCTATGCGTTCACGCAGCATTCGTGCGTGAACGATCTCGTTATTGTGTCAACTCAGGCTGAATGCCAGCGCCGCACCACAGGTGGCGTGTCGGCGAGCACTTTGTCGGCATCCATCGCGCGTTCCACTACACTGAGAAACTCCTGCTTGAACCGCTCTTCCGTAAAGCGCATCGCATTACGACGGCAAACTTCCGCTTTGAGCGGCGGCTGCCGCTCAAAGCGCTCCACCGCATCGACGATTGATTCCACGCTTTGCTCGCTGAAGAAGAGCCCCGTGCCGCGTTCGGGGTCCGGCGAATCCACCACGATCTCCCGCGAGCCTCCACGACCCAAAGCGATGACCGGCGTGCCGCAGGCCTGTGCTTCGACAACTGAAATGCCGAAGTCTTCCTCCGCGGCGACGACGAACGCCCGCGCACGCTGCATGTAGTCGACCAGAGCCTCATCGGGCTGATAGCCGAGCAACGTCACATTGGGCGTGGCACACGCCTTCACACGCGCAAAGTCGGCGCCATCACCGATCACCACGAGACGCCGCGATGGCATCGTGGCGAATGCCTCGACGATGAGCGGTATGCGTTTGTATGGCACCATGCGCGAGGCAATCAAATAGAAGTCTTCGTGCTGGTCACCCAATTCGAACCGCTCCACATCGACCGGCGGGTAGACCACCGTGGCCTCGCTGCCGTACGCTTTGCGAATGCGTCGCCCCACGAATGCAGAATTGGCGACGAACGCATCCACGCCATGCGCCGTACGCTGGTCCCAGATCCGCATGTAGTGAAGCAACGCGCGCACGATCCAGCTTTTCATACCGCGCTGCAGCCCGGCTTCGCACAGATATTGATGCTGCAGATCCCACGCATACCGGATCGGCGAGTGCACATAGCTGACATGCACCTGGTTCGGACCGGTCAAAATGCCCTTGGCCACAGCATGGCTAGACGAGATCACGAGATCGTAGGACGAGAGATCGAACTGCTCGATCGCCAGCGGCATGAGCGGGAGGTAAGTGCGAAACGATTTGCGCGCCCGCGGCAGATGCTGAATGAACGAAGTCGTTGCATGCCTGCCGCCCAGCACGCCCCGCTGCGACTCCGGGAAGAAGTCGACAACGCTGTATAGATCGGCCTGTGGAAAGAGCTGAAGAATCTGCTCCACGACCTTCTCCGACCCCGCATAAGTGACAAGCCACTCATGCACGAGCGCGACGCGGCCGAAACGGCGAGTGTCCTTCGCAAGATTGGATGCAAGCGTCACATTAGCCACGGCGAGATCTCCTCGATCAACCTGGTCGCAGTCGCTCGCCAGGTGAGCTCCGCAGTCCGTGCGCGGCCCCGTTCGCGCAGATTCTCGCGTAACGCGGCATCGCGCGTGATTCGCTCGAGCAAGCTCGCCAGTTCCGCAGGATCGTCCGGCGAGGTGTAGAGCACGGCGTCGCTGCATGCTTCCTGGACAGCCGGCAGCCGCGAAGCGATGACCGGGCAGCCAAGCGCCAGCGCCTCGACCGGCGGCAACCCGAAGCCCTCGTAGCGTGACGGATACACGAAGCACGCCGCGCGCCGATAGAGCGCCGCGAGTTCGCTATCGCTTACATAGCCGAGATGCTTCACGAACGCAGGCAACGCATCCTGGCCCGTACCGTAGACTCGTGCGTCGCCCCCGCCTACCACGATGATGTCGAACTGCGCGTCACGAATGAGGCGCGCCGCCTCGGCCACGAGCTGAAAATTCTTGTGACGATTGAGGCTTCCCACCGCAAGCACGAATGGACGCTCGTCGCGCGTGACTGACGTTGGAGCCGCATCCTGTTGCACACGCAACATGTGCTCGCCGCTCTCCGAAACAACGCCGATCTTGTCTACCGGAATCCGGTAAGCGTCGCTCAGTTCACGCCGCGAGAATTCCGACACGGTAATGACACGCCGCGATATGCGGCCAAGACGCGGCGCCATCAGGCGATACCAGGCAACAAAGGACCGGCTGTAGCTGTCCGGCACGCGCGCGGGCGCCGCGTCGTGCAGCACCGTGATTTGACGGCGATACCACAGGGGCCCGGAGTTGCAGAGATTGAGCAGCAACCGGCCGCGTGCGGCTTGCGGCAGCGCGAGTTGTTCCCAACGCAGGCCACCGCCCTTTCCGCTCGCGCGCAACGCGACGTGCCGGAACGGATTCGGCATGGCGGCCAGCGCTTCGGGAACGATGATCTCGGTCCGCAATCCGGCGACGCGTGGATCGCGCAGCTCGATCAGCTGGTCGAGTGCGCGGATCGTCTCGAACGCGAAGCGATCGACACCCGTCGCGCGGCGACCCAGGAAGCGGCCGTTAATCATCAGATTGGGGGCAAGCACGTGATTCATCCCAAGGTAGAAGGCACGGCCGGATTCAACGGGCCGCGCCATGCAATTCGTATGTCTTGAAGTGTGGCCGGTCTTCGCACCGGCGAATGTTCGCCGTCGCTCATGTCACGCCAACTCACGCATCCGAAGCCGGTCCCGGAGAGTCAGTGGCGAATTACGATGGAAAGTCGCCGCTACTGCGATTGACGGATACGGTCAAATCACGGACGACTGAAGCGCGTGATGAGTTCGCGCCTCGTGCGGGCAGACAATCACACTGCCGCCGGTGAAGCGGGCTGAAGCAGGGCGAATTCGCTCCAGCCCATCAGGCGCCGCTTGACTGGCAATTCGATGGACCGCGGCGCAGTCATCGACGAAAAGATCGGGCGATTTTGCACACCTCGCAGTGCGCTACTCCGCCTTGGCGCTCCCCGTATCCTTGGCAAAGCCGTAGCTCGAATAGCCGTACGCGGCATATTCGTTGCCATAGCGCCCCGGACGCGATGTCATGTCATTGAAGATCACGCCGCGAATCGGCACGCCAACCTGTTCGAAGCGACGCACGGACTCGCGCAGATCGCTCACGCTCGTCGCGCCCTGGCGCGCGATCACGAACACGGTGCCCGCCAGTCTTCCGATGATCCCGGCGTCGGCCACCGGCAAAATCGGCGGCGCGTCGATCAGCACGAGTTCGTACGTCGAATTGGCCCACGCCACGAAGTTCCGGAAAGCATCTTTTTGCAGCAGCTCGCTGGCATTGGTGACATAACCCCCGGTCGCAACGAAGTCGACGCCCGGCATCACGTCGCGATTCACCACGTGGTCGTAGCTCTGGCAGGGTTCGAAGATGTTGGTGACGCCCGGCATGCTCGGCACCGCCATATGCTGGTTCAGCGAGCCGCGCCGCAGATCCGCGTCGATCAGGAGCACACGCTTGCCCGACGCACCGAATACGGCGGCCAGATTGACCGAGACGAACGACTTGCCGACCATCGGTGTCGGCCCTGCCAGCAGCACGACACGATTATCCGCGTCCTCCAGCGAATGCTCGAGCGCGGTGCGGAAGCTGCGCAGGCTCTCGACCGCCGGGTCGAAAACGGCCGTATGCGCGAGCACCGTGTTCGCACCCGGCGCGCCGTACGGCAAACGGCGCGCAAGCGAATGCTGAATGCGGCTGCGCGGTACGGCCGCGAAGACTGCCAGCCCGGTGCCCGCTTCGATCTCGTCCACGACGGAGACGCCGCGGTTGAGCCTCTGACGCAGCAGCACGAGCGCGGCGCCGGCAAACAAGCCGGTGAACACGGCCGCGACCACGATAATGGCGCGCTTCGGCCGAATCGGTCCTTCAGGCGGCACCGCGGCGTCGATCATGCGGACATTCGACACGCGGCCTGCCTTGATCAGACGCAGCTGCTCGCGGTTGTTCAAGAGATTCGTGTAGATGTTCGTATCGACGGTCACTTCCCGCTGCAGGCGCACGACCTCTTGCTCCACCGGCGGCAGGGCGCGAGTCTGGCCGGCCAGGTGTTCCAGCGACTTCTGCGCTTCGGCCAGTTGCCCATTGATGGCGACGAGAGCCGGGTTGTCGTCGGTGAAACGGGCCATCGCCTGCGCGCGTTGCTGCTGTAGATCGGCGATACGCTGCTGCGCCAGCGCCGAACTCTGCAACAGTGCCGAAGCTTCGGCATCCAGATTGACGGCGCCGTGCGCCGAGCGGAATGCGTTGAACTCGTCCTCGGCTTTCTCCAGCTGGGCCTTGAGCAGAGGCAACTGACGGTCGAGGAAGGCAATCTGCTTTTGCGCTTCTTCCTGCGTGCGCTGAGCGTTCTGCCGGATGTATTCGTTGCCGACCGCGTTGAGAATGTTGCTGGTGAGTACCGGGTCTTCGCCATCCAGCGCAACGCCGATGACATCGGATTCCTTGCCCTTTTCCGTAATGGCGATTGCCGTCTGCAACCCCTGGATCGCGCTCAGTTCGGACAGGCGCATCACGTTGAAGACCGTGCCCGGCTGCCCGTCGATCCTGCCGACGACGAGGTCGATGGCGCCACCCACCGTCGGCGCGTGCAGCGCTTCTCCCACTTTCCCTTCGAGCGTGATGCCGCCCCCCTCGAGCGTGTAGGCTCCCTCGCCCCGGTAGGTCAAGACAAACGGTCTGCCTTGGAGGCGCGTCGGCACGTCGAATTGCGTGACCTCGATCGCCTCGTCGCCCCAGGCGTAACCGCCCCATCCCGACCAGTTGCCGAGGCTCAGATGTCGCGCAGCCCAGCGGCCCACGACGGGGAAATAGCGTGGGGTCGCCTTGATATAGAGCTTGGTCGCATCCACGGCGGACGACACGACCATCCGCGAACGCAATACCTCCATTTCCGCCGATGCCTGGGTCTTGACCGCGAACTGGGAGGAAAGATCGGCCAGCGCCGATTTTGCCCCGTTCGGGCTCTCCTCCACCTGAATGAGCATGTCCGATTGATAGACAGGGGATGCCAGTACCGCATAGAGGGTGCCGAAAAGCGTAAAGATCAGCGTAACGATCAGGATCGTCTTGCGGCCCGCGTAAAGTGTATCCAGCATATTGCCCATATGTCCGCCGTCGGGGGCGATCGGCATGATCGTCTCCGCAGGCCCTTCAAGCAGATAGTCGCGGTTATTCATTTTGTGCCCCCGAAAGCGAACAGGTCGGCTGACGCGGTTCGTGTGGTTTGTATTGTTCATGTGTACATCAGTATCCAATCGCTCGGCTCGTCGCAGCGGCCTGGGTCGTCGGCAAAATCAGGCTGATGACACGGCTCCACTTCACGAGAGTAGAGGTATCGACGAATACGACATCGTTGGGCTTGAGCTCGAACGAATCGGCCGTTGCCATTGCAGAAGCGCTGCTCGCGTCGAGATGGAACACGGTCGGCTGGCTGGTATCGCGTCCACGCACGACATACACCTGCGAGGCGTCGCCCGACGACTGGTTGATCCCTCCCGCATTGCCAAGTGCCTCGTTCAGCGACATGCGTCCGTTATTGAACATCACGCCGCCAGGACGCTCGACCTCGCCGACCACGAAAACCTTGCTGTCCGTCTGCGCGAAGATTCGCACGAGGTCACCATCGTGTAGAACGATCCGATCGGGATTGAACCCCTTGCGGATCATCGCCGGCATATCGATATCCACTGTGGTGTCTCCACGCGTCACTGACACATGCGAGCGGTCGGCATTGCTCGTGAAGCCGCCGGCCCGGTTGATCGCCTCGGGCAACGTCATCGGCCGGTCGTTGAGCACCTGCACGCCCGGCGTCTTGACCTCGCCGTCGAGATACACGCGCTTGCTGCGATAGGTTTCGATGCGCACGGTGATCTGCGGCTGGCGCACGTATTTCGCGAGCTTCTCCGCGAGGATGTCGCGCACACCCATTTCCGAAAGACCCGCGACTTTCAACGGGCCAATATAGGCATACTGAATAAAGCCGTTGTTATCGACGGTGTAGCCGGACGCAACCGAACTGGCGCCCGAAGGACCGTCGCCGCCGCCGCCGCCCGCGGGCAGGTTGAGTTCGGGGTGATCCCAGACGACGATGGTGAGAATATCGCCGGGGCCGATTTCATACGGCGTGGCTTTGGCGAACATCTGCTGCACGTCTGCCGGAATGCCCTTGGGCCGCGCCGCGGCCTCCTTGTCGACGAGGTCCCTCGTGATCTCGACGAGCGTACCGGTCGGTGCACCAGCGATTCCCTTGGCCGCCACGCTATCAGGCACCGCTGCGCCAGATGCCGCAACGGCACCCGGGTTCGCCGTGGAGCCCGCCGCTCCGGAAGTGTAGGTCATGCCCGGCGCCAGAGCACAGCCGCTCAGCGCCGTGAGCGCCAGGCAAACGGCACACGCAGCCCCGCGGCGCAGCGCGCCCGCGAGTCCAAAATCCCGCCCGACACGCGCGTGCGCACTCCCGATCCAGTTCATCGCATTCAGTCCCATCGCAACACCCCCAATCCGTTACATGCGTCCCGGGTCATGCCGTGTGAACCGGATACCTGATATGTCAATCGCGTCTCGTGCTAACACGTTTGCAGCCCGCTTTCACCCTCTTTTTCGGCTCGCTCGCAGCTCAATACGCGCCAGTTCCGCGAATCACGACAAAAAACGTCTTGAACAGAATCCCGATGTCCTTCCGGAAGGTCCAGTTCTCCACATAGGAAACGTCGAGCAGAACGCGCGTCGCGTAGTCGATATCGTTGCGTCCGCTCACCTGCCACAGACCCGTGATACCCGGCGTGGCCATCAGGTAGTACTTTCTCGCCTCGCCATAGCGCTCCAGCTCCTGGTCGATGATCGGGCGCGGGCCGACAAAACTCATCTGGCCGCGCAGGACGTTCCAGAGCTGCGGCAGTTCATCGAGGCTCGAGCGGCGCAGAAAGTGGCCGATCCGCGTTACGCGCACGTCGTTCTTGAGCTTGAATTCACGCTCCCATTCCGCGCGGGCTTCGGGATCACGCTCGAGCAGATCCTTGAGCACCTGCTCAGAGTTCACCACCATCGACCGGAACTTGAGACAGCGGAATTTCTTGCCATGGCGGCCTACGCGCGTATGGCCGTACAGCGCCGGACCGCCATCGCGCTTGACCAGCAGCGCGAGCACGGCGAGCAGCGGCGAGAGCAGCACGATCGCGCTCACTGCCGCCACAATGTCAAAGACGCGTTTCAAGGCGTGCCCGATGACAGCGCTGCGAACCTTGTCGCGCGAACCGATTTCGTAAGCTTCCCCGCGCCACCATTCACGGGTCACTCGCAGCACGCTGAATTCCGAAAAGAACAGCGTGTGCGACAGCAACAGCGAAATACCCGTCGTCAGTGTCCAGTACATGAACCACGGCAACGCCAGCAGATGATCGTGATGAATCGCATAAAGCAGCACGAGTCCGCAAAGCTGCACCGCGAGCCAGGCGAACGCCGTGCGGCCCGCGACGCTGAAGAGCGACCGGCTGCCGCGCGTGCCATAGGTCCCGCAAGCGGGAAAGACCGAGAGCGCGAGTGCCGCGCAAAATGCCACCAGCGTGGGATCGGGGTGATGCACCTCGGCCACCTGTCCGGAATTCAGATTCAGGTGTACGGCGCAAATGGCGCCCAGCACGATCAGCACGACATCGACCGTACGCTGCAGCACGATGTCGACCGTACGTTGCGCAAACTCTGACCGTTGCGTTAACTCTGACATTTCCCTACCCCAGTGCGTGTCGTGTTCGTCAGACATTCATGGGCTGGCAGTCGTCCGCCATCGGCGAACGCACGGAAATCCCCGTCTCAGGCGATCCCTACGTCACGTGCCGCCTGCCCCGATAACCCACGACAACACATTACGGCGCGAGCGACGCAGGAACCGTGCGCAATCCCACCAACAGTTTCCGATCGCCGCTGCCTTATGATGCGAACCACGCTGGGGGCGCTCTGCAAGTCACAATGCGAGCGTTGCGTTATGTGCGCAACCGCACATAACGCAACGGCTCTCGGACCCGGTTCGCCTGATTGATAGAAAGGATTCCTTAATGTTTACCCTGGAGATCGCGACAATCGACTCTATTTTCATGATTTGATCGCGACATCTGTGATAGACGGAATCTAGTCTCCTGTGGAGTGCCTATCCGTTCGCCGTCGCACACATGATGTGGCCAATGACGCGGCAAAATGCTTTCTGGCTGCGCCTCCAACGGGGGTAAGCCAATTGAAAATGCCGGCGTGGAGCGAGCAAGCGCGCGTAATCGGTAGCCGGCAACCGCTCCACGCGAGGAATACGCCGTGATGCATTCCGCAGGAAACACCCATCGTCTGCCCACCGATACCGCCCGTTCGCGAGACGCGAGACACGCGAAACGGACCTGGCCATTCGGCATACGTACCATTGAAAGCTTCGCGGCAGGTATCTGCGCACTCGCATGTGTATCGGCGGTGCACGCGGGCGACGCTGTGCACGCCATGCCAGCCGACGAATTCCTCCAGACGCTCGCTGTCGACACCCACGTCAGCTATACCGACGGCGCGTACGTCAACGTGCACAACGTCGCCGACGATATGGCGTGGCTCGGTATTCACCACGTCCGCGACTACCCGCCCGGCTCTTCCATCCCGTTCTCCAGCTATGTCTATCTCGCGCAGCGCGGGGTGAAATTCAACTTCCTGATGGGCGCGGACTTCGAGAAACACATCGGGCAGGTCGCGCAGTTGAATACCGAGGTGCCCGGCAGCGTTGCGGCCATCGAAGGCCCCAACGAACTCAACAACTTTCCAGTCGCTTACCAGGGGCTGACCGGCGCTGCAGCCGGGCTCGCTGTGCAGCGCGACCTCTACGCACGCGTACACGGCATGCCGGAGCTCAAAGCAGTGCCCGTATACGACGCGACCGGCTTCGACCCCAAGTCAGTCGAGACGCGTGCAGCTTCGGCCGACTTTGCGAATCAGCATGTCTACCCGCAAAACGGCGAGCAGCCCCTCTGGAACGCGAACGGCGACAAGTGGATGCTTGCGGCGATTCACCTGGGCCAGAGATTTCAGTTGCCGCTCGTCATCACCGAGTTCGGCTACTTTTCATTGCCGCAGGCGGGTTGGTACATGCTCGGCGTCGACGAGGACACGCAGGCCAAGGGCATTCTCAACGGTTATATGGATGCGGCGTCGGCGGGCGTGAAGCGGCTCTATGTTTATGAACTGCTCGACCAAAAGCCCGATCCGGCGCACAAGAACGACGAAATGCACTACGGGCTCTTTCGCAACGACAACAGTCCCAAGCCGGTGGCCTACGCCATTCGCAATCTCACGTCGATCCTGAACGCGAACATCACACGGCGCGCAAGCGCAGCGGCGAGCAACACGCTCGCCTATACGCTTTCGGATATGCCGCAATCGGCGAATAGTCTGCTGCTGCAGAAAAAGGATGGCCGCTTCGTGCTGGTGCTCTGGAACGAAACGCTCATCTGGGACCGTGCGACAGGAAAGCCGCTCACCAGCCCGCCCGCGCGCGTCGATCTCGACTTTGGCGAAACAGCAAAACGCGTCGAGCTTTACGATCCGCTCGCTTCAGCGGAGCCGCGCAAAATCCATCGCGACGTGCGCCAACTCACCGTGGAAGTACCCGACCACGTCATCCTGCTCGAAGTCACACCCGCGAACGAGCCGGGAACCTGAGCGCGGCGCCGGCCGCAAGAGGTTCGGGGCGGGCAGCCTGTCCGCCTTTGTATAATCGCGCATTCCTTCTTCCGGTCGCGGTTTCCTTTCATGCTCAGTTTTGCCCTCGGCTTTCTCGTTTCCTTGCTGGTCACGCTGCTGATCGTGCGTTACGCGCATCTGCATGAAAGGTTTTCCGTCGATTCCGATCTCGTCGGCGTGCAGAAATTCCACGTGCGTCCCGTGCCGCGCATCGGCGGAACGGGCATCCTCGCGGGGCTGATCGTGGCGGCCGCGCAGTTGCACGGGGCGTATCCGGCCGTCTCCGGCGGCATACTCGGCATCGTCGCGTGCGGGTTGCCGGCGTTCGGTTCGGGGCTCATCGAAGACCTGACCAAGCGCGTCTCGCCGCTTGCGCGCCTCCTGTGCACGATGGCCGCCGCCGCGCTCGCGTTCTGGTTCCTCGGCATCGCGGTCACGCGTATCAGCGTGCCGCCGCTCGACTTTCTGCTTTCCTACGCGGCGATTTCCTTCGTCATCACCGTGCTCGCGGTCGCCGCGCTCGCCAACGCGATCAACATCATCGACGGCTTCAACGGCCTCGCCTCGATGGTCGCGTTCATGATGTTCGCCTCGCTCGCCTACGTGGCCTTCCAGGTGCACGACCCCGTGGTGCTCTCCGCGTCGTTCATCATGATGGGCGCGGTGCTGGGCTTTTTCATGTGGAATTTCCCCGCTGGCCTGATCTTCCTCGGCGACGGCGGCGCGTATTTCATCGGCTTCATGCTCGCCGAACTGTCGATCCTGCTCGTGATGCGCAACCGCGACGTGTCGGCGTGGTACCCGGTGCTGCTCTTCATGTATCCGATCTTCGAGACCTGCTTTTCGATCTACCGGAAGAAGTTCGTGCGCGGCATGTCGCCCGGCATCCCCGACGGCGTGCACCTGCACATGCTCGTGTACAAGCGTCTCATGCGCTGGGTCGTGGGCGCGCGCAATGCGCGAGAACTCACGCGGCGCAATTCGCTCACTTCGCCCTACCTGTGGCTGCTCTGCCTGATCGCCGTGATTCCGGCCACGCTGTTCTGGCGCCACACGCTCCATCTGTTCTGCTTCGTCGTACTGTTCGCGCTCACCTATGTCTGGCTCTATGTGAGCATCGTGCGCTTTCGATCGCCCAAGTGGCTCGTCGTGCGCAGGACGCGCAAGCGCTGAAAACGGCTCGATGTCACGCATGCGCCGGCGCGCAGCCTCGGCGCATGTGTCCCCGCTTCGCGCGTAGAATTGAAAGGAAGGACGCCGCGCATTCCCCATGCCCGCCGCCGCTTCCATTCGACGCTTATTTGCCGCCTATTCGATTCAGGGAGAGCCAGGATGACCCGTTATCTCGCGTTTGCGCTTGCACTTTTCGCTGTGACACTCGCCGCCTGCAACACCATCGCAGGCGCGGGTGAGGACCTTTCGAAGGGCGGTCAGGCCATCACCAATTCGGCGGAAAAGGCCAAGTAAGCAGTCTGTGCGCGAATCGCGGTGCGAGCACCCGCTCACACCGCGGCGCCCTCGCGCAGGCGCGCGATTTCCGCTTCCAGTTCCCGTACGCGGGCCTCGCGTTGCGCGGCGGCCTCCTCCAGTTCGCGTACGCGCGCGTCGCGCTCGTCTAACGCGGCCTTCACGTCCGCGGCCTCAAAGCGCTGCGGAATGTGCTGCGGGCAGTTCATGTCCCACGCGTGCACCGTGAAGACGATCACCCGCTCGGCGCGCGCCTTGTAGCCCGCAGGCATCAATTCCTCGACCAGCGCCGGGTCTTCGACGACGCGCGCGCGGCCCCAAATCTTCACGCGCCGCCGCCGCGCATAGTCGATGACGAACAAATGCGCCTTCGGGTTATCGGTGAGGTTGCCGAGCGTGATGTATTGCTGGTTGCCGATGAAATCCGCGAAGGCAATGGTGTGCTCGTCCACCACATGCAGAAAGCCCGCCGGGCCGCCGCGATGCTGGATGTACGGCTGCCCTTCGGTATTCGCGGTGCCGAGGAATACGCTCGTTTGCGCGGCGATGAATTCCTGGATTTTGGGCGTGAGCGCCACGCCCCAGGCGTGATCGCGCTCCACGCTCGCATAGAGCTCGCGCGAACCCAGGCGCTCCTGCATCGCCTTGACCGTCGGCGTGAAGGCGATGTCGCTCGGATAACGGAGGATGCGATCGGCGGTCGAGGCGGTCGAGTCGTTCGGGCTCATGGCGGACTCCTGTGCAGCGCGCTGCGGAGTCTAAAGGCTAGGCGCTTGCACAGAAAAAGATAATCCACCGCCAGCAAGAATCATCCTTCCGAATTCTGGGAGGGCAAGCGGCCTGCGGGCACGCGGCTCGCTGTTGCGACACTTTCGCGTCCCGCGCGAGCGCCAGCGGTGCGCCGACGAGCGTGGCGGCACTTCCCGTGCCGTGCGGCCCGAAGCGCGCTACCCTTGACGTTTACGCCGCGAGGCCCGAGTCCACTCAACCGCCCGGCGGCCGCATGCGCCGGGTGCCATGGCAGGGAGTCGAACATGTCGAAAACGATCTGGATTGTTGTCGCCAACCGTGTGACCGCGCGCATTTTCGCCGCCGAAAGCCCGCTGGGCGCCATCGACGAGGTCGAGACGCTGCTCCATCTGCAAGGCCGCATGTCGGACGAGAACCTCGTGACCGACAAGCCGGGGCGCACCACCGACCGCGTCGGCTTCGGCCGCAGCGCGACCGATCCCGACACCAGCCAGCACGACCACGAAGCCACCGTGTTCGCGGCCGAGATCGCGACGACGCTCGCGAAGGCCCGCAACGACGCGCGCTACGGCACGCTCGTCCTCGCGGCGCCGCCCGCGTTCCTCGGCGCGTTGCGCAAGGCAATCGACGCACAAACGCGCAGCCTCGTCACGCTCGAACTCGACAAGGATCTCGCGGCGCTCGACGCACGTGAACTGCGCACGCGCTTGCCTGAGCGGCTCGTGCGGGCCGGGGCGTGAGCCAGCCCGTCAGTCGGTAAAATCCGCGCCGCAAGGCGATATCCGGTGCGGTGAGTGAGGATTGCCCCGCTCACCCCGCCAGATGCGCGACGCATGCGCGCACGACGCCGATGACGTTCTCGCCCGCCAGCATGCCGAGCAGCCCGACGAGCGCGATGGTCGGCGGCGCGGGCGACTTCACCTGCAGCACGTTGTAGAGCAGGCCCGCGAGCGCGCCGACCGCGAACGACACCAGATAGGCCTTCATCTCTATCTCCTGTTCGTTCTTCGGGCGCTCACGCCATGTCGATCACGACGCGCCCCGGCGTGCCCGCCGCGACCGCCTCGTAGGCTTCGCGTGCCCGCGCGAGCGGAAAGTGCGCAGCCACGACGGGCGGCTCGAACTGGCCCGCGTCGAACGCTTCGGCAATCGCGCGCATGAGCGGCGCGGATTCGGCTACGCCGAGCTTCGCGCTATCGGCGCCGAGCAGCTGCGTCTCGTTGTGATAGAAGTCGATCAGGTCGAACTCCACGCGCCGCTTGCCCGTCGCGCTGATCTCGACCACGCGGCCACGCCGCTTCGCAAGCGAGAGCGCCAGTTCGAACGCCACGCCGCCCACGGCGTCGTAGACCACGTCCGCGCCTGCGCCATCCGTCAGTTCGCGCACGCGCTCGGCGGTGTGCTCGTTCATGGGAACGAAGGCGTCGATGAGACGCGCGGCCGGCGAGCCGGCAAGCGGCGCCTCGCGGCCCACGCCGATCACGCGCGCGCCGCGCGCCTTCGCGATCTGCGTAACCGCGCCGCCCACCCCGCCCGACACGCCGATCACGGCGATCGTCTCACCCTCGGCGAGGCGCGCGTAATCGACGGTGCCCAGCCACGCTACGACGAAGTTCACGCCAATGGATGCGGCCTGCGCGTGCGAGAGCGCCGCGGGCTTGCGGACGAGCGCAGCCTCGGGCACCTCGATGAACTCGGCATGCGTGCCGTCGCGCGTGAAGCCGATGTCGCCGCCCGTGGCCCAGACCTCGGCGCCGAGCCACTCTGCGGGGCCCGCCACCACCACGCCACTGAAGTCGCGCCCCGGGACGCGCGGGGGCACCGTGTGCTCGAAATGGCCGGCGACGTTCTTCACATCGCTCGGGTTGACCGAGGCGGCGCGCACCTGCACGAGCGCGCTGCCGGCCTTTGGCGCGGGCGTGGGCAGATCGAGATACTCGAGCACCTCGGGCTTGCCGAAGGTCCTGAACTGGATGGCTTTCATGGCGGGACTCCGTGCAATCAGTTTTTGCGCAACGCCTTACGCGAACGCGTTATCGAACTGTCAATGTAGTTTGCTGCAGGCCGGTCGTGTGGACAGACGCTTTCGAATTTCGGACAAGGTAACTCTTTAACTAATTGCTGACTTGTGTACGGTCACACACAAAACTACGCACACGCGTGCGTTTTGGCGATGTCAGAATAGCCTCGATCAAACGCAGAGCATCCGTCCCGCCCGCCATTGGCGAACGCGCAGACCGCGCATCCACCATGCAAAAGCTAAAGTCCCTTACCGTGCTGCGCGCTGTTGCAGCGACAACGGTCATCTTCTTTCACATCATGTCGCCGACTGGACATACGCTCGGTGAATTCGGCGTCGACATTTTCTTCGTGATAAGCGGTTTCGTCATCGCCCTCGTGCTGGACAACCCGAATTTGACCACACAGCGCTTTCTCGCGGACCGCGTTGCCCGCATCGTGCCGCTGTACTGGGTGCTGACGTTTGGCGTATTCCTCGGTGCACTCGCCGCTCCCGCGTTGTTGAATTCGACGACGGCCGACTTCGGGAATCTGCTGAAGTCGCTCTTTTTTATTCCCTATCGCAAGGAAAGCGGCCAGATATTCCCGATGTTGTTCGTCGGCTGGACGCTGAACTACGAAATGTTGTTTTACGTGGTCACAGCCGTTTCGTTGATGCTGGTGCGCCGTCGCCGCCTGCTGTTCACTTCTGCGCTGATCCTTGCGATCTTTTGCGCGGCGAAGGCATCGAACTCGCACGGCGTATTCACCGCGTTCTATGCGAATCAGCGTTTATTCGAGTTCCCGCTCGGCTTCATGGCCTACCAGATCTGGAAATCCGGAGTCCGAATCAAGCTGCCGCTTGCGGGGTGCATCGCGGTAGCGGCCTACGCGTGGATGGCCTACATCAACTGGCACAACCTTTCCAACGCACCGCTGCTTTACTACGGCCTGCCGGCTTTCGTACTGATCGGTAGCACACTGAGCCTGGAACCGGCGATGGGCTCGGGCTCGTTGACACGCGCAGCCATATTCATCGGCGATGCGAGTTATGCCATCTATCTGAGCCATCCATACTGTGTGGAAGCTGCGCGCAAGCTGCTGCCGGGCGCTCTCGGCGGCTTTGATCCGACTGCGCCGCTCGGGGTGGTGCTCACGATGATCGTGGCTACGGCGATGGGCGCCGCGCTCTACCAGTTCGTCGACTGGCCGCTGCATAGGCGCGCGCGTCGTCTGTTGCACGCTGTGCCGGCCATACGGTTGCGCAGATCGCGCACTGCCGGCGCGAGCGATGCAGGCACAGGCTTGCAGGAGGAACCGGCCGGCAACTTGCCAGTCAACGAGGACGCTCACTGCTAACTGAACAGCGAAGCGCGCGGGCAGCAAGCGATCAACGACGTTTTCCCGCGCTCCCAGAGGCACTTAGCGGAACTCACGCCGCACATATTCAAAGTGCGTCGATCGGAATCTTCAGATACCGCACGCCGTTGGCTTCGGGCTCCGGCAGGCGACCCGCGCGGATATTCACCTGGATCGACGGCAGGATCAGGTTCGGCATGGCGAGCGTGCGGTCGCGCGCGGTGCGCATCTGCACGAACGCCTCTTCGCTCACAGTCTCGTTCAGGTGGATATTGCCGCTGCGCTGCGCGCTCACCGTGGTCTCGAAACACGGCCCGCGCGATGCCGGCGGGTAGTCGTGGCACATGAAGAGCCGCGTGTCGCCAGGCAGGTCGAGCAGCTTGCGCGCCGAACGGTAAAGCGTGTGCGCGTCGCCGCCCGGAAAGTCGCAGCGCGCCGAGCCCACGTCGGGCATGAAAAGCGTGTCGCCCACGAACACGGCGTTGCCGATCTGATACGCGAGATCGGCAGGCGTGTGGCCGGGCACGTGCAGCGCGCGCGCCTCCAAAGCGCCGACCCGGAATGTCTCGCCGTCCTGGAACAGCACGTCGAACTGACTGCCGTCCGGGCTGAGCGTCTCGGCGAGATTGAACACCGCGCTAAATACACCCTGCACGTCGCGAATGTGCTCGCCAATGGCAATGCGCCCGCCCAGCTGCGCCTTCAGATACGGTGCCGCCGAGAGATGATCGGCATGCGCGTGCGTTTCCAGCAGCCACTCGACGCGAAGCTCGTAGTCGCGCACGAACGCGTTCACGCGATCGGCCGATTCCGTGGAGGTGCGGCCCGATTTCGGATCGTAGTCGAGCACCGGGTCGACGATCGCGCAGGCGCTGCCGCGCCCGGCGTGCACGACGTAGGTGACCGTGGCCGTGACGGGGTCGAAAAAGGGCTCGACGGTGGGCTCGGGTGTGGGTAGCTGGGCTGGGTGGGACATCAACGACTCCGCAAAGATGACCCTCTATTGAAACACATATTATAAATTTATATAATGTTTTTAGACAAAGTATAATCTGGCGCATTGACTTGCAACCTCGTCCCACGAGGCGACCCGTGAATTCACCACTGACTCCCGAAGCGCTCGCGGCCCTGCGCGAATCCGCCGAAAAGTGCTGCGCGCTGCTCAAGGCGCTTGCCCACGAAGACCGTCTCCTGCTGCTTTGCCAACTCACCGAAGGCGAGCGCAACGTCGGCGAGCTCGAAGAACTGGTGGGCGTGCATCAGCCGAGTCTTTCACAGCACCTCGGCAAGCTGCGCGACGAAGGTCTCGTCGATACGCGCCGCGAAGGCAAATACATCTACTACCGCCTCGCGAGCCCCGAAGTCATTCAGGTCATGCAGACGCTCTCGAGCCTCTATTGCGGGCGGCTCAAGGTCCATCCGGCATGAGTCTCGACCTCGCTCACTTCACGCCCTACGCCTCGTTCGCGGGCGGCCTCATGATCGGCGCGGCGGCCGCGCTTTTCGTGCTCGTGAACGGGCGCATCGCCGGGATCAGCGGCTTGCTCGGTGGGTTGCTGCCGGGCTCGGGCGGCGAGCGCGGCGTGAATGCCGCGTTCGTCATCGGCCTCATCGCCGCCCCGTTGCTGTGGCGGCTGCGCGCGACGCTTCCGGTCACGCAGATCGATGCGTCCACGCTCACGCTCGTCGTGGCGGGCCTGCTGGTCGGCATCGGCACGCGTTACGGTTCGGGCTGCACGAGCGGCCACGGCGTGTGCGGGATCGCGCGCGGCTCGCGCCGATCGTTCGTCGCCACGGGCGCGTTCATGGCGGCGGGCTTCGCCACCGTATTCGCCGTGCGTCACCTGATCGGAGGCTGAGATGCGAAAACTCAGCGCATTCGCGTGCGGTCTGCTGTTCGGCATCGGCTTGCTCGTCTCGGGCATGGCCAACCCGGCCAAGGTGCTCGGCTTTCTCGATCTCGCCGGAAATTGGGACCCGTCGCTTGCCTTCGTGATGGCAGGCGCCATCGCCCTCGCCGCGCCCGCCTTCTGGCTCGCGCGCCGGCGTGCGTCGAGCCTCGCTGGCGCCCCGATTCAGCTGCCCACGTCGCGTCGAATTGATGGCCGACTGGTTGGCGGCGCCTTGCTGTTCGGCGCGGGCTGGGGGCTCGCGGGCTTCTGCCCCGGCCCCGCGCTCGTCGCCGCGGGCGGCGGCCAGCCGCGCGCCTGGCTCTTCGTCGCCGCCATGCTCGCGGGCATGGCAATTTTCGCCGTGCTGGAGCAGCGCCGCCGCTCGCAAGAAGCCGCATCGATCCATACCAAACCGCAATAAAAGCAGCACTACGCCGCACCAGCCTCGGGACAAAAATTACATGCAAATCACGCAACACGACGCGCGCTTCGGGAGCGCCGACCAGATCACGCCCGACGACCTCGCCGCCATCCAGGCGGCGGGCTATCGCTCGATCATCTGCAACCGGCCCGATGGCGAGGGCGGCGACTCGCGACCCACGTCGCAGGCGCTGCGCGCCGCGGCCTCGCAGCTCGGTCTGCAGTTCGCGTATCTGCCGGTAACGCCCGGCCAGATCACCGCCGAAGACGCTGCGCGCTTCGCCCAGCTGCTGATCGACCTGCCCGGCCCCGCGCTCGCGTATTGCCGCAGCGGCAACCGCGCCACGAGCCTCTATCGGCTCGCGCAGCAAGGCGCGCCCACCCAGGCCGCGCAAACCGCGAATGCCGCGCGTGCCGCGACGGCGGCCTGCGCGTGGGAAGGCGAAACCTGGGACGTCGTCGTGATCGGCGGCGGCACGGCGGGCATCGCCGTCACGGCGAGCCTGTTGCGCCGCGACCCGAACCTGAAGATCGCCATCGTCGAGCCGAGCGATCACCACGACTATCAGCCCGCGTGGACGCTGGTCGGCGGCGGTGCATACGACGTGTCGAAAACGCGCCGGCCCATGGCGAGCGTCATCCCCGCCGGCGTGAAGTGGTTCCGTGCGGCCGCCACGCGCGTCGAGCCGGATGCGAACGTCGTGCAGCTCGACAGCGGCGTGCGCGTGGCCTACCGCCAGCTCATCGTCGCGCCGGGACTGCGGCTCGCGTGGGAGCGCATTGCGGGCCTCACGGAAACGCTCGGCAAGAACGGCGTGACCTCGAACTATCGCTACGACCTCGCGCCCTACACCTGGCAGCTCGTGCAGCAGATGAAGAGCGGCACCGCGCTCTTCAGCCAGCCCGGCATGCCGATCAAGTGCGCGGGCGCGCCGCAAAAGGCCATGTACCTCGCGTGCGACCACTGGCGACGCCAGGGTGTACTCGGCCAGGTCAACGTGGAGTTCAATCTCGCGGGCGCCGTGCTATTCGGCGTGGCGACCTTCGTGCCGCCGCTCATGGAGCACGTGAAGCGCTACAACGCGAACCTCGCGTTCTCGTCGAATCTCGTGGCCGTAGACGGCCCCGCGCGTATCGCCACCTTCGAGGTCAAAGATGCGAACGGCAACGTCACGCGTGTGGAGAAGCGCTTCGACATGCTGCACGCCGTGCCGCCGCAGGTCGCGCCCGACTTCATCCGCGACAGCCAGCTCGCCGACGAAGCCGGCTGGTGCGAAGTCGATCACGCCACGCTCCAGCATCCGCGCTATCCGAACGTATTTTCGCTCGGCGACGTGTGCTCGGCACCGAACGCCAAGACCGGCGCGGCCGCGCGCAAGCAGGCCGTGATCGTGGCCGAGAACCTGCTCGCCGCGCGTGCGGGCGCACCGCTGGCGTATCGCTACGACGGTTACGGCTCGTGCCCGCTCACCGTGGAGAAGGGCAAAGTCGTGCTGGCCGAGTTCGGTTATGGCGGGCGTCTCTTGCCTACCTTCCTGCTCGACCCCACGCGGCCCCGCCGCCTCATGTGGCTGCTCAAGGCGAGCGTGCTGCCGAGCTTTTACTGGTGGGGCATGCTCAAGGGCCGCGAGTGGCTCACGCGGGCTGCGCGCGGCTGATGAACCTCGAGGGCCAAGGCGCGCTTAGCCCTCGAAATCGAGCCCGCCTAGCAGCACCTCGGGCTCGCCTTGCGTGCGCGAAGCAAAATCGACAGAGCGCGCCGACTCCCATGACGCAAGCTTGCGCCCGGTCGCTTCGAGGTAGTGCTCGAAGCGCGCTTCGCCGCCGGGCTCCATGAGGCGCTCGATCTCCTCGGTGTCCCAGGTCAGCGAGACGTTCAGCGGATACACATACGGATGCCGGTGCTCGTTCGCGACGCCGCGCAGGCGCACGCGCGTAGGGTGGCCGTGCCCGGCGTTGGGCACGACATCGACGTGCACCGAAGAGCCGAACTGTTTCGCCAGCTTCGCCGCAATGCGCGGTGCGAATTCTTCCTCGAACCGGCGGACGGCTTCGATACTCATGCGCGGGGCACTCCACTGAGGATTGGCCAAGGGTTAAGGCACTGCCGGTCACGACTGGATCGCGCAACCGGCACGCGATTCGCCGCGACCTCGCAGCGCATTGTGCTGGCATCCTACCGCGCCGCCGGCAGGTCAGCCAATGCCCGACAGGGCAGCAGCACCTCTCAGCCCCCTCACGCCGCGCGGCGCTCCCGTTCAGCCACGAGGCTACGCACGCCTTCGAGCGAATACACGCCGAGCGCAAGCCAGATCGCGCCGTAACCCACGGCGCGCACCGCGCCGAACGGCTCTCCGTAAATGAGCACGCCGGTGAGCAACTGCAGCGTGGGCGTGACGTACTGGATCAGACCGAGCATCGACAGCGGAATGCGCCGCGCGGCCGCGCCGAAGAGAAGCAGCGGGACCGCCGTGATCGGGCCGGAGGCCGCGAGCAGCAGCTGCAGCCCGCGCGAGGCATGCGTGAAGTGGCTCGCGCCGGCGAGACCCACGATCGTCAGATAAACGACCGCAACGGGAAAGAGCAGCACGGTTTCGAGCGCGAGGCCTTCGAGCGCGCCGAGCTGCGCGGTCTTGCGCAAAAGCCCGTAGCCGCCGAAGGTCACGGCGAGCGCAAGACTGATCCAGGGCGGTGCACCGTTCTGCCAGGTGAGCCACACGACGCCCGCGGTGGCCAGCGCCACGGCGGCCCATTGCAGTGGGCGCAGGCGTTCGCGCAGGAACGCATAGCCGAACAACACGTTGATGAGCGGATTGATGAAGTAGCCGAGGCTCGCCTCGACGATGTGCCCGGCATTGACGGACCAGATATAGATGCCCCAGTTGGCCGAGAGCAGCACGGCGCTCGCCACGAAGCGCCCGAGCAGGCGACGGTCGCGCAGCGTGGGCCCAAGCCATCGCCAGTGACGGCGCACGACGAGCACGGCGATCACGAACACGAGCGACCACGCCATGCGGTGCGCGAGCATTTCGAGTGCGGGGATCTGATGCAGCGTCTTGAAGTAGATGGGGAAGAGCCCCCAGAGAACGAATGCAGCGAACGCGTAGAGGATGCCGGGATTCATGTCGGGTTCTGGTTATGGTGGCGCCAGTGCTGCGTGGCGCTGTTCGGCACGTGCCTGCGCGCGAAGGACGCTCATGGCACGTGAAGTTGCGAGCCGGCATCTGGCCCGCATCCTGCCAGTGGGACGGAGTCAAGGTAATTGAAAGCCAGGCGCAACGCGGCTGATTTCGCTTAACCCAGCGCCAAGCCGCCGGTTTTGCGACAATAGCGGATTTTCGCCGCCAGCCCTGGCCGTTGTCCAGCCTGACGCGCCGCTTACGGCGCGCGCTGTTCCCGACACGGCAGGCGACGGCGTAGCCCCCTGAACCGGCCTCTTCGCGCGCGATGTCCTTCCCCCATATCGATCTGCTGTATTCGCTGTCCGGCCTGTTCGTCGGATTTCTGGTCGGCCTGACCGGCGTGGGTGGCGGCTCGCTGATGACGCCGATCCTGGTCCTCGTCTTCAACGTGCACCCGGCCACGGCAGTCGGCACCGACCTGCTCTATGCGGCCGCGACGAAGTCTGCGGGCACGCTCGTGCACGGGCTCAAGGGTTCGGTGGACTGGCGGGTGACGCTGCGGCTCGCGGCCGGCAGCGTGCCCGCCGCGACGATCACGCTGATCCTGCTGCACCGCTATGGCATGGACACGCCGCGCGCGGGGCATCTGATCCAGGCCGTGCTGGGGGCGGCGCTGCTCATTACGGCCGTGGCGCTCATTTTCCGCCCGCAGCTCGCCGCGTTCGCCTCGCGCCACCGGCATGAGCCGGGCGAAGCGCGCACGCTCTTTTTCACGATCCTCACGGGCGCGGTGCTCGGCGCGCTCGTCTCGCTCACCTCGGTGGGCGCGGGCGCCATCGGCGTGACTGTACTGCTGCTGCTCTACCCGGCGCTGCCGACGGTGCGCATCGTCGGCTCCGATGTCGCTCACGCCGTGCCGCTCACGCTCCTCGCGGGCGCCGGCCACTGGCTGCTCGGTTCGATCGACTGGCACATGCTGCTTTCGCTCCTGTGCGGCTCGCTGCCCGGCATCGCGATCGGTAGCCTGCTGTCCACCAAGGCTCCCGAAAAGCTGCTGCGCGTGCTGCTCGCCGCGACGCTCACGCTCGTGGGCGTGCGGCTCGTGCTCTCCTGAATGCGGCACACGCCGCGCCCGCCGCGCACCTCGCGCACGCTCAGGCGTGGGGCGCCTGGCGGAAAAATCTCCCGTTGAGATCGACCTCGAACTGGCGCAGCCACTGGCCGCGGGCGTCGATGCGGTAAGCCTGCGCCCAGGCGCCGCGCCGCACGATCAGCATGTCGCCATGGTCCGGGTCGTTGGGATCGGCTTCGCCGCGAATGTCGAACTGCATGGGCGCAAAGCCGTGCCGCGCACAGGCCAGCTCGAAGGCCGCCCGGTCGACGAGCGGCAAGTCGGTGTAGGTGTGAATGGTCATGGCGATTTCCTGCTTTCCAGCGATGAGGCCGCGCTCGACCTCGGGAAAGACGCGCGATACCCACGGTATACCCCCAACGGCGGGAAGACTGTGTGTCAAACTACACTTTGGCGGCTGCAGTGCAACATGACGCAATCGCATGCGGGGAGCGATCCGCGCAACGGGTTCACGCGCGACGCGTACAAGCCGACGGCTTCGAGCGGCAACAGCCCCAGACGCACGCCAACCGTGCGCTTGCCCAACCTCAGAGCATAAAAAAAGCCCGGCCTGTCGAGGCCGGGCTTTTTGCTGCTACATGACCGCAGACGCCCCGTTTCCCGGGCGTGCGCTGCGTTTATTGCTCCACTCTGACCGTCAGCTTGTTCGACACCGACGTCACGCCAGGCACACCCTTCGCGACTTCTCCAGCCTTGTCGATCTGGCCCTGATCCGGCACCGTACCGCTCAGCGTGACAGCGCCACCGTGCGAGCGCACGTTGAGCTTGGAAACGTCGAGGCCTTGGGTCTTCGAGAGCGCCTTGCGCACCGTGTAGCCCAGCTTGCGGTCGGCCTTCTTGGCCGAGGTGGCCGGAGCGGCCGTGGTGGCGGCGGGAGCACTTGCCGACTCGTCCTGCGCGTACGACGCGCTGCAAGCTACCGACAGGCACAGCGCCACGCCCAGCGTCTTCAGAATAGCGACCGATTTCATATTTTCTCCTTGTGTCTTCGCGTTGTTGCGGGTTGTTGTCTGCAATAGGACCGCCTGCCTTGCCGGAGGACGGCTCGGAGGCCGCCCGTCAGCCATGGTCTGACGGCTGTTACCACTACCGATGGCCGTGCACAGCGCGCAATGCGCGTGTGCACGGCCAGGGTCTGGACGCGATGCGAGAGGCAAAAGGATGAAAGGACGTCGAATTACACCCGCCGGAACAGGTCTGCGCCCGTTTCCTGTTGTTTTGAATTGATGCTCGCGCGAGCCCGCTCGTTCAACTTCTCCACCCCTCCCGGGCCCCCGGCGCGCCTTGCGAAGCGCAGCAGGCGAACCACAATTTAGCCTGGCTGTGGCGCAAGCGCAAAGAGTTTAGCTCAGGCGCATGCGGCATGCGCTTAAGCTGCTCCGCGAGGCACGCGGGCATGCCGCCGCAACGCCGAATCTCATGTACCATCGGCACCACAGAGCCCGCGCGGCGCGCGCGCCTGAGCCGACCCGGCGCCAGCGCCGGACCCGACGCGGACCCGACCCGCACTCCCCCGAACTACCCGAGGCCCGCCCCACCCCGATGAAGTCCCGCACCGGCCGCAAACCTCCTCCCCGTCTCGTCGCGCGCTTCGTGGCGATCTCGTGGCGCGACCTGGCTGTCACGTTCGGTCCCATCCTGCTCGTGAGCGCGGCGGCCATCTGGCTCGCAGTGCGTCTCATCCAGCCCGCGCCGCCCAGCACGCTGACCATGAGCGCCGGGCCCAAGGGCAGCACCTTCTGGAACGCCGCGGAAAAGTACAAGGCCATCCTCGCGCGCAACAACATCACGCTGATCGTGCTCGAATCGGAAGGCTCGGCGCAGAACCTGCAGCGTCTCGCCGACCCGAAGTCGAACGTCGACGTCGCGTTCGTGCAGGACGGTCTCGCGAGCAAGGTGCCAGGCGGCCTCGTGTCGCTCGGCAGCGTCGCTTACGTGCCGCTCGTTGTGTTCTATCAC
Organism: Paraburkholderia sp. BR14312; assembly: GCF_040948675.1. Lineage (NCBI taxonomy): Bacteria > Pseudomonadati > Pseudomonadota > Betaproteobacteria > Burkholderiales > Burkholderiaceae > Paraburkholderia > Paraburkholderia sp. BR14312. Next base: position 427,600 of record NZ_JBFPKI010000003.1, read on the forward strand.
GGCCCCGTCGCCACGCGGCTCTCGCAGTTCGAAGGCCAGCGCATCGCCATCGGCGCCGAGGGCAGCGGCACGCGCGAGCTCGCGCTCACGCTGCTCAAGGCGAACGGCATCGAGCCCGGCGGCCCGACCAGGCTTTTGCCGCTTTCCGGCGACGACGCCGCGCGCGAACTCGTGGCCGGCAAGATCGACGTCGCGATTCTCGCGGGCGACTCCGCGCAGCCGCCCGTCATGGGCCGCCTCATGCGCATGCCGGGCGTGCGCTTCTTCGACTTCGTCCAGGCCGACGCCTACGCGCGGCGCTTTCCGTTCCTCACGGCCATCACGATCCCGATGGGCGCGTTCGACTTCGGCCGCAACCTGCCGGCAGCGCCCCTGCATTTCATCGCGCCGACGGCAGAACTGGTCGCGCGCGACTCACTGCATCCCGCGCTCTCCGACCTCCTGATCGAAGCGGCCAAGGAAGTGCACGGGCGCTCCACCCTTTTGCAGCGCGCCGGCGAATTCCCCGCGCCCCGCGCCCAGGACTTCCCGATCAGCGCCGACGCCGCGCGCTACTACAAGTCGGGCAAGAGCTTCCTCTACCGCGTGCTGCCCTTCTGGGTGGCGAGCCTCGCCGACCGGCTCGTGGTGCTGCTCGTGCCGATCATCGTCGTGCTGATTCCGGGCCTGCGGATCGTGCCTTCGCTCTACGCCTGGCGGGTAAAATCGCGCATCTACCGCTGGTACGGCTCGCTCATCGCACTCGAGCGCGCCGCGATGGCCGACAACTCGCCCACCGAGCGCCGGGCGCTGATCCGCCAGCTCGACAAGATCGAGGAATCGGTGAACGGCATGAAAATGCCGCTCGCCTACGCGGAGCAGTTCTACGTGCTGCGCGAGCATATCGGCTTCGTGCGCGCGCGGCTGTCCGGCACGCGCGAAGCGCCGGACGCAGGCGTTGGGGCAGAAGAAGAGCAGACAGCGGAAAGCGCAGAAGAGGCAGAGGCGCCGGAAGGCGGCAGCAACGACGCAGGCACAGCGGGTACAGAGGCGAGCCATGCAAACGAAAGCGGCGGCAATGAAACAGGCGAGCGCACGCATTAGCGCCGCTGCACGCATTTTGAACCGAACAATGGGCCATGCAAGCAATGGCCCGGACATCGCCCTGGAGAGGAGAAACAGCATGATCGACGGCATCGACGCCAGCCAGCCGGCCTGGTTCTACGACTTCGTGTCGCCGTTTTCGTATCTGTTGCTGGAGCAGCAAGACAAGTGGCCCGGCTTCGATTTCGTGCCGACGCCGGTGCTGCTTTCCGAGCTATACCGCCACTGGGGCCAGCCGTTCGGCTCCGCGGTCCCGGCCAAGCGCGTGTTCACGTACCGGCACGCGCTCTTTCGCGCCGAGCAACTCGGCATTCCGTTCAAGATGCCGCCCGCTCATCCGTTCGACTCGGTCAGGCCGATGCTGCTCGCCATTGCGGCGGGCGGCGAGTTCGCGTGCGTGCGCGAGATCTTCCGCTTCATCTGGCGCGAGGGGCGCGACCCGTCGAGCGACGAGGGCTTCGAGCAGCTTTGCGAGCGCGTGGGCATTCCGCACGGCGAGTCGCTGATCGAGGAAGAAGTCGTGCGCGCGCAGTTGCGCCGCAACACCAACGACGCGATCGCGATGGGCGTATTCGGCGTGCCGACGTTCTGGATGAACAAGCAGCTCTTCTGGGGCGAAGACGCCTTGCCGATGGTGCTCTACTGCGCACGCAGCCCGAACTGGCTCGACTCGCGCGAGGTCAAGCGCATCAGCACGCTGCCTTCGGGGCTCGCGAAACCGGTTACCGAGTGACGGGCTGCGCGCCGCGGAACCATCCAACGCGTGCCGTTCTGATGTCGGTCATGCCGCGCACCCTATGGCGGTGGCGCGCGAGCAGGCATATGGTTATGGCTGAATCCGTGCGCGCAACGCTATGCGTCGTCGCGCACGCGCCCTTGCCCGCCACACCCCATGGACGACGATAACGCCCTCACCCTCGACATCTGGCTGGTGCGCGTGCTGCGCACGCTGCTGGTCGAGCGCAGCGTCACACAGGCCGCGCTGCGCCTGAACCAGACCCAGCCTGCCATCAGCACCGCACTGCGCCGGCTGCGCGAGATCCTGGGCGATCCGATCCTCGTGCGCGGCAAGGCCGGCATGGTGCCGACCGAGTACGGCGAGTCGCTGCTGCAGCACGCGCAGCGCATACTGCGCGACGTGGAGTTCGTGGCCACGCCGCACGGCGACTTCGACCCGGAACGCTCGAAGCGCACGTTCCGCCTCGCCGCCCCCGACTACCTCAACGACTTCTTCATGCCGACGCTGATCGCGCGCTTTCGCGAGACGGCGCCGGCGGCGCGGCTGGAGATCCTCTCACTCTCGCCCACGCTCGATCATCACGGCGCGCTGGACGCGGGCGAACTCGACATCGTGATCGGCAACTGGCCGAAGCCCGAGGCGCGTTTCGCGCGCAGCGACCTCTTCTCCGACAAGGTCGTCTGCATGATGCGGGCGGACCATCCACTCGCGCGCCGCGAACTCACGCGCGAGGCGTATCTCGCAGCTCCCCATCTCGCACCCACGCCCTACACGGGCTCCCATGCGAGCGCGATCGATCTGGGGTTTGCGAAGGCGAAAGCCGAGCGCCGCATCGTCGCGACGCTGCCCTACTTCGGGCTCGTGCCGCAGGTCTTGCTGCAATCGGATCTGATCTTCACGACGACCCGGCGCTTCGCGCAGCACTACGCGAAGCTCTTGCCCATCGCCGTCGTCGAGACGCCGTTCGCGTTTCCGCGCATTCACTGCTATCAGATGTGGCATCCGCAGCCGGACAGGCCGAGCGATGTCGGATGGCTGCGCGGATTGATCGAAGAGGTGTCGGGATCGTTGACCGCCGAGCGCGGGACGAAGCGTGCCGCGACGAAGAAGGCCGCGAGCGCGAAGAGCGAAGCGACGCCCACGCCGCCGCTCGAAGCTGCCTGAAATAACGCAAAGCAAACGCAAACGAACGCCCTCATCATCGAGGCGCGCCCGTTTCGCTTGTATGGCGTGTGGAATCAGGCGCGCTCGAGCGCGACCGTTCTCACCACCGCCGGGCGCTGCACCACCCGCATCTGCATGAGTTGCGCGGCGACCGCCACCGCAATCGACGCAGGCGCCTTGTCGACGATCCCCGTCACGCCGATCGGGCACGTCATCTCGTCCATGCGCTCGGCTTCCACGCCGCGCTCCATGAGCCGCCGCTCGAACTTCACGCGCTTCGTTTTCGAGCCGATGAGGCCAAACCATGCGAAATCGCGCCGCCGCATGATGCGCTCGCTCAACTCGAAGTCGAGCGCGTGATTGTGCGTCATCACGAGGAAGTACGCGCCCGCCGGCGCTTCGTCGACGATGGCCGCCGGCGTGTCCGTCGCTTCGATCTGCACGTTGGCGGGCACCTCGTCGGGGAACTGCTCGTCGCGCTCGTCCACCCACTGCACCACGCACGGCAGCATACCGAGCAGCGTGACGAGCGCATGGCCCACGTGGCCCGCGCCGAACAGCACGATGTGCATCGGCCCGTAGTGCGGCACCGGCGTGCTGCGGCGGCCGATGATCACGCGCCCGGTTTCGTCGACGCGCACGCAATGCTGAGGATGACGATTCATTTTGCAGCCCCCTCGCGCGCCATCGCCCGCACCGCGCGCACGCCCTTCAGGATTTCCTCGGCGGTGGCCGGCGCATTCATAGGCGGATTGAAGCGGTAATCGGCCACGCTCGCCACGGCGTCACGAATCGCGAAGAACACCGAGAACGGCAGCAACAGCGGCGGCTCGCCCACGGCCTTCGAGCGGTGGATGCTGTCTTCCGCGTTGCGGTTCTTGAAGAGCCGCACGTTGAATTCCGCTGGCGTGTCGTTTACGGTCGGGATCTTGTAGGTGGACGGCGCGTGCGTCATGAGCTTGCCGTCCGGCTTCCACCACAGTTCTTCCGTGGTGAGCCAGCCCATGCCCTGAATGAAGCCGCCTTCCACCTGGCCCACGTCGAGCGCCGGATTCAGCGACGCGCCCACGTCGTGCAGCGCATCGGCGCGCAGCACGCGCATTTCGCCCGTGAGCGTGTCGATGACGACTTCCGACACCGCCGCGCCATACGAGTAGTAGTAGAACGGCCGCCCGCGCAGCGTGGCCTGATCCCAGTACAGCTTGGGCGTGGTGTAGAAACCATCGGACCAGAGCTGGACGCGCGCGAGGTAGGCCTTCGACACCAACGTCTCGAACGGCACGACCGTCTCGCCCACGATCACGGAGTCGTTGGCGAAGCCCACGTCCGCGGCGCTGATTTCGCCCTTGCCGTAGGTCGTCGCCGCCAGCGCGGCGAGCCGCTCGCGCAGCTGGCGCGCGGCGTCCTGCGCCGCCTTGCCGTTCAGGTCGGTGCCGGTCGATGCCGCCGTGGCGGACGTGTTCGCGACCTTGCTGGTGTCTGTGGCGGTCACGCGCACACGGCCGAACTCGATGCCCAGTTCGTGCGCCACCACCTGCGCGACCTTCGTGTTCAGGCCCTGGCCCATTTCGGTGCCGCCGTGGTTCACGAGCACCGAGCCGTCGGTGTAGATGTGAACGAGCGCGCCCGCCTGGTTGAAGTGCGTGACGTTGAACGCAATGCCGAACTTGACCGGCGTGAGCGCAATGCCCTTCTTGAGCACATCGTTGTTCGCGTTGAATTCCCGAATCGCGGCGCGGCGCGCGCGATAGCCGCTCGTTTCCACCAGCTCGTCGATCAGCTCGTGAATGACGTTGTCCTCGACGACCTGGCCATAGGGCGTTTCGTTGTTCTGCGTCTTGCCGTAGAGATTGCGGCGGCGCACGTCGAGCGAATCGAGACCGAGCGTGCGCGCCACATCGTCCATGATGTACTCGATCGCGAACGCGCCCTGCGGGCCGCCGAAGCCGCGAAACGCCGTGTTCGACTGCGTGTTGGTCTTGCCGCAGAAACCGGCGATCGACACGTCGGGCAGCCAGTAGGCGTTGTCGAAGTGGCAAACGGCGCGCGTCATCACCGGGCCGGACAGGTCGGCGGAAAAGCCGCAGCGCGAGGTCATGTCGACCGACACGCCTTCGATCGTGCCCTCGTCGTCGTAGCCCACTTCATAGGTGTAGTGGAAATCGTGGCGCTTGCCCGTGACCATCATGTCGTCGTCGCGGTCGGGGCGCAGCTTCACGGGGCACAGGAGCTTCCAGGCGGCGAGCGCCGCGCAGCAGGCAAAGAGGCCCGACTGCGATTCCTTGCCGCCGAAGCCGCCGCCCATACGGCGGCATTCCACGAGCACGTTGTGCGAGGCGACGCCCAGCACATGCGCGACGAGGTGCTGCATCTCGCTCGGGTGCTGCGTGGAGCACCACACGTGCATGCCATCGTCGTCCTTAGGCACCGCGTAGGCAATCTGGCCTTCGAGGTAGAACTGCTCCTGGCCGCCCAGCAGCATCTCGCCTTCATGCCGATGCACGGCGCGTGCCGCGCGCGTGGACGCCTCGCCGCGCGCAAGCTTCATCGGCGGCAGCACCGACTGCTGCGCGGCGCGCGCCTGTTGCGCCGTGAGCACGGCGGGCAGCTCTTCGTACTGCACCTCGGCGCGGCGGGCGGCGAGGCGCGCCGTGTCGTGCGACGCCGCCACCACGATGAACATGGGCTGGCCCACGTACTGCACGACGCCGTCGGCGAGCACCGGATCGTCGTGGATGATCGGGCCGCAGTCGTTCACGCCGGGAATGTCCTCGGCGGTGAGCACCGCTACGACGCCCGGCGTCGCGCGCACCTTCGCGAGGTTCATCGACACGATGCGGGCGTGCGGCTTCTGCGAAAGCCCGAGGGCGGCGTGCAGCGTGCCGGCCACGACCGGAATGTCGTCGGTATAGGTGGCGCGGCCGCTCACGTGCAGATGCGCGGATTCGTGCGGGCGCGAGACGTGCACTTGCGCGAAGGGCTCGCGTGCCTTGAGTTCGTCCAGGAACGGTTCGGCTTGCTGGTTCATTGTTTCGTTCTCCGTATGTCTTTTCCGTTTCCCGAATGTCTCAAGCGGTTTCTGCGGCTACGTTGCGCACATTGAGCGCTTGCGGCGCGAGCGGGTTATGCGGACGCGTTTCGAGCCAGAAACGGTACAGCGTATTCTTCGCGGCTTCGAGGCGGTAGTCGCTCGTCGCGCGCATGTCGGATAGCGGCGCGTAGTCCTTGCCGAGCGCGATCATCGCGGCCTGGGCGGTGGCTTCGTGCCACTGCGCATGGGCCAGCACGCCTTCCGCGTGAGTCGCGCGCTTTGGTGTCGCGGCCATGCCGCCGAACGCGATGCGCGGCTCGCGGATCACGTCGCCATCGGCGATATAGGCGTAGGCGGCGCACACGGCCGAGATGTCCGAGTCGAAGCGCTTCGAGACCTTGTAGGTGCGAAATCGCAGGTTCGCGCGCGCGCCGGTGCGCGTGGGCACCTTGAGCGCGAGCACGAACTCGTGCTCGGCCATGTCCTTCTTCTGATAGGCGAGGTAGAGGTCTTCGAGCGGCATTTCGCGCTCGATCTCGCCGCCGCGCAGCACCACGCGCGCGCCGAGCGCGATGAGCCCGGGCATCGAGTCGCCGATGGGCGAGCCGTTCGCGACGTTGCCGCCGATCGTGCCCGCGTTGCGGATCGGCAGCGAGGCGAAGCGCTGCCACATCTCTTCGAGTTCCGGGTAATGCTTCGCGAGTGCCGCATAGCCGCGCTCGACGGTTACGCCCGCGCCGATCTCGATCCAGTCGTCGCTCACGTCGATGCGGCGCATCGCGTCGACCTGGCCCACGTAGACGATGTCGCCAAGTTCGCGCATCTGCTTCGTGACCCACAGGCCGATGTCGGTGCTGCCCGCGAGGATGCGCGTGTTGGGGCGCGCGGCCTTGATGGCGGCGAGCGCGTCGACGGTACGCGGCGCGTCGTACTGCTGGCCGCGGCTCTCGTAGTGGAAGGTGTCCTCGCGCTCGAGCGTGGCGAGGGTCTGGGCGAGCGCCTTCACGTCGATGGGCTGCTTCGGCGCATCGGCCTTGAACATCTGCTCGGCGGCGTCGAGGATCGGCCGGTAGCCCGTGCAGCGGCACAGGTTGCCCGTGAGCGCATTGGCGATCTCGTCGCGCGAAGGCACGCTGCACGCGCCCTTCGTGGCACAGGCGTGGTTGGGCTGGCCCGCGTGCTCGTGGCCATGCTTCTCGTAGAGCGCCCACATCGACATCACGAAGCCCGGCGTGCAAAAACCGCACTGCGAGCCGTGGCAGTCGACCATGGCCTGCTGCACGGGGTGCAGCGAGCCGTCGGGCTGGCGCAGGTCTTCGACGGTGAAGAGCGCGCGGCCGTCGAGCGTCGGCAGGAACTGGATGCAGGCGTTGACGGCCTTGAAGCTCACGCCGCCCGCCTCGTTGCGCTCGCCCACCACGACCGTGCAGGCGCCACAGTCGCCTTCGGCGCAGCCTTCCTTGGTGCCGGTGCAGCGCGCGTCTTCGCGCAGGTACTGGAGAACGGTGCGGGTGACGCCCGCGTCGCTGATTTCGCGAATCGCGTTGCGGTGGTAAAAGCGGATCGGCTGGCTCATGGTTTCTGGCTCGTCGTTGGATGCAGCTCGCAAAAGGCGTATGCCGCTCGAGTGGACGGTTCGAAAACTATCACTGCCAATATTGGCAACCCATAGCTACAGGAGCATGGGGGATATATCGTTGAGTCGATAAATCGGTGTGCTGCAGTGAGGCTGTGCTTATGTCGAAGCGTCTCGATTGCGCGATTTCAGGGCCAATTTGCGAATATCGGACATATTCGACTGACTATTAACCCGTTCGGACGCTGATTTCTCAGCCCGCACGGTCGGGCCAAGGCGCCGCCGCAACGCGAATTGCCGCCAACGTCGCGCAAAATCGCGGGATCTTCGCATCTGGGTTCCCGGTTGCAAAAGGCCGTCATCAGCGCAGAAAACGCGTGTTCTGCCCGCCGGAACAGCTTTTCAGTTTCTGCATAAAAACCGGTTCCATGGGAGAATCACGCCTTTCCCGCCGTTTTCCATCCGCATTTTCCCCATGTCCGCTGATTTGGCGCCCCCGCGCAAAGCCGCGTCGACGACCCTGCAGATCATTCCGGTCGTCTTTTTCACCTTCCTCTGCTACCTGACGATCGGCATTCCGCTCGCCGTGCTGCCGGGCTACGTGCACAACGACCTCGGCTTCAGCACCGTGGTGGCGGGCGCCGCCATCAGCGTGCAGTACATCGCGACGCTCTGCTCACGCGCGCTCGCGGGCCGCTCGGCGGATACGCTCGGCCCCAAGAAAACCGTGACGATCGGCCTGACGATCTGCGGCTCGAGCGGCGTGCTGCTGCTGCTCGGCACGCTCGTCGATCACTGGCCCGGCCTCTCGCTCGCGCTGCTGGTGGTGAGCCGCCTGTTGCTCGGCTGCGGCGAAAGCCTGTGCGGCACCGGCGCGATCCTCTGGGGCATCGGCCGCGTGGGCACCGCGCACAACGCGAAGGTGATCTCGTGGAACGGCATCGCCACCTATGGCGCACTCGCGATCGGCGCGCCGCTGGGCGTCGTGATGGCGCACGCCCTCGGATACTGGATGCTCGGCATTTCGGTCATCGCAATGGCCGCGCTCGGCTTCTGGCTCGCGCGGCCCATCGCGCCGGTGCCGGTCGTGCACGGCGAGCGCATGTCGTACCGCAGCGTGTTCACGCGCGTGCTGCCGCACGGCATCGGCCTCGCGCTCGGCTCGGCGGGCTTCGGCTCCATCGCGACCTTCATCACGCTGTTCTACGCCGCGCGCCACTGGCCCAACGCCGCGTTCACGCTCACGGTGTTCGGTCTGATGTTCATCGGCGCGCGTCTGTTGTTCGCCAATACCATCAAGCGCTTCGGCGGCTTCCGCGTCGCCATCGTCTCGTTCTCGTGCGAATGCGCGGGCCTCTTGCTGTTGTGGCTCGCGCCCACGCCGCAAGTCGCGCTCGCGGGCGCGGCGCTCACCGGCTTCGGCTTCGCACTCGTGTTCCCGGCGCTGGGCGTCGAGGCGGTCGGGCTCGTGCCGCCCGCCAGCCGCGGCGCGGCGCTCTCGGCCTACTCCGTGTTCCTCGATCTCTCGCTGGGCATTACCGGCCCGCTCGCAGGCTACGTGGCGAATCTGTTCGGCTATGGGTCGGTGTTTCTTTTCGCCGCGATCGCCGCAGCGTCCGCCGTGGCGCTTTCGGTTTCGCTTCATCGCAAGAGCGTGCGCGCGCACGCGGGACAAGATACGCAAAGCACGAGCAACGCAAACCCCGCCGCGGGGAATAAGTCGTAGGCGCGCGGCGTTAGTTACTATGTCGATGCCAGCGTTCGCGACAAGCCGCGCGACGCGTCCGCAATGCACCCGCAGGTCGGCGTCGTTGGCAATAGCGCGGCTAATGCTTCGCCGGATGCCCCTGCGCGGGACTTCCTGCGAGCTTACCCAGGAGGAAATCATCATGAAGCGATTCAGGATGGTTCTTGCGTGTCTCGTCTGCCTCGGCATGGCCGCGGTTTCCGGGTCCGTTGCCGCGAGTGGCGATATGAATCAAGGCGGTAACGGCGCGTCGAGCAGTTCAACCAACTCTTCAGGCGGTGGCTATTGAGCGCCGCAAGCCGCATTGCGCGGTACGTCGCCGGGCGCAAACTTCCTGGCCCACAAGGCACGCCGGACTGTAAATTCGTTCGCGTTCCGGTCCGGCGCGCGGATTGTGTGGTTGCCCAGGAACTTCCGGGAAACCCGGACGCGTTCGCTTACATCGGCGGGACGACGCCGTTCTTTTCGACCACCACGCGCTGCGCGGCATACGCACCCTGTGACGCGGATTTCGCGACCACGAACACTTGCTTGCCTGGCGCCAGATCGGAGCGCGCAGCCGGCACGAAGGTGACGATCGGTACATTGGGCGGTACCGTGACCTCATTGCTGCCGCCTTTGTACGACAGCTTCAGATTGCGGCCGTCCGTGCCCTGCACGACAGTATCGACATTCGCGTTGGTCATCGTGCTGTTCGGGCCGAGGTCCCACGCGTAGTGTCCCTCGCCCGTGCCGCGCGCGGCTTCCGGGAAGACCACGACTTCGGTCGCCGTCAGCCTGCCATCAGTACCGGTCGTCGCGGCCGTGCCGACGAACGTACCCGGCTTGATGTCGGATAGCTGCATCGCCTTGACAGACGAGACGGGAACGTTGGCCGCAAGATCGATCGACACCGTATCGCCACTGCGTCGATGGACCTTGAGAACATCGCCATCGAGAGAAACGATACTGCCGCGAATACGCACGGGCTTCGCGTCAGGCGTTTGCGCCAGCGCGCTGCCGGCAAGCGCCATTGCGGCAAGAGTCGCTGCAACTTTGAGTCGAATGGTCATGAATGCTCCATGTAGCGGATATGCGTTGAGGAAAGAGTCGATTGCACTTCAGGAACCGCCGAACCAGTTGTAGCCCTGGTTCTCCCAGTAACCGCCGGGATACTCGTTCGTCACCGTGATGGCGACGATATGCTTTGGATTCTTGTAGCCGAGTTTGGTCGGCATGCGCAGCTTCATCGGAAAGCCGTATTTCGGCGGCAGCACGTCCCCGTCATAGGTCAGCGTAAGCAACGTTTGCGCGTGCAACGCTGTTGGCATATCAATGCTGGTCCAATAGTTGTCGGCACAATGGAACGCGACGTACTTCGCTGTCGTGTCGGCCCCGGCACGGCGGAGAAAATCGGAGAAACGCACACCGCCCCAGTGCCCAATGGCGCTCCAGCCCTCGATGCAGATATGACGCGTGATCTGGCTTTCTTGTGGCAGCGCTCGTAGTTCGTCGAGGGTCCATATGCGTTTGCCGTTCGCACGTCCTCCCACTTGCAGCCGATAAGTCGCAGCGTCGACTTCCGGCACGTCGTCGATGTCATAGAACGCATTGAAAGGGAAAGGCCGTGTGATCATCGACTGCGGATACATCGGTGCCATCTTGTTCGGATCGAACAGCAGCGCCTGCACGCGATCATTGAAGAACGACATCTTGCGCAGCATGGTATTCACCGACTTGTCGTTCGAGAGATCGCAGCCCGAGAGCATCGCAATGCCGCCGAGCGAGAGTATGTGTCTGCCGAGCAACCTGCGAGCGGGACTCTTCAATTCGCTGCGCGCGTCCTTGATGATCGAATCCGCGTTTGAAACGAGAAACGCATTAAGTGGCTTTTTTCGAGGGTTCATGTTCGATCACCGTCCGCGAACCATCAGGCGCAGCGAGCGCGGCACAAGCGCGACCATGACGACGTGCGCCACGAAAAACGCTACGAGAACGCTCATGGCAAAGAAGTGGACGACCCGTGCGTTGTCGTACCCCCCCATGAGCGTTCGCAGCAGGGGAAACTGAACCGATTTCCAGACCGCGAGGCCGGAAAGGATCACGACTGCAATGTCGACGATAACCACGACATACGCCAGTTTCTGAACGGCGTTGTAGCGCGCCAGATCTTCGTGTGCCAGCTTGCCGCGCAGCGCGGCGACAAGGTCCCGGCGTAGCGTACTCAAGCGGATCGGGAGAAGCTTTCTCCACAAGCGCCTTGAAAGGAGATTGAGGCACACGTAGACGAGGTAATTCGCGACCAGCACCCACATGATCGCGAAATGCCACTGCAATGCGCCGCCCAGCCAGCCGCCCAAGGTCATGCTCGCGGGAAATTTCAGGCCGGCAAAGATAGGCGAGGCATCGTAAATCTGCCAGCCGCTGGTCACCATCAGCACGACCGCGACGGCGTTGATCCAGTGTGTCGCGCGGACCCGGAGAGGCTGAATGATCGTTCGGCTCATGTGCAGGTTTCGTGGAAGTTGTTCGTCTGCGATCGGATCTGGCCCGATCGTTCCGTGGTCGGCTCCTTGTTGGTGGGTAAACCTCCTACTCACGTCCCTATTCCACTGCTGCCGGGGAATTTTTCCTTTCAGTTTTCCGACAGGCACGAACACCGAAATCACGTTGAGCGCATCGGGCTTTGAAGCGCAGCGGAATAAAGGGAGCATGCAGAACGTTTTCCCGGTGTCCTCATTTCGTCACAAGGCCGTGGTGCTATCTCGACAGATGCTTTCCGCGTGAACGGGGCATGCCGGCAACAAAAGAGTGGTCCACCTGTCAGTACGGCGGCGGCACAACTTTTGCGCGCGTCCGAGCACATGCGATTGCTGCTCGCCGCGGGCGGCTCCCGCCCGGAAAAGTGGAGGTAAAGAGCGTGCTGGGTCGCAACCCCATCCGTCGGCGTGGCGTGACCTTGGTTTGTCTCAAACCCCACGCAAGCGCAATCGCAATGTTTGCCTGCACTGCCATTGCAGCTGTCGGGGTCAGCGCCGATCCTGTCGACACGTCCGCACCGCTGGCCCAGTATCGGCTCGATCCGGCCCGTTCCGGTGTGACATTCGACGTCGCGAACGCCTGGCACTCGAATCTCACGATGCGCTTTAGCCGCGTAGGTGCCGAGCTCGATGGATTCCAGGGCGCGGCTTCGGGCCGCGTGGTGGTGACGATCGACGCGACAAGCCTCGAAGCGAACGCGCCGTTTGTCACCCGAATCGTCGAAAGCGGCGGCATGCTCGACGTGGCGCATTATCCGGCCATTCGCTTCGTCAGCACCCGCCTTGTCCGGATCGGTCCGTTCAATGGCCTGTTGACAGGGGATCTGACGATCCGCACGACGACTCGCCCCGTCACGCTCGATGTCACCTTCGACACAGCTCCGGACGATCCACCGGGCGCTCCCGAGACGCTGGCCTTCTCCGCCGACGGCCATTTCAGCCGGGCAGCGTTCGGGCTGACGAAATGGTCCTCGGCAGTCGGGGATGACGTGCACATGAGAATCCGCGCCGAATTCGTCAAGGAACGTGCCGATCCGTGAATCGGCGGTCTGCTTCCGGTTCGAACAGAGACCTATCCCGGGAATCTGCCAGGAGCCATAAAAAAACCGCACGCGGCAACTACGCCGGATGCGGCCCGGACTGCAAACGTATGGGGACTCGAGGTGGCCAGGCGCCGCCTGCGCTTACTTCTTCACGGCAGTCGGATCGAGGTTCTTGCCGGTGGCCTCGTTATAGCGCTGCACGTATTCCTCGGTGAGCTTGCGCACCGCGCGGCCGATCTTGCGATAGTCCGACTCGTTGAGGTTCGCGAGCGACACGCGGCCCGAAGGATGCGGCGTGCCGAAACCCTTGCCCGGCAGCAGCACCACGCGCGCTTCCTCCGCGAGACGGAACAGCAACTCGTTGGGCTTGACCTGCTTGAGCAGCCAGTCGACGAATTCGCGCCCAAAGCGCTTCTCGCCCATGTATTCCATGTCGAGGATCGTGTAGTAGTCGACCTGGTTCGGATCGCCCTCGCCGTAGGGCACGCCCATTTCCTCGAAGAGCGCGCGCTTGCGGTTGCGAATGAGGCGCTTGAGCGCGTTCTTGTACGCGTCGGGCGTGTCCATGAGCGAGAACAGCGAGAACAGCACCATCTGCACCTGCTGCGGCGTCGAAAGACCGGCCGTGTGGTTCAGCGCGACAGTACGGCTGTCGGCCACCAGACGGTCGATGAACTTGAGCTTGTCCGGCTCGGTGGTGATCGACTCGTAGCGCTTGTGCAGTGCCTTCTTCTCGTCCTTCGGCAGCTTTGCGAGCGTGTGGTCGAGCACGTTGTCGCGGTGCGTGGCGATCGCACCCAGACGCCAGCCGGTCGCGCCGAAGTACTTCGAATACGAGTACACGAGAATCGTGTTCTTCGGCGCGAGCGCGAAGAGCGAGACGAAGTTGTCGGCGAAGGTGCCGTACACGTCGTCGGTCAGGATGATGAGGTCCGGACGCTCCTTCACGATCTCAGCGATGTACTCGAGGCTCGCGTCGTCGATCTTTACCGAAGGCGGGTTACTCGGGTTCACGAGGAAGAACGCCTTGACCTTCGGGTCGCGCAGCTTGTCGAGCTCCTTCTTCGAGTACTGCCAGTTGTTTTCCACCGTGGCGTTCAGATGCACCACGTTGAGCTGGTAGTCGTTGAGTTCCGGAATCTCGATGTACGGCGTGAAAATCGGCATGCCGAGCGCGATGGTGTCGCCCGCCTTGATCAGGAAGTTCTCGCGCATCGTGTTGAAGATGTACGTCATGGCCGCCGTGCCGCCTTCTACCGCGAACACGTCGAACTCGCCGACGAACGGATGCTTGCCGATCATCTCGCGGCGCAGATACTGCCCGACGATGATCTCCGAAAGCTTGAGCATGCGATCCGGCACCGGGTAATTGCAGGCGAGAATGCCTTCGCACATCTCATAGAGAAAGTCGCCCGCCGAGAGCCCCAGCTGATCGCGCACGTACGACACCGCGCCCGCGAGGAACCTGATGCCGGGCTGCCCCTTGTTCTCGCGCACGAACAGGTCGAAGCGCTCGACGATGCCGTCGCGCTGCGGGAAGCCGCCCACGCCCTCGGGCATGTAGGCAAACGAGCGCTCGGACTCCCGCATGGCGAAGAGGCCGAGTTGCCAGAAGCCGTGACGCGGAATCGTGGCGAGGAAGTTGGGGTTGCCGCGGCCCGCGTTGAGCATCGCGAGATTGGCCGGGCGCGCGGTCGCGCCGCCGCCGGCCGCCTTGATGAGTTCGTCCTTCAGCTCGAACGGGCTCAGTGCATCGAGACCCGACTTTTCTTTCGCGCCGTTACCCTTCGCTTTCGTTGCCATGGTGTTCTCCATTGGAAGACGTTGCGTGTGCCGCGCGCTTTTTTCCTCGCGCAGCACACGTTGAGTGCATGTCATGCAAGACCGACCACGAGCGGCCCGAGCAGCGTGAGCAGCACGTTCGCGATCGCATAGGTAATGGCGAACGGCACGGTGGGGACCGCGCTTTCCGCCTTGTCGAGAATGCCGCCGAACGCCGGGTTCGCACTGCGCGCGCCGGACAGCGCGCCCGCCAGAATGGCCGCGTTGTTGTACTTGAGCACGTAGCGGCCAAACAGCATCGTGAGGAAGAGCGGCACCAGCGTCACCACCACGCCTAGCAGGAAGATCGTGATGCCGCTCTGCTTGACCGTCACAACGGCCTGCAGGCCCGAGTTCAGGCCGACCACCGCGACGAACGCCGCAAGCCCGAAGTCCTTGAGCAGTAGCGAAGCCGCGGGCGGCATCACGCCGTACATGGGGTGCTTGCCGCGCATCCAGCCGAACACGAGACCCGCGAGCAGGCAGCCGCCGCCCGAGCCGAGCGTGAGCGGAATGCCGGCCACGTTCACGACGATCAGGCCCACCAGCAGGCCGAGCACGAGGCCCACGCCCATGTAGATGAAGTCGGTCTTGTTGCTGTACGCGAGTTCGTAGCCGGCGGCCTGCACGGCGCGTTTCGTATCCGTTGCGGTGCCATAGATCGTCACCACGTCGCCGTGCTCGAGCTTCGTTTCGGGCAGGAGCGGCACGGGCTGGCCAACACGTTCGATCTTCTCGATGTACACACCGTGACGCAGATCGCGGTCCACGTTCCTGCGCACTTCGGCAATCGTCGTGTGGTTCATGCCCTTGCGCGTGAAGACGAGCCGGCGCGTTTGCATCACGAGGCTCATGCCGCCCGAGTCCGGCACTTCCGGCCCGATCAGCGCGCCCACTTCGACCATCTGCTCGCGGCGGCCCACCACCAGCACGACATCGTCGCGGCTCAGCACGAAGTCGGGGGTGGCGTCGAGCACCTTGCCGGCGCGGCGAATCTTCTCGACCGCGACGAAATCGCTCTCGGCCAGCTCGATCTGCTTGACGGTCTTGCCCGCCGCTTTCTCGACACGGAACACGCGCCCGAACAACTCAGGCAGCGCCGTGATCTGGCCCGGCCCCGCGGCGGCGTTGCCGCCCGACATCTCGCGCTCGGCGTCCGCGGAGGCGTCCTTGAGGCTGCGGCCCATGAACTTCGGCAGGATGTTCACGCAGACGATGATCGCGCCGAGCGAGCCGAACACGTAGGTGACGGCGTAGCCGATCGCGACGTCGGCCTGCATGGCCTTCACCTGATCGGGCGGCAAGCCCAGGCGCGCGATCGCGTCGCCGGCCGTGCCGATGATGGCCGACTGCGTCATGCCGCCCGCCGCGAGACCGGCGGCAAGGCCCTTGTTGAGGTGAAAGAGCTTCGCGCAAACCAGCACGGTGGCGAGACCCGCCACGGCCATGAACACGGCCATGGCGATTTCGCGCAGCGTCTTGCGGTTCAGCGAGTTGAAGAAGCCGGGGCCCGAGTCGTAGCCCACGGCGTAGATGAAGACGGCGAACATCACCGCCTTCACGCCGTTGTCGACGGTCACGCCCACCTGGCTCACGACGACGGCGGCGAGCAGCGAGCCGCCCACGCCGCCTAGCTGGAACCTGCCGAAATTGATCTGACCGATCCAGTAGCCAACGGCCAGAGAAAGAAATAGCGCGATTTCCGGGGATTTGTGAAAGATGTCATGTAGCCATTCCATCGTGTCCTCGCTTTGAGAAAGAACCCCTTGCTGCTGGGGATGGCCGGCAATGAAACACCGCCGGCCAGATCGAGCCGAAAACACCAGCCAAAATTCGTCAGCCAAACTTCGCCGCGAGCCCTACCACCACGGGGCCCATGAGCGGCAAGAGGATGTTCGAGAGCGCGTAGGTGATCGTGTAGCCGATCACGGGAGTCGAGTTGCCGGCTACGCCGACGAGCGCACTGATCGCCGGCGTGCTGCACTGCTGGCCGGCAATGGCGCCGAGCAGCATCGGCGCTTCGAGCTTGAGGAACATGTGCCCGATCCACAGTGAGAGGAGCCCGGGAATCAGCACCATCAGAATGCCGGCGAGCGGCAGCGCGAGACCGTACTCGCGCACGAGCTTGATGGCGTCGGGGCCGGCGGAAAGCCCGACGGCCGCGATGAAGGTGGCAAGACCAAAGTCCTTGAGCACCTGCGCGGCGGCCGAGGGCAGCGAGCCTACCAGGGGGTAACGCGAGCGCAGCCAGCCGAAGAACAGACCCGAGAGCAAGCACCCGCCGCCCGTGCCGAGCACCAGCGTGACGCCGCCCACGTTCACGCCGAAACGCCCGATCATCATGCCGACCAGCACGCCGAGGCCCAGATAGACGAAGTCGGTCTTCTGGGTCTGCTGGATCACGTAGCCAAGACGCTTCGCGCCGCGCGCGACGTCGCTGGGCGTGCCGACCAGCGTCAGCACGTCGCCGCGATGCACGACCATGCCGGGCAAGGCGGGCACCGTGTTGTCGAGCCGCGTGATCGCGCCGACGTAGATGCCGCGGCCCGCTTCCGGCGCGGCGCGCTCGCGCATTTGCGCGAGCGTGAGGCCGTTGACGTCGCGCTGCGTGACCATCACGTCCACGCGTTTCGCGAGCAGCTTGAACAAGCCCTCGCCCGGCATCTCTTCGCCGAGACTGCCTGCTGCTTCGATCACGGCTTCGCGGCGCCCGGCGATCAGCACGATGTCACCCGGCTGCAGCACGGACTGCGCATTGGCATCCAGTTGGCGTCCCTCGCGCAGCACGTACTCGATCGTGACGTTGTTGCCAAAACGCGCCTCGAAGGCGGCGACTGCGGCGCCGGCTGCGGGACCCACCTTGAACGCGCGACCTTCGAGCGGCGCGAGCGCGAGCCGCTGTCCTTCGTCGAGCGCGCCGTCGCCGCCGAGCTTGCGATACAGGCGCGCGGCCTCTTCCCGCAGGTTCACGCGCAGGATCAGCGGGGCAATCTGGCTCGTGAAGAGCACGATGGTGATGAGGCCAAAGAGGTAGCTCACGCTGTATGCGGTCACGATATGCGCCTGCAGCGTGCTCACCTGGGCGTCGGTCAGGCCGAGCCGCGTGATCGCTTCGGAAGCCGTGCCGATCACGGCCGATTCGGTCGCCGCGCCCGCGAGCAGGCCCGCCGCTGTGCCCGCATCGAGCTTCATCACGACGACCGCGATCATGACGAGCGCCATGACCGAGACGATCTCGACGATCGAGAGCAGTCCGTAGCGCCAGCCGCGCCCGACGTTCGCGAAGAACTGCGGACCGCCCGTGAAGCCGAGCGCGAAGATGAAGAGTGCGAAGGCGACGTTCTTGAGGTCGGGCGAGATGCGCGCGCCGGTTTGCCCGAGCACGAGCGCGACGATCAGCGTGCCGCACACGCCTC
The DNA here is from genome assembly GCF_040948675.1 of Paraburkholderia sp. BR14312. Lineage (NCBI taxonomy): Bacteria > Pseudomonadati > Pseudomonadota > Betaproteobacteria > Burkholderiales > Burkholderiaceae > Paraburkholderia > Paraburkholderia sp. BR14312. Next base: position 445,739 of record NZ_JBFPKI010000003.1, read on the forward strand.
CGAGGGAGATCGGACCGAAGCGGATCGAACCAATCAGATAACCGAGCGCGAGGCTCACGAACAGGGCAATCTCGGGTTGCGACTTCAGCAATTCGACGATCATGTCTGGTCTGCCGATTTACGTTTTAGTTAGCCCGAAAGCGTGCTCAAAAAACGAGCGGTAATGCACATTAAATAACATGCAGCGCTAATTCCCGGTCGTTATTTTCCCTCACGCACAACGATTCATTCATACAGAAAAAGCGTCAACACGCGCTTAATTCCGGCTCGTAAATGACGGGAAATTCACCGACCGCAATGACTCACAATTCGCCAGAGGCAAAGGGCGCCCCGCCCGGAAGCTGGCAGTTCTGACAGACATCCGCTGCTTGCGTGAATTACGCAAACACGTTATCCGCAATGCACAATATTTAGATAGTGACAAAAACGCACAACGCATTCCTCACTCAATACATGCCGACTGCGTATTGGATCTTTTACAAGTAAGAAATGCTGCCGTGTGTTGAGATAGATATTGTAATTCTCACGGACTGTCAATATTATTTTTGTTAGATTCCCGCAGTCGTCCATCGCAGTAGTTCATTCGAGGCACATTGACCAGAACAACGCGACACATCGCTTCGTTCCTCAACTTCGCCAGCAGTTGCGGTGTCCCTCAACCGGTCCATGCATCGAGCATACGAGGCTACACATGAACCAGATACATGCCATGCGCGTCTTCGTCAGGGTGGCGGAAACCGGGAGCTTTCGTCGCGCCGCGCAGCAGCTCGACGTCTCCAACGCGCTCGTCACGCGCTCCGTCGCGATGCTCGAGGCGCACCTGAATGCACGCCTAATCAATCGCACCACGCGCAATCTCGCGCTCACCGAGGCAGGCCAGCGCTACCTCGAAGGCTGTCGTTGCGTGCTGGAGGAACTCGATCATCTGGAGCGCTCACTGGCGCACACGGAAAGCGAGCCGAGCGGCACGCTGCGCGTGGTGGCCGCCGGCGCGCTCTCGCTTGCCACGCTCACGCCGCTCATCGACGGCTACCGGCGTCTGTATCCTCGCGTGAACGTGCGCCTCACGCTCGCCGAACGGCCCGTGGATCTCATGGAAGACGGCTTCGACGTGGGCATCGTCGGCGCCACGCCCGCACGCAACGGCGAGTGCGTGGAGCGCGCGCTCGGCACCACGACGTTCGTCCCCTGCGCGGCGCCCGCATGGCTCGCCGAGCACGGCGAGCCGCATACCCCCGAGGAGCTCGCGCAATGCGCGGCGGTCGCGCTGCCTCCCGAGGAGCGCAGCGCGACATGGCAGTTCGCGAAGCCCGGCGAGCGAGCGCAGCAGGTCACGCTGCAGCCCGGCTACGCCGTCAACAACATGCTGATGGTGCGGCTCGCCGCGCTGGCCGGCATGGGCGTGGCGGTCGTGCCCGCGCCGCTCGTCGCCGACGACTTTACCGCGGGCACGTTGCGGCGGCTACTGCCCGACTATGACATCGACGATCCCGACGCCCGCATGTCCATCGTCTATCCGAGCCGCCAGTATTTGCCCGCGAAGACGCGTCGCTTCGTCGACTACACGGTCGAGCATTTCGAGCTTGCGCGTCATGGATCGCCCATCGCGGCGAGTTCCAATGGCGCAGCGAGCCGGCCGCTGAGCGTGGCGTGAGCACACAGCGAGCGGGCGTAGTGTGCCGACCCGATGGTTTGAGAACATGCTGCTTGCAAATGCGCCGTTAGCGAACATGCCGTTCGCGCGACGATGCATCAGAGTCGGGGCGAACTGCCGTCGACCGGAACCAGCAGGCCCCCGTCGCCCGCGCCGCACAGTTCGCGCAGCAATGCCGCCTCGCGCTCGTGCACTTCCACGGGTAGCCACAATGCCCCCGCCCAGGAGAGGTAGCGCGCGCGATGCTGGCCGTTGCGAAACGCCACTACCCCCTCGTGCGCAAGTCCGAGCCATCCGGCCAGCCCCGCCACGCGGCGTTTGCTGATCGTCACGTAGGGCATCTGCGGCACGCGCTCGTTGTCCGGATCGAGAAACTCGCGTATGCCGCGAATCTTGCCGCTATGCCAGTCGTCGACGGGCTTGAGCACGTAGTCGGTGTCGTCGCGGTCGGCACAGAGAAGCAGCTTTTGCAGATCGACGATCACGACGACGTGGCGCGTGCCGTCGGTCGTGAAGACGCGCTTGAAGCGCACATGGTCATACGCGTCGTGGTCGGGCAACGGGACAGTCCAAAGAGGTCCACAAGCGGGATACGGCGAGGAATCCGAAAGGGAGGTGATGCTGGACATGGACGTCGATTGCATGCGTGCTTTTGGTGGAGACGTAGTTCAGGAAATGAAACCGGCCTAAGCTACGGATGAGCCATTAAATTTTTATGACGAATGCGGGGCGCATCGAGGACTGACACATGACGATCGAAACCTTCGGCGAGCACGTGCGTATCGAAAGCCAGGAACACGTAGCAATTGTCGTGCTCGACCGCCCGGCGCAGCGCAACGCCATCGACAGACCCGTTGCGACTGCACTCGCTGCCGCCTTTGCACGCTTCGAAGAAAATCCCGCATGGCTCGCGGGTGTGCTGTACGGCGCGGGCGGCACGTTCTGCGCGGGCGCGGACCTCACCGCGCTCGCCGACCCCGAACGCCGCAATGAAATCCGCGCGGACGGCAGCGGCGCGGGCCCGCTCGGCCCCACGCGCATGTCGCTCAGCAAGCCCGTAATCGCTGCGATTTCAGGCTACGCCGTTGCGGGCGGCCTCGAACTCGCACTCCTGTGCGACCTGCGCGTGGTCGAAGAAGACGCCGTGCTCGGCGTGTTCTGCCGCCGTGTGGGCGTGCCGCTCATCGACGGCGGCACGGTGCGCCTGCCGCGCCTGATCGGGCTATCGCGCGCACTCGATCTGATCCTCACGGGGCGCGCGGTCGATGCGCAGGAAGCCCTCGCGTTCGGCCTCGCCAATCGTGTGGTCGCCAAAGGCGGCGCGCGCGAGGCCGCCGAGCAACTTGCCGCACAACTCGCGGCGTCGCCCCAAGCCGCGTTGCTCGCGGACCGCCGCTCGGCGCTCGAACACAGCATGCTGCCCGACACTGCCGAGGCGTTGCGCCGCGAAGGCGCGCTCGGCTATCGCGCGGTGCTCGACGAGGGGCTCGCACTCGCGGCGCGCTTCGCGGCCGGCGCGGGCCGTCACGGCGAACCGCTCGATCCGCTGAAACAGAAGTGAGCTAAACAAAATCGCACGCGAACGTCGCGACAGCCGATTGACGTGTCGATGGCCACAATGCGCAGCGCTTGACGCTTGAAGGCGCGCGCCCGACCCACTACATTGAAACTGATCCGCGCCGCTGCCCCCGCCCCTGCCGCCATGTGTAATGACGCTGAGGACTGCTGCGTCGTCTAACGGCAATCTTCAGACGAACCGCCCCGGCGCCCCCTTCCCTGATGCCGCATCACGGGAGAGATCTCATGCCGACGGATCGAATCATCCGCTTCGCGGACTTCGAACTCGACGTCGAGCGGTACCAGTTGCGCCGAGAAGGTATGGAGGTCAAGCTGGAGCGGTTGCCGATGGATCTTCTGATCCTGCTGGCCTCGCGCCGCGGCGAGTTGATCTCGCGCGCGGACATCGTCGACCGGCTGTGGGCCGGCAGCCCCTTTCGCGACACCGACAACGGCCTGAACACGGCGATCCGCAAGATCCGCATCGCGCTCGCCGACGACCCCGCCAAACCGCGCCACCTCATCACCGTGAAGGGCAAGGGCTACCGGTTCGACGGCATCCTGCCCGAGCCGTCCGAGGTTCACGGTGCGTCGGCTGCCGCGCGCGACCCGCTAACCCCGCGCGAGAGCGAGCACGCGCCGCCCGCCGTACGCATGCTGGTGCTGCCGTTCACCAACCACACCGGCGACGCGAGCCAGGACAGCCTGTGCAGCGCCCTCGCCGATGAGATCTCAGTTACCCTCGGCGCGCTCAACCCCGAGCGCCTCCTCACGATCGCGCGCACCACGGCGGCGCGTTACCGCGCGACACAAAAGAGTATCGGCGAGATCGCGCGCGAACTGAAGCTCGACTACGTGCTCGAAGGCTCGCTCACGCGCGCGGGGCAGCAAACCCGCATCCTCACGCGTCTGATCCGCTGCGCCGACGAAGCGCAGATCTGGAGCCGCGCGCACGAAAGCGCCACGCAAGGCGCACTCGACATCCTCAAGGAAGCGGTCGCGGCGCTCGCCGAGAACCTGGCGACCACGCTTTCCGAGCAGCAGCGCACGCGCCTCGAGCGGCGCCTGCCTGTCGATCCCGCCGCGCACGACGCGTATGTGCGCGGGCGTTTCTTCTGGTATCGACGCGTGCATTTCGAAGCGGGCTTTTGCGCGCATCACGGCATCGACGGCGAAGACTTCGTGCGCAGCCGAACCTACTTCGAGTCCGCGCTCGAGCACGACCCGAGTTATGCGCTCGGCTATACGGGCCTTTCGAACTACTACGGATCGACGGTTGTGCATGGCTTCGTCGCGCCCGACGACGGCTGGCCGGTTGCGCGCTCGCTCGCCGAAAGCGCGCTCGAACTCGACCCCGATCTGCCCGAGGCGCATCACGCGCTCGCGGCCGTGCGCTACTTCTACGACTGGGACTGGGACCAGGCCGAGGCCGGCTTCAAGGATGCCCTGCGGCGCAACCCGAGTTACCCGGAGGCGCATCGGCTCTATGCGCGCATGCTGGTGGCGGCGGGACGCCGCGCCGAAGGCGACGCCGCGATGGAGCGCGCCGAGCGCATCGATCCGCTGGCGTTCCAGGGGTCGCGCGCGTTCGGCATGGTGATGTCGGGCAGGCATGCGGAAGTCGTGAGTGAATATCTCGCGCCGGGGCACATGGACCATCCGCCGCTCGTCTATCAGTTGCTCGCTACGGCGTTCGAAGTGAAAAAGCTGTATGCGCAGGCCGTGGACGCCACCGTGGAGGCGCTCGAACGCTGCAACCAGCAGGCGCGTGCGACCACCATTCGCGCCCGCTGGGAAACGGGCGGCTATGACGCGGTGCTGCGCTGGTATCTGGAAGATCTGCTCGCGCGGCGGCGGGCGCGATACACCTCGCCGCTGCTCATCGCCGAGGCCCACGCGCGGCTCGCGCAGCCCGACGAAATGTTCCGCTGGCTCGAAACGGCGCTGGCCGAGCGCAGTTCGCGGCTATGTGAGTTGCGCACGAATCCATGGTTCGCGCCCTGGCGCCCGACGGGGCGCATGCGGCTCATCGAAAAACATATTGGCGGCGGCCCGACACGCTGAGCGTGGCGCAGATTGCGAGAGCGCGTCGGGTCGCCGTCCTGATGCCTGGGTCTCCCTGTCGACTCAGTTCCCGTGATAGAGCCCTTCGTTCAGCGCCTTCTGCTGGCCCGATTGTTCGGAGCGCACCAGGTCCTGATAGACCTGCGCGTGCGTGAGCCTCATCGGCGCGCCCGATGCGCTTGTCGACATCGGCGAGCCGCCCACGTCCTGCGCAGCCGGCGGTGTGCTGGCCTGTTGTGACGGGTCGTCGCTCTGCGATTGCGCCAGCGCGCTACCTGCGAATAAGGCGGCCGCTGCGGCCACCGCGATGCGTACTGTGGTGATCGTGTTCATGACATCGCTCCAGGAAGGTTGCGCATATTCGGTTCCGTCATGCGCGGGACGGACGACGCGAGGGCGGCGACCGCCGGCGGGCGGGCCGGTGGGCGGACTGTTTCGCTCGTTGGATCGTGTGGGTATCGTGCTGCCCGCGAGCGCGTTGCGCCATGCACGTAACCTGTAGAAATCGTCAAGAAATATGAAGGAACGGTGAACGAAGTCCGGCAAGAAAAGCTGTTGTTTTCCCAACAGCTTTGAAAAGCGTGCCGTATGCGTTGTGTCGGGTTTCAGTACAATTCCGCGTTGACTTAAATAAAACGGCTTCGCGCTCAATGCCCGTCGCCGTCCTGCGCCGACCCCACGCCATGCCCCTGCCTCTTCTCGCCCTTGCCGTTGCCGCTTTTGGTATCGGTACCACCGAATTCGTCATCATGGGTCTGCTGCCCGACGTCGCGCGCGACCTGAGCGTCTCGATCCCGGCGGCGGGCATGCTCGTCTCGGCCTATGCGCTCGGCGTGACGATCGGCGCGCCCATCGTCGCCATCGCGATTGCCAATGTGCCGCGCAAGCAGGCGCTCATGCGCCTGATCGGCATCTTCATCGTCGGCAACCTGTTGTGTGCGCTCGCGCCGAACTACTCGATCCTGATGGCCGCGCGCATCGTTACCGCGTTCTGCCACGGCGCGTTCTTCGGCATCGGCTCGGTGGTCGCGGCCGGCCTCGTCGCGCCGAACCGCCGTGCGCAGGCCATCGCGCTGATGTTCACGGGCCTGACGCTCGCCAACGTGCTGGGCGTGCCGCTCGGCACAGCGCTCGGCCAGATCGCCGGATGGCGCACGACGTTCTGGGCCGTGACGGCCATCGGCATCCTCGCAGCGGCGGCGCTGCAGGTGTGCCTGCCCGCGAAGATCGAAATGCAGAAGGCGAGCCTCGTGCATGAGTTCGGCGTGCTGAAGAACCCGCAGGTGCTCATGGTGCTCGGCATGAGCGTGCTGGCCTCGGCCAGCCTCTTCGCGGTGTTCACCTACATCACGCCGATTCTCGAAGACGTGACCGGCTTCTCGCCGCATGAAGTCACGTTCGTGCTGCTGCTGTTCGGCCTTGGGCTCACGGTCGGCAGCACGCTGGGCGGCAAGCTCGCCGACTGGAAGCTCATGCGCTCGCTGCTCACGTTTCTCGCCATGATCGCCGTGGTGCTCGCCGCGTTCTCGCTGACCATGCACGACCCGATCGCGGCCATGGCGACGATCTTCGTGTGGGGCATCCTTGCGTTCGCGATCGTGCCGCCACTGCAGATACTGATTGTCAACCGCGCGAGCGATGCGCCCAACCTCGCCTCCACGCTCAACCAGGGCGCATTCAATCTCGGCAATGCAGGCGGCGCCTGGATTGGGGGCGTCGCGATCAGCGCAGGCGCGCCGCTCACGGCGCTGCCGTGGGTGGGCGTGGTCACGGCGTTCGCAGCGCTCGCGCTCACACTGGTTTCGGCGCAGATCGACCGGCGCGCGCGCCGCCGTGTGGCGATTTCGGGGCCGACTTCCTGCGCTTGATGCTTTGCTCGATGCGGGCACAGGCGGGCGCGTGTTGCACTGAGGCGCGCGCGCTCAACCTGAGGCACGCCTGCGCCGCGATTTTCATGCGCACGTAGTAGCATCTCGCCCGATGAAAACCGTCCTCACCCGCGACTTTCTCGCGCTGATCCTGAGCGTGGCCGTGGTCGGTCTCGGCTCCGGCGCGACGCTTCCGCTCACCGCCCTCGCCCTCACCGACGCCGGCTATGGCACCGCCATCGTCGGCCTGCTCACTGCCGCCCAGGCGCTGGGGGGCCTTGCCGTCGTGCCGTTCACGGCATGGATCTCGACACGCTTCGGCTCGCGCCAGGTGATCGTCGGCTCGGTGCTGACCGTGGCCGTCGCGACCGCATTGATGCAGACCAGCGCCAATCTGTGGCTCTGGGCGCTCCTGCGCATGCTCTGCGGCGCGGCGCTCATGTTGCTCTTCACGATCGGCGAAGCCTGGGTCAACGAACTCGCCGACGACTCGAACCGCGGCCGCGTGGTGGGCATCTACGCGACCACGTTCACGCTGTTCCAGATGTCGGGCCCGGTGCTAGTGAGCCAGATCGCGGGCTATACCGCGTGGCGCTTCGCGATCTGCGGCGCAATCTTTCTCATCGCGCTGCCAATGCTCGCGGCGATCCGTTCGAATCCGCAGCAGACCGACATGCACGAGCCGCACGGGAGCTGGCGTCACGTGATGCCGAAGATGCCCGCGCTCATCGTCGCCACCAGTTTTTTCGCGCTATTCGACACGCTCGCGCTGTCGCTGTTGCCGCTCTTCGCGATGGGTCACGGCATCGACACCGAAGTGGCCGTGCTGTTCGCCTCAGTCGTGCTGCTCGGCGACACGACCATGCAATTTCCCATCGGCTGGCTCGCCGACCGGCTCGGCCGCGAGCGCGTGCATGCGCTCATGGGCGTGATCGTCGCGGTGCTGCTGCCGCTGTTGCCCTTCGTCGTCGATACGCCCTGGCTGCGCTGGCCGCTCCTCTTCGTGCTGGGCGCGGCGGCGGGCTCCATTTATACGCTCGCTATCGTGGCCTGCGGCGAGCGTTTCGCGGGCGTCGCGCTCGTTTCGGCGAGTGCGCTTGTGAGCGCGGCGAGCTTCGCCGGCCCGATCGTCACCGGCGCGCTGATGGAGCACGCGGGCCAAGACGCTATGCTGTGGGTGCTGTTTGCGGGGGCATTGGTGTTTCTCGGCGCGCTGCGGTGGGAGCGGTCGCGCGGGCTGGCGGGGGTGCGTGCATAAGCGGCCAACGCCACACGCAGCCCCAAAAAAATCACTTCACCGCAGGCAAAATCTTGCCGACGCAGGCACCCAACCCCAAGCGATAGCCATCGCCCTGGCACCAGCCCGCGAGCGTGAGTTCGTCGCCGTCTTCGATGAAGCCGCGCGTGCCGCCGCCCTTCAGTTCGAGCGGATTCTTCGCGTTCCAGGTGAGCTCGAGCAGGCTGCCGAACGAGTCCGGCGTCGGGCCCGAGATCGTGCCCGAACCCATCAGGTCGCCCACGCGCGTGTTGCACCCCGCCACGGTGTGATGCGCGAGCTGCTGCGCCATCGACCAGTACATGTGGCGGAAATTCGTGCGCGCGATGGTCGTCGCCTCGGCCGCGCCTTCGGGCTGCATCCGCACTTCGAGCGCAATGTCGAACGCGTGGTCGCCCTCGTGACGCAGGTATTCGAGCGGCTGCGGTTCCTGCACCGGCTGCGCGACGCGGAACGGCTCCAGCGCGTCGAGCGTGACGACCCACGGCGAAATCGTCGTAGCAAATCCTTTCGAATTGAACGGCCCGAGCGGCACGTATTCCCATTGCTGGATGTCGCGCGCGCTCCAGTCGTTGAGCAGCACCATGCCGAAGATGTGGTTCTCGGCGTCTTCGCACGCGATCGGCTCGCCGAGCGCATTGCCGCGCCCGACGATGAAGCCGGTTTCCAGCTCGATATCGAGCTTGCGGCATGCGCCGAACACCGGGCGATCCTGATCGGGCAGCTTCAACTGGCCCCTCGGGCGGCGCACCGGCGTGCCGCTCACCACCACCGACGACGCGCGGCCGTTGTAGCCGATCGGCATCTCGGACCAGTTCGGCAGCAGCGCATTCTTCGGATCACGAAACATCGAGCCGACGTTCGTCGCGTGTTCCTTCGACGAGTAGAAGTCGGTGTAGCCCGGAATCTGCACCGGCAGATGCAGTTTCGCGTCGGCGAGCTTCACGAAGGCGCGCTGGCGCAACGCCGCGTCGTCGCGCAGCGTGGCCGTTTCGCGCGCGAGCAGCGAAGAAAGCTGCACGCGCACGCTGCGCCACGTCTCGCGGCCAAGCGCGATGAAGTCGTTCAGCGCGGCACGCGCAAAGACGTCTTGCTGCGCATTCGCGGGCAGACGCAGCAGCCCGGCTTCGTGCAGCACCGCAAGGTCGGCCACGAGGTCGCCGATCGCGACGCCCACGCGCGCCGTTGCGTTGCCGGTATCGCTGAACACGCCGAACGGCAGGTTCTGGATCGGGAAATCGCACTGGGCGTCGTTCGCGCTCTCGACCCAGCTCTTGCGCTTCGCGTCGAGCGTCGCCTTGAGTTCGTCCGTCATGGTGCTGTTCATTGCTGCTCCGGATTGAAGTGTTTCGTGAGGCCTTGCCAGCACTCGTAGTAATGCGCCTGCAGCTGGCTCGTTTCGAGCGCGTAGCGCGTCGGACGGATCAGCGTGCGGGTCTCGAACATGAAGGCCATCGTGTCGCCGACCTTGTGCGGTTTGGTCGTGTCGGAGTTCGAGGCTTTTTCGAAGGTCTCGGCATCCGGGCCATGGCCCGACATGCAGTTGTGCAGGCTCGCGCCGCCCGGCACGAAGCCTTCGGCCTTGGCGTCGTACACGCCGTGCACGAGGCCCATGAACTCGCTCGCCACGTTGCGGTGATACCAGGGCGGTCGGAACGTATTCTCGGCCGCGAGCCAGCGCGGCGGGAAGATCACGAAGTCGATCGAGTCGACCCCCGGCGTGTCCGTGGGCGCGTGCAGCACGAGGAAGATCGAAGGATCGGGGTGGTCGTAGCTGATCGAGCCGATCGTGTTGAAGCGGCGCAGGTCGTACTTGTAGGGCGCGTAGTTGCCGTGCCATGCCACCACGTCGAGCGGGGAGTGGCCGATGTCGGCGCGCCAGAGCTGGCCGCCCAGCTTCGTGACGAGCTCGAACTCGCCTTCGCGGTCTTCATAGGCGGCGACGGGCGTGAGGAAGTCGCGCGGATTCGCGAGGCCATTCGAGCCGATCACGCCGAGATCCGGCAGACGCAAGAGCGCCCCGAAGTTCTCGCAGATATAGCCGCGCGCTTCGCCGTCGGGCAGATCCACCGTGAAGCGCACGCCGCGCGGGATCACGACGATCTCGAAGGGCTCGACATCGAGCCGGCCCATCTCCGTGCGGATGGCAAGCCGCCCTTGCTGCGGGACGATCAGCAGCTCGCCGTCGGTGTTGTAGAAGAAGCGGTCGACCATCGGCCGGTTCGCCGCGTACAGGTGGATCGCGCAGCCGCTCATCGAGGCCGCGGAGCCGTTGCCCGACATCGTCACCCAGCCGTCGATGAAATCGGTCGGCTCCGTGGGCATGGGCAGCGCGTCCCAGCGCAGCTGGTTGGGCGGCGTGGGCGGCACGTCGCCGAAATCGGCGACGAGGCGCGGCGCGCCATTCACATCGAGGCGCGAGGCGACCGGCGCAAACGGCCGATGCACGGCGCCCGGACGGATCCGGTAGAACCACGTGCGGCGGTTGTGCGAGCGCGGCGCGGTGAACGCGGTGCCCGAGAGCTGCTCGGCGTACAGGCCATAGGCGCAGCGCTGCGGCGAGTTCTGGCCTTCGGGCAGCGCGCCCGCCAGCGCCTCGGTCGCGAATTCGTTCGCGAAGCCGCTCATATAGCCGTGCTGGACTTCGGTTGGGTCACGCAAAGGTGCGTTCATTGCTTGGTCTCTCCACGTTCTCGAGCCGTGACATGACGTCACGCGATTTACGGATGGTAAAACCAATTACGATTAGTGAAATTAGGCGTATACCCTGACGGACAGTCGGTGGCCTCCAGAATGTGGGCGAATGGTCGATAACGTTATGACCAAACAGTCCATCCGGGGCGGCTGAGGGCTGCTACCATCGGGTCATGCGACCCCGTGTGGGCTCGCACTTCTCATCCGCTTCCCGCTACATCACATGATTGCTCCCACCATTCCCGAGCTCGTTGCCCGCGCCGCCGACCATCCGTTTCTCGGCGAGCATCTGGCGATGGGCACTGGCGCGCACGCTAAAGAGGCCGTGGCGCGGCGGCGCGGCGTGGAGCTATTGAGCGCCTACGAGCCGATTTACGACATCAGCGTGCACAGCGGGGCGCAGTCGCTCACCGCCGATCTCGCGATGGCCTCGCGCTTTGGCGACGAACTCGGCTATCAGGCGGTCACGCTGCGCGAACAGGACGGCCAGCTCGCGCCCTGCGACGCATTCAGCGACACGCTCGACGATCCTGACCTCGTCGCGGTCGACCGCATGGTGCGCGCGCTGCACGCCATCAATTTTCTGGGTGGCCAGCAGCACGGGCTGCTCTTCCTGCGCGTGCACGAGCGCCTCTTGAAGAGCGTGAAGTACGACCATGGAAGGCATTTCTCGAACGTGCTGGTGTCGTTCGGGCTGAACCCCGGACGCATCGTGATCGAGCTGCCGCCGGCGGCGGTCGCGCACCGCACGTTCCTCGGCTATCTCACGAAGAGCTATCAGCGGTACGGGTTCAAGGTGGCGGGCAATCTGCCCAATGCCGGGCAGATTCTTTCGGTGTCGGACGTGCCTCGGCCCGACTTCGTGAAGATGGATGCGGCGTCCGCGCTGCGCGATTCGATGGTCAAGCCGCTCGTGAGCTATGCGGCGCGGCTGCGCATTCCGCTGATTTTCAACCGCGTGACCGATGCGGCGCAGTTCGAGCAGTTGCAGCAGTACGACGTGCGCTTCGTGCAGGGGCCCGTGTTCGCGGCGCAGGACAAGGTGATTTGACGATGTGAGGCAGGCAAGGCGCCGGGCGGCGCCTGTGCGGCCTTAGAGGCTGACGGGTTCCTGCTCCAGCTCCACGCCGAAGCGCGCGAGCACGTCGCGCTGGATCGCCTCTGCGAGTTCGAGAATGTCCGCGCCGGTCGCACCGCCGCGATTGACGAGCACGAGCGCCTGACGCTCGTGCACCGCCGCGGCCCGCAGCGCACGGCCCTTCCAGCCGCACCGGTCGATCATCCAGCCGGCCGCGAGCTTCACGCGCCCGTCGGCCTGGTGGTACGAAACGATCTGCGGCTCGCGCACGACGAGCGTATCGAACTGCTGCGCTTCGATCACGGGGTTCTTGAAGAAACTACCCGCATTGCCGAGTTCGAGCGGGTCAGGCAGCTTCGCGCGCCGCACCGCGACCACAGCGTTGAACACGGCACGCGCATGCGGCGCCTCGCCGGCGTTGTGCTGGGCCAGCTCGCGCGCGAGATCCGCATAGCCCGCGTTGGCCTGCCACACCTTCGGCAGGCGGAACGTGACCGAGGTGATGACGAAACGATCGCGCCCTTCGCGCTTGAAGAAGCTGTCGCGATAGCCAAAGCGGCAGGCGCCCGCGTCGAACTCCACGGCTTTGCCGGTCGCCATTTCGATGGCCCGCACCGACACGCAGCGCTCGGCCATCTCGAGCCCGTAGGCGCCGATGTTCTGAATGGGCGCCGCGCCCACCGTGCCCGGAATCAGCGCCAGATTCTCGAGGCCCGGCATGCCCGCTTCGAGCGTCCAGGACACAAAATCGTGCCAGTTCTCGCCCGCAGCCGCTTCCACGTACCAGGCGTGGCCGTCTTCGTAGGCCACGCGCTTGCCGGTCAGCGCCATGAGCAGCACGAGACCATCGAAGTCGCGCGTGAGCACGACGTTGCTGCCGCCACCCAGCACGAGCGTACGCAAGCCTTGGGCGCGCGGGTCGCGCACTGCGGCAGCAAGGTCGGCCTCGCTTTCGACGCGGCACGCGTAGCGCGCACGCACGTCGAAGCCAAATGTGTTGTGCGCGCGCAGCGCAAAGCCGGCGGCGAACCACACAGGTGACGTTGTAACGGGCGTTTGGACGACGGGCATCGAGAAAGAACGGAACACGGACAGCAGACGAAAAATGGCCGGAAAGGCCGCCGGGAGGCACCTGCGCACTGCTGACTCGCCTCCGGGCGGCGGCAAGCCGCCTTGGGCAAACGCAACGGCGCCGGTAGAATGGCGTCGGTCCGTGATTATAGCGAGTGCGCGAACCGCTGCCTGAAAATGCGTCTGTGGGCTGCGGAATACAGCTGCGACCCGCGGGCATTTGGCTTGCATGGTTTTTGCACCGCCGTTTGCGCACCTCGTACTTTTTGGAGAAAGCAATGCCATCGTTTGACGTCGTCAGCGAAGCCAACATGATCGAAGTAAAGAACGCCGTGGAGCAGTCCAACAAGGAGATCTCCACACGCTTCGACTTCAAGGGCTCGGATTCGCGCGTCGAGCAAAAGGAGCGCGAGCTGACCGCGTTCGCCGACGACGACTTCAAGCTCGGCCAGGTGAAGGACGTGCTCGTGTCGAAAATGGCCAAGCGCAATGTGGACGTACGCTTCCTCGACTACGGCAAGATCGAGAAGATCGGCGGCGACAAGGTCAAGCAGGTCATTACCGTGAAGAAGGGTGTGTCGGGCGACCTCGCGAAGAAGATCGTGAGGCTCGTGAAGGACAGCAAGATCAAGGTCCAGGCGAGCATCCAGGGCGACGCGGTGCGCGTGACGGGCGCCAAGCGCGACGACCTGCAAAGCGTGATCGCCATGCTGCGCAAGGACGTGACCGACACGCCGCTCGACTTCAACAACTTCCGCGATTAACGCAGCAAGTCCAGCGTATTGCGGGGCGGCTCGGGCCGCCCCGTTTCGTTTCACACGTCGCCGCGCGCGCTCGCTTTCTCGCGCTCAGTCCGCCGTCACCACGAGCGGCATGAGCACCTCGCCGGTTTCCAGCAGTGTCTTGAGATTCGAGAGGATGCGCGGCCAGCCGCCCGACACCTTCTCGATGAAGATCGATCCCGGCCGCGCCATGTGGTGCGTAATCGTGAGTTTGACCGCGTGCTCCACGGGTTCGATGTCGATCGTGCAAAGCGAATCGCCCTCGGCATGGAGTTCGGCCAGGAACATGTTGCGCCAGCGCAGCACGAGCCGGCGCGGGGGATCGGCTTCGACCACCGCGCCCGAGTCGGCAATGCGGCCGTCGGCGAAGCGCAGCGACCAGGGCGAGCCCGTTTGCCAGTCGCATTCGTGATGCATGCCGAACCAGTAGCGCTCGGTGAACTGGCGGCTCGTGAGCGCCGTCCACAACGCTTCCGGCGTGGTGCGGATGAACGTGACGTAGACGAACGTCGAGTCGCCGGCTGCACTGCCTTGCGTGTGCTTGTCGCTACTCATGGCTGCCTCCTTCGAGTGATCGCTTGAGGTCGACGAGCGCACCCACGCGCTCGTGCTCGAACTTGCCGATCCAGCGTGCGGCAATCTCGCCGATGGGGACCGGATTGATGAAATGCCGCTTCTCGCGCCCATGCCGCTGCGTCGCGACGAGGTTCGCCTCTTCCAGCACCGTGAGATGCTTCGTAACGGCCTGACGCGAGATGGCCAGCCCTTCGCATAAATCGGTCAACGTCTGGCCGTTTTTTGCGTGGAGGCGGTCAAGCAGTTGACGGCGGCTCGCGTCCGCCAGCGCGCGGAATACGGCGTCGTCGTTCATGCATTGATTATGCAACCGCATGGTTGCATGTCAAGGTGAAAAAACGGCGCCGCAGCGCCGTCTTCTCCCGTCGCACCCGGCCTACTTGCCGGCGCCGGCCGCCTTCTTCTCGCCGATGCGGCTTTCCTTGCCCGCGATGAGCTTGGAGATGTTCGCGCGATGCCGCCAGAACAGCAGCACGCTCATGGCGAGGATGGCGAGCGCGACGATGCGCGGGCCGAACATGAACACGTAGTAGAGCGGCGCGAACACGGCAGCCGCCAGCGCCGCGAGCGACGAGTAGCGCGTGAAGAACGCGACGATGAGCCAGGTGGCGAGCGTGGCGACACCGAGAATCGGATTCACGGCGAGCAGGACGCCGGCCGCGGTGGCGACGCCCTTGCCGCCCTTGAAGCGGAAGAACACTGGATACAGGTGGCCGAGGAACACGGCGATCGCGGCGAGCGCGACGGCGGCGTCGCCCAGACCGTAACGCGGGCCGAAGTGCGCGACGAGCCAGACGGCCAGCCAGCCCTTGAACGCATCGCCGATCAGCGTGAGGATCGCGGCCTTCTTGTTGCCGCTGCGCAGCACGTTGGTCGCGCCGGGATTGCCGGAGCCGTAGGAGCGCGGATCGTCGAGGCCCATGAAGGCGCTCACGATCACGGCGAACGAAACCGAGCCGATCAGATAGGCGAGAACGGCGACGAACAGGTTGTACATGCACGAAACCCGGAGGAAGTGGAACGATGCGCGCCGGGAGCAAGCGATGGTCATCGCCGCCCGGCAACGCGCGACGGCGCTCATTCTACCGAAGCGCGGGCGCGCCCTGCCCGCGCAGGCGGCATAAGCACGCACGAACCAGGGTAAATCAGGGAAGCAACGGGAACCAGCGGAAGCGTCGAGTCACCGTTCGCCGTGCGCTATTCGACGCTTGCGCACTGCACCGGCTTCGCGTTCAGGAGCGTCGTGAGCACCGCCGGGGCAAGGCTCACGAGATAGCCGCGACGGCCCCCATTGAGCCAGATCTCGTCGAGTTCGAGTATGGTCGACTCGACATACACAGGCATGGCTTTCTTGGTGCCGAAGGGCGACGTGCCGCCCACGAGGTACCCCGAATGACGGTTCGCGACGTCGGGCTTGCAGGGCTCGATACGCTTCGCGCCGATCTGCCGCGCGAGATTCTTCGTCGACACCTTGCGGTCGCCATGCATCAGGACGATGAGCGGCTTCGCGTGCTCGTCCTCCATCACCAGCGTCTTGACGACGCGATGCTCGTCCACACCGAGCTGGCGCGCGGACTCTTCCGTGCCGCCATGCTCGACATACTCGTAGGGATGCTCGCCGAACGCGACGCCCGCGCGGCGCAGCATTTGTGTGGCGGGCGTTTCGGACACGTGTTTCGTTTTGCTCATCGGCGCATTGTAATCGCACGGTCTGCAACGATCGCTTCAACGTCACCCGCGCGGATGATGCTTCTCGTGCAACAGACGCAGCCGCTCGCGGGCCACGTGCGTATAGATCTGCGTGGTGGAAATGTCGCTATGGCCGAGCAGAAGCTGCACGACCCGTAGGTCCGCGCCGTGATTGAGCAGGTGCGTGGCGAACGCGTGGCGCATCGTATGCGGCGAGAGCGGCGCGTGCACGCCGGCCGCCGCCGCGTGGCGCTTGATGATGTGCCAGAACTGCTGGCGTGTCATGCCTTCGGCGCGCGCGGTCACGAACAGCGCGTCGGCCGTGCGTGCGCCGAGCAGCGCCGGCCGCGACTCGCGCAGGTAGCGCTCGATCCACGCATGCGCCTCCTCGCCAAACGGAATGAGCCGCTCTTTCGAGCCCTTGCCGAGCACCCGCACGACGCCTTCGTTCAGGCCCACCTCGACGGTCTTGAGCGTGACGAGTTCGGTCACGCGCAGGCCGCTCGCGTACATCAGCTCCAGCATCGTGCGATCGCGCAGGCCGAGCGGCGTCTCGACATCGGGCGCGCCCAGCAGTGCCTCGACTTGCGCCTCGCTCAACGTCGACGGAAAACGCGGCGCCTGCTTTGCCGAGCGGATGCGCACGGTCGGGTCCGTATGCACGCGCTGCTCGCGCAGCGCCCAGCCGTAGTAGCGGCGAAACACCGAAAGGCGCCGGTTCGCCGAAGTGGATTTATCGTCCTTGCGACGCGCGCTGTAGGCAAGCAAATCGTCTTCGTGGGTCGTATCGAGCGAATTGGAGCGCTCGCTCGCGAGCCATTGCGCGAAGAGGCGCAAATCGCGCCGGTAGGCGTCGAGCGTGTTGCGCGAGAGGCCGTGCTCGAGCCACATGGCGTCGCAGAACGTGTCGATGGCGGTGAGGCTCGATGCCAGCGCTTCGGCGGCGGCGGGGCCGAGCGCCTGCTCCACTTCGTCGGCGGCATCGCTTGAGTCAAGCGGCGGCGGATTCGTCGTCATCGTCATCGTGTCAGCGCAGTTGAAATCGGTTCGATGTGCATTCGTGGGCGAGCAGCCAGCGCTTCACGTCGCGAAAGAAGCCTTCGCCGCCGTGATGCGCGAAGCCGCCGAGACCGCTCGCCGACACCACGCGATGACACGGAATCACGAGCGGAAAGGGATTGTCGCCGCACGCCTGGCCCACGGCGCGCGGGCTCACGCCGCCAATGCGCTTCGCGAGTTCGCCGTAGGTCAAGACTTCGCCCGCTTCGATTGCGCAGATGCCGTCCCACACGCGCCGCTGGAACTCGGTGCCGAGCGGTGCGAGCGGCAGGTCGAAGCCGGCGTCGGCGTCCTCGAAATACTGCTCGATCTGAACGGCCGCGCGCGAAGCAAGCTCACAATCGGGCTCGACGCTCGCCGTCTGTCCCGGCAGATAGACGATCTCGCGCAGCGCTTGCCCGACGGTGCGGATGCCGACCTTGCCGAATGGCGCGTCGATCACTGCGTTGAACATCGTCGTCTCCTTCGTGCGCGAACGTTGCACGCCATGGTGCCGCGTTGTGCGCGCGATTTCCAGCGCGCCGTCGTTCAGTTTCAGGTCCATGCCAGCCTCTGCCGTTTTCATCCGCATCAAGCCGCTTCGAGCGCCCAGAGCACATGCTCGCGCACGAGCGCCGACTCGTCATGCTCGCGCCCGCGCAACGCCTGCACGATCGCAGCGCGCGCGGCGTCGCGGGCGCTATCCGCGCCTTCATGCGTGGCGCGCAGCGCATTGCCCATCGCCACCGCGATATTGCGCGACCAGCTTTCGTAGCCGATGCGCCGTATCGCGCTGCCCTGCATGCGCTCGTCGAACTGCGCCGCGCTCCAGCCGAACAGCTCGACGAGACTCGCGCGATCGAGCCCGTGGCGCACGTCGAAATCGGCCACGGGCGCGGCCTTCGCGAACTTGTTCCATGGGCACACGAGCTGGCAGTCGTCGCAGCCATACACACGATTGCCGATCAGCTCGCGCAGTTCCAGGGGAATACTGCCCTTCAATTCGATCGTGAGATAGGAGATGCAGCGGCGCGCATCCACGCGATACGGGCCGGTGATCGCGCCCGTCGGGCACGCGTCGATGCAGCGCGTGCAGCTGCCGCAATGCGCGCCAGGTGTTTCGGGCGCGGCCCTGGCCGGGTCGTCGGCGTCGGCGTCGGCGTCGGCAGGCAGCGGCACGTCCACGTAGATCTCGCCGAGAAAGAAGAGCGAGCCCGCATCGCGCTGCAGGAGCAGCGTGTGCTTGCCGCGCCAGCCCACGCCCGCCTTCTGCGCAAGCTCGACTTCGAGCACCGGCGCGGAGTCGGTGAACACGCGAAAACCGAACTGGCCGATCTCGGCCTCGATGCGCTCGGCAAGCTGCTGCAGCCGCGCGCGCAGCACTTTATGATAGTCGCGGCCGCGCGCGTAAATCGACACGACGGCGGCGTGCGGGTCGGCGAGACGCGCGTGCTCGCGCAGACGCCAGTCGGCGTGAATGCTCTCGTGGGCAACGTCCGTGCCAACTTCGTTGCCAACCGCAGCACCAGCGCTCCCGCTGCGATCCGAGCCGCCTTGCGAAGCACTTTCGTGCGTCTTTCCCGCTGCATTCGGCGCGAGCGTATCGATGGGCAAATAGGCCATGCGTGCGGTAATCACGCGTCGCGTGCCGGCCACAAGCTCGGCGGGCCGCGCGCGTTTCATCCCATGTTTGGCCATATAATCCATCTCGCCGTGGCAGCCTGCTTCGAGCCACGCGGCGAGGCCCGCCTCGGCATGGGAAAGGTCGGTGTCACTAATACCGATCGCACCGAACCCCAGCTCGCGCCCCCACGTCCGGATGCGCGCCGCGAGTGCGGCGAGCGCCGCCTCATCGAGCGGCATGGCCTGCCCGGCAGCAGGCGCAGTCGAATCTCGCGGCGCCTGAACGGACGTTGGGTCGAACGCCTCCGAAGACGCGCGCGCATCCTGCGCGGAGTTGGAAGGGGAATGCTTGGGGTTCATCACGCCATTTTACGAGAATGCCCGACAGCCCCGGTCACGACCACGCGCCGCTTTCGCTTGATCCATCCGCCGCCGTTCTCCTCGAGCGCCGTTTCGATCTCGCAGACGCCGACGCCACCGACGCCTTCGGCGCACGCTTTGCGCACGCGCTCGATTCGCTGCGCGCAAAAGTTGCACAAACGAGCGCGCAAAATCGCGACGCACCGCCCTTTCACGGTCTGCACGTGCAGCTGCACGGCGACCTCGGCGCGGGCAAGACCTCGCTCGTGCGCGCCACGTTGCGCGCGCTCGGCCACACGGGCCGCGTGCGCAGCCCCACCTACACGCTCGTCGAACCGTACACGGTTACAACGCCCTGTGGGGAACTCCAGCTTTATCACTTCGATCTGTACCGTTTCAGCGATCCGGCCGAATGGGCCGACTCGGGCTTTCGCGAATATTTCGCGCAAGATGCGGTGTGCCTCGTCGAATGGCCGCAACGCGCGGGCGGCCTGCTTGGCATACCCGATCTCGTGTTCTCGCTGGAGCCGGATGCAAGCGGCGAAGGCCGCGTGCTCACCGCATACGCATACAGCGCATCAGGAAAGGCATGTCTAGAAAGATGTTAATCAAACCGTTCCGCTCGATCGAATCGGCCGCCACCGCCACGCACAACTGGCGTCGCCGGCAGATTCTGAAGGCGGGCGCCTCCACGCTCGTGCTCGGTCTTGCCGTGCCGCGCCTCGCGTGGGCCACGTCGGTCGTCGGCGTGCGGGTGTGGCCCGCGCGCGACTACACCCGCGTCACGATCGAATCGGACCAGCCGCTGCAGAACACGCAGCAGTTGCTGCAGGGCCCCGATCGTCTCGTCGTCGATCTCACCGGACTCGATCTCGACGACGCGCTCAAGAACCTCGTCTCCAAGATCACGCCGAACGATCCGCAGATCCAGGCCGTGCGCGTGGGCCAGTACCAGCCGCACGTGGTGCGCATGGTGTTCGACCTCAAGGGCGGTGTGAAGCCCCAGGTGTTCACGCTTGCCCCTATCGGCTCGTACAAGTACCGGCTCGTGTTCGACCTTTATCCGGCGGTCGCGCCCGACCCGCTCATGGACCTGCTCGCGCAAACCGAGCGCAAGCAGCAGCAGCTCGACGCGCACGAAGCGATGAAGGACAGCGCGCCGCCTTCCACGCCGCCCACGCTCGCGGGTCCTAACACGCCGCCCGCGCACGACAACAGCGACGCATTCTTCGAGCGTTACGCGCAGAACGACGCGGGCGCCGCGCCGAGCACGCCGCGTTCCGCGCCCCCCGTGGTTGCGCCGCGTGCGCCGAAGCCTGCTGCGCCGAAGCCGCCCGTCGTCGCCCAGCGCAACAGCGACGACGACAATGCCAGCGCCGACGACAACTACGGCTTCACCGCGCCGAAGTCCACCAGGGGCGGCACCACGCGCCTGTTGACGGTCGCGATCGATCCGGGCCACGGCGGCGAGGACCCGGGTGCGATCGGCAGCGCGGGCACCTACGAGAAGCACGTCGCGCTCGACATCGCGAAGAAGCTGCGCGCGAAGATCGACGCCCAGCCCAACATGCGCGCGATGATGACGCGCGACGCCGACTTCTTCGTGCCGCTGAACGTGCGCGTGCAGAAGGCGCGCCGCGTGGGCGCGGACCTGTTCGTCTCGATCCACGCCGATGCGTTCACCACGCCGGAGGCACGCGGCTCGTCAGTGTTCGCGCTGTCGGAGCACGGCGCGACGAGCGCCGCGGCGCGCTGGATGGCGAACAAGGAGAACTCGTCGGACCAGATCGGCGGCATCAGCGTGCAGACGGCCGACGCCGCGGTGAACCGTGCGCTCTTCGACATGTCCACGACGGCGCAGATCCGCGACTCGCTGCGTTACGGCGGCTTCGTGCTCAACGAGGTCGGCGAGATCAACAAGCTGCACAAAGGCTCGGTCGAGCAGGCGGGCTTCGCGGTGCTCAAGGCACCCGACATTCCGTCGATCCTCGTGGAAACGGCTTTCATCAGCAATCCCGAAGAAGAGACCAGGCTCAACGACGACGCCTATCGCGACAAGATGGCGAACGCGATTCTCAAGGGCATCAGGCGCTATTTCGCGGCCAATCCGCCGCTTGCGAAGAGCCGTATGACCTGAGCGCCGCGTGAGGCATCTGGCGGCTTCAGCAGCGCCGCGCAAGCCTTCGGGCTCGCGCGGCGTTTTTCATTCGGAGCAGGATGGTTACGAGCGCACGGCCCCGAGGCGCTGCTTGACCCAGCCCCCGAACACGTTGACGGCGAGGCCGCCCATCACGAGCACGGCGCCGCCGATCTCGGCCGCGGTCAACTGCTCGCCGAGCAGCAGCGACGCCGAGGCGAGGCCGACAATCGGCACGAGCAGCGAGAACGGCGCCACCTGGCTGGCGGGATACTTCGAGAGCAGGCGGCTCCAGAGGCTATAGCCGATGAGCGTCGCCACGAACGCGAGATAAAAGATCGCGCCCACCGACGTCATGCCGATGCCCGAGAGCGCGGCGACGATGCGCTGCGGGCCTTCCATCCAGTACGAGAGCACGAGAAACGGCAGCGGCGGCACGAGGCTCGCCCACACCACGAGGCCGACGAGATCCACCTTGCCCACCTTCTTCGTGACGATATTGCCGAGCGCCCACATGCAGGCCGCACACAGCGTGAGCACGAAGCCGGCGATGGTCATCCCCTGAGCGCCACCGCCCATCGACTGCAAGCCGATCAGTGCGAGCCCGCCTGCCGCGATCGACAAGCCGATGACGTTCTGCGCGTGAAAGCGCTCACGCAGAAACACCGCCGCAAAACCGAGCGTGAAGAACGCCTGCGCCTGCAGCACGACCGAAGCGAGGCCCGCGGGCATGCCCACGTACATTGCCGTGAAGAGGAACGCGAACTGGCCGAGCGAGATGGTCGCGCCGTAGGCCAGCAGCCAGCGCAGCGGCAATTGCGGGCGCTTCACGAACAGCACCGCGGGAAAAGCCGCCAGCATGAATCGCAGCGCGCCGAGCAGGAGCGGCGGCACGCCGTGCAGCCCCACCTTGATCACGACGAAATTCACGCCCCACGCGAGCACCACCACCAGCGCGAGCAACAAGTCCTTCGGCGACATCCCTTTCCCCCTTTTTTGCGTCATGCCTGTTCTTCGAAGCGGCGATCTTACCGCCTCGCGCCACTTCGTGACGCCCCGCGCCGTGCCGCCAGCGCCGGGCCGTTGCCTTGGCAGCACGCCGGGAAAGCCGGCGTTAGAATGAGCGCCAGCCTCGCGCGCGGCGTGCCCGCGCGCCGACTTCGACGATAACCCGCGCCGTACGACTCATCCAGGAAGCATCATGTCCTCATCGATCAAAGCGGTTCTCAAGCCCCATCAACGCGACATCGGCAATCTCTATGTGCGGCGCGTGCTGCCCGCGCTCGCCGCTCGCCTCGTCGGCCCGTTCATCTTCTTCGACCACATGGGCCCCGCCACGCTCGCGCCAGGCTCGGGCGTGGATGTGCGCCCGCACCCGCATATCGGGCTCGCAACGGTCACGTATCTCTTCGACGGCGCGCTGATGCATCGGGACAGCATCGGGTCCAGCCAGAAGATCGTGCCCGGCGACGTGAACTGGATGACGGCCGGGCGCGGCATCGTCCACTCCGAGCGCACGCCCGACGAGGACCGCGCCACCGGCCTCACCATGCACGGCATCCAGACCTGGGTGGCGCTGCCGCTCGATCATGAAGACACCGAACCGTCGTTCTTCCATCACACCGCCGCCACGCTGCCCGAAATCGAGCGCAACGGCGTCACGATGCGCGTGATCGCGGGCACGGCGTTCGGCGCGACCTCGCCGGTCGAGACCTTTTCCGGCACGCTCTACGTCGCCGCAGATTTCGCGCCGGGCAGCGCATTCGCGCTCGACGCCGAGCACGAAGAGCGCGGCGTCTATCTCGTGGAAGGCGACCTCGCGATCGACGGCACCCCGCTCGAACAGCACACCATGGCCGTGCTGGTGCCGGGCGAAACCGCCACCCTCTCGAGCGCGAACGGGGCACGCGTGATGCTGCTCGGCGGGGAAAAGCTCGAAGGCGAGCGCTTCATCGAATGGAACTTCGTGGCAAGCTCGCGCGAAAAGATCGAAGCCGCGAAGGAGGCCTGGACGCGCCAGGAAATGGGGCATGTTCCCGGCGAAACGGAATGGATTCCGCTGCCGGAAAAGAAGCCGCGCTAAAGGCTAACGGCTCGCCGCTTTCGGAGGATGATTGAAACCAGGGCGTTTCGTCCCCAACTAGCGACATAACGGTTATCTCAACGAGGACGCAATGGACACCACTCTCGCCACTTTCGAAAAAGACGTGATCGAAGCGTCGGCGCTAGCGCCGGTGCTGGTCGACTTCTGGGCGCCCTGGTGCGGCCCTTGCAAGAGCCTCGGCCCGATGCTCGAAAAGCTCGAGGCCGAGTACGCGGGCAAATGGAAGCTCGTGAAGGTGAACGTCGACGAGAATCAGGAACTCGCCGCGCACTTCGGCGTGCGCAGCATTCCGCACGTCGTGGCGTTCGCGGACCGTCAGGCGGTCGATCAGTTCGTGGGCGTGCTGCCCGAAGGCCAGTTGCGCCAGTTCCTCGACGGGCTGATCCCCGACGGCGCCGACGCTGCGCGCCGCGCCGCGCAGGAAGCGCTGGCCGAGGGCCGCCGCGACGAAGCCTATGAAGCGCTACAGGCCGCGCTCGCGTTCGATCCAGGCAACGACGAAGTGCGCATGGACCTGATCGAGATGCTGCTCGCCGACAACCGCGCCGACGACGCACAAAAGGAAGTCGAGCTGCTCTCGCCCAAGACCACGCAGGGCATCGACGCGCGCTTTAACGCGCTCAAGACGCGCCTCGACGCGCTCGACGCCGCCGCCGACCTGCCGCCCACCGATGCGCTCGAAGCCCAGGTCGCCGCCAACCCCGGCGACCTCGAAGCGCGCTTCGATCTGGCGAACGCGCTGATCGCGCGGCGCAAGTACGCGGGGGCGCTCGAGCATCTGCTGGAGATCGTCAAGCGCGACCGCGCCTTCCGCGACGACGTGGGCCGCAAGACCATGCTTTCCGTGTTCGATCTCGCGGCGCATCAGCCGCAGCTCGTGAGCGAGTGGCGGCGCAGGCTCAGTGCAACGCTGAACTGATATCGAGCGGCCGAGGACGCCGCGGGCGTCCTCGCCCTGCGTTCAGTCGGCTACGCCTGCTGAACCCGACCGTACTGGTCGTCGAAGCGCACGATGTCGTCCTCACCGAGATAACAGCCCGACTGCACCTCGATGATCTCGAGCGCGGTCTTGCCCGGATTCTCGAGCCGGTGCGTCATGCCAAGCGGGATATAGGTCGATTCGTTTTCGGAAAGCAGGAGCACCTCCTCGCCACGCGTCACGCGCGCTGTGCCGCGCACCACGGTCCAGTGCTCCGCGCGGTGGTGATGCATCTGCAACGAAAGCCGGCCGCCCGGCTTGACAACGATGCGCTTGACCTGAAAGCGCTCGCCCTGATCGACCGAGTCGTACCAGCCCCACGGGCGCTCCACGCGCCGGTGCTGCCGCGCCACCTCACTGCGTTGCGCCTTGAGCCGCGTGACCACCGCCTTGACGTCCTGAACGCGGTCCTTCGCGACGACGAGCACGGCGTCCGCCGTCTCGACCACCACCATGCCCCGCACGCCCACGCAGGCAACGAGTCGCCCGTCCGAATGCACGAAGGTATCCGTCGCATCCTCGAACAGCACGCGCCCGCGCGCGACGTTGCCCTTCTCGTCCTTCTCCGAGACTTGCCACAGGGCATCCCACGCGCCGACGTCCGACCAGCCCGAACGAAGCGGTACGACCACGCCCGCGAGCCGCGCGTTCACGCCGACCGACTCCATCACCGCGTAGTCGATCGAATCGGACGGACAGGCGGCGAGTGCATCGCGGTTCAAGTGGACGGTGCCGTCAGCGTCGACGGAGGCATTTTCGAAGGCCGCCGCGCACTGCGCCGCGATGAGCGGCCGGCTGTGCGCGATCGCCGAGAGCCAGACCGATGCGCGCACAACGAAAATCCCACTGTTCCAAAGATAGTTCCCCGAAGCAACATAGTTTGCAGCGCGCTCGGCGTCCGGCTTCTCGACAAAATGCTCGATGCTGCGCGCGCCGCTGCTGCCGAGCGGCAAACCCGCGCCGATGTAGCCATAGCCCGTTTCGGCGCGCTGCGGCGGCACGCCAAGTGTGACGATGGCGCCGCGCGCCGCGTGTGCCACGGCTTCTTCGAGCGCGGCAGCAAACGCGGCGCTATCGGCGATCAGATGATCAGCGGGCATGGCAACGAGCACGGGGTCGCCGTCGCGGCTCGCGGCGAGCGCTACCGCCGTCAGCGCGGGCGCCGTGTTGCGCGCGAGCGGTTCGAGCACGAAGCGAGCGGCCAAGCCGCTGCGACCCAGACGGTCAGCGGTCAGATGGCGCAAGTCCTCGCTGCTCACGACGAATGGCGCAGCTTTGCGAACCGCTGTGTGCGCTTCAGGCAGCGGGGCGCCGGCGTGCAGGAACATGCCGTCGAGGCGCCGTACAGTCGCCTCGAGCAGCGACTCGCCATCGAGCAGATCGATCAGTTGCTTGGGACAGTGTTCGCGCGAAAGCGGCCATAACCGCGTGCCGGAACCGCCCGCCAGCACGACGGGCTGAACGACGAGTTCAGCGTCACCTTCGCTGATCGCGGCTATCAGGCTGGCAGATGTCACATCGTTGTTCATTTGTGTCACTCCCCCGAAGTCATGCACCGAGTCTCGTTATTGGTTGGCGTACGGGTGACATTTGAACAATACGTATCGCGCGAATCTGTACGCGCAGCCACATTGAGCGCTAAGTGCGCCAGGAATTTTTTCCTTGCGGCGCAGGTCTGGTCATCGCGCAGTCATCGCGCAGTCATCGTTATGTGCGGCAACGCACGAAGCGCGACGATGGCCGCGCAAGGTGATGTTTCACATCCGAACGTTTTTGCGACAGTGTCGGTAGCCCCCCAACAGAAGTGGATCAACACCGCAGCGCAACAAAGGCAGGCGCACAACGCGTTCGCGGCGATGGCCCGACGATGTTTCAGCGAGGACTCATTTCCGCGCATCCGTCTGACGAGCGAAAGTCGCTATATAAATCAAGGCGTTGGCAACAACAAACTCTAGCGACTTCGCAAACGGCGCCGCGCGGGCGCAGTACAGAACTGAAACAATAATGCGGCTTTGCGTCGCCCTGGAAATAGCTGGCGCAACGCCAGGCCGCAAGCGTCCTCACTTTCGCGGCTGCTGGCACAACCCCTGCTAAGTAGAGTTCACCGCACTGGCGTAGATGCCGACAAACGAGATCGCAAAACGCTAGCGGGGCTTATGGGGCCGGCGCAACGAACGTATAGCCGAACGGGTAGCGGCGATAACAAAAAATTCGGCAGCCGGAAGCAGAAAAAACAGGAGGCGGCACACGCCGCTTTACGCGAGGACCGATCATGTTGACCCTTCAATCCGATTTGCACGGCAATCATCTGCTTGGCGCACTTCCGTCAAACGAGTGGCAGGCGTTGGCGCCGCATCTTGAACTCGTTCAACTGCGCACTGAACAGCTGCTCTGCGATTGCGGCCAGCGTATTCATCATGTGTACTTTCCGACGACCGCCGTCATCTCGATGCTCACGACAATGGAAGACGGCAGTTCCGTCGAAATTGCAGCGGTGGGCCGGGAAGGCATGACCGGCGTGCCTGTGCTGACCGGCGGCGAAACGATGCCGAACCGCGTGCAGGTGCAAAGTTCGGGCTTCGCGTACCGCATCAGCGCACAGGCGCTCAAGCAGCAGTTTGCGCGCTCGGACCTCCTGCGTCGCGTTACGCTGCTTTACATGCACGCGCTGCTCACGCAGGTCGCACAGACGGCCGCCTGCAACCGCCACCACTCGCTGAGCAAGCAGCTGTGCCGGTGGCTGCTGATCGAAGTGGATCGCGTCGACTCCAACGATCTGAGCGTGACGCAGCAACTGATCGCCGACATGCTCGGCGTGCGCCGCGAAGGCGTCACGGAAGCAGCCGGCAAGCTGCATGACGAAGGTCTGATCCATCACAGCCGCGGCAAGATCCGCGTACTCGATCGCAAGCGCCTCGAAGCGCGCGCATGCGAGTGCTACGGTCTCGTGCGCCGCGAGTTCGATCGTCTGCTGCCGCGCCTGCACGAAGCGGAAGCGGTCGAATAAGGCGGCCGACGCGCGCGGTTCGTTCGCTTTCCACCTCGATACGAAAGCGTGCCTAAAAGGCACGCTTTCTTGCGTTCCAGGCGCTCGCCTTCAACGCCCGCTGGCTTGATGCGCCAACGCTCGCAGCACGTACGAAGCCGCCGCGAAACCAAAACTCGCCGTCACGCACACGCTCGAGCCGAAGCCCGCGCAGTTCAGCCCCACCGGACCGTGATGCCCCGGCGATGTGGTGACGTGCTCGGCCTCGGCGTCGATATCGCACACAGCCGCCTCGGGATAGATGAGCGGCTCGTCCGAATACACCGCGCTCACCTTGAATTTCGCCTTCGGCCCCCGCGGAAAGCCGTGCTGCTTGCGCAACTGGCCGCGCACCTTGGAGAGCAGCGGGTCCTGGATCGTGAGCGCGAGGTCGTCGATGCGAATCCGCGTGGGGTCGAGCTGCCCGCCCGCGCCGCCCACCGTAATGAGCGGCACGCTATGCTCCACGCACCAGGCGATCAACGCGGTCTTGGTGCGCACGCTGTCGATGGCGTCGATCACGTAGTCGAAGCCGCCGCCCAGCAACGCATCGAAGTTCGACGGCTCGACGAAATCCTCGACGAGGCGCACGTCGCAGGCCGGGTCGATGAGCTTGATGCGCTCGGCCATGGCCTCGACCTTGGGCTTGCCGTAGTTGCCGTCGAGCGCGTGGATCTGGCGGTTGGTGTTGCTCTCGGCCACGTTGTCGAGGTCGATCAGCGTGAGCGTGCCGATCGCGCTGCGCGCGAGCGCCTCGGCGGCCCACGAGCCCACGCCGCCAATGCCGATCACGGCAACGTGGGCGCGCTCGAACGCTTCGAGCGCGGGTGCGCCATAAAGCCGCGCGATTCCGCCAAATCGGCGGGCGCGATCGGCAACATCGTCGGCGGGGCTCGGGGTAAGATCGACAGAGCCGGCGGCAGGGGAAATCGGGGTACTGGACATGACGGTAGCAATCGTAAGCGGACCGGTCGCACGCTGCTGTCGCGGTCCTCGCAAGACCCGTATTTTGCCTGATCGCGCCGAATGAGGCCGGGAGGCCCCAGCCGCGCACCCCTGGCCGGGCCCCTGCTTCCTGTCTCTTCGATATACTTGTCCGCATTGAAGCGTCTGCCTAAAAGATGACCTCCCTCGCCGATCTCCGCAAGACCTACTCGCTCGGCTCGCTCGACGCCGCCGACGTCGATCCCGATCCGATCCGCCAGTTCCAGACCTGGTTCGCCCAGGCGCTCGACGCGAAGCTGCCCGAGCCCAACGCCATGACGGTCGCCACGGTCGACGCACAAGGCCGCCCCGCCGCGCGCATCCTGCTCATCAAGGGCGTGGACGAGCGCGGCTTCGTATTCTTCACGAACTACGAGAGCCGCAAGGGCCGCGAGTTGAGCGCGAATCCGCATGCGGCGCTGCTCTTTCACTGGGTCGAGCTGGAGCGCCAGGTCCGCATCGAGGGCAAGGTCGAACTCACGAGCGCAGAGGAAAGCGACGCCTACTTCAACTCGCGCCCGCTCGGCTCGCGCATTGGCGCCTGGGCCTCGGAGCAAAGCACGGTGATCGCGAACCGCGAGACGCTCGAAGCCCGCGAGCGCGAAGTCGCCGCGCAGTATGGCGAGACGCCGCCGCGCCCGCCGCACTGGGGCGGTTACCGGCTCGTGCCGGAGGCCATCGAGTTCTGGCAAGGCCGCCCGTCGCGCCTGCACGACCGTATCCGCTACACGCGTGAGAGCGCGAATGTGGCCTGGCGCATCGAGCGTCTCGCGCCCTGAGCGCATGCGCGGCGTGACACGCTTACCGCACTTACGCCGCGCCCATCGCGTTTTCGTCTCACCGCTTTCGTTGTATGTCGTTCAGTACTTCGCTGTCGCCGTAACGCTGTTGCCAAAAAACCTGCATCGCAATTCGCTTT
The DNA here is from genome assembly GCF_040948675.1 of Paraburkholderia sp. BR14312. NCBI lineage: Bacteria > Pseudomonadati > Pseudomonadota > Betaproteobacteria > Burkholderiales > Burkholderiaceae > Paraburkholderia > Paraburkholderia sp. BR14312. Next base: position 475,217 of record NZ_JBFPKI010000003.1, read on the forward strand.
TGTCGTTGGGCTTCAATCGTTCATCTGACATGGAGAGAAACGCATGTTCTGGGAGAAAAAACTCGCACAGTGGGTAGAAGAAGTGCGCAGCAAGGCCGACTTGCCCGCCCGCCTCGTGCTCTGGAGCGGCCAGCAATACGACTTCGGCCACTTCGCCGCGCCTCGGGTCACGCTCAAGGTCAATAGCGCGTCGGCGCTGCCGCTTCTTCTCACGCCGAGCCTCGACAACCTGGGCGAGGCCTACGTCAAGGGCAAGATCGACATCGAAGGCAAGCTCGCCGACATCATCAACATCAGCTATTCGCTCGCGCGCAACACCGTCACCAGCGCCAGCAAGCTCGCACGCGTGCGCCGCTATTTCACGCACTCGAAGTCCACGGACAAGCAGGCCATCCAGTACCACTACGACGTCTCGAACGAGTTCTACCAGCTCTGGCTCGATGAGAACATGGTCTATTCGTGCGCGTACTTCGAAAACGGCGACGAAGACCTCGCCACCGCCCAGCTCAAGAAAATCGACCATATCCTCACCAAGATCCAGGTGCAGGAAGGTCACACGCTGCTCGACATCGGCTGCGGATGGGGTGCGCTCGTGCTGCGCGCGGCGCAGAAGTTCGGTGCGCGCTGCGTGGGCGTAACGCTCTCGCAGAACCAGTTCGATCTCGCGACGGCGCGTGTGAAGGCGGCCGGCCTCGAAGACCGTATCGAGATCCGCCTGCAGGACTATCGCGACATCCAGGGCGAATTCGACCGCATCACGAGCGTGGGCATGTTCGAGCACGTCGGGCGCAAGAATCTGCCGGGCTATTTCCGCAAGGTCCACGACCTGCTCGCCGACGACGGCGTCGCCATGAACCACGGCATCACCTCGTCGGACGCCGAATCCGGCGAAACGGCGCTGGGCGGCGGCGAGTTCATCGACCGCTACGTGTTCCCCGACGGCGAGCTGCCGCACATCGGCCTTGCGCTCCAGGCGGCGCAGCACGGCGGCCTCGAAGCGGTTGACGTGGAAAGCCTGCGCCGTCACTATGCGCACACGCTCGATTTGTGGGCGGAGAATTTCGAGGCGCGCGCCGAGGAAGCGAAACAGCTCGTCGACGACGAAAAGTTCCGCATCTGGCGCGTTTATCTGGCGGGTTGCGCGTACGCGTTCGAGCACGACGACGTGTCGATCTTCCAGATCGTCTGCCGCAAGGCCGGCCGCAGCGCGAGCACGCTGCCGTGGTCGCGCCGGTATATGTACGAGAAGCCGCTCTGACGCAGGCGGCGGCGCGGTTTGCCGCGCCGCCGGCATATCGACTGTTCCCGCAGTTGCGCACGGTCCGGGCGGCTTCGCCCCAACGACCGCCATCACGACGCCACAGCGCGACGCCACTGCATGAACGAACGCGACGAAGGCCACGACCTGTTTGGCGACAGCACACGCGGGTCGGCCAACGACCCCAGCCCCAACGCGGCCCAGGCGGGCGCGCATCAGGCCGTCCGCCCGGCTGCGCGCCGCAACACGCCGAAAGCCGAAGCCGCCGCCGAACCGCAGCCTGACTTGTTCGGCTTCGCGGCGCCGGCGAGCGCGCCTGCGACGAAGCCTGCTACCCAGCGCCCTGCCCGCGCCACGCGCGAGAACGACGGCGAAATCGAAGCGCGCGAAGATGGCCTGCCGCGCGAACAACGGCCGAAAAAGCCGACGCCCATACCCGACGCTCCCAAACGCCGCGGCCGCGGCGTGCTGCCCGCCGTAGCCACGCAAGACACGCTCGACGTCGCCGCCGCGCTGCCTGCGAGCGTGCGCCTTGGCACCTCGTCGTGGTCGTTTCCGGGGTGGCGCGGCATCGTCTATGGAGAGGATTACAGCCAGTCGAAGCTTGCCCGTGACGGCCTCTCGGCCTACGGCGCGCATCCGCTGCTGCGCTCGGTGAGCATCGACCGCTCGTTCTATGCGCCGCTCACCGTCACCGATTACCTGCGCTACGCGCAGCAGGTGCCGGACCACTTCCGCTTCATCGTGAAGGCGCCGGCGCTCGTCACCGACGCCAGCGTGCGCGGCGAGCGTGGCGAGCCTGTTTCCGCGAACCCGTGCTTTCTCAACGCGGAACTGGCCGCGCGCGAATTCGTCGAGCCTTGCCTTGCGGGCCTCGGCGGCAAGGCCGGCGCGCTCGTGTTCCAGTTCCCGCCGCTGCCCGATCAGCTGCTGGCCGACCCAGCGGCGTTCGTCGAGCGGCTAACCGCCTTCCTCGCCGCGCTGCCGCCGCTGCCCCGATCGACCGATCCCGCCGCAGCCGGCGACGGTCCCTGCTACGCCATCGAGATCCGCGACGCCATCCTGCTCACGCCGCGCTTCGTGCGCACGCTGCGCGCCGCGGGCGTGCGCTACTGCGTAGGCCTGCACGCCCGCATGCCGGACCCGTTGCGCCAGGCCGCCGCGCTCGCGCTGATGGACGGCGAAACGCCGGCCGGCCCGCTGATCGTGCGCTGGAGCCTGCACAGCGGCTTCAAGTACGAGCAGGCGAAGGCGCGCTACGAGCCGTTCGACAAGCTGGTGGACGAAGACCCGCACACGCGCGTCACGCTCGCGGAACTGGCCGCGCGCTACGCGATGGCCGGCCAGCCCGTGCTGATCACGACGAACAACAAGGCGGAGGGATCGGCGCCGCTCACCTGCGCGAAGCTCGCGCGGGCGATTGCGGACGAGATGGAACGCTTGCGCGGGGAATTGGCGCCGCACGCCGCATGTGATGCGACGCCGGACGAAACGCCGCCCGGCGCGCAAACAGAAGAAGAAAAGGAAGACTGAGGCGCGCAACGGCAACGAAACCGCCGCGCGCCACTTGAAGCTTATTCAGCCTTGAGCCGGTGCGCGAACTTCTGGCGGAATTTCGCGACCTTCGGCGCCACCACGAACGAGCAATAGCCCTGGTTCGGGTGCTGCGCGAAGTAGTTCTGGTGATACGCCTCGGCGGGGAAATAGTTGCCGTCGAGCGGCAGCACCTGAGTGACGATCTTGCCGTCGTACACGCCCTCAGCGGCCAGCTCACGGATCGCCTGCTCGGCCGTCTCGCGCTGCGCCTCCGAGTGCGTGAAGATCGCCGAGCGGTACTGCGTGCCCACGTCGTTGCCCTGGCGGTTCAGCTGCGTCGGATCGTGAATCGCGAAGAAGATGTCGAGAATCTCGCGATACGTGATCTTCGCCGGATCGAAGTCCACCTTCACGACCTCGGCGTGGCCGGTGTCGCCGTCGCAGACCTGCTCGTAGCTCGGGTTCGCCACGTGACCGCCGGCGTAGCCCGACTCCACCGCGCTCACACCCTCCACGCGCAGATACACCGCCTCCAGGCACCAGAAGCATCCGCCGCCCAGGGTGGCCGTTTCGACTGTCTGACTCATGCTATTCGCTCCTTAGATCGTGACTGCGGACGCCATCGCGGACCTCATTGCGGACACCACTGCCCGGTGCCTCGCGCGACCCGCCATCCGCCGCTTCCGCTAAAATTGTGACAATTCGCCGAATTTCCACATGACGTTGATCCCGATTTCCGCTCCCGCCGCCACGCGCGCGGCCCGTGAAGGCCAGCACCGATGACCCGCCGCGCCAGCCCGCCCAATTTCGACGACGGCGCATTCCGCCGCGCGCTTGGCCAGTTCGCCACCGGCGTGACCGTGATCACGACGCGCGCGCCCGACGGCACGCTCATCGGCATCACGGCCAGCTCGTTCAACTCGGTTTCGCTCAATCCGCCGCTCGTGCTGTGGAGCCTCGCCACGCGCTCGGCATCCATGCCCGTGTTCCGCTCGAACAGCCATTATGTGATCAATGTGCTCGCCGCGTCGCAGCTCGACCTGTGCAAGCGCTTTGCGACGGTGAAGGGCGACCGTTTCGAGGGCGTCTCGCACGCGGCCGGCGACACCGGCATGCCCGTGCTGGACGGCGCGATCGCGTGGTTCGAGTGCCACAACCGCAGCCGCTACGACGAAGGCGACCACGTGATCTTCGTCGGGGAAGTGGAGCGCTGCGGCGTGCGCGAGGACGGCACGGACGCTTCGCCGCTCGTGTTCCACGGCGGCGCGTTCCACCAGCTCCAGTCGCTCTGATACGGCGCGGCGCGCGCCCCGTCTTTCCCGATTATGCCGACGCGCTCTTCGGCTCGCGCTGCGCGATCAGGTCCACCGGCACGCCCACTTCCACCTTGAGCGTCGTGAGCACGATGTTCGAGCGGATGTCCATCACGCCCGGCGCCTTGTACAGCTTGTTGAGCACGAAGTCCGAGTAGTGCTTGAGGTTGTGCGCGAGCACGCGCAACAGGTAGTGCGTCTCGCCCGTCACCACATACGCCCCCACCACCTCCGGCCAGTCGCGCAGCGCCGTGACGAAGCGCTCGTGCCAGCTCTCCTGGTCGTTTCGCATCGACACCTGCACGAACGCCTCCATCTCGAAGCCGAGAATCTCGCGGTTCAGGCTCGCGCGGTAGCGCTCCACCACGCCTTGCTCCTCGAGCAGCCGCAAACGGCGCAGGCACGCCGACGGCGAAAGCGAAATGCGCTCCGCCAGATCGAGATTACTGATCCGCCCCTCGTTCTGCAGCACGGCGAGAATACGGCAATCGGTAGCATCAAGCGAGATTGCGTTCATATTTGGTCTCCATTCCCGTCTTAAGCCAAATTATGTGCCAACAACCGAAGTTTGCGGCGTTTTTTTGCAAGCACATTTCGAGCAGGGTTGCCTATCATTCGAAGCATCAGCCTTGCTTGGGACCGCACTGAGTGCGGCCGACAGGAGACAACGCAAACGCAAGACGCCACTGACATGACCAAGATCAAAGACATTTCCCCGCCGATTCACCCCGAAACGCCCGTCTGGCCCGGCGATACGCCCGTTGGCGTCGAGCGCGTGTGGCGCATGGAGGCGGGCTCGCCGGTCAACGTCGCGCGCGTGACGCTGTCGCCACACACCGGCGCGCACACCGACGCCCCGCTGCACTACGACGCCCAAGGCGCGCCGATCGGCGAAGTGCCGCTCGACACGTATATCGGCGCGTGCCGCGTCATTCATTGCGTGGGCGCCGCGCCGCTCGTGCTGCCCGAACACGTGGAAGGCGCGTTGCCCGGCATCCCGCCGCGCGTGCTGCTGCGTACCTACGCGCACGCGCCGCAGGACCGCTGGGACAGCAAGTTTTGCGCCGTCGCGCCCGCAACGATCGATCTGCTCGCCGCGCACGGCGTGCGTCTCATCGGCATCGACACGCCTTCGCTCGACCCGCAGGAATCGAAGACGATGGACGCGCATCACCGCATCCGCGCCCATGGCATGGCGATCCTCGAAGGCGTCGTGCTCGACGACATCGCGCCCGGCGACTACGAACTCATTGCACTGCCGCTGAAGTTCGCGACGCTCGACGCCAGCCCCGTGCGCGCCGTGCTGCGCGAACTGCCTGCGGCCGCCGACTGAATCCCTTGAATTAGCCAAACCAAGAAACGTAGACATGAACGACCGCAACGAAGCCCTGGCAGCCGATCGCGCCGATCCGCTCGCCACCCTGCGCGAGCAATTCACGCTCGCGGCCGGCACCATCTATCTCGACGGCAACTCGCTCGGCGTGCCGCCCTCGGCGTCGGCGGCGCGCGCGCAGGCCGTGATCGGCGGCGAATGGGGCGAAGGCCTGATCCGCAGCTGGAACACGGCGGGCTGGTTCGCCATGCCCAAGCGTCTGGGCAACAAGCTCGCGAAGCTGATCGGCGCGGCCGACGACGAAGTCGTCGTCACCGACACCATCTCGATCAACCTCTTCAAGGCACTCTCCGCCGCGCTGCGCGTGCAGAACGCCCGCGACCCGGAGCGTCGCGTGATCGTTTCCGAGCGCTCGAACTTTCCGAGCGACCTGTACATCGCGCAAGGCCTCATCGAGCAGCTCGACCGCGGCTATGAACTGCGCCTCGTCGACAATCCCTCCGAGTTGCATGCCGCGATCCGCGAAGACGTGGCCGTCGCGATGATCACGCACGTGAACTACCGCACGGGCGAGATGCACGACATGCGCGCGCTCACCGAGCAAATTCACGCGCAGGGCGCGCTCGCGCTGTGGGATCTCGCGCATTCGGCGGGCGCCGTGCCCGTGGACCTGAACGGCGCGAACGCCGACTACGCGGTGGGCTGCACGTACAAGTACCTGAATGGCGGCCCCGGTTCGCCCGGTTTCGTGTGGGTGCCCAAGCGTCATCAGGATGCGTTCTCGCAGCCGCTTTCTGGCTGGTGGGGCCACAAGTCGCCGTTCGAGATGAACCCCGTCTATCGTCCGGACAACGGCATCGGCCGCTACCTGTGCGGCACGCAGCCGATCGTTTCGATGGCGCTCGTCGAGTGCGGTCTCGACGTGTTCCTGCAAACCGACATGCAGGCGATCCGCCGCAAGTCGCTCGCGCTCACCGATCTCTTCATCGAACTGGTCGAGACGCGCTGCAAGGAATACGGCCTCACGCTCGTCACGCCGCGCGCTCACGCGGAGCGCGGCTCGCACGTGAGCTTCGAGCATCCGCACGGCTATGAGGTGATGCAGGCATTGATCGCGCGCGGCGTGATCGGCGACTATCGCGAGCCACGCGTGCTGCGCTTCGGCTTCACGCCGCTGTATCTGCGTTACGTCGATGTGTGGGACGCCGTGGAAACGCTGCGTGACGTGCTCGCCACCGAGTCCTGGCGCAAGCCCGAATTCGCCGAGCGCGGCGCGGTGACCTGAGGAGCGGCAGATGAACGATCACATGCAAATCCCGGGCATGCCCGACGCGGGTGAAACCACGAGTGAGACCCACAGCGCAGCACGTGGCGGCTGCCCGTTCGGACACGGCGCCGCCGCGCCCGCTTCCGCTGCGCAAGCGCCCGCGGCACAAGGCGAAGGCTGGCACGACGCACAGCTCGACTTCTCGAAGTCGATGAGCTACGGCGACTACCTCGCGCTCGACGCGGTGCTGGGTGCGCAGCATCCGCTCTCGCCCGACCACAACGAGATGCTGTTCATCGTGCAGCATCAGACGAGCGAGCTGTGGATGAAGCTCGCGCTCTACGAGTTGCGCGCGGCGCTCGCCAACGTGCACCGCGACGCGCTGCCGCCCGCGTTCAAGCAACTCGCGCGCGTCTCGCGGATCATGGAGCAGCTCGTGCAGGCGTGGAGCGTTCTCTCGACGCTCACGCCCTCCGAATACACGGCCATGCGGCCGTATCTCGGTGCGTCGTCGGGCTTCCAGTCGTATCAATATCGGCAGATCGAGTTCCTGCTCGGCAACAAGAACGTGCAGATGCTCAAGCCGCACGAGCATCGGGGCGAGATTTTCGAGCAGGTGAAAGCGACGCTCGAAGCACCCTCGTTCTACGACGAAGTCATTCGCCTGCTCGCGCGGCGCGGCTTTGCGATCGCGCCCGAGCGCCTGAACCGCGACTGGACCCTGCCGACCGAACACGACGCGACGGTCGAGGCGGCGTGGCTGGAGGTGTACCGTAATCCTTCGGAGTACTGGGATTTGTACGAGATGGCCGAAGAGCTCGTCGATCTCGAAGACGCGTTCCGTCAATGGCGTTTCCGCCACGTGACGACGGTCGAGCGCATCATCGGCTTCAAGCAGGGCACGGGCGGCACGAATGGCGCGCCGTATCTGCGCAAGATGCTCGATGTCGTGCTCTTTCCCGAGCTGTGGCACGTGCGCACGGTGCTGTAACGCCAAACGCGGCGCCGAAAAGCAAAAATGCCCGCCAATCGATGGCGGGCATTTTTTTCGCGGCAACGCGTGAGGCTTAGACCACCACGGTCTGCGCTTCGCCTTCCCTGCTTTCGCGCACCACGCCGATCTTCCACACCTGCTCGCCCGCGGCGGCCAGCAGCGAGGCAGCGGCGTCGGCTTGATCCGCCGCCACGACCACGGCCATGCCGATGCCGCAGTTGAACACGCGGTGCATTTCCGCATCGGCCACGCCGCCGTGCTTTTGCAGCCACGTGAAGAGCGGCGGCAGCGGCCATGCCGCGTGGTTCAGTTCGGCCGTGAGGCCTTCGCGCAGCACGCGCGGAATGTTCTCGACGAGGCCGCCGCCCGTGATGTGCGCCATGCCCTTGACCGTGATGGTTTCCATCAGCTTGAGCAGCGGCTTCACGTAGATGCGCGTGGGCGCCATCAGCGCGTCGGCGAGCGAGCGGCCGTCGAAGTCGGCGGCGAGGTCCGGTTGCGCGCGCTCGATGATCTTGCGCACGAGCGAGAAGCCGTTGGAGTGGATGCCGCTCGAGGCGAGACCGAGCACCACGTCGCCCGGGGCGATCGTGCTGCCGTCGATGATCTTGCTCTTTTCGACCGCGCCCACCGCGAAGCCGGCGAGATCGTATTCGCCGTCGGGGTACATGCCCGGCATTTCGGCCGTTTCACCGCCGATCAGCGCGCAGCCCGACAGCTCGCAGCCTTGCGCGATGCCCTTCACGACCGTGGCCGCCGTATCGACGTCGAGCTTGCCGCAGGCGAAGTAGTCGAGGAAGAACAGCGGCTCGGCGCCCTGCACGAGAATGTCGTTCACGCTCATCGCGACGAGATCCTGGCCGACCGTGTCGTGTTTGTTCAGATGAAACGCGAGGCGCAGCTTGGTGCCCACGCCGTCGGTGCCCGACACGAGCACGGGCTCCTTGTACCTCTTCGGTACTTCGAAGAGCGCGCCGAATCCGCCGATGCCGCCCATCACGCCCTCGCGCAGGGTCTTCTTCGCAAACGGCTTGATGCGATCGACGAGCGCGTCGCCCGCGACCATGTCGACGCCAGCGTCGGCGTAGGAGAGGCCTTGGTCCTGCGACTGTGCCTGATTAGCGGGGCCGGATTTCGGTTGATTCATGGGGAAGCGCCAGAAGGTCGGTAAAATGCGATTTTAACCGATTGACGGCGCCCCGCCGCCGCGGGTGGAGCGAGATTTGGAACGCGCCTCGCCTGCGCCCCACAACCGGAAACCGAGTTTTGCCGCACAACACACCGTATTACGCACCGTACCAGCGTCGGGCCGTTATCGGGACCGGGATCGCGCTCGCCTTCGACATCGTGCTGCGGCGGCCGCGGCCCAGTGATCTCCGTGGTTCTCACGAGAGCACGCTTTACTAGAACCGACTCCGTCCAGACACACCGTGCAGCGACAGTTAACGCTCGATCTCGGCACCCCGCCGCCATCGACCTTCGACAACTTCCATATCGGCGCCAACGCCGAGCTGGTCGCGCGCCTGCGCGGTCTGGACGCGGCGCTCACGGCGGGCCCGATCGCCGATCGCACGTTCTATGTCTGGGGCGAGCCCGGCAACGGGCGCAGCCACCTGCTGCACGCACTCGCCGACGAAGCGCCGCCGGGCCATGTGCGGTATCTGGGCCCGCAAAGCGCGCTGGCGGCGTTCACGTTCGATCCGCGCGTGACGATCTATGCGGTGGACGACTGCGATTCGCTCTCGGGCGCGCAGCAGATCGCGCTCTTCAACCTGTTCAACGAGGTGCGCTCTTACCCCGCCTGCGCGCTCGTGGCGACGGGCAACGCGCCGCCCATGGGTCTCGCCGTGCGCGAGGACCTGCGCACGCGCCTCGGCTGGGGCCTCGTGTTCCATCTCGCGCCGCTCTCCGACGAAGGCAAGGCGGCCATCCTCAAGCTCGCGGCGCGCGAGCGCGGCATTGCGCTCGCCGACGACGTGCCCGCCTACCTGCTCACGCATTTCCGGCGCGACATGCCGAGCCTGATGGGCTTGCTCGACGCGCTCGACCGCTTCTCGCTCGAACAGAAGCGCGCGGTGACGCTGCCGCTGTTGCGCGCGATGCTCGCGAAGGGCGTGGGCGATCTGGTGAGCGTCGCGAGCGCATTGCCGACGGACGAAGAATTGTCCGCCGAAGAGCCGGCAGAAACGGACGACGCGAGTGACGCGGGCGAAGATGAGGCCAGCGGCAACGCGGTGGCCTCCACGCCCTCCGCAGAAGGCGAGGAGCCGTCGCTCTTCCCGAGCGAGCCGGAAGCCCCCGCCGCCGGGCCCGACGACGCCCAGCCCTACGAGGCGCCGAAACCGCCGGCGTTGCAGGCGCGCCCGCCAACGCCCGTGCCTTTCGACAAGCCGACCGACAACGTCGAAGGCGAATTGGGGGCCAAATATCGTCATGTCGTCCACAAGGAACTGGGCACTGAACTCAAGGGCGAAGTCGATGCCGACGTGAGCAACGAGATGACCGGCGAGTTGCGCGGCGACCTCGATCCGCCCGCCGGCACCGCTGCACCCGAGACAAACCCGGGCGAGACGCCGGGACAGACACCGTCGACGCCCGATGCGTCCGATACATCGCCATCGCAAGGGAACAACGCGCCCGCCCAGAACGACGCGCCTGCAGGCCCCGAATCCCCCGCGGACCCCGCCGCGCCGACGCCGCCCGCCGGCGGCGGCAACGGCGTCTCCCGCTTCAAGTAAAATGAGCGCCCATGGCTAACCTTGCACTTTTTGATCTCGATCACACCCTGATCCCCACCGACAGCGACCACGAATGGGGCCGCTTCATGGTGAAGCTCGGCATTGTCGACGGCGAGCGCTTTGCGGAGCAAAACGACCGCTTCTACGCCGACTACAAGGCCGGCAAGCTCGACATCCACGCATACCTCGTCGCCATGCTCACGCCGCTCGCGAAATATTCGCGCGCGCAGTTGAAGGAATGGCACGACCAGTACATGCACGAGGTGATCAAGCCGACCATCCTGCCAAGCGCAGTCGAGCTCGTGAAAAAGCACAAGGAAGCGGGCGACCTCTGCTGCGTAGTCACGGCCACCAACGAATTCATCACGGCGCCCATCGCCGAGGTGTTCGGCGTGGACAAGCTGATCGCGTGCGAAGTCGAAACCGTGGACGGCCATCCGGCCTCGGCCTTCACCGGCCGCCCGACGGGCACGCCGAGCTACCGCGAAGGCAAGATCGTGCGCGTCGAGCAATGGCTCGCCTCGCTCGGCAAGCGCTTTTCGGACTTCGAGCACAGCTACTTCTATAGCGACTCGCACAACGACATTCCGCTGCTCGAAAACGTCACCGACCCGATCGCCACCAACCCCGACGACACCCTGCGCGCTCACGCGCAACAAGCGGGCTGGCGCATTCTCGATTTGTTCCAAGCCCAGTGATCAAGAAACTCATCCGCAAGCTGTTCGGCCAGGACGACGCCGAAGCGGCGCAAGACACCGAAGCCCCCGCCGCCGATCCGGACACGGCCTCGCATGAAGGCGCAACCGCGCTCGCCGGCAGCACCCGCGCGCGCCGCAAGCCGGCCAGCGCACAGAAGACTTCGAAGCCGCGCGCCGGCAAGGGCGCGCCCGATCCGGCCACGCCCGTCATCCTTTCCGCCGACGTCCACGGCATCAATCCCGCGCTCATCTCGCGCAACGCCGTGCGCGTGACCGAAGGTCTGCAGCAGGCGGGCTTCCGCGCGTTCATCGTCGGCGGCGCGGTGCGCGATCTGCTGCTCGGCGTGGCGCCCAAGGACTTCGACGTCGCCACCGACGCCACGCCCGACCAGGTGCAGAAGCTGTTCCGCCGCGCGCGCATCATCGGCCGGCGCTTCCAGATCGTGCACGTGCAGTTCGGCCAGGAGATCATCGAGGTCTCGACGTTCCGCGCGCTCGTGGATGCGCCGCCTGCGGACGCCGAAGCGCCCGCTCCGGCGCCCGCAAAGCGCATGCGCCGCGACGAGCTCGACCGCAAGACGCACCACGTGGATGCGAGCGGCCGCGTGCTGCGCGACAACGTCTGGGGCGAGCAGCACGAAGACGCCACGCGCCGCGACTTCACGATCAACGCGATGTACTACGATCCGGCCACGCAAACCGTACTGGATTACCACAACGGCATGGCCGACATGCGCGCGCGCCTGCTGCGCATGATCGGCGACCCGGCCACGCGTTATCGCGAAGATCCGGTGCGCATGCTGCGCGTAGTGCGTTTCGCGGCGAAGCTCGGCTTCGAGATCGAGGAGCACACGCGCGACCCCATCGTGAAGCTCGCGGACCTCATCAACAACGTACCGGCCGCGCGTCTTTTCGACGAAATGCTCAAGCTGCTGCTCTCGGGCCACGCGCTCGAGTGCCTCAAGTGGTTGCGCAAGGAAGGGCTCCATCACGGCCTGCTGCCGCTGCTCGACGTGGTGCTCGAACAGCCGCAAGGCGAGCGCTTCATCACGCTCGCGCTGTCGAACACCGACTCGCGCGTACGTGCAGGCAAGCCGGTCTCGCCGGGCTTCCTGTTCGCCACGCTGCTGTGGCACGACGTGCAGCAACGCTGGCAGCAATATACGGCCGAAGGCGAATTGCCCGTGCCGGCGTTGCATCGCGCGATGGACGACGTCATCGACGCGCAAACGGAAAAACTGGCGATTCACCGTCGTTTTTCGTCGGATATGCGCGAGATCTGGGGCCTGCAGCTGCGCCTCGAAAAACGTGGCCGCGGCGCGATCAAGCTGCTGGAACACCAAAGATTTAGAGCGGGGTATGATTTCCTCCTGCTGCGCTGCGAATCGGGCGAGCTGGACGCCGAAGTCGGCCAATGGTGGACGGACTTCATTTCCGGCGACAACGCCGAGCGCGAGACGCTTCTCGCGCAGGGCGGCAAGGAGCGCTCGCCGCGCAAACGCCGCCGCCGCGGCGGCGCGAAGAGCCGCAGAACGGGCGAAGGTGCTGTATCGGAAGCCGGCGCTGCCGGTGACGTGCATGAAGCCAGCAGTACGGACTATGACGGCCACGCCGGTCCGCACGAGGACTGACGCCGTGCGGCGTCGCGGCTTGCCGCGGCGCACATGCGTCGAACCGCAACAAAAGTCGCAGGAAGTGAAGCCATGACGGTTGCCTGGCTGGGAATTGGCGCGAATCTGGGGGATGCGCGCCAAACCCTCAAAGACGCGGTGGTGTGCCTTGCACAACAGCACACCCTCACCGTCGTCGCCAAATCGAGTCTGTACCGCACCGCGCCCATCGACGCGGGCGGCGACGACTATTACAACTGCGTCGTGAAGATCGAGACGAGTCTCGACGTTCACGCGCTGCTCGGCCTGTGCCAGCGCGTCGAGCATCATTTCGGCCGGGAGCGCCCCTTTCGCAACGCGCCCCGCACGCTCGACATCGATATCCTGCTTTACGGCGACGCCACCATCGACGAAACCGACCTCGTCGTGCCGCATCCGCGCATGACGGGCCGCGCATTCGCGCTCGTGCCGCTCGTCGAGATCGATCCCGAACTCGTGATTCCGGGCCAGGGGCCCGCCAGCGCGTTCCTCGCCGCCGTGGCCGCCCAGCGCATCGAGAAGGTCAAGCCGTTGTGCCAGTGCATGGGTGTGGCGCCAGCACCGGACACGCCGCCCTCCGGCTCCGGCAACTGCCGATGAGCACGACACCCCTGCCCGTCGTCAGCGCGCGTGCCACGCGACCGGCCGCGCTCCAGTACATCGTGATCGAAGGGCCGATCGGCGCGGGCAAGACGACGCTCGCGACGCGTCTGGCCGAACGCTGGTCGATGCAGACGCTGTTCGAATCGAACGCCGAGAATCCGTTTCTGGAACGCGTGTATCGCGACACCGCGCCCTCGTCGCACGCGCTCGCGGCGCAGTTGCATATCGCCTTGCAGCGCGAGCAACTTTCGCGCGACGTCGCCGCGCGCCGCGAAGCGGGCGTGCCGCTCGTGACGAATTTCCTTGCCGAACGCAACGATCTGTTCGCACGTCTCACACTCGCCGAAGACGAACTGCCGCTCTACCGCGCGCTCGCCTCGCGTCTGACCTCATCGGCGCCCACGCCCGACCTCGTCGTCTATCTGCAGGCGAGCCCCGAGGCGCTGTACGCGCGCATCCAGAAGCGGGCATTGCCGCGCGAGCTGGCTATTTCGAGTGCGTTCCTGCGGGCGCTCTGCGACAGCTACAACGATTTTTTCTATCATTACGATCATGCGCCGGTGCTCACCGTCGGCGCGGAGCATCTGGATCTGCCAGGTTCCGATGCGGACCTCGCGCTCGTCGCCGAACGTATCGAGACGATGCGCGGCCGCAAGGAATCCTTCGTCAAGGGCACGTCGCTATAACCGCCTCATCGGCGCGATCGCGCGGCGCAGCCCCTCCCCGTTTTCCCTTTCCCAACGGATTTCCCCATGACTTACCTGCAGGAAACGAGCCGCAGCGCGGTCACCGTGCCCAAACTCCAGGCCATGCGCGATGCAGGCGAACGCATCGCGATGCTGACGTGCTATGACGCGAGCTTCTCGGCGCTGTGCGAGCGCGCGGGCGTCGATACGGTGCTGATCGGCGACTCGCTCGGCAACGTGCTCCAGGGGCACACCACGACGCTGCCCGTCACCATCGACGACATCGCCTATCACACGGCCTGCGTGGCGCGCGCGCAGACCAAGGCGCTGATCATCGCCGATCTGCCGTTCGGCACCTTCGGCACGCCCGAAGACGCGTTTGCGAACTCGGTGAAGCTCATGCGCGCCGGCGCGCAGATGGTGAAGATCGAGGGCGGCGAATGGCTCGCGCCCACGGTGAAGATGCTGGTGGAGCGCGCCGTGCCCGTGTGTGCGCACATCGGCCTCACGCCGCAATCGGTGCATGCGTTCGGTGGCTTCAAGGTGCAGGGCAAGAGCGATGCGGCCGCGACGCAGATGATTCGCGACGCGCTGGCGCTGCAGGATGCCGGCGCGCAGCTCGTGGTGATCGAAGCCGTGCCCGCGGCGCTCGGCGCGGAAGTGACGAAGCAGTTGCGCATTCCGACCATCGGCATCGGTGCGGGCGTCGACTGCTCGGGCCAGGTGCTCGTGCTGCACGACATGCTCGGCATTTTCCCCGGCAAGCGGCCGCGCTTCGTGAAGGACTTCATGACGGGCCAGCCCGATATCGAATCGGCCGTGCGCGCGTATGTGCAGGCCGTGAAGGAGGGCACGTTCCCGGGGCCCGAGCACGTGTTCTGATTGGGCAGCTTCGCTTCGCAGAATCAACAAAGCGCGCTCCGTTGGGAGCGCGCTTTGTTTTTGTGGTGCGCCTGTGGTGCGCTACGCGAGCTTCATCGAATCAAGCGCGCCGGCACCGCGCCGCGCAGCGCGTTCGTGAGCATCAAGGCCTCGGCGTCGAGCACATCGTCGCGCGTGAGCACGCGCTCCTGTGCGCCGAATGCATCGTCGTCGAGCAGCACGCCGCGCATCACGCCCGGCAGCACGCCCGAGGCGAGCGGTGGCGTGAACCATTTGCCGTCGCGCTTCACGAACACGTTCGAGCGGCCGCCTTCGGTCAGTTCGCCGCGCTCGTTGAAGAACAGCATGTCGAAGCCGCCCTGCGCTTCGGCCTCGCGCCACGCACGATCGAATTCTGCACGGCGCGTAGTCTTGCGCAGCAACAGCGCGTCGGCGGATTCGACCGGCGCAAAGCCGTAGTCTGATGCCAGCAGCACGCCTACGGTGTCTTGCGCGAGCGGCGCAAGCGGTGCGCTGGTAATCGTCGCTGCCCCGCTCTTGCCGAGCGCGAGACGCAAACGGTGTGGCGCGTTTTGGTCAGCAAATTTGGCCAAGCTTTCGTCGATGCGCGCTCGCAACGCTTGAACGTCGCACGGGAAGCCGAGCCACGCCGCGCTCGCAGCGAGCCGCGTGAGATGGCGCTCCACGTGGCGCACGCCCTCAGCGCGCGTCGCGTACATCGTTTCGAAACATTCGATGCCCGGGTCGGCATCGGTCAGAAAACGGGCTTTCAAGCGGCACTCCTCGTATTCGTCGGCGGCCACGCTGTCGAGCACGATGCCCGCACCGACGCCCATTTCGCCGCGCCGCGTGGCGCCCGTGCCCCCGGACGGCGCGTCGAGCGTCAACGTGCGGATCACGACCGAGAGGCAAAAGTCGCCGCAAACCTCGCCTGCCGAGGGCGCCTCGAGCCAGCCTATCGTGCCTGTGTAAAGCCCGCGCGGCGCATGCTCGAGCGCTTCGATCAGCTCCATCGTCCGGTGCTTGGGCGCACCCGTGATCGAGCCGCACGGGAAAAGCGCGCGCATGACGCCGGCGAATGTCGTACCTTCGCGCAGCGTCGCTTCCACGGTCGAAGTCATCTGCCAGACGGACGCGTAGGGCTCGACACTGAAGAGCGCCGGGACGCGCACCGAGCCGGTTTGCGCGACGCGCGAGAGGTCGTTGCGCAGCAGGTCGACGATCATCACGTTCTCGGCGCGGTTCTTGGGGTCGTTCGCGAGAAAACGCGCGGCGGCGGCGTCCTGCTCCGCATCGGCGCTGCGCGCGGCCGTGCCCTTCATCGGTTTCGCGCGCAACGTTTGGCCGCGCTTCTCCACGAACAGCTCCGGCGAGCACGAGAGCACCCAGCGGTCGCCCGGCAACGCGATCAGCGCGCCGTAACGCACGCGCTGACGCTCGCGCAAGCGCCTGTAAAGCGCGAGCGGCGAACCGTACGCCTCGAAGCCGAGCCGGTAGGTATAGTTGATCTGATACGAGTCGCCCACGCGCAAGGCATCCTGCACGGCGGCGATGTCATGCTCGAAGCGCTCGCGATCGACACCGATCGTCACGCCCGCCACGCCTGCAGGCGCAGGCGCTTCAGCGCCCTCTTGCGCCGCGAGCCAAGCATCGGCTTCCTCGCGCGAGAGCGTTTTGCAGCGTTCGAACAATAAAAAACGCAGCGCGGCGTGGCCGTGCTGCGTTTCGTCGGATGAGGTCGTGTCGCGCCTGGCGAATTCGAGCGTGCGTCCAAACTCGTAGTCGCCGATCACGAGGGCGTGAAGTCCCTTGCCCAGTTCGGCATTCGCCTGCGCGCACACCGCGTCGAGATCCGCCGCGCGTTGGCACGCAAGCTCGCGCACGAACCCCGTATAGAGGCGGCTCGAGCGGCTCACCGCCGTCGAGTCGCCATCGTCGAGCAGCGCGAAAGTCGCGCCGCCAGGATTGACTGCCATTGCTGATCACTACCTGCTGCTTACCTGCTGCATGGTGACGCCGGAAAAGCGCGTCAGTCGAAGAAGCTCTTCACGCGGTCGAACCAGCTCTTGCTTTGCGGGCTGTGGCGCGAACCGCCTTCCACGAGCGACTTCTCGAACTGCTGCAGCATCTCGCGCTGGTGTTCGGTGAGCTTGACCGGCGTTTCCACCTGAACATGCACATACAGATCGCCGGCGATGCTCGAACGCAGACCCTTGATGCCCTTGCCACGCAGACGGAACGTCTTGCCCGACTGCGTGCCTTCGGGCACCGTGAACGAGGCGCGGCCCGCCAGCGTCGGCACTTCGATCTCGCCGCCCAGCGCCGCCGTGGTGAACGGAATCGGCATCTGGCAGTGCAGGTCGTCGCCGTCGCGCTCGAACACCGCGTGCTGCTTGATGTGGATCTCGACATACAGATCGCCCGACGGCCCGCCGTTGATGCCAGGCTCGCCGTTGCCGGCCGAACGGATGCGCATGCCGTCGTCGATGCCCGCCGGAATCTTCACTTCGAGCGTCTTGGTTTCCTTGACCTTGCCTGCGCCGTGGCAGTTCGTGCAGGGTTCAGGAATGTACGAGCCTGTGCCGTGGCACTTAGGGCAAGTCTGCTGGATGCTGAAGAAGCCTTGCGACATGCGCACCGAACCCGAACCATGGCAGGTCGGGCAGGTTTCGGGCTTCGTGCCGGGCTTCGCGCCCGAGCCGTGACAGACTTCACAGCCGGTCCAGCCCGGCACGCGGATCTGCGTCTCGTAGCCGTGCGCCGCCTGCTCCAGCGAGATTTCCATGCTGTAGCGCAGGTCCGCGCCGCGATACACCTGCGGGCCGCTGCGCTGGCCACCGCGGCCGCCGCCAGCGGCCTGGCCGAAGATATCGCCGAAGATGTCGCCGAAAGCGTCCGCGAACCCGCCGAAGCCCTGCGCGCCCGCGCCGCCCATGTTGGGATCGACGCCGGCGTGGCCGTACTGGTCGTAAGCCGCGCGCTTTTGCGAGTCCGACAGCATTTCGTAGGCCTCTTTGGCCTCCTTGAAATGCTCTTCCGCATCCTTGTTGTCCGGATTGCGGTCGGGGTGGTACTTCATCGCGAGCTTGCGATACGCCTTCTTGATTTCGTCGTCGCTCGCGTTCTTCGCGACGCCCAGAACCTCGTAGTAATCCCGTTTCGCCATATCGGTTCAACGCCGGCCTCGCGCTTCACGGCGCGCGCCGGCTCCTCTTGAATGCTGGATCTCGTGACCCGTTTGCCGTTCCCCTGAACATCCGCACAGGCGCTTCTCACGCCGCGGCGGCCCCTGAAAGAGAACGGCCTCCATAAAACAAATGTGCCCGGAGAGCCGGATGGCTCGCCAGGCGCTGCAATGCTGACACGCATCGTAACCGATGCGGCCGCTTTCGTAGTCGCTTTCATCGGATCACGACCGTTCGCTGATCAGGCAGAACGGTCATGACCGCCACGAACCGGCTTAGTCCTTCTTGACTTCCTTGAACTCGGCGTCGACCACGTCGTCGGCGTCGTTCTGCGCCCCCTGCTCGGCCGCACCGGCACCTGCGGCACCCGCGCCGGCGGCACCGGCCGCGCCAGCCTGCTGCGCCTGCATGTCGGCGTACATCTTCTCGCCGAGCTTCTGCGACGCTGCCGACAGCGCCTCGACCTTCGCCTCGATCGTCGCCTTGTCGGCCGACGAGCTCTTCAGCGTTTCTTCGAGGTCCTTCAGCGCGGCTTCGATCGTTTCCTTTTCGCTGGCTTCGATCTTGTCACCGTACTCGGCCACGGCCTTCTTCGTGCTGTGAACCAGCGCGTCGCCCTGGTTGCGCGCGTCGGCAATCTCGCGCAGACGGTGATCTTCTTCCGCGTTCGCTTCGGCGTCCTTCACCATCTTCTCGATTTCGGCTTCCGACAGACCCGAGTTCGCCTTGATAGTGATCTTGTTTTCCTTGCCGGTGGCCTTGTCCTTCGCGCCCACGTGCAGAATGCCGTTCGCGTCGATGTCGAAGGTCACTTCGATCTGCGGCACGCCGCGCGGTGCGGGCGGAATGCCTTCGAGGTTGAACTCGCCGAGCAGCTTGTTGCCCGCTGCCATTTCGCGCTCGCCCTGGAACACCTTGATCGTCACGGCCGACTGGCTGTCGTCCGCCGTCGAGTAGACCTGTGCGTGCTTGGTCGGGATCGTGGTGTTCTTGTTGATCATCTTCGTCATCACGCCGCCGAGCGTCTCGATACCGAGCGACAGCGGGGTCACGTCGAGGAGCAGCACGTCCTTGCGGTCGCCCGAGAGCACCTGCCCCTGGATCGCGGCGCCAACGGCCACGGCTTCGTCCGGGTTCACGTCACGGCGCGGGTCCTTGCCGAAGAACTCCTTGACCTTCTCCTGCACCTTCGGCATACGCGTCTGGCCGCCGACGAGAATCACGTCGTCGATGTCGCCGACCTTCACGCCTGCGTCCTTGATCGCCATGCGGCACGGCTCGATGGTGCGCTCGATCAGTTCCTCGACCAGCGCTTCCAGCTTGGCGCGCGTGAACTTGAGGTTCAAGTGCTTCGGACCCGACGCGTCTGCCGTGATGTACGGCAGGTTGATGTCGGTCTGCTGGCCCGACGACAGTTCGATCTTGGCCTTTTCAGCGGCTTCCTTCAGGCGTTGCAGCGCGAGCACGTCCTTCGAGAGGTCGACGCCCTGCTCTTTCTTGAACTCGCCGATGATGTAATCGATGATGCGCTGGTCGAAGTCTTCACCGCCGAGGAACGTGTCGCCGTTGGTCGAGAGCACTTCGAACTGCATTTCGCCGTCGACATCCGCGATTTCGATGATCGAGATATCGAACGTGCCGCCGCCCAGGTCGAACACGGCGATCTTGCGGTCGCCCTTTTCGGCCTTGTCCAGACCGAACGCGAGTGCGGCTGCCGTCGGCTCGTTGATGATGCGCTTGACTTCCAGACCGGCGATGCGGCCGGCGTCCTTGGTGGCCTGACGCTGGCTGTCGTTGAAGTACGCGGGAACCGTGATCACGGCTTCGGTGACCGGCTCGCCGAGGTAGTCTTCAGCGGTCTTCTTCATCTTGCGCAGCACTTCAGCCGAAACCTGCGACGGCGCGAGCTTCGCGCCATGCGCTTCGACCCAGGCGTCGCCGTTGTCGTGCTTGACGATCTTGTAGGGCATCAGGCCGATGTCCTTCTGCACTTCCTTCTCTTCGAAGCGGCGGCCGATCAGGCGCTTGACTGCGTACAGCGTGTTCTTCGGGTTCGTGACCGACTGGCGCTTGGCCGGTGCGCCGACCAGCACTTCGTTGTCGTCCATGTAGGCGATGATCGAAGGCGTCGTACGGGCGCCTTCCGAGTTCTCGATCACCTTGACCTGATTGCCTTCCATCAGCGCCACGCACGAGTTGGTGGTGCCGAGGTCGATACCAATGATTTTGCCCATTTTTGTCAAATCTCCAGAATTTGGTCGCTGTGCGGACGCCGCTTTCGCGCTGCGCAGGTAACTACATGCTCGAGCCGCGTTTTCCCTTGTGCGCGGCTGGCGTCCACTTCAATACGGAACTACTGCCCAAATAAGTGCCGCTACGGCGATTTCAAGGGGTTTGGGCTATGCGTTCCATCATTTTTTTTAATCGCAGGGCCTTTGGGTTTCCTTTGGGTTCCTTTGGGTTCCTTCAGGCCACCGCATTACTTACATCTTTCTTACTTCGGTGCCGAAACGGTCACGAGCGCCGGACGCAGTACGCGGTCGGCGATCACATAGCCCTTTTGCAGCACGCTGACCACCCTGTTCGCTTCCTGCTCGGACGGGACCATCGAGATGGCCTGGTGACGGTGCGGGTCGAACTTCTCGCCCACGGGGTTGATCGCGAGGACCTTGCCCTTCTCGAGCGCGCCGGTGAGCTGCTTGAGCGTGAGTTCGACGCCTTCGTTGACCTTGGCGAGGTCGTCCGAGTTATGGGCGAGAGCGGCTTCGAGGCTGTCCATCACCGGCAGCAGATGCTCGGCGAAGTTTTCGATCGCGAACTTGTGCGCCTTGGCGACGTCTTCCTGCGCGCGGCGGCGTACGTTCTCGGTCTCGGCCTTGGCGCGGACGAAGGCGTCCTGCAATTCGGCGACTTTCGCTTGGGCTTCGGCCAGTGCGGCCTCGGCAAGCGCCGCTGCGTTCTGGTCCACGCCGCCTTGGGCTGCCTGCTCGGCCGCTTCAGCCGCCTGGGGCTGGGCTGCCTGCGACGCCTCGTCCGCGGGCGTGGGGTTCTGGCTCGTCGGGTTCTCTTGCGTGTTTTCCATGTCGCTGAACGTCGTTGAATAGTGAAAAAGGGAACAAAGCTTCGGGCGCCATGACGCGGGCCGCTCTACTGCGCCTGGGCCGTTGCGCCGACGCGACAGAGGCTTCGGACATCGCGAGAGCACATGGGTGCCGGATCGCTTGTTTCAAGAGGCTCTTGCGGCTTTTTTATACAGAAAATCAAGCCGCGCAATCGCCCGTAACAATCATTACTGCAGCGCCGCAAAAATGAAATTGAGTAAGGGACATCCCTGACCTACACTCAGGAACAGGTGCTGCTCATGACGCGTTTACCCTGAGGCCGGCACCGCACCGAGTGGGCCCACGGACAGCACCTTTTGTAGCAGCATCACCGCACATAAAAACGCTATCCGGGCCTCGAGACTGGCTGTTTTGCTGCGATCCCAAGGGGAGTACCGTGAAACTGACCTTTGCCATATCGGTGGTCGCGCTGGTACTCATCGCCGGGACTACGACCATCTGCATGTCGGGCGCCGTGAACGAAAACACGACGGAATACGGGGGCGTCCACGCTACGATGGAAGCGCTCTTCAACCCTCACGCGAAAATTTGTCGATAGTGCGGCGGTCGCGCTTGGTCGGCCTGCCCGGCAACACGGCAGCCGGTTCGCGAAAGAGCCGGCGCCGGTCCTGCTCCGCCGCGCGCCGCTCGCGCCCGGCTTCAGTTTCCGCATAGAGCGTCTGCGCGATGCTGGCGGGGCCGCGCATCTCGCAAATGCCCAATACCTGCACTTCCCAGACCACATGATCGATCTCGATTTCGACGAGGTCGCCCACGCGCACGTCCTTCGATGCCTTCACGGCGTCGCCGCCAATGCGCACGCGCCCCTTGCCCACGGCGTCCGAGGCGAGCGAGCGCGTCTTGAAGAAACGCGCCGCCCATAACCATTTGTCGATGCGCAGCCGCGCGCCAGGTTCGGTCGAAATCTTGTAGTTCATCAGAAGCTTTCCGGATGCGCCGCTCAGTTCACGCTCAGTTCACTGGGTCAGGCCACTGCGCCAGCCGGCGCCGCGGCTTGCACGGGCCAGCCCTGCAGGTGCTGCGCAACAATCTCGCCCAGCGCCGCGATCCACGCCGGCGAGGCATTCAGGCATGCTATGCGGTGAAACTCCTTGCCGCCGCCGTGCAGGAACTCGTCGCGCACTTCCATGCCGATTTCCTCGATGGTTTCCAGGCAATCCGCCGTGAAACCAGGGCAGAACACGTCCGCACGGTGCACGCCGCCCGCGCCCAGTTCCCGCAGCGTGGGCGCCGTGTATGGCTGGAGCCATTGCGCCCGCCCAAAACGCGACTGGAAGGTCACGCGGCATTCGACCGGCGTTAGCTCCAGCGCGTGCATGAGGAGCGCGGCCGTTTGCTGGCACTGGTCGTGGTACGGGTCGCCCAGATCGAGCGTACGGCTCGGCACCCCGTGAAAACTCAGCACGAGCCGGTCGCCCGCCGCGAAATTGGGTTTGCCGTGCGCGTGCCAGTACTGGTGCACCTGCGCCGCGAGCGCCGCGATATACGCCGGATGGTCGTGATAGCCGCGCACCGTGCGGATTTCCGGCTGGTTGCGCATGCGGCGCAGCGCGGCGAAGGCCGCGTCGAACGCCGTGGCCGTGGTCGACGCCGAGTACTGCGGATACATCGGCATGAGCAGGATGCGTTCCGCGCCCGCGAGCTTGAGCTGGTTCAGCATCGCCGGGATGTCGGGCGTGCCGTAGCGCATCGCGTAATCGACGAGGACCGTGTAGTCGTTGATTTGCAGCAGATGGCGCAGGCCGTCGGTCTGCTTCTGCGTATGCACGCGCAGCGGGGAACCCTCGGGCGTCCAGACCGCCGCGTACTTCTTCGCCGACGACCGGCCGCGAAACGGCAGGATCAGCGTGCGCAGGATGACCTGCCAGATCGGCGCCGGAATCTCGACCACGCGCGGATCGGACAGAAACTGCGCGAGATAGCGGCGCACGGCGCGCGGCGTGGGCGCGTCCGGCGTGCCCAGGTTGATGAGCAGCACGGCGACGCGATGCGCCGCGGCGGACTGCGAAGGCCGCTCCAGGTCGAAACGCATAGGCGATCAGTGGCGCCGCGCGAATGCGCAGCAACGGTTGCATGAAACAAGCATTATAGCGGGCGGTCCTGGCGGGCCAAACCGGACCCGCGACGCTGCGGGTGACCACCGCGCGTTGGCCATTCGGCCGATGGCGCGCACCATGCCTTTCGAGGGATGATCGTCGGAAAGGCGGGGGTGCCCGATGCGGCGCTCAGTTCTGGCTGAGCGTGAGCGAGAGCAGGCGCGCCGTGATGTCGACGATCGGAATCACGCGGTTGTACGCCATGCGCGTCGGTCCGATCACGCCGAGCGTGCCGACGATCTTGCCGTTCACCTCGTAGGGAGCCGTCACCACGCTCATTTCCTCGATCGGCACGAGTTGCGACTCGCCTCCGATGAAAATCTGCACACCCTGCGCGTGGCTCGAGACGTCGAGCAGCTGCAGCAGGCTGGTTTTCTGGTCGAATACGTCGAAGAGCTTGCGCAGGCGCGCCATGTCCGAGGAAAGGTCGGCCACTTCGAGCAGGTTGCGCTCGCCGGAAATGAGCAAGGTGTCGCCGCTTTCGGGCTCTTCGGTGCTCGCGGTTACGGCCGCGTGCATGAGCGTGGTCATGTCGCCGCGCAGCGCGTCGATTTCCTCGCGCAGGCGGCGGCGCACCTCGTCGAACGACAGGCCCGCGAAGTGCGCGTTAATGTAATTCGAGGCTTCGATGAGCTCGGAAGGCGTGAAGTCGCGCTGCGTCGCCATGATGCGGTTCTGCACGTCGCCTTCGGGCGTCACGATGATGAGCAGGATGCGCTTGTCGGACAGGCGCATGAACTCGATCTGCTTGAACACGTGGCTGCGCCGGGGCGTCAGCACCACGCCCGCGAACTGCGAGAGGTTCGAGAGCACGCTGGCCGCCGCCGCCACCACTTTCTGCGGCTCGCCGGGGCGCAGCGTGGTCTTTACCGCCCGCGTGAGCGCGTCGTCGTCCGAACTGGGCTCGACGGTGAGCATGGTGTCGACGAACAGGCGATAGCCGCGCGGCGTGGGCACACGCCCGGCCGAGGTATGCGGGCTGGACACGAGACCCAGCTCCTCGAGGTCCGACATGACGTTGCGGATCGTCGCCGGGCTCAGTTCCAGGCCGGAATAGCGCGACAGCGTGCGCGAGCCGACCGGCTGACCTTCGGCGATGTAGCGCTCGATCAGCGTCTTGAGGAGGGTTTGTGCGCGGGGATCTAGCATGACTCAAAATTTTAGCCTAATGGCGGGTTGGCCGCGAGTGCGCCGCCAGGTCGGGCCCGACGGGCAGGCCCGCAGCGCGGGGCGGCCCGGTTTCGCCCGTTGCCGCCGGGCATGTTGCATTGCACATCGTCTGGCACATCGCGCGTTGTCATCGCCGTGTCACCGGCTTAGGGCGGGAGGGCGCGGCGCGCAAGGCCTGGCGGGCCGCGCCCGGCTTGCGCCAGGTTCTTTTCGTGACCTGACTATGGTGTAATGCCGGCATGCAGATCCAGAAGATCCAGAGCCAGTTCAAGACGGTTGCGCTCGTTGGGCGCAGCAATACGCCGGGCATTGCCGAGCCGCTGACGGCGCTCGCCCAGACCATTTCGAAGCGCGGCTTCGAGGTCGTGTTCGAAGCGCAAACCGCAGAGGAAATCGGCGCGCAAGGCTATCCCGCGCTGCAGCCGTCCGAAATCGGCGCGCGCGCGGACGTGGCCGTCGTGCTCGGCGGCGACGGCACGATGCTCGGCATCGGCCGCCAGCTCGCGCCCTACCGCACGCCGCTCATCGGCATCAACCACGGGCGGCTCGGCTTCATTACCGACATCGCGTTCTCCGAGATGCAGGAGGTCGTGCCGCAACTGCTCGCGGGCTCGTTCGAGCGCGAGGAGCGCTCGCTGCTCGAGTCGCGCATCACCCGCGACGGCGACCCGATCTACCACGCGCTCGCCTTCAACGACGTGGTCGTGAACCGTAGCGGCTTTTCGGGCATGGCCGAACTGCGCGTGAACGTGGATGGCCGCTTCATGTACAACCAGCGCTCAGACGGCTTGATCGTCGCGACGCCCACGGGCTCGACCGCCTATGCGCTCTCGTCGCAGGGGCCGATCCTGCATCCGCAGCTGCAAGGCATCGTGCTCGTACCGATCGCGCCGCACGCGCTCTCGAACCGCCCGATCGTGCTGCCCGACGACTGCAAGGTGAGCATCCAGATCGTGGCGGGCCGCGACGTCAACGTCAACTTCGACATGCAGTCGTTCACGGCGCTGGAGCTGAACGACGTGATCGAGGTGCGCCGCTCGCGCCACACGGTGCCTTTCCTGCACCCGGTCGGCTATAGCTACTACCGCACGCTGCGCAAGAAGCTGCATTGGAACGAGCACCCCTCGCTGCAGGGCGATCCGGAGGACTAAACCCGCGTCTTAGCGTGAAGCGCGCGCGTGCGTTGCCATGCAGCCAGCAGTCCCACGGTAGTCAAAGCCAACCCAAAAAAGCAGAACCAGACGCCATGCTTCGCCATCTCTCGATTCGCGACTTCGTGATCGTCGCCGCGCTCGACCTCGAATTCGATAGCGGTTTCACCGTGTTTTCCGGCGAAACCGGCGCGGGCAAGTCGATCCTGATCGATGCCCTCGCCCTCACGCTCGGCACGCGCGCCGACGCGAGCGTCGTGCGCACCGGCGAGGCCCGCGCCGACATCACCGCCGAGTTCGACGTGCCCGCGCATGCCGCGCTTTGGCTCGACGAGCAGGCGCTCACGAACGGCGACGGCGAGCACACGGTCATGATGCGCCGCGTGGTGGACAGCGGCGGGCGCTCGCGCGCCTTCATCAACGGGACGCCCGCCACGCTCGCGCAACTGCGCGAGCTGGGCGAAATGCTGGTGGACATCCACGGCCAGCATGCTCACCAACTGCTCATGCGCCCCGACGCGCAGCGCGAACTGTTCGACACGCACGCGGGCCTCACGGATCTCGCCGCCACCGTCACGCGCGCGTGGCGCGAGGCACGCGACGCGCGTCTCGCCCTGCAGAGCGCCATGTCGCGCGACCGCGAGCTGCAGCTCGAGCGCGAGCGCCTCGCGTGGCAGCTCGCCGAGCTCGACAAGCTCGCGCCGCAGCCGGGCGAATGGGAGGAAGTGAACGCGGAGCACGTGCGGCTTTCGAACTCGGCCAACCTGATCGAAGGCGTACAAGGCGCGCTCGCGGCGTTATCGGAATCCGACGAGGCGATGCTCTCGCAGCTGAACTCGATCGTCTCGAAGCTGCGCTCCCTCGCCGAAGTCGACGCCGAACTCAACGACGCCCTCGCCGCGCTCGAACCGGCCGCGATCCAGATCCAGGAAGCGGCGTACTCGCTCTCGCACTACGCGCAACGCCTCGATCTCGATCCGCAACATCTCGCGCAGGTCGAACGGCGCCTCGACGCGCTGCATTCGACGGCGCGCAAGTTCCGCCTGCCGGCCGAAACGCTACCTGAGGAACACGCGTCGCGCCGCCAGCAGCTCGCGGCACTCGATGCCGCATCCGATCTCGACGGCCTGCGCGCCGCCGAGCAGAAGGCGCAGGAAGCCTATCTCGCGCAGGCACGCCAGCTCTCGAAGGCGCGCGCCAAGGCGGCGAAGGCGCTCGGCTCGGCGGTCACGCAAGGCATGCAGGAACTGTCGATGGCCGGCGGCAGCTTCGAAGTCGCGCTCGTGGCGCTCGGCAGCAGCTCGACCGGCGAGCCGATCGGCGGGGCCCATGGTCTGGAGCAGATCGAATTCCGGGTGGCGGGCCATGCCGGCGTGCCGCTGCGCCCGCTCGCGAAAATCGCCTCCGGCGGCGAACTCGCACGCATCAGCCTCGCGCTTGCCGTGATCGCGAGCGCGGCGAGCCCCACGCCCACGCTGATCTTCGACGAAGTGGATACGGGCATTGGCGGCGGGGTCGCCGAAGTGGTGGGACGTTTGCTGCACCAGCTCGGTCGCGCGCGCCAGGTGCTGTGCGTGACGCACTTGCCGCAGGTCGCGGCGCGCGGCGATCACCACTTCCAGGTGGCGAAGTCCGGCGACGGCAACGGCGGCACGGTCTCGGCCGTCACGCCGCTCGACAGGGGCGGCCGGGTGGAGGAAGTCGCGCGCATGCTGGGCGGGCTGGAGATTACCGCGACGACCAGGCGGCATGCGAAGGAGATGCTAGCGGCTTGAGCTTCCCTGCCTCGTTGATACAACCCTAAATATTGCCTCCAATCAGTCCGAATTTAGGTCTATATTTAGTCCTATTGACATGCCAGCCCGAGGAACGGAGATGAAGCCCAGCCAGGTGAAGCCCATTAGCTATCTGAAGAGCCACGCCGCTGAGATCGTCCGCGAGATCACGGAAAGTGGCGAGCCGATGCTGATCACCCAAAACGGTGAAGCCCGGGTCGTCGTGCAGGACGCACAATCCTACGAGGATATGCAACAAACGTTAGCACTTCTGAAGATTCTGACGCTAGGGCGCAAGGACATCGAAGCCGGTCGCTACATTCCGGCGAGTGATGTTTTCACTGAACTGGAGCAGATGGACAAGGACGACGGTATTGCATGAAGGCCGTCTTCCTCCAGTCGGCGCGGACCGACATGCAAGACATTCGACGTTACGTGATCGCCAAATTCGGCCCGAAGGCCTGGCGTGAAACATCGGCGAAGATTCGCGACGATATTGAACAACTCGAGGCATTTCCCCGAAACGGGCACGTTCCCCCTGAGCTCGCGGAACTGGGCTCTACGAACTATCGGCAGATAGTAAGCGGCATGAACCGCATCATCTACGAGATTGACGATCCGATGATCTATATCCATTTGATCGTCGACACCCGCAGAGACCTGAAGGACGTTCTGGCCAGGCTTTTGCTGCGGCCCTAAGCCTCCCGCGCTCCCCGAACACGCGCTTCCACAACGCCAGCACCGCCTCGCGCTCGCGCTCCACACGGGCCGGATCGACACGCGCCTTCTCCATACCGTCGAGCCGCAACTGATGCTGCAGCTTGCGATACAGCCGGTACGCGGAGCCTATCGTCTCGGCCTCCTCCTCGCTCATGAGCCCGAAGCGCGACACCTCGCGCAGCAACGCGATGTTGCCCGTGTTGCGGATCAGCTCGGGGTCCTGCGCCGCATGCAGCAGCACCCAGTACTGCACGAGAAACTCGATGTCCACCATGCCGCCGCGGTCATGCTTCAGGTCGAAGAGTTCGGTGCGGTTCGGGTGGCCGTCTTCCACGCGCTGGCGCATCTCCACGATTTCCTTCGCGAGCGGCGCGGCGTCGCGCGGCGTGGTCAGCACCTGCACGCGGATCGCCTCGAAGGCGCTGCCGATCGCCACGTCCCCGGCCGAGAAGCGCGCACGCGTGAGTGCCTGGTGCTCCCAGACCCACGCCGTGTTCGCGGCGTCGCCCTCGCGCAGCTGGTAGCGGCGGAACGCATCGAGGTCGGTCACGAGCAGCCCGGACTCGCCGTTCGGCCGCAGGCGCAGATCGACGTCGAACAACGTGCCCGCGCCGGTGGCCGTGGTGAGCCACGTGATGAGGCGGCGCGCGAAGGTCGCGTAGATCTCCGAGGCGCGCTCGTCCTCGTCTTCGTACAGAAAGATGATGTCGAGGTCCGACGCGTAGCCCAGCTCCTTGCCGCCCAGCTTGCCGTAAGCGATCGCCGCGAAGCGCGGCACCTCACGATGGCGTTTGGCGAACTGCTTCCACACGGTCTCAATGGTCACGCCGAGCACGGCGTCGGCAAGCTCCGAGAGCCGGTCGCTTACGTGCTCCACCGAGAGCCGCCCCGCCAGGTCGTTGAGCAGGATGCGGAACACCTCGGCCTGGTGCGCGTGACGCAGCAGATCCATCTGCTGTTCGACGTCGGCGGCGGCCGCGAGCCGTGCGCGCAACAGACGCGAGAATTCAGGCCAGTCGAAGGGCGATGCAACTGCCTCGTCGTCGAGCAGTTCGTCGAGCAGTTGCGGATGGCGGATCAGATAGCCCGCCGCCCAGCGAGAGCCGCCCAGCACCTTGAGCACGCGGCTCAGCGCATCCGGATATTCGCAGAGCAGCGCGAGATACGCGCCGCGCCGGATCACGGCTTCGAGCAGGTCGAACATGCGCGCGAGCGTGTCGCCGCGCCGCTCGCGCGGCTCGAGCGTGCGTGCAGCTTCGAGCGCGCGCTGCGCGACGCTGTCGAAGCGCTCGCGGCTCTTCTCGGGCAGCCCCGCGTAACGCGCCGACTGCCAGAGTCCGCGCAGGCGCGCGAGCAGCGGCGCCGGGTCGTCGATACCCAGTTCCGTGAGACGTTCGAGCAACGAGTCTTCGGCGCCCTCTTCCATGAGCGCACCGCTCCAGACCCATGCCGCCGCGCCGTCTTCCGAGGCGCCGCAGCCGCCCTCGCCGCCCATCTTGTCGGAGAAGATCTGCACGAACTGGCGCTCGACGTTGTCGCGGTGGCCGTCGAGCGTCGTCATCAGCGCGGCGTAGTCGGCAAAGCCCATCGACTTCGCGAGCGCCGCGCGCTCCTCGGCGTCGACAGGCATGGCGTGCGTTTGCGCATCGTCGCGGTATTGCAGGCGATGCTCGAGGTCGCGCAGGAAGTTATAGGCGCGCGCGAGCTCGCCGCACACCTCCGGCGCGATCAGTCCGCGCGCGGCGGCGTAGCCGAGCACCGCGAGCGTCGGGCGCACGCGGAAACCCGCGTCCTGACCGCCGCGAATGAGCTGGAACACCTGGGCGCTGAACTCGATCTCACGAATCCCGCCGCGCCCGAGCTTGATGTCGTCGGCCTTGTCGGGGCGCATCATGGCGCGCCGCTGCGCTTCCTGGCGAATCTGCAAGTGCAGCGAGCGGATTGCGCTGATCACGCCGAAATCCAGGTAGCGCCGGTAGACAAATGGCTTCACGAGCGAATCGAGCTGACGGGCAAGACGCAGCGCGCTGTCGCTCTCGTCCTCGGAAACGAGCCGCCCCTTGATCCACGCATAGCGCTCCCACTCGCGGCCCTGCACGTAGAAGTACTCTTCGAGCATGCCGAGGCTGCACACGAGCGGCCCGGAGTCGCCGTTCGGGCGCAGACGCATGTCCACGCGAAACACGAAGCCATCGGCCGTCACGTCGGAGAGCGCGGCGATCAGGCGTTTGCCCACGCGCGTGAAGAAGTCCTGCGTAGCGATAGGCGCGCGCTGGCCTCCCGTGGTTTCGCCGTCGTCCTCGTAGACGAAGATCAGGTCGATGTCGGATGAAACGTTCAGCTCGCGTCCGCCCAGCTTGCCCATCCCCACCACGCCGAGCGTGAGGCGCTCGCCGCCCGGGCCGCGCGGCTCGCCGAAGAGCGTCTCGAGGTCGGCGCTCACGCAGGCGAGCGCACGCTGGATCGTGACTTCGGCGAGATCGGTCATGCTGCCGGTCACTTCGGCGACGTCGGCCACGCCGCCGAGATCGCGCTCCATCACCGCGCAGATCACTTCCACGCGCAACTGGCGCAGGACCTTCTTCAACTGCTCGTCGTTGAGCGCTGCGCCAGGTGCGGCGTTTGCTTCGGCGAGCAGTTCCCCGCTCAACGCGTCGAGCCGCGCGACGATGCGTTCGCGCGAGAGCGGTGCCGCGGCCAGCGCTTCGACCTGCGCCGCGAGGCCAGGGCGCGCGGCGTAAGCCCGTGCTGCATAGCGGGAATAGCTGGAACTCAGAAGAGGGATGTCAGTCATGAAGTGCTGCTTGCCGGGAAGGCTCGCTGTTCGCTGTTGTGTCGCTGCGCGCGCCTGGGTTGATGACGGTGTCGATGCGACGATGCCGATCTCGACGGTTCGACCGCGAGGGTTCGCCCCGCGCCACGCATGCACCGCCCACCGGCTCTCGCGGTCCGTCTCGCCGATGCGTCCGGCATAGCCGCCACTGCAGTGCAAAAAATCATGCGTGTCACGCGCCGAGCGGCCATCCCGGCTTCCCCGGATGGGCCTTCTGACGGCCCTCTGTGATACATTTCGTCGTTAGAACGCAACGCTACCATACCCCACCCGCCGCAGCATGTCCGAGCGAAACGATCACGCCGGCCTACCCCAATCTGGACATGCCAGCCAGGCTACCGAGCCAGGGGGTCCGCACCATCATCACCCGGTCCTGCGCCATACACTGCGCGTGCTGGCGATCATCGCGCTCGTCCTGTATTTCCTTGTCTCTGTCCTGCTGCTCGGTCTGCGCTACGTCGTGCTGCCATACGTGGACAACGTGCGTCCGCGCATCGAGCAGCTCGTCTCCTCGAAGATTCACGCCGAATTGCGCATCGGCAAGCTCGCGCCGCACTGGTCGGGCTTCCAGCCCGGCATCGACGTCACTGATCTGACGATTCGCGACCGCCACGGCAACATCGCGCTCGACGTGCCGCACGCCACGGCTTCGGTGTCGTGGCGCTCGGTCGTGCTGCTCGAACCGCTGCTCTCGAGCATTGTGGTCGAGCAGCCCGACGTGCACATCGCGCGCGAGGACGACGGCACGCTCACCGTGGCGGGCGTGCCGGTGCCCACCGCACACACGGGCAACGCCACCTTCACGACGTGGCTCATGCGCCAGCAGGCCGTCGTGCTGCGCGGCGGCACGCTGCGCTGGCACGACGCCACGCGCGACGTGCCCGACCTCGCGTTCTCGCACATCCGCCTCGCGATCCTCAACGACGGGTACGATCACCGCGTCGCGCTCCAGGCGCCGGCCGAGGGCACCGTGCTGCACGGCCCGCTCGACTTCCGCGCGCACTTCACGCACGCGCGCTACGCACAGGCCGGCAAGCCGATCAGCTGGACGGGCGACACCTATCTCTCGACCGGCCCCGTCGATCTGCCCACGCTCGCGCGCTACATCAACTTCCCGATCGCCACCTACGCGGGGCGCATCGACAACTCGATCTGGGCGCACTTCTCGAACGGACGCATCCTCGAAGCGAGCGGCGCGCTGGAAGGCGCAAACATCGCGCTGCGCACGCGGCCCACGCAGCCGCTGCTCGACATGCCGGTCGCGAGCTTCCACTGGAGCCTCGGCATCCAGCCCGACGACTACGCGCTCAAGCTGCGCGACTTGCACGCGGAACTGGGCCAGCCGCCGCTCGACGACGGCACGCCGCTCACGCGCTCGCTCGCGCTCACGACGCTCGACGCGCGCTTTCGCCAGCAAACGCTCCAGCACGGCCAACTCATGAGCGTGCGCGGCGACCGCATCGATCTCGGCATCCTCGCCGAGTTCATGCGCGCGCTGCCGCTGCCCGGTCGCGTGCAGGGCGCGCTCGTGCGCTTCGACCCGCGCGGGCTGGTGGCGAACTACGACCTCTCCCTCGAGCGCGCGAAGCCCGAGTCGGGCGAAGCGGCTGCCGAGCAGCGCTCCACCAGCGTCGAGCCGGTCACCCACTATCGCTTCAAGGGCGACCTGCAGGGCATCAGCATGAATGCGCAGGAGCCGGGGCCGGGCCTCACCCCGCGCGGCCACCCGCGCGCGGGCCTGCCGGGGGTCGAGAATCTCTGGGGGCACATCGATGCCGACGAGTCGCACGGCACCATCGACCTCGACACGAACAGCGTCGCCATCACGCTGCCTGGCGTGTTCGATAATCCCCGCCTCACGTTCGACCGGCTCTCGGGCGCGGCCAGATGGACCGTGGCCGCTGAGCGCGAGCCCGGCAACCGGCTCAAGGCATTCACCGTCGATGTCGCGAACCTGGGCATCGAGAACGCCGACGCGCGCGCGAAGATGACCGCGCACTACACGAACCCCGGCAAGGGACGCGGCTCGCTCGACCTCGTCGCGCATTTCGATGAGGCCAAGGTCAAGGCCATCCCGCGTTACCTGCCCACCGCCATCAGCGAGAAGACGCGCATCTATCTCGGCCACGGCCTGCAGGCGGGCCTGTCGAAGGGTGCGACGATCGAGATCCACGGCGACCTCACCAAATTCCCCTACTCGCGCGACCCCGACGCGGGCCAGTTCCGCATCGTCGCGCCGTTCACGGGCGGCCGCTTCGACCCGTCGCCGTTCCCGCCGCGCACGATGCGCAACGGCGCACCGAACGTCTGGCCGGCGTTCGACGGCATCGACGGCGTGTTCAAGCTGCATGAGAACAAGCTGCGCTTCGACGTCGATCGCGGCCACTACCGCAACTTCGTGCTGCGCAACGTGAGCGGGCGCATCGAGGAACTGGGCATCAAGGGCTCCGATATCGTGATCGAGGGCAGCGGGCGCGGGCCGCTCGCGGACCTGCTCGACTACGCGGACAACAGCTCGATCGGCTATATGTCGAAGCACGCCACCGCGAAGGTGCGCGCGCAAGGGCAGTCCACGCTCGCACTCAAACTCACGATCCCGCGCCATCCGATGCCGAAGGTGCTGCTCGCGGGCGCCATCGGCTTCGAGAACAACACGCTCACCGCGAAGAACGTGCCGCCGGTCTCGAAACTCACCGGGCAGGTGCGCTTCACGAACCACAGCGCCAATGTCGACCGGCTTACGGCGCGCTTTCTCGGCGGCGATCTGCGCGCGAGCGGCGGCATGCGCGACGACGGGCACTATAAGGTGGACGTGGCCGGCGACGTCGCGGTCGATGCGGCGCGCGGGCTGGACCTGCATGGCATGGCGGCGGCGGCGCTCGGGCGCCTGTCGGGCGCGGCGCCCTACTCGCTTTCGGTAGCCGGCCAGCGCGGGCGCCTGCCCGACGTGAAGGCGAACGCCGATCTCACCGGCCTCGCGCTCGACCTGCCCGCGCCGTTCGGCAAGGCCGCCGGCACGCCGATGCCGCTGAACTTCGAATTGCAGCCGGGCACGGGCACGCCCGCCGAATCCGCCGTCGGCGCCGATGCCAGGGCCGACGACGCCGCGTTCGAACATGCAGAACTCACGCTCGGGCCGCTCGCCGCGCGTTACGTGATGCGCCGCCATCCGGGTCACGTACCGGAAGTCGTGCGCGGCGCGATCGGCATGAACCGCCCGGCCGATCTACCGTCGGAAGGCGTGGCCGCCGCCGTCGACCTGCCCGCCTTCGACGCCGACGCCTGGCGCGCCGTGGTGCAGCAGTTGCGCGGGACCGCGGCGGCCCAGGCCCAGGGCGCGACGCCTGCGAGCGCGGCGGCAAGCGGCGCGCGGGCGGCGGTTCCCCCGCCGCGAACCGCCGCAGAACGAGCGGCCGAGCGGATGGCTCAAAATCAAGACGCGGCCCCGGACGCAACCTCCGAATCTGCGCTGCCCAGCGCCGCGGCTGCCGCGCCGCAAATCCCGGCATCGGCCACTACGGCCACCACGGCGGCCGCGCCAACCGCCGCCTCGTCACCGCTCGCCCCCAACGGCGCGGTCGGCCAGTTCCTGCCTTCGCGCTTCGCGGTCCACGTCGGCACGCTCACGCTGCTCAAGCGCCACTGGGAGAACGTCGTGCTCGGCGCATCGCGCACCGGCGAGCGCGGCAACGAATGGCAGGCCAACGTCGCCTCCAACCAGGTCTCGGGCCACGTCTCGTGGAAGCCGGGCGCCGTGCCGGGCGCACCGGGCACGCTCGAAGCGCGGCTCGCGCGCCTCACCGTGCCCGCCGCCACCGAAAACGACCTGCTCGGCCAGGCGATGTCGCAGCCCGCGCAGAACATGCCGTCGATCGACCTCGTCGTGAACCAGCTCATCGTGCGCGATCGCGACCTCGGCCGTCTCCAGGTCAACGCGCACAACTTCGACGACAACGGCGTGCCGGTCTGGCAGCTCGATCAGCTCGACATCAGCAACCCGGACGCGCACCTCACCGCCACGGAAAACTGGCGCGCGGTGGGCGACACGGCAGCCAGCGAGGATTCGGCCGCAGCCGGCATGTACACGGCGCGCCGCACGGCGCTCGATTTCCATCTCGACATCAAGGACGCCGGCGCCCTGCTCCAACGCGCCGGCCGGCCGCATGTGCTCAAGAACGGCTCGGGCACGCTCGCGGGCAACCTGGAATGGCAAGGCGGCCCCACGCGCATCGACTTCCCGTCGCTCAACGGCAACCTCACCCTTGACCTGCGACACGGCCAGATCCTCAAGGTCGATCCGGGCGTGGCAAGGCTGCTCGGCGTGCTGAGCCTGCAAAGCCTCGCGCGCTTCCTCACGACGGACTTCCGCGACGTCATCGGCGAAGGCCTGCCCTTCACGAGCGCGACGGCCACCGCGCAGATCCAGAACGGCATTGGCAGCACCAACGATTTCAAGCTCGTCACCGCCCCCGGGCGCGCGACGATGGCGGGCAGCGTCGACCTCGCGCACGAAACCCAGGACCTGCACGTGCACGTGGTGCCGACGGTCAGCGCGGGCGCGGGCGTAGTCGCGGCGGCCATCATCAATCCGCTCTTCGGCCTCGGCGCGCTGATCGGCGACGTCGTGCTCTCGCAAACGCTCGAGCACGCCTTCGCGATGGACTTCGCGATTACGGGCCCGTGGGCCAAACCGCACATCGAGCGGCTGCATGGCGATCAGGGTAAGATGGACGCGCAGGCGCCGGCCGCAGTGCACTGAATTGCGCACTGAGTTGCCGCCAGGTGCGCCGCGTCGTGGGCACGCGGTATGCGTGCCATGCATCCCGAACCCTATCAAGATCTGCCGATGAGCGCTCCCCCCCTCGACCCGTTTCGCGTCGCCGCGCTGCAGATGGTCAGCACGCCCGAGCGCGATCGCAATCTCGCCGAAGCGGACCAGTTGATCGCCGAAGCCGCCGCCGCGGGCGCGCGCCTCGTGTTGCTGCCCGAATATTTCTGCTTCATGGGTCACAAGGACAGCGACAAACTGGCGATTCGCGAGCCCCACGGCGACGGCCCCATTCAGCGTTTTCTCGCCGATGCCGCAAGGCGCCATGACGTGTGGGTGATCGGCGGCACGTTGCCGCTGAATGCGCCCGAGGAAACCCGTGTGCTCAATACCACGCTCGTGTTCGACCCGAGCGGCGAGGAGCGCGCGCGTTACGACAAGATCCACCTCTTCAATTTCGAAAAAGGCGCCGAATCGTTCGACGAAGCGCGCACGATCCGGCCCGGCGCCGAGGTGCGCACGTTCGAGGCGCCGTTTGGCCGTGTCGGCCTGTCGGTCTGCTACGATCTGCGCTTTCCCGAGCTGTACCGGCGCATGGGAGACTGCGCACTGATGGTCGTGCCTTCAGCGTTCACTTACACCACCGGCCGCGCCCACTGGCAGCTCCTGCTGCGCGCCCGCGCGATCGAGAACCAGTGCTACGTGCTCGCCGCGGCGCAAGGCGGCACGCACGAGAACGGCCGCCGCACATGGGGCCACAGCATGCTGGTCGACCCGTGGGGCGAGATCGTCGACGTGCACGACGAAGGCCCGGGCGTGGTGGCCGGCGACATCGACCTCGAGCGCATCGCCAGCGTGCGCGCGAGCCTTCCGGCGTGGCGTCACCGCGTGCTCGACTGCGCATGACGCGCGTAACGCATGCAACGCACGCGACGACTGGCCCCGCGAATGAACCCCATCGAATTCCACGCGAGTTCTCCGTTTAAGGCGCTTGATTTCGCAGCACCGCGCCCGAATCTCCATTGACAGACTTTATCGTTGATCCCACAGAGCGCATGAACATCATCGAACCCGGCATCCGCAATCTGGCGACCGCGAAGGACCTGCTCCTCACGCCCTACGGCCTCGACGAGGCAGTGCTCACGCGCACGCTCGGCGAGATCTTCACGCATCGCATCGACTACGCCGATCTCTACTTCCAGACCACGCGCAGCGAGGCCTGGAGCCTCGAGGAAGGCATCGTCAAGTCGGGCAGCTTCAGCATCGACCAGGGCGTCGGCGTGCGCGCCGTGTCCGGCGAGCGCACCGCTTTCGCCTACTCCGACGACCTCTCGCCCGAAGCGATCCGCCAGGCCGCCATCGCCACGCGCTCGATCGCCAAGGCGGGCGGCGGCAAGCAGAAGATCCAGGTGGCGAAGTCGCTCACGGGCATTACGGGCCGCGATCTGTACCTGCCCTCCGATCCGTTGAGCTCGCTCGACGCCACCGAAAAAGTGAAGCTGCTCGAGCGCATCGAAGAGATGGCGCGCGGGCGCGATCCGCGCATCACGCAAGTCATGGCGGCGCTCGCGGGCGAGTACGACGTGGTGCTCGTGGCCCGCAGTGACGGTGCGCTCGCCGCCGACATCCGCCCGCTCGTGCGCGTCTCGGTCACGGTGATCGCCGAGCAGAACGGCCGCCGCGAGATCGGCAACGGCGGCGGCGGCGGCCGCTACGACTATGGCTATTTCACCGACGACCTCCTGTCGAAGTACGTGGACGACGCCGTGCATGCTGCGCTCGTGAACCTCGAAGCGCGCCCGGCACCCGCCGGCGCGATGACCGTCGTGCTCGGCCCGGGCTGGCCCGGCGTGCTGCTGCACGAGGCGATCGGCCACGGCCTCGAAGGCGACTTCAACCGCAAGGGCTCGTCGGCGTTCGCCGGGCGCATTGGCGAGCGGGTAGCCGCGAAGGGCGTGACCGTGGTCGACGACGGCACGCTGCCCAACCGCCGCGGCTCGCTCAATATCGACGACGAAGGCAACCCCACGCAGTGCACGACGCTGATCGAGGACGGCATTCTCAAGGGCTACATTCAGGACTCGCTGAACGCGCGCCTCATGAAGATGCCCGTGACGGGCAACGCGCGCCGCGAGTCGTACGCCGCGCTGCCCATGCCGCGCATGACCAACACGTACATGCTCAACGGCGACAAGGACCCGCAGGAAATCATCGGCTCGGTGAAGAACGGTCTGTATGCCGTGAACTTCGGCGGCGGTCAGGTGGACATCACGAACGGCAAGTTCGTGTTCTCGGCCTCCGAAGCCTACATGATCGAGAACGGCAAGATCACCTACCCCGTGAAGGGCGCGACGCTCATTGGCAGCGGCCCGGAATCGCTCAAGTACGTGAGCATGATCGGCAACGACATGCGCCTCGATTCGGGCGTGGGCGTGTGCGGCAAGGAGGGGCAGAGCGTGCCGGTGGGCGTGGGTCAGCCGACGCTGCGCATCGACCGCATGACGGTCGGCGGCACGGTTTAAGCGGTTGGCCTGCGCGCATTCCATGCATAGCGATGCGGGAATTCCGCATCGCTATGCGGATTTTCTGCACACGAGTCGTTATTTGCGCAGATAGTCCGCTTTTTTACCGCACCCTGCTTGCCAGCCACGAGACGGCCGGGTTATAAAGGCAATCACCCTTTCGACGTAACGAACGTTCAGACAAGACCGCCATGTTCGCCACGAAGTTTTATTTTTACTTCTTTTGGTATCTCAGACCGCTGGCGGATCGAGAGGGTTGATAGTACGCGCAGGACCCCGAACACACGAGAAACCGCCAGCCAAGTCTGGCGGTTTTTTTTCGCCCCGCAGTTTCGACAACAGTTGCGAGCCGCACCTTCATCTAACCGAATTTGAAGCACCGTCCGAACGACGCACGCTACGCACAGGATCAGGAGAAAACGACCATGCCCCCGCACAACACCGACGATGTCCGCATTCGCGAACTCAAGGAACTCACGCCGCCCGCTCACCTGATCCGCGAATTCCCCTGCTCGGAAGCGGCCTCCACGCTGATCTTCGAATCGCGCCGCGCCATGCACCGCATCCTGCACGGCATGGACGACCGCCTGATCGTCATCATCGGGCCGTGCTCGATTCACGACACGAAGGCCGCGGTCGACTACGCGAAGAAGCTCGTCGAAGAGCGCAAGCGCTTCAAGAACGAACTCGAAATCGTGATGCGCGTGTACTTCGAGAAGCCGCGCACGACGGTGGGCTGGAAGGGCCTCATCAACGACCCGTTCCTCGACAACAGCTTCAAGATCAACGACGGTCTGCGCACCGCGCGCGAATTGCTCGTCTCGATCAACGAGCTGGGCCTGCCCGCCGGCACCGAATATCTCGATATGATCAGCCCGCAGTACATCGCCGACCTCATCTCGTGGGGCGCGATCGGTGCGCGTACAACGGAATCGCAGGTGCATCGCGAGCTGGCTTCCGGTCTGTCGTGCCCGGTCGGCTTCAAGAACGGCACGGACGGCAACGTGAAGATCGCCGTGGACGCGATCAAGGCCGCCTCGCAGCCGCACCATTTCCTCTCGGTGACGAAGGGCGGCCACTCGGCCATCGTCTCGACCGCGGGCAATGAGGACTGCCATGTGATTCTGCGCGGCGGCAAGACGCCGAACTACGACGCGGATAGCGTAAACGCCGCGTGCAGCGATATCGGCAAGGCGGGTCTCGCCGCTCGCCTGATGATCGACGCGAGCCACGCAAACAGCTCGAAGAAGCACGAGAACCAGATTCCGGTGTGCGCCAACATCGGCCGCCAGGTGGCGGGGGGTGACGAGCGCATCGTCGGCGTGATGGTGGAGTCGCACCTCGTGGCGGGCCGCCAGGACCTGAAGGAAGGCTGCGAGCTGACCTATGGCCAGAGCATCACCGATGCGTGCATCGGCTGGGACGAAAGCGTGGGCGTGCTCGAAGGGCTCGCGCAAGCGGTGAAGCAGCGTCGCATTGCGCGCGGTTCGGGCAACTGAGCGCCGCACGCATCGGAGCGCGCGGTGCGGTCATTTAATGCCGCGCTGCGCGTGAATCAAAGCCGCTCTGCGCGCTCGGGCCGCACCGCGCCGATGCACAGATCGGCAATCCCGATCACGTTGCCGATGAGCCTGCCGCGCCGGTCGAGATGCGCCTCCGGGCGCACCGACTTCACGCAGTTCATGCTGAGCGCACGCAGGATGTTGCTGGTCGCTTCCTTGCGCGACATCACGCCCTTGTTGCACAGGTACATCGCGTTGACCACCTGCGAATAGCCGAAGCGGCGGCCCGAAACGCGCCCGCCTCGCAGCCCGAGGTGCACGCCGAGCAGATAGTCGCAGTACACGAGCCCGCCACGGCGCGCGAGGCGCCGCGAGAAGTCCTTGTCTTCCAGCCAGCCGTACAGCACGAGACGCTCGTCGAAGCGCAGATCGGCGATGGCCTGCGCGCGGCACGCCATGTTGCAGCCATACAGTTCCACGCAGGGCCGCAGCGGCGGACGCCGCATCACTTCGGCTTGCGCGCCATCCACGAGCGCGATGGCTTCTTCCCATGCGATCGGTTGCGTGTTCGCACCGTCGCGCAGCGTGCGGCCCGAGACGCCCACGAGATTCGCGTCGCTCTCGAACAGCTCCACGCACAACTCGATCCAGTGACACTCGGGCGCGAAGTCGTCGTCGAGGAAAATCACGATGTCGATGTCCGGTGCAAGCGCGTCGAGCGCGCGATTGCGCTGCACGCTCGAACCCGCCGTGCCGATGATTTCGTCCACGCGCAGACCGTTGGCATCGTAAGGTCCGATGTCGTCTGCGCTGCTGCCCGAAAGGATGATCTGATCCGGCCGCACGGTTTGCCGCGCGAGCAGGCGCACAACCCATGCGGTGGCGGTTGGACGGCCCTTGGTCGCGATCACCACCGCGACGCGCATGCGCGCCTTCGCGCCGTTCGCGGCCACGGAAGACGCGAGATCATCGGTAGCGAGCGTTGTCATCGGTTTCTCCGCATTCCGGTGGTCGTTTCGACTCGAACCGAGGTTAGCACGAGGCCCTCGCGCCGCCAGTCGGCCCGGATTCAAGTTGTCCGAAACGATCTATTCAACGACCGATTCCAACTGTTTGTGAACAAACACGCACGGCGTAGTGCGCCGTGTCTGCATGGCCGCGTACGGGCGAATCTTTTACCGCTTCTTTTTTCCGTCAATAAAATCCGCATTTATTGCACTTTTTCTGCGCATTTATCGATTACGCATCACCCATAGCGCGGCACCCCACGGTAAATTCGTCCAATAGCAATTTTCGGATTCCTCTTTTGATAAGACTCGCCTACAACTGCTAAAAGAGATTCGCGCAAATATGACCGACTAGCCCGCCCCACCGGAAAGATCCTCTCAACATGACTGCGTCGACACGTCAGAGCCAGCCAGTGGAACACGAGATCATCTCTTCCGGGACAACGGTTTGCGAAACCGAATCCGGCGCGCGGCTCAAACGCCCCGTGGTCTTCTACGTGCAGCCGTTGATCGCGCGCTATCGCATCGAAGTCATCGAGTCGCTCAACCGTCTTTTCTCCGTCAAGGTGTTCGCATGCTCCGAGGGCGTGGAGGCCAACGGCTTTTCGCGTGAGAAGCCCGAGTGCGACGAATTCGTCGAAACGCATATCGCGAGTTTCGCGGGCCTGCCCTCGCGGCGGATTCGCCTGCAAAGCCGCGTGCTGAGCCGCATCGTTTTCGAACGTCCCGATGCAGTCCTGATCTTTGCAGACGTTCGCTATCTGTCGCTGTGGCTCGCGCTCCTCGCCGGA
Source organism: Paraburkholderia sp. BR14312 (assembly GCF_040948675.1). NCBI lineage: Bacteria > Pseudomonadati > Pseudomonadota > Betaproteobacteria > Burkholderiales > Burkholderiaceae > Paraburkholderia > Paraburkholderia sp. BR14312. The sequence continues at coordinate 516,816 of NZ_JBFPKI010000003.1, forward strand.
CGCGTCATGCGCGTGCCTGTGCTCATTCACGGCCAGGGGCTCTACCGGCACGAGAGCGCGGGGCTCGTGCGCACGGTCTGCTACCGCCTCGCGGTCGCGCTCGCCGTGCGCTACGTCTGCTATACCGAGGCTTCACGGCGCTCGCTCGTTGCCATCGGCTGCCCGCTCGCGAAGCTCGTTGTCGCGAACAATGCCCTCACGGTCTCGTGCGGCGTGGAGCCTGCCACCAAGACGGGCGCCGAGAGCGGCGTGCTGTTCATCGGCAGGCTGCGCGAAGGGTCGGAGATCGAACCGCTCATCGACGTGGTCGGGCAGCTTCATGCCGATGGCAACGACATCACGCTCCACGTGATCGGCGACGGCGAGCACGGCGAGCGCCTGAAACGCAAGTACAGCGATCGCAACTACGTGGTCTGGTATGGCGCGGTGTTCGACGACGACGCCATCGCGACCATCAGCCGGCGCTGCCGCGTGGGCTGCTATCCCGGCTCGGCGGGCTTGAGCGTCGTGCACATGTTCGCGTTGAGCCTGCCGCCCATCGTGCACGACCGGCTGCCGCTGCACATGGGCCCGGAGCCGGGTTATGTCGAGGACGGCCGCAGCGGCTTTTTCTTCGCGCGCGACGGCGGCAAAGGAGCGCTTGCCGCCACGCTGCGGCGCATCTGGTCCATGCCGCCCGACGAAATGCGCGCAGCCGCGACCGCCGCGCACGCGGTGTACTGCCAGCTCAACTCGCCTACGCTCGGACATCAGCTCGCGGAGATCGTCGAAGCGGCGCTGCGCGCCTGAATCCCGCTTGAGTCCCTCTGCGCTCAGGCTTATTTCTGCCGCGAGACGCGATACAGCATCCATGCCGCGCACGAGGTCAGCCCGACGGTCATCGACCACGCAACGCCCGTCACACCCCACAGGTGCAACGAAGGCGGCACGGACAGGACGAGCGCCACGACCTGAAGCAGCGACGCCACCGTGACGGCGCGCGCGTCGCCAACCGCGCGCAGATACGAAGCGAGCACCGAGTTGAGCGCGCTGATCGCCATGTTGATGACGAAGATGCGAAAGAGCGGCACGGCCGACAGCCACGCGGCGCCGAGCACGAGCGAAAAGAGCGGCTCGGCGGCGAAGCGCAGTACGATCACCACGCACGCCAGCCCCGCCACGGCGATCATGAGATAGAGACGAAAAAGCCGTGCGGCCGATTGCGGACCGCCGCGATGATGCGCGGCGAACGTGGGGAAAAGATACTGCGACAGAGCGAGCGCGGCGTCGGCGAGCAGCATTTGCGCGAGCTTCGAGGACATCTGCCAGGCGCCCAACTGCGTCGGCCCGAGCAGCTTGCCCACCACCACCTTGTCGAACTGGTTGGTGATGAGAATGATCACGCTGCTCGCCCAGATCCAGCGGCTGAAGCCCACGTAATGGCCGATGCCCGACCAGCGCAGCCGGATCGGCGGACGCGGCGAGAGCGCGATCCACGTGACGACACTCTTGAAGGCCTCGCCGATCATCATGCCGAGCAAGAGCGAGTACGGACCCGCCCCCGCGAGTGCGAGCCCGATGCCGAAAGCGCAGTCGAGACACGAGGACGAGATTTCGATCGCCGCAATGTGCTGGAAGTGGCGCTCGCGCTGCGTGATGAAATACGCGGGCGAGGCGAGCCCGCGCAGGAGCGGGAGCAACGCGGCGAGTTGCACGAGGCCGATCGCGCCGCCCAGGTGGAACTGCGCGTCCATGAGCGGCGCGCTCGCGACGAGCAGCAAACCGATCAGCAGGCCCCGCGTGGCAAGCGTGGTCCAGACGGCGCCGGCCTCCGCGCGCGTGGGCGGCGACTGGCCCTGTATGACGGCCTGCGCGAGGCCGGTATCGGAGAGCGCTTCGGCAATCGCGACCGCGAGCAACGCGACGCTCGCGAGACCGATTGCGGACGGCCCAAGAATGCGCCCGATCACGAGGAACTTGACGGCCACGAGGCCGCGCACGACGACCTGCTGCAGCAACACCCAGGTTGCTGCGCCGGGTCCGAAGCCGGCCTTGATCGGTATGGCTGGCAGCCGCATTACGCGCAAAATGCCTCTCCTGTTGTCGATCTCTGAGTCGGAGCTTTCGCCCCTTTTCCCAGTTCCTTTAAACATGTTTGGGAACGCGTTTTTGCCACCCGTTCTGGACCTTACCGCGCGGCGGCGTACAGGACGCGCCATCTACCAGGTGGAATCAGACGGGGCGGCCATCCGTGGGACGGCTATCCGCGGGGCGGCCTCTCATGGAAAGCCAATGCGCGCGGCAGCAATTCACGAATTTTCAGGCAATCGGCATATCCCCAGGTTTTTTCGGCCACTCTGCCCCGCAATCTGGCGCATGCCGCTTGCGCACCGCTGCTATTTTGTTCGTAATAATGCTCATCGGGCCGCCCGCATGGAAAACGTGTCGATCGCCAGATATCGCAATGCCGCCCCTAACAGCCCGGACTCCGCCGCACTGTGCGACGTCGAGGCCGATACACTCGTGACGTCCGCGCCTGCGGACACCCGTGCGTCGGTTGGCGGCGACTGGATCGCCGTCATCGAGCCGAACTTCACGGGGCACCGCTGGCGCTACGTCGAGTGGATCGCGCAGGCGTGCGTGGAAGCCGGGCACCGCTGCCTCGTCGTCACTGATAACGAGTACGCGGACCATCCGCTCGCGCAGCGCATCGTGCGCGAAGCGCGGCCCGATCTGCGCCTCGTGCTGCTCGACCTGCATACGGTTCCGCCTGGCCCGCATTTCGCCGCGAGCGTGTACATGCGCTTTCGCAACTTCTATGCGCGCGCGTTGCGTGAGGTGGGCAAAACGATGCACGTGCGGCTCGTCATCGCGCCCTACGCCGACTACTTCTTCTACACGCTCGCGGGGTTCGACTCGCCATTCGGCGAGACGCCGTGGATCGCGATCGTCATGGGCATGACGTTTCATCAGGCGCGCATCGGCTTGCGCACGCCGCGCCGACGCTTCGTCGACCTGGCCAAGTCGGCGCTGTTTCGCCGTGCCATGCGCTCGCGCGGGCTGCGCGAACTCTTCACGATCGACCCGACGCTGCCCGACTGGTTCGCGACCACGAAGCCGCAGCGCGCGGCGCCGCTCAGCTACCTGGCCGACCCGTTTCCCGAAATCGAAGCGATGGACCCCGTGTTCGCGCGCGAGCAGCTGAAGCTCGGCGCGCATACGCGCTACCTGCTCGTGTACGGCGCGATCGGCGAACGCAAGGGCATTCGCGAACTGATGCTCGCGCTCGAGCACAAGCCCGACGCGCCGTGCCTCGTGATCGCGGGCCAGCAGGACGACGAAACGCGCGCGTTCATCGACGCTCACGCACCGCGGCTCGCGAGCGCGCCGGTGATCTACAACCAGTTCATCTCCGACGAGATGGAGCGCGAACTCTTTTCCGCCTGCGACGCCGTGTGGCTCGGCTACAAGCAGCACTACGGCATGAGCGGCGTGCTGGTGCAGGCGTACCGCTTCCGCAAGCCCGTGGTGGCGAGCGCTGACGGCCTGATCGGCTGGTATTGCCGCGACGGCGCGCTCGGCCCATTGCTCGACAACCTCGAGCCGGCCACGATCGCACGCGCGCTCGATGTACTCGCCGAGCGTTGGCGCGCAGGTGCGCACGCCGTGCAGCCCACCGGCGAACACCTCCTTTCGTGCAATACGCTCGAGCAGTTCAAGCGCACGCTGCAGGCCGCGATAGCGTGAACGCTCGCAGGAACGCCGTTAAATATTGAGCAACCCGAACCAGTCCGATCCAGTCACGAAGGATCACGCAATGCCTTCGACCTTGTTGTCGGCCGCGCTCGTGTCGGGCCGCTCGGCGGGGACGGCTCCGCGCATGTCGGGGAACATCGCGTCGCGCAGACGCAGGAACGGGAACTCGACGGCTCGCGTGGTGAGATAGCCCAGCACCGAGGCGATGAAGAACTGCGCGACGATCACGACGGGCCAGGCGGCGAGCGGCGGCACACCGAGCGCGCTGGCCTTGTGGATCAGATAGTCGCCGGGCGCGAGCGCGAGCGAGTGCCAGAGGTAGATGCCATAGGAGTACACGCCGAGCCACGCGAGCCCGCGATACACCCACGTCGTGCGCAATCCGCCCGAATGTTCGAGCACGAGCATGATGAGCGCGCAAAAGCCCACGGCCTGTATCGTGTAGCCCACGCTCTCGTCCAGCGCGACGTCGGGCGTCGCGAAGATGAGCCAGGCGAGCAGCAGCCCCACCACGCCGAACAGCCAGCGCTTCTTCGCGACGAGCAGGCGCCAGAGATCGGGCTTCATCCAGTAGACGGTCGCGAGAATGACGCCGACGAGCAGGCTGTCCATGCGGTACTGCGTGTAGTTGAACGCCCCAACGAGGTCGCCATGGGATACCGCAATGCAACGCGCGCTGAGGACGACTACGCAGAGGCTGGCCATCACGGCGATCAGCGCATTCGCGCGCAGCCGGAAGTGCGCGAGCAGGATCAGGAGCGCGGGCAGGAACAAATAGAAGTGCTCTTCGACAGCGAGGCTCCACGTTTGCGCGATGGAGGTGCCGAAGTAATTCTGCATGTGGGTGAGGTTCTGCCAGAGGAACGTATCGGACCGATGGCGGCCGGCAAGCAGGTGAAAGAAAATCAGCGCGTAATACGCGGGCCAGATCTTGAAGATCCGTCGCACGATGAAGCGGCGCGCGCCTATGCGGCCCGTTTGCGAATATTGGCGCAACAACAGCCCGCCCACCAGGAAGCCGCTTAGTGTGAAGAATAGATTGACGCCTTCGTGGCCGAAACTCTTCAGCGGGTACTCGAGCACTTTCACCCAGGGATGGCCCGTGTGCACCGTGTGGAAGTGATAGCCCATCACGACGAAGATCGCGACGCCACGCACGAAGTCGAGCTCGACGGAACGTCCTTTCGTCGACAGTCGCACTCCGTGTAGCAGCTTCATGACCTTTCCCTCGCTACGTCCATGCCGGATTCTTACGCAAGGCAGACGATGAAAGATTTACTCCTGCCGGCCCCATCATGGACACAGGCGCCGTGCAGCGTGCGCCAAGTTCCCTTCCTTGTCGGCCAGGTGTGTGGGCGAAACCACACGTGAAATCAGAATTTTTTTCCTGCCGCCACAACCCTGCCGGTTCCCGCCACGCGCATGCGCAAGCCACTTGCGGCGTTTTATATTGAGTCGAGCCAACGCGTGCGGCGCGCATGTATTTTGCGCAACGTATGCGACCCTATGCACCGCACCGGGAGAAACGCCGATGCGAAACAAACATGCTGCACTCTGGCTCTGGGTGTGCCTCGTGCCTCTTGCTTTCGACTATAAGGCACCGGACTCCCAGTTCGGCCACAGCGCGCAATGGCTGGCCGTCGTTCCGGCCCTGGCTGGCGCGCTCATTCTCGCGTTGATCGGCCCGCGCTTCGCGCGTCCGACGCGGCTGCGCTCGTTCGTGACGGGCGCGCTCGTCGCCAGCCTCGTCGGCAGTCTCATTGCGCAAATGCTGCAGCACAATCCTGTCGGGCAGTACCTGCGCGTGATGCTGCCGTTCCTGCTGTTCGCGCTCGGGTACTGGGCCATGTGCCGCCCGTGGCACATCATGCGCGTCATGCAGATGCAGCGTGCGCTTTATTACGCGATGGTGATGGGCCTCGTGTTTACCTTCTTCTTCGGCTTGCTGGCAGTCGGCGGGCCGCTGGCCGACATTCGGTTTCGCATCGTCTCGCCGACCATGCTCGCGCTGCAGGCCATGCTGCTGCACCAGTTCATCGTCGCCCGGCGCTTCAACATGACGATGATACTCGTGTTCCTCGCCACGCTCGTGGTCGAATTGTTGAGCGTCACGCGTAGTTTGCTGATCGCGACCATCCTGCTCGCCATGTTTGCGGCGTGGCTCGCCTCGCCGTCGCTCAGTCATCTGATCAAATCGTTTTTCCGCACGGGCATCGCGCTTTCGTTCGTTGTCGCGCTGGGCGTGGGAACGGCGTGGCTCTTCCCGTCCATCACCGAACACTGGACTCAGCGCGTGACGGCCGCGCAGAACGCGGAGTCCGACCGCGATCCGACCACGGTCACGCGTATTGCGGAGATGCGCGACCAGTACGACCAGGTCACCGAGTCGGTGGATTCGGTCCTGTTCGGCAAGGGTTATGGGCACCTCTACCGCTATTCGCCGATTTACTACCAGTACGTGAACCAGACCTTCAGCAAGGACGATTACTTCAACACCAGCGACTGGGTGGCGGGCCACAACTTCTGGGTCTACCAGCTCTACGCCGAAGGTATCGTGTTCGGAGGCTGCATGCCGCTTGCGGTGATCGTCGCGCTCATCGTCGCGGGCCGCGCGTTCAGACGCTGGCGCCGCATCGCGCCGCGTCACCCGATGCTCATGCCGCTCAGCATGGCGCTGCTCGTGCTCGCCGCGCTGCCGGGCGCGTCGATCGGCGGCAATCCGCTCGGCACGCGTTTCTCGGGCCTCGTCTACGGCCTCGCGCTCGGGCTCATCGTCGCGCTGTATTCGCAGCTTCATTACCGCATTGACCTTCAACGCAAGCGCCAGCGCCTGCATCCGTCCTACGGGCGCGAACCTGCCTTCCAACCCACGGCGCCCGCGGCGGCGCCGGTGCCGCTCAACACGTATGCGACTCCGGAGCCCCGATGAAAATCCTGCACCTCGTTTCCACGGTCGACCCCCGCTCGGGCGGCCCGATTGAGGGCGTTCGCCAGAGCGGTCTCGCGATGACGGCGCTCGATCACCAGATCGAAGTGGCGTCGCTCGATCCGATCGACGCGCCCTATGTGCGCGAATTTCCGCTCCCGCTGCACGCGCTGGGGCCGGGCCGCGGGCACTACGGATACTGCCCCGGCTACGTGTCGTGGCTGCGCGCGAACGCGACGCGCTTCGACGCGGCGATCGTGCACGGACTCTGGCAATACCACGGCTTCGGCGCGTGGCGCGCGCTGCGCCACGCGCAGGTGCCGTATTACGTGTACACACACGGCATGCTCGATCCGTGGTTCAAGGCCACCTATCCGGTCAAGCATCTGAAGAAGTGGGCGTACTGGCCATGGGCCGATTTCCGCGTGCTGCGCGACGCCTGCGCCGTGATCTTCACGACCGACGAAGAACGCCTGCTTGCGCGCGAATCGTTCTGGCTGTACCGCGCCAATGAGCGCGTCGTGCCGTTCGGCACCAATGCGCCCAGCGAGAACCCGGACACGTTGCGCGAAGCCTTCCTGCAGGAGTCGCCGCATTTGCGCAACAAGCGCATCGTCCTGTTTCTCGGGCGTCTGCACCCGAAGAAGGGTTGCGACGTGCTGGTTCACGCGTTCGCCGAACATGCGCGCGAAACGCCGGATGCGCATCTGCTGATCGCGGGGCCCGACAAGGGTAACTGGCAACCCGCGCTGCAGGCGATCGCGCAGTCGCACGGCATCGCACATCGCATCAGCTGGCCGGGCATGCTGCAGGGCAACCTGAAGTGGGGCGCGTTTTTTGCTAGCGACGTGTTCGTGCTGCCGTCGCACCAGGAGAACTTCGGCGTTTCCGTGGCGGAGGCGCTGGCGTGCGGACTGCCCGCACTGGTTTCGGACAAGGTAGGCGTCTGGCGCGAGATCGACGAGGACGGCGCCGGGTTCGTTGCGCCCGACACGGTCGCCGGCACGCAGCGCAACTTTGCCTCATGGCGGGCGCTCGACGAGCGCGCGCGCGACGCGATGCGCGCTCAGGCCCGGCGCACGTTCGACGCACGCTTCGCGATGGATGGCATGGTGCGCTCGCTGCTGGGCTTGTTGCAGGAACATCCTTTACACGCTGGCGCGCGATTTCGCCCAGGGCGCCCGATGAGCGCCATGGCGCAGGGCGAGCCCGCGGAACAGGCTGATTAAATTGAAAAAAGCGGCATCAAATTCAGATAGCGGAAATGGTAGGGATTGGCAGGGGTGACGAAGCAACGCAGCTGAAGCGTCATAACGAGTCGAACGATGAACCCGCGTTGCACTTTCGTGGCGATGTGCGAATCCTGTGAGTAAGGGGGCAACACTATGTTAAACAGCAGACCTGATTGTTCGGGCGGCGAGACCGTCGACGTAACCGCGGCGCAGCCTGTGAAGCAGCCCGCGCGCAGTTTGCGCAGATTATCGGCGGGCCGCGCACGGGCGGCCCTGGCGGCGATGGCGACCATGGTGACGGCTGCGGCCCTGCTGGCGGGCTGCGCGCTCTCGCCTGGCATGCAGGCGCCGTCGAGCGTCACGCAGGCGAAGGCCGCGACCGACGCCGCCCGTTCAGGCGGAAAGGGTGATCAACCGCCGCCAGGCGCGCTCATCGAGATCAACAACGAACTGGTCGCGAAGGAAGCCGCAGCGAGACCGTCGAATGTCCCGGCAAACGTCGAGACGCTGTTCGGCACGCCCAAGCCCTACACGCTCGGGCCCGGCGACGTGCTGAGCATCGTCGTGTGGGATCACCCCGAGATGAATCTGCCGACGAACGGCGGCGGCGGCGGTGGCAGCGGGCAGCAGGACCAGAGCGCGAGTCAGGTGCAGTCGGGCTATACCGTCGACTCGTCGGGTGCGATCCAGGTGGCGTACGTGGGTCCGATCCACGTGGCGGGGCTCACCGAGATGCAAGCCCGCGACCTCGTGTCGAAGAAGCTCGCCTACTACCTGAACAAACCCCAGGTGACGCTGCGCATCGAGTCGTACCGCAGCCGGCGCGTATACGTGGACGGCGAAGTGCGCACGCCCGGTCTCATGGTGCTCAACGACATGACGATGTCGCTGCCCGAGGCGATCAACCGCGCGGGCGGCTTCACGGCGAACGGCGACCGCTCGCGGGTTAGCGTCACGCGCGGCGACAAGACGACCATGGTGAACATTCCCGACATGATCAAGAAGGGCGTGAACCCGGACAAGATCCTGCTGCAGAACGGCGACCTCGTGCGCGTGTATTCGGCGAACGAAAGCCGCGTGTTCGTGCTCGGCGAAGTCGGACACCCGGGGCCCTTGCCGTTCGATAACGGCCACCTCTCGCTGAACGACGCGCTAGGCAACGCAGGCGGCGTCAGCCAGGGTTCGGGCGACGCCTCGCAGGTGTACGTCGTGCGCGGGCAGAAGGAGGGACACCGTCAGGTCTTCCACCTCGACGCGTCGTCGCCGGAAGCCATGGCCACGGCCGACGAGTTCGAGTTGCAGCCGAACGATGTCGTGTTCGTCGACGCGTCGGCGCTCGTGAAGTGGAGCCGCGTCATCAACCTGATCCTGCCGAGTACGCAGGCGGCCGCAGCGGGCCGGGCGGTGGGTTACGGCGGATACTAGCCGGCGGGGTTCGTATGAGTATGAGCATGAGCAGGCCTTCGGGCCTGCTCGTGCGTTGCATGAATCTGCTTGAAACGAGCCAGCTTCGCGCGGCCCTTATGCCTTGGGCGGCTTGCCCTCCTCGAAACGCCAGCGGATAAAGCGGCACGGATTGCCGCCATACACGCCGCCGGCTTCCAGCGAACGATGCACGACCGAGAGCGGCGTCACGACCGCCGAGCGCCCGATCGTCACGCCCATCTGCACCACGCATTTCGACGAGACCCACGCACCGTCCTCGATCACGATCGGCGCGACGTGCAGGTCCATGTTCGTGCGCATGTCGTGCGAGCCGGCGCTGAGAAACGCGCCCTGCGAAAGGCAGACGTTCGAGCCGATGCGGATGGGCGCCTGGTTGTAGATCCAGACGTCCACGCCGATCCAGCAGTTGTCGCCCATTTCCAGATTCCACGGCGCCTTCACGCGCATGGGATGGACGAGGCGGCAGCCCTGGCCGACCTTCGCGCCGAACAGGCGCAGCAGGCCTACGCGCAGCGCGGAGAGCGGCAGCAGACGGTTGTCGAGCACGCAGGCCTCGACCAGATACCACGCGGCCTGCACGAGCTTGCCCCGGCGCGCGACGAAGTTGCCCTTGCCCGCACGACTCAAATCGATCACGCGGATTTCCGCGGCTCGCGCGTCGTTTGCGGCTTGTGGCGGTACGACGCCTGCGGGCGGCGCTTCGCCCGCTCCATCCCTACGGCCGGCCGCGCCGACGTTCCCTTTGCGGGCCCCTAGACCTTCGACCGCTTCCGTCATGAACGCTCCTTGCCCATCCGGGTCGGTTCCTGTTGGCTTCCTGCGGATTGCGCCTGGCGGCCCGCATAACGGGACGCATCAGGACACGATTTCATTATCGGGCGGCCACCGCATCGCCTCATACGCGTGGCCGACACGGCAGGGGTTTTGGCGCAGCGGTGCGACGCGCGCTAGGCAACATGAAGGCTTGACGCCGCATCGTTCGCGGCGCGCGGGATCAATGCCATGTCCAGTTTTTCTCATCATCGATTTGCGCCTTATGTACTCGCCGCCGCGCTGCAAGCTGCGTGCGCCGCGTGGCCGTACGCGGCATTTGCGCAGAACGCCCCGTACGGCGCCGGGGGCTCGCCCGCTACCGCGAGTGACCAGAGTCGCCAGGGCAGCCAGGGCGACACCCGCACGGGCGCCGTGCAGCGCCAGCAACAAGACGAACAGCGCCTGCTCGGCGGTCCGGGCACTTCCGACAACCCGTACAGCGTGACCCCCTACAGCAGCAATGGCGCTTCGCCAGACGACGCGCGAGACGCGCTCACGAACGAAAAGCACATGCACGTCGTGACGCCTGGCGATTACGCGGCGAGCGCGGTGAGCGCCAACGGTGGCAGGGGCGACAGAAGCAGCACTTCGAGCGCAGGCGGCAGGGGCGCCGCGAACCACAGCAGGATCGGCGCGAACGGCATGTCGCGCGCCGGCAATGCGGTGGCGAGGAGCACCGGTGGGGCCGGTGCGGGGGGTCCTGCGGGGAAAGGCCGCTCGACGGCTGGCTATGACTACGGCGCCAGCCAGACCTCGCCAACTGCGCAGGTCTATGGCAATCCGTATGGCAGCCCGTACGGGTCGCCGGACCAGTCCAACTCCGAACTCTACAAGTCGCCCTGGTAAGCCTCCGCTAGCGGTCCGGGACAGCCCAAGGCCACCATCATCGCGGCCTTGGACGCAGTCGCTCATACATCGGACTGCTCGACCTCCGGCAACGTCGATCCGCCTTTGCCTGCCTGACGCGCAGGTTGCTGCACCGATGCAGCGCCACTTGCCGCGGTCTGCGCTTCGACCTGTGTCTGGGCCGCCGGCGGCTCGGCGACTTCACCTGCCAGCCCGGCAAGCCTCGCTTCGAGCACGTCGAAGATCGCTTGCGGTGACAGCATGCGCTTCGCGTAGCGACGCGCGGCATGGCCAAGCTCGGCGCGGCGCGCGGGGTCGCCGGCCAGATCGACGATCGCCGCAGCGAGCGCCCCGCTATCCTCGGGCGGCACCACAATCCCGTGGTCCGAGACCACGTCGAAGAGACTCGTGCCGGGCCGCGCCATGGCGACCACCGCACGGCCGCTCGCGAGCATGCCGGTGAGTTTCGAGGGCATCACGAGGTCGGCAGCGTCGGCGCGCTGCGGCAGCACGTGGATATCGGCCACGTTCAGCAGCTCGTTGAGCATCGAAGACGGCTGCAGCGGCAGCATATGACAGTTCGAGAGCGGCTCGCAACGCGCCATCAGCTCGCGCTTGGCCGCGCCGTCGCCGCAGAACACGAAGCTGATGTCGGGCCGCGCGGCGAGCGCGGTTGCGACGTCCGCGAGAATTTCGATGCCCTGCTTCGCCCCCATGTTCCCCGAGTAGAGGACGACGGTGTTGTCCTGCGGGATACCGAGGCGACGCCGGAACGCGCTCGGATACGGCAGCGGGAAGATCGTCTGGGTGTCGACCCAGTTCGGCAGGCACACGGCGCGCGCGGCGTCCACACCCTTGTCGATGGCGCGCTCGACCATGCGCGCCGAAATCGACGAGACGACGTCGAAGCGCCGCAGCAGCCAGCGTTCGCCGGCAAGGGCCGCGCGCCCGAGACGCGACCCCTGGCCGCCGCGCAGCAGCCCGAGGTCGAATGCCGCATCGACTTCGAAGTCCTGAATATGCAGCCAGCTGCGCGCGCCGACGGCACGTGCGAGCATGAGGGCGCCGGGCGCGCAGAAGAGCGTCGGCACGATCAGCATGACCGCCTCGGGCCGCCACGCCGCGAGGCGCGCGAGAAGCGGCAGCGACGAGAGCGCGAAGCTCGCCAGATGCACGATGCGTTTGAAGCCGCCCTGCCGGGTCGGCACCCACAGCGGCGCTCGCGAGACGCCCACGCCGCGCAACGTTTCGCGTTGATAACGCCCCGCGCGATAGCCTTCATGCACGCGCCATTGCGGGTAATAAGGCGGCGCGCAGATCACGCGCACCTCGTGGCCGTGCGCCGCGAGCAGCTCCGCCATTTCGGCTGTGTATTTGCCGACGCCTGTGACTTCGGGCGCGTAATTAAGTCCGTAGATCAGGATTCTCATTGCGTTGCTTCCGTCCCTGAACTGCTGTGTGCCGCTTTTAATCGTCTCGCGCGCCGAGCGAAAAAAAGCGGGCGTCGTGCATCCGGTCCGCGCACGACGCCCACCACCAACCAGACGCCTATTCCCTTTCGTCCTGTCGAGCCGATTGTTTAAAAGCCATCGGTCCCGTCAGGTCACATCAAGCCCGCATGCCCGCCTCGTACGCCGGCGCGGCATGAGTTTGCAGAAAATCGTCGTAGGTGCGGGCGAGCCCCTCCTGGAGGCCAATGTGCGCGTGCCAGCCCAGGTCGCCCAGGCGCGACACGTCGAGCAGCTTGCGCGGCGTGCCGTCGGGCTTGGTCGAATCGAATACCAGTTCGCCTTCGAAGCCCACCACGTCGCACACGCGCTGCGCGAGGTCGCGGATCGACAGGTCCTCGCCGACGCCGACGTTGTACACCCCGTCGCCGGTCTCGTGCTCGAGCACGAAGATCGTCGCATCGGCGAGATCGTCGACGTGCAGGAACTCGCGGCGCGGCCTGCCCGAACCCCAGACGGTCAGCGTGCGCTGGCCGTTGCCGCGCGCCTCGTGCGCCTTGCGGATCAGCGCGGGCAGCACATGGCTGCTGCCGAGGTCGTAGTTGTCATTGGGGCCGTACAGGTTGGTCGGCATGAGCGAGACGAAATGCGTGCCGTACTGGCGGTTGTACGCTTCGCAGAGCTTCAGGCCCGCGATCTTCGCGATCGCGTAGGCCTCGTTGGTCGGCTCGAGCGGCGAAGTGAGCAGATAGTCTTCGCGGATCGGCTGCGGGCATTCGCGCGGATAAATGCACGACGAGCCGAAGAACACGAGGCGCTGCACGCCCGCGTTGTACGAGGCCCGGATCACGTTGGTCTCGATCGCCAGATTGTCCCAGGCGAACTGTGCGGGCTGCGTCGAATTCGCGAGGATGCCGCCCACGCGCGCGGCCGCGAGCAGCACCGCGTCGATGTGCTCGCCTTCAAAGAAGCTGTTGACCGCGGCCTGGTCCGTGAGGTCCAGTTCGGCATGTGTGCGCGTGACGAGGTTCCAGTAGCCGTTCGCCTGCAGCGCGCGCACGAGTGCCGAGCCCACCATGCCCCGGTGGCCAGCCACGAAGATTCGGGAGTTCTTGTCCATGCGTTCACTCGTGATGTTCGAGGGCCCTGAAACCGGCCAGCGTGACGAGTGCGTCGCGCCGGGCAGCCTGATAGTCGGCGCGCACCATTTCCTTGACGAGCGCCTGGAACGTGGTAACCGGCTTCCAGCCCAGCTTCTCCTGGGCTTTCGAGGCGTCGCCGAGCAGCGTCTCGACCTCGGTCGGGCGGAAATAGCGAGGATCCACGCGCACAATTACGTCGCCCGGTTCGAGGCGGATGTCGCGCGATTCCACATGGTCGACAATGCCGACCTCGTCCACGCCGCTGCCCTCGAAACGCACGGTGATGCCCAGCTCCTCAGCCGCCGCGCGCACGAAGTCGCGCACGCTGTACTGCACACCCGTTGCAATCACGAAGTCCTCGGGCTGCTCCTGCTGGAGCATGCGCCACTGCATGTCGACGTAGTCGCGTGCGTGGCCCCAGTCGCGCATGGCGGAGAGGTTGCCGAGATACAGCATCTTCTGCAGGCCGACCGCGATGCGCGCGATGGCGCGCGTGATCTTGCGCGTCACGAACGTCTCGCCACGCTGCGGCGACTCGTGATTGAAGAGGATGCCGTTACACGCGTAGATGCCGTGCGCCTCGCGATAATTGACCGTGGTCCAGTACGCGAACAGCTTCGCCACCGCATAGGGACTGCGCGGATAGAACGGCGTGGTCTCGCGCTGGGGCACTTCCTGCACGAGCCCGTACAGCTCGGAGGTCGATGCCTGATAAAAGCGCGTTTTCTGCGTGAGGCCGAGAATGCGGATGGCCTCCAGAATGCGCAGCGTGCCGAGGCCATCCGCGTTCGCGGTGTACTCGGGTTCCTCGAACGACACCGCCACATGGCTTTGCGCAGCGAGGTTGTAGATTTCATCGGGTGCAACGCGCTGGATCACGCGCAGCAAGGCCGTGGAATCGGTCAGCTCGCCGTGATGCAGCTGAATGCCGGGTTCCGGGTCGTGCACGTCGCGATACAGGTGATCGATGCGGTCCGTGTTGAAGAGCGACGAGCGCCGCTTGATGCCGTGCACTTCGTAGCCTTTGTTCAATAGCAGTTCTGCCAGATACGAACCGTCCTGACCGGTGATACCGGTGATCAACGCAACCTTGCGAGCCATCGCCATCGTTCTCTCCTCGCGTGAGCGAAATGGGATTCGGTGGTTCCACTATCCGCGGCGGCCCCCCGGCCGGCCGCGGATCTCCTGCCAACCTGCTGCTACCCTGCAATGCTTTCGTAACCGTAGTAACCGCCGCGATACCCGCCGCCGATGAACGCGCCCGTCTTCGGCACGTCGGTGAGCAGCACGCCACGCAGATTCACGCCGCCGATGCGCAGGCGCTTGACCGTTTCCTCGAGCTCCGAAATCGGGTGGCGGCCATGGCGGATTGCGAGAAGTGTCGTACCCGCGTAGCGCCCGATGACCGTCGAGTCGGTCACCGCGAGCACCGGCGGCGTGTCGACGATCACGAGGTCATACCGCGCCCCCAGTTCTTCGAGCAGCGACTCGAAGCGTGGGCTCATCAACAGTTCGGACGGATGCGAATGCAGCGAGCCCTTGGCGAGCACGTCGAGCCCGGGCAGCACCTCGTGCTGGATCGCCTGGTCCAGATCGGCGCCGAGCAACACGTCGGAGAGACCCGGCTGGTGCACGATGCCGAAGTGCGAGTGCACGTCGCCACGCCGCATGTCGCCGTCGACGATCAGCACGCGCTTGTTCACTGAGGCGACCAGCGCGGAGAGATTGACCGAGAGGAATGATTTGCCGATGTCGGGCCGTGAGCCCGTAAGCATCACGATGTTGTTGCGCGCGTCGTTGAGCGTGAGCTGCAGCGAAGTCCGCAGGCTGCGCACGCCTTCCACCGCGACGTCTTGCGGATTCTGCTGCGCGAGCACGTGCAGTCCGCGCCGGCGCGACGACACGTGATGCTGCAACCGCAACTGCTGCGGACTGCGCGGCACCACGGCGAAGACCGGCACGCCAAGCGCGGCTTCGAGCTCGTCCGGACGCTCCACACCGCCGTACAGCGACTTGCGCACGAACGCGACGAGCACGCCCAGCACGAGCCCCGCACCGATCGCGATCGCGATCACGAGCAGCTTCTTCGGACGCACGGGATCATCCGGTGGTTCGGCGAAATCGACCACGCGCACGTCGCCCACCTGGCCCGCGCGCGCCACACGCAGTTGCTGGGCGCTGTTCAGGAGGCTCGTGTAAAGCTCCGTACTCACATGCACGTCGCGCAAGAGCCGCACGGCGGACTGTTCCGTATCCGGCAGTTGCGCCACATTACGCGTGAGTTGCGACTGTGCGGCTTGCAGCGTGCCGATCTGCGCATCGAGCGCCTGAACGGCCGGGTGATGCTCGGTGAAACGCTGCGCGAGTTCCGCGCGTTGCTGCCGCAAGTCTTCGAGACGGATCTTGTTGTCGCTCACCTGCTGGAGCAGCAGCCGGCTTTCTTCGCCGAGATCGACGGTGCCGTGCTCGTTACGGAACTTGTTGTACTTCTGCTCGGCGGCATCGACCTGCGAGCGCAATTGCGGCAGCTGATCGTCGAGGAACGCGAGCATGTGTTCCGCTTCCGCTGAACGGCTCGCGATGTCCTGCTTGATGAACTCGTGCGCCACGTTGTTGAGGATCGCAGCCGTCGTCTTGCTGTTGTGGCCTTCGAGACTCGCGCGGATCACACCGGACTGCAGCCCGACCTCCTGGATCTGCAGCGAATTCTCCAGCCGGTCGACAGTGGTGAGCGTCGAGGCGCGCGTGAGCAGGAAAGGCGTTCCGGGCGGCCCGCTCAAACTGTCGACGTGCAGCGCGATCGGCCCGACCGACGTGTTCGCGCTCACGTCCTCGCCCACGCGGCCCTGCAGGAGCGGAATGCCGTCGGGGTCGCGCAGCGTGAAGGTGCCGGGCTCTTCGCCGGCGACGATCGTGAAGTCGCGCTCATACATCGCCTCGGGCGTATCGAAGCGCGACACCTTGATGTCGCCGCCGCCCCAGGCATAGCCGGATGGCCGAAGGAACCCGGGCAAGTGCTGCGCCCAGGGCGCACTCATGATGCCCGAGAGCATGCCGCCGATCACGGGCATTTCGCGCGGCCGCGCCGAAATATCGAGGTGCAGTTTGCGCACCGTTTCCTCGGTCACGTTGCGCGACTTCAGCATTTCGATCACGCCGTTCGCGGTCGACTTCTCGTCGAACATGCCCGTGAGCGGCGGCAGGCTGCTTTCCTTCTTGCTGGCGTCGCCCTTGTCGACGAGGTGGAACAGCACGTCGGCCCGATAGGTCGGCGTGGCGAGAAACGCATAGGCTGCGCCGAGCAGCGTGACGGCAAGCGTCACGATCGCGATGGCGCGCCAGTTCGCCACCATCGTTTGCAGGTAATCGCCTAGGTATCGCTCGTCGGCGCCTGCTGCGCCATAGTAAGCGCCGTCATAATTCATCGCCATCTTGCTTCTCCCGAAACCTGGTGTTGCTTGCTGGTGATGCTTGCTCGAATGCGCCGCTGCGCTCAATACGCGTTGCGGCCAACCAGACCGTGAATGATCGTGGCCGCGATGATGCGCATGTCGAGCCAGAACGACCAATGGCCAAGGTAATAAAGATCGTGCGCTACGCGCATTTCCATCTTTTCGAGGCGATCGGTCTCGCCGCGAAATCCGTTGACCTGTGCCCAGCCGGTAATGCCGGGCTTGATGCGATAGCGATGGATGTAACCCTTCACCACGCTCTGATAGAGATCGTCGTGCTCGAGCGCATGCGGGCGGGGTCCGACCACCGACATGTCGCCGCGCAACACGTTGTAGAACTGCGGCAATTCATCGAGGCTCGTGCGGCGCAGGAGCGCTCCGAGACGTGTCACGCGCGGGTCGTGGCGCGTCGCCTGACTCACCGTCCCGGGCGCCTCCTTGTGCTCGCGCATCGTACGGAACTTGTAGATCGTGAACACGCGGCCATCGGCGCCCTTGCGTCGCTGCCTGAACAGCACCGGCCCCGGCGAGGAACACTTCACCGCAATGGCAATGCCGATGAGAAGCGGCATGAGGCTCACGAGCGCAAGCGCCGCGAACACGCGGTCGAACAACGCCTTCTTGAACTGCGCGCTCGCGGGCAGCGGCGAGGCAACGAGGTTGATCGCCGGCACGCCGAGCAACTCGATCACCGTACTGGTATCGAACAGCGCCAGCGAGCGCACATCCGGAATGAAGCGGATGTTCACGAGGTCGTTGCGAAACTCGCTGACGAGCCGCACCACCGTGCGCTCCTCCGCAAGCGAAAGGGCGAGCCACAATTCGTGCACGTCATGCTCACGGATGTGCTGCGCAAACGCCTCGATCGTCTCGCACACCTGCGCGTATTTCTCGCTCGCGGGTCGCGCCGATTGCGGCATCGTGTTGTAGAGCGCGCTCGCGCGAAAACCGGAGCCCGGCTCCGCATCGATGCGCCGCACAATCTCGTCGCACTGCGACGCGGAACCTGCAATGGCGACCTGATGAAGGTTCATGCCCGCGCGCCGCATGTGCGCAAGCACACCGTGCGCGAAAACTCGCCACGTAATGAGCAAGCCGCCTGCAAGCGCAGTCCAGTAAGCGAACCACAGACGCGAAACGACATCGACATGGTGCATCGTCGAGTACATCGAGATCAGTGCGCAACCCTGCACCACGAGCCAGGCAAGCGACACCTGACCCGCGAGCAACGCTTTGGAGCGGCCGCGCCACGACTGGTAAAGCTCGAACGCCGGAAAGATCACGAGCGCGAAGGCTGCGGAAAGCAGCACGAAAGCTTCGTTCACGCCACGCGGCACGATATCTTCGAAGCGGATCTCCGAAGCCACGCTCGCGCCGATCATTACGGCAGATACGTCGAGCACTCTCGCCATCAAGTTTTGTAGCTCGCGCATGCTTTCTCCCTTTTTTCTCTCCCTGCAAGCCGTGCCGCCAGCCTCAACCGCAGCGGCCGTACGTATCGTCGAGACGAACGATGTCGTCCTCTCCCAGATACGCTCCCGACTGCACCTCGATGATTTCGAGCGGCACCTTGCCCGGGTTTTCCAGCCGGTGACGCACACCGAGCGGAATGTAAGTGGACTCGTTTTCCGTCATAAGAAAGGATTCCTCACCACGAGTGACGAGCGCGGTGCCACGCACGACCGTCCAGTGCTCGGCGCGATGGTGATGCAGTTGCAGCGAGAGCCGTGCGCCCGGCGTGACGACGATGCGCTTGACCTGGAAGCGCTCCCCCGAATCGATCGAATCGTAAAAGCCCCACGGACGTTGCACCTTGCGATGCGACGCCGCCTCGGGCGCGTGTTCCGCCTTGATTCGTGCAACGAGCCCCTTCACGTCCTGCACCTTCGAGCGGTCGGCGACGAGCACCGCATCTGCCGTTTCGACCACCACGAGGTTGGACGTGCCCACGCAAGCCACGAGCCTGCCGTCGGAGTGCGCGTAAGTCGCGACCGCTCCTTCGAATACCACGCGCCCGCGTCCGACGTTGCCGTCTTCGTCCTTTTCCATTGCCGCCCATACGGCGTCCCACGAGCCGAGGTCGGACCAGCCCGCGTCGAGCGCGACCACGACGCCCTCGGGCGTCCAGCCGTTGCTGGCCGACAGCCGCTCCATGACCGCGTAGTCGATCGAGTCGGACGGGGCACGCTTGAAGGCATCGGCGGCCGGTCGGAACGCAGGGCCGTCTTGCTGGCCATCGACGAACGCGGCAAGGCACGCCGCATGCATATCGGGCTGCAGCGCGCGCAGCGAATCGAGCCACACGCTCGCACGCATCACAAAGATGCCGCTGTTCCACCAGTAGCCGCCCTGCGCGATGTACTGCGTAGCGAGTTCCGGCGCGGGCTTTTCGACGAAACCGTCGATACGATGCGCGCCGTCGGCGAGCGCCTCGCCAACGCGGATGTAACCAAACCCCGTTTCAGGCGAACGCGGCGGCACGCCCAGCGTGACGATCGCGCCGCGCTGCGCGTTGCGCGCTGCGCATTCGAGCGCGCGCTGCAGGGCGTCCACGTCGGCAATCGCATGGTCCGACGGCATCACGATGAGAATCGCGTCGTCACCGTTTGCGCATGCAAGCGCCGCACCGAGCGTGAGCGCCGGCGCCGTGTCGCGCCGCGCCGGCTCGACCACGAGCCGCGCGTCCATGCCACATGCACGCAACTGATCGATGATCACGAAGCGATGTTCTTCACCACATACGACGATTGGCGAACTCGAGACCTCCCACTCTGACGAAAAGCCGTCGAGGCGATGCACAGTTGCCTGGAGCAGCGTGTCGCTGCCCACCACACCAATTAGCTGCTTAGGGAATTGTTCGCGCGACATCGGCCACAAACGCGTACCGGAACCGCCCGCCAGTACCACGGGCACGATGCGCGTGCAAGGCGTGGCGTCTTCGCGCGCTGGATGCGGCTCGCTTTGCGCACGGGCCTGACTTTGTCCTTCGTGAATCGATGACCTTTCATTCATCTTCGGACTCCTTCATATCGGGCAGGATCACCTCGGCTCGCGAACAGCGACCCCGTTTGTAACGAAGTGCGACCGTTGTTACCGCGGCGTTACGATACAGCGACGCCGGCCTCGCGGCGGCTTTGCTCGCGGTATTCGGTGGGCGAAATCATCATGCGTTTGCGAAAGATCTTGGCGAGGCGATCGCCATTGCCCATGCCGGTGCGGCGCGCGATCTTGTCGACCGGCAATTCCGAATCGGTGAGCAGGCTGCAGGTAATCGCAAGCCGCGCATGCAGTAAGTAATCAGATGGCGTGATGCCCATCTCGAGCTTGAAGCGGCGCAGAAAGTTACGCTCGCTCATCGCGGCAACCTGCGCAGCGTCCGCTATCGAAATGGCCCGCTGACAGTTTTCCTGCAGCCAGCGCGCAGCTGCACGCACTTTGTCAGCTGGCGCACTACCCAGCGCATCGCCGAGGAATGGCAACAGGTTGCCGCCCGAATCGGGCATGAGCCGCTCAGTCACCGCGCGCGCAACATCCACGCCCAGGTCTCGCTTGACCAGCGTGAGCGCGCTCTTCATCGACTCGAGCCGGTCGCCGGCGTCACCGCCCGCTTCCTCGCGTCCCGTTTGCATCGCATACGAGCCGAACTCGTGCTGCGTGCGCTGGCCGCACAGACTCGCTGCTTCGAGCAGTGAACGGCCTTCACCAATCGGACGAATAGTGCCGGTATTCGCATGCACGCGACGCAACCATGCGACGAGACGTTCGTCGTTGGCGGCCGCGAAGGCACCCTTTCCACCCGCCACGAACAGCGCGTCGAAACCGACGTAGTGGCGCGCATCGAGTCCATCTGTCCAGACCCGTACCGACGACGAGCACGTCACGTTGCCGCCATCGGCCGAAAGGATGCTTACATCGTAAGGCGAACTACGAGCGGTGTCTGTCGAGAGCTCGTTCGCTACATGAAACACTTCAGCCACGATACCGGCGCCGAGGAGCGAACAACCATCGAACAGCAGAATTGCGATATGACGCACCTCTCGACTGATGCCCGCGGTGACTAGATGCGGGCGACTGAACGACGGCAAATCCAGACTTGCGTACGCCATGCTTTTCCCCTAAACAATCCCCCGTACCAAGCGAAAAGTCCCGGTAATAGCATTTCGATAGCATTCCATGTGCAGTGCATCATAGGCAGAGAAAAATTCCCGCAACGATGACTGACCGAAACTGGCGAGACATTGGCGCATTTAGTCCGGTCGAGGACCGATTAGATGGTTGGGCGCCAAATCAAATGACAAAAAGCAAACTGCGTGAAAGGCAATTGGTTCGATTACATCGAATTGGCCAAAAGTGCCTGATAACCGTTACAGGCAGGTATATTCGCCTTTGTTACTACAAAATCGTTTGACGCCTTCCGATCGATGCGTACGCATGGGATGGAAGCGAAACGGGCAATTAACGACCGCGCGTCTATTCGTCTGATTAAATGATGTTTAAGAAGCTTTGAGTTCCGATTTCGAGCATGCCAGGCGCATTTTAAACCCGTTAAATCCTGTTTGCGCCGCACAATAAAAAAATTCACAAAAAGCCGCTTTATATGATCGGGCTCCGCGAGCACTGCACAACTCCGTCGCGCCGCTTCCCGGAGAAATTGCGCACAATGCCTGGAGGCTGGCGTCAAATGACTGGCTCGAACAACTAGTCTTACACTTTCATGCTGTGAGGAACCTGCCAATGACATTGCGACCAGCCCTTGCATCTGCACTTGTGAACCCTCCTCCGGCGCGCGGATCGCGCGCTTTTTCATGGGTGCCGGCCGCCACGCTCGTGCTTAGCGTCCTCGGCGTGCTGCTCCCGGTGCTGAGTTGTCGCGCCGCCGACGCGCCCGTTTGCAGGAGCGCGGCCAGCCGCATCGCAACAGACACAGGCGACGATCCCATCTCCGCCGATACACCCGGCAGCGACGGCACACGCCTCTTTCCCCGCGGCAAGAGCGTGCGTATCGATGTGACCACACGCGCGACGGGCGACGACAAGGTGCAATGGCAGATCACGGATACCTGGAGCCGCCCGCAAGCAAGCGGCAACTTCACGGTGGCAGCCGGCCCACGCGTCACGTCGCTCACCTGCACGCTGCCGCAGGCGGGCTACTTCGCGTTTTCGGCGTCGCTGGCTTCGCAGCCCTCTACGGGTTTGCCCCAGCGCGGCACCCGGCCGGCCGGAATCACCACGTTCGGCCTGCTGCCCGACGTGAGTGCAGCACTTCCCGCACCCACCTTCGCGCGCCAGGACCTGCACCGCTTCGGTGGCCAAGGCTCAGCATATATCGCGCCCGGACAGCACTGCTGCGGCGGTGATGGCCTGCGGCCGCTCTACACCGACCTCGGTTTGGCGTGGGCCAACGACAAGCGGGGCTGGTACGTCATGGAGCCCAAAGGTCCGAATACGTTCGACGCGGCCTCCCCCCAGCTCGATCTACAGTTCAAGCCCGGCGACATCATGCGGTTGATCACGCTCGACGGCTTTCCCGGGTGGGCGAGTCCGAACGGCGAAGAGACCCACAGCTACGTGCCTTCGTCCTTACCCCAGTTGCGCGAATACATGTCGCGCGTAGGCGCGGAGTCCGCGCGCATCCGGGCACGCGTCTTCCCGCGCCAGACGCACGACTACTATCAGGTCACGTGGGAGCCCGACAAGGACGGCGGACTGCCATGGAAAGATACGGACGCGCATTTCGTCGATCTCTACAAGACCGTCTATGAGGGCATACACGCCACCGACCCGGCGGCGATCGTGATGGGCCCGACCTATGCAGGCGTGCAGGGCAACACCGAGTGGCTCAAGAAGTTCGCACCGCTTGGGATTGCTAAATATCTCGATGGCGTGACGATCCACGGCTACTACGATTTCGGCACTAGCCCTTCGCATCCGCCGGAGCGTCTGTATGGCGCCCCCGAAAAAGGCACGCTTTCGCTACCCGAAGCCATGCGCGAACTGCGCACGACGATGCGCGACCTGCTCAAGCCGGGCGCCCCGCTCGTCGTGACCGAAACGGGTATTAGTTACGACATCGGTACGAATTACGCAGCGAACTATCCCGACGCACAAACGCTCTACGCGCAGGGCGCAGTCGTCGCGCGCTCGCATCTGATCCTCCTGGGCGAAGGCGCGGACACGACGTTCATCTTCTATGGCGCGGACATGCCAGAGACGACACCCGGCTACGGCGTGTTTTTCGAACTCGAGCATCCGAAGGGCATGTACGGCGCCTCGAACATCAGCCCGAAGCCGGCCGCGCTCGCGGTCGCGACCATGACGCGGCTGATCGACGGTACGTATACACTCGGGCCGTTGCGGGGCACGCCCGCAGGCGTTTACGCCTACGCGTTCGCGCGTCCGGGCGGCGGCAAGGTAATCACGGCGCTGTGGAGCCACGACAACGCGCGCTGGAGCGCGAAGGCCGGGTACGACGCGACGCGCGCGACGAACTACACGCTTCAGGTGGACGCGCGCGGGCGCTCGGGCAAGGTAAGCGTGTTCGACATGATGGGGAACCCGACCACCATGACTTACAACGACGGCATGCTCCCGCTGCGCCTGACCGAATCGCCTGTATACGTAGTGTCGGACAACGCCGAGATCGCCAGATCGAATGCCGTCACGCCCGCGGGCTATGTCGCGCCGAAGCCTTGAGGGCGAGGGCCAGGGCTCGCATCTTGGCCCACGATAGCGAGACTTAGGCGGCTCTGGACAGTGCAACGCGTTTTTGAGCCGCCTAGACTGCTCATGAACGTGCCGCGTGCTTCACACGCGCCGTGTGCGCAGCGACTGCGCTTCGGACCATCTAATCGAAACGACCGACACCCCGCGGATACGCTCGTCCATGCTGTCGCCTACAGAATTCCTGGAGGTGGTGCGGCTCGCACCGCTCATCGCGATGGACCTGATCGTCGCCGACGCCGACGGCCGCGTGCTTGTGGGCCAGCGTCGCAACCGCCCCGCACGCGGCACCTGGTTCGTTCCGGGCGGACGCATCCGCAAGGACGAACGGCTGGACGCTGCATTCACCCGCATCGTCGAAACGGAACTCGGCATTGCGAGCATGCAACGCTCCGCAGCTCGCTTCGTCGGCGTATACGAACACCACTATCCCGACAACTTCGCGGCGGAGAACGGCATCGGCACGCACTATGTGGTGCTTGCCTATGCGTTCATGCTGGATAGCACGGTACCCGTTGGGCGCTTCGACCAGCATAGCCAGTACGCTTGGCTCTGGCCCGAAGAGCTACTCACGCGCGCCGACGTGCACAACAATACGAAACAATATTTCTGTTGAAAACGGCCAACTGGCAGGCACACGCGCGTCTCATGCATGGTCCACGCGGCTTTCATCAAGCTCACGCCGCACGCTTGCATGTGCCCGCGGAGCCCGGTGCAACGCCGCGCCAGGACCGCTCCGCCTTGCCCACCATATCGAGCCATTCTGCCAAGTTCTCGGCATTTTCAGACTGCGACGTGCGTCAGCACCCCACGGGCCTATCATGAATCCCGAGAGCGTGATGTGACCGCATGTAACAGCCCCACTCAGCCGGAACAGGGCACGCGGCGCAAAAGCGCAACGTACTCCTGCGAATCCTTTCTGCGCGAGGAACCGGCCATGTACATCGACAGGGTGGTCTGCCGGCAAGCCGCTTTCCAGCCGCGCGGCGCTCACTTGAAGTTCGGACCCGTGGCCAAACGCATCGGCATCCTGGTTTTCGAGGGCTTCCCGCTCGGGGATGTGACCTTGCTCGCCGATGTGTTTCGTCTCGCGAACGATGCCTGCGCCGACACGCTTCCTGCTTATTCGATCGTCATGCTTTCCGAGCCTGGCGGCAACGTGGCCAGCGGCTGCGGCCTGCGGATATGGTCCGAGAGCCTGCATGGCCCGCTGCGCAGCGGCTTCGACACACTGTTTATCGCCGGCGGCCCTGGTGCGATGCAAGCGCGCGACAACGCGCGGCTCATCACGCGGCTGCAGATGCTCGCACCGAAAGTGCGCATCATCCGCGCACTCGGCGAGGGACGCGCCGTACTCGCCGCCGCCGATGTGCCCTTCCTGCGCACGGGCGGCAATACGGCAAGCTCGGCGCAGCGGCTACGCCGGGCGCTGGAAGCGCGCAACGCCGGCGCTTCTGTCGTGACGCCTTCCGAGGCGCTCGTCGCCGCGCTCAAGGTGGTCAAGCGCAATCACGGCGTGGCGCTCGCGCAGCGCGTCTCCGAGGACTCGATGCCGGGCTCGTGGGAGCGGCTCGGCCCCATGCTCGACGATGGCGAAGCGGACAGCGCGAACGGCAAGATCAGTTCGGCTGCGCACTGGCTGCGCGAGAACTACCATCAGCCGATTTCGGTGGCCGATGCGGCGCGCGTCGCGCAGATGAGCATGCGAAACTTCCTGCGCCACTTCAAGACGCAAACGGGACTCACGCCGTCCGAATATTTGCTGCGTACCCGGCTCGATGCCAGTTGCCTCCTGCTCGCGCAAACCAATCTTCCCATCGACGAGATCGCGCAACGCTGCGGCGTGCCGCGCGGCGAGCGTCTTGCGCGGATCTTCCGACGCAGGCTCTCGATTTCGCCATCGGGGTATCGCGCCGTGAACCGGCGGGCTTCGGGTGAGTGATCCCGGTCGCAATTCGATACATGTTTTACCGCTGCATACGCAAAACGCCGCGCTTACGCGCGGCGTCTTTTTCATTCGGCGTACTCAGCGTGTAATTTCGGCACGCCTCGTGTGCAACGTTACAGCATGCCGGAGCCGAAAATCTCCGTGTGGATACGCGAAGCATCGACGCCGCGGGCAATCAGCGCCTCGCGCTGTTCGCGCATGAATGCCACGGGGCCGCACAGGTAGTAATCGGCGTCGGGCAGCAACGCATCCGCTTCGATGCGGCCGATATCGATGCGCCCTTCGAAGTCGTAGTCAACGCCCTGGCGGTCGTTTGTACCGACTTCTTCGTAGAACACGGCACGCTTGACGTTCGGGTACTCGCAGACCGCGTGACGCAGAAAGTCGCGGAATGCGTGCACCTTCGCGTTACGGCATGCGTGCACGAAGGTCACCTTGCGCTCGCTACGCTCGGCGATCAGCGTGGAGAGCATCGACTTCATCGGCGTAATGCCCACACCGCCGCTCATCAGCACGACCGGCGACGTCTTCTTGCGATCGAGCGTGAACTCGCCCATCGGCGCGCTCACGTGCACCACCGCGCCTTCTTCCACGCCGTCATGCATGAGGTTCGATACGTGGCCCGGCTGCGCTTCGCCGCGGCCAGCCTCCCGCTTCACCGAGATGCGCAGCCATTTGCCGTGCGGCGCGTCCGAGAGGCTGTACTGACGCGGCTGGTCCACGCCGAGCTTGTCGACGAAGCGCGTGACGCTCACATACTGGCCCGGCTCGAAGCCGCCTGCCGATGCACCGTCGGCCGGCGCGAGATAGAACGAGGTGATCTCGTCGCTTTCGACTTGCTTGCGCATCACCTTGAACGGACGGAAGCCGCTCCACGAAGCCCCTTCGTACAGCTTCGCCTCGGTGCCGATCATGATGTTCGCGAGCTGCTCGTAGGCCACGGCCCAGGCGTCGAGTGTGGGCTGGTCCACGGCGTCGCCGAGCACGTCCACGACTGCGCCGAGCAGATGGCGGCCGACGATCGGATAGTGCTCCGGACGGATGTTCAGGCTCGCATGCTTGTGCGCGATGTGCGTGACCGCGCCGCCGAGCGCGCCCAGATTGTCAATGTTCGCCGCGTACGCGTACACCGCGCGGGCGAGCGTTTCGGGCTGGCTGCCGCTTTGCTGATGCGTCTGGTTGAAGATGTTCTTGAGCTCGGGGTGCGCGGCGAACATCCGCTTGTAGAAATGCTTGGTGATCGTGGCGCCGTGCTCGGCGAAAACAGGCGCAGTGGCCTTCACGCGGGCCATCTGGTCGGCGGTGAGCGCAGTCATTTACGGCTTCTCCGTGGTAAAGATGCACACACGATACATCTTTAATGCGACAGCCCGACCCAGGCATTTTGTCGCACCCAGCAATTTCCCGACTGCGGTCGCCCGGGACGCGCGGCGCATGGCCGTGGAGCCCGCTTCGGCGGGGTTTTTGCGGTGCGGGAAACAGTCTTTTTCGGACGATGGCGGTGCGGTTGGACGCTAGACGCCACCTCGGAGCGCACGTCGGCCGGACGGCGCCGCGCGCTCGCGCCCTTTTATGCCTTACTCGCGCTTGCCCGCGCCCCGGTCGTGCCGCCAGAGCACGTCGCTGCCGCCCGCGGCCCGGTTGAGCACGCGCGCGAGCACGAAGAGCAGGTCGGAGAGCCGGTTGACGTAGCGGCGAGGCGTATCGGCGAGCAGCGGACCCGAGTTCGCCGACGCGCCCACTGCGACCACCGCGCGCTCGGCGCGCCGGCACACGGTGCGGCACACGTGCGCGAGCGCCGCCGCCCGCGAGCCGCCGGGGAGAATGAATTCCTTGAGCGGCGACAGCGTGGCGTTGTAGTGCTCGAGCCAGCCATCGAGCCGCGCGAGGTGTTCGTCGGTCACGAGCGTGTGGCCCGGCATGCACAGCTCCCCGCCGAGATCGAACAGGTCGTGCTGGATTGCGACGAGCGCCCCGCGCACATCATCGGGGAGCGTTTCGCACAGCAACACGCCGATCTGCGAGTTCAGCTCATCGACGTCGCCGATCGCGACGATGCGCGCGTCGTCCTTGCGTACGCGGCTGCCGTCGCCGAGGCCGGTCGAACCGTCGTCGCCGGTGCGCGTTGCAATCTTGCTCAGGCGATTGCCCATCTGGTGCTCTCCAAAGCTGTAAATTCGCGCAGGTCGCGCATCACGCGCACCCGGCGCCGGGTACGGCGTCCACACCTGCCGGCCCCATTATAGGTTTCGTGCACTGCAGCATACGGAGCGCGGCTTTGCGGCGCGGATGTTCAGCGTAAAATGGTCTGAGCCAGAAGTCATACCCATACGAAGGAGACACCCGCGTGAATCACCCCGCGCCGCCGGCCCTCGCACGCCGCCCGTTCCCCGCCGAACTCCTCGATCAGCTGCGCAGCGCGTTCGGCGAACGCGTCTCCACCTCCGAAGCCGTACGCGCCCATCACGGCCGCGACGAATCGCCCTTCGATCCGCAACTGCCCGACGCCGTGGTGTTCGCGCAGAGCACCGAAGATATCCAGACCATCGTCAAGCTGTGCGCCGGTCACGGCGTGCCGATCATTCCCTATGGCAACGGCTCGTCGCTCGAGGGTCACTTGCTGGCCGTGCAGGGCGGCGTGTCGATCGACCTCTCGCAGATGAACCGCGTGCTCTCGATCAACGCCGAAGATCTCACCGTGACCGTCGAGCCCGGCATCTCGCGCAAGCAACTCAACGAAGCGCTGCGCGACACGGGTCTGTTCTTCCCGATCGATCCGGGCGCCGATGCGAGCATCGGCGGCATGACGGCCACGCGCGCCTCGGGCACCAACGCCGTGCGCTACGGCACGATGCGCGAGAACGTGCTCGGCCTGACCGCCGTGCTCGCCGACGGCCGCGTGGTCAAAACCGGCACGCGCGCACGCAAGTCGTCGGCGGGCTACGACCTCACACGCCTTTTCGTCGGCTCGGAAGGCACGCTCGGCGTGATCACCGAAATCACGGTGCGACTCTACCCGCAGCCCGAGGCAGTCTCGGCGGCGGTGTGCGCGTTCCCTTCGATGGCGGAGGCCGTGCGCACGGTGATCGAGACGATCCAGATCGGCGTGCCGATCGCGCGCGTGGAATTCATCGACTCGCTCGCGGTGCGCGCGATCAACAAGCATTCGAACCTCACGCTGCGCGAGAAGCACACGCTCTTCTTCGAATTTCACGGCACCGAGGCGGGCGTCGCGGAACAGGCGCAGCTCGTGCAAGAGCTTGCCGCGCAGCACGGTGGCGAAGGCTTCGAATGGGCCACGCGCCCCGAGGACCGCAGCCGCCTGTGGAACGCGCGCCACAACGCCTACTTCGCGATGCTGCAGCTCAAGCCCGGCTGCCGCGCCGTGACGACCGACGTATGCGTGCCGATCTCGCGCCTCGCCGAATGCGTGATCGAGACGGAAACCGACCTCAAGGCCTCGCCGCTGCCCTGCCCGATCGTCGGCCATGTGGGCGACGGCAATTTCCACGTGGCGATCCTGATCGACCCGAACAAGCCCGAGGAAATCGAGGAGGCCGAACGCCTGAATCACCGCATCGTGCAGCGTGCGATCGCGATGGACGGCACCTGCACGGGCGAACACGGCGTGGGCCTGCACAAGATGGATTTCCTCGTGGAAGAGCACGGCGCGGACACCATCGACACGATGCGCGCGATCAAGCACGCACTCGATCCGCACAACCTGATGAATCCGGGCAAGATCTTCAGCTGGGCGGTGTAACCGACAAGCGCTGAGAAGCGCACACATGCGCAACAGACGGGAGGAGACATGAACGCACCCGAGGCGAACTTGCCCGAGCTGAGCCCGGAAGCGCTCGCGCAACGCCAGCGCGAGGTAGTCCAGGCGTTGATGGCCGTGCTGCCGGCGCATTGCCTGCTGCATCGCGAGGAGGACACCGTCGCCTACGAGTGCGACGGCCTCGCCGCCTACCGGCGGCTGCCGCTCGCCGTGGCGCTGCCGGAGACCGAGTCGCAGGTGCAACGCATCGTGCAGATCTGCCGGCGCCTCGACGTGCCGGTCGTGCCGCGCGGCGCGGGCACCGGCCTCTCGGGCGGCGCCATGCCGATCCGGCATGGCATCGTGCTTTCGCTCGCGCGCTTCAAGCGCATTCTCGAAGTCGATTCCTATGCGCGCACGGCCACCGTGCAACCCGGCGTGCGCAATCTGGCCGTTTCCGAAGCGGCGGCGCCCTTCGGCCTTTACTACGCGCCAGACCCTTCGTCGCAGATCGCTTGCACGATAGGCGGCAACGTTTCGGAGAATTCCGGCGGCGTCCATTGCCTGAAGTACGGCCTCACGGTGCACAACGTGCTGCGGGTGCGCGCCGTCACGATGGACGGCGAGATCGTCGAATTCGGCTCGCTCGCGCCCGATGCGCCGGGCCTCGACCTGCTCGCGGTGATGATCGGCAGCGAAGGCATGTTCGCGATCGTGACCGAGGTGACCGTCAAACTGATTCCGCGCCCGCAAACCGCGCAGGTCATCATGGCGAGCTTCGACGACGTCGTGAAAGGCGGCGACGCCGTCGCGGGCATCATCGCCTCCGGCATCATTCCGGCGGGCCTGGAAATGATGGACAAGCCGGCCACGCGCGCGGTGGAGGAGTTCGTGAACGCGGGCTACGACCTCGACGCCGCCGCCATCCTGCTGTGCGAAGCCGACGGCACGCCCGAGGAAGTCGCCGACGAGATCGCGCGCACGACCACGGTGCTGCGCGAGCATGGCGCCACGCGCATCCAGATCTCGCGCACCGAGGAAGAACGCCTGCGCTTCTGGTCGGGCCGCAAGAATGCGTTTCCGGCCGCGGGCCGCATCTCGCCCGACTACTACTGCATGGACGGCACCGTGCCGCGCCGCGCGATCGGGCCGCTGCTCGCGCGCATCCACGAGATGGAAAAGCAGTATGGACTGCGCTGCATCAACGTGTTCCATGCCGGCGACGGCAACATGCACCCGCTCATTCTCTTCAACGGCAACGACCTCGACGAATGGCACCGCGCAGAGGCTTTCGGCTCGGACATTCTCGAGACCTGCGTCGAACTGGGTGGCACCGTGACGGGCGAGCACGGGGTGGGCATCGAGAAGATCAATTCGATGTGCGTGCAATTCTCGCCGCAGGAGCGCGACGCGTTTCATGCGGTGAAACATGCGTTCGACCCGGCCAGGCTGCTCAACCCCGACAAGGGGATCCCCACCCGGGCGCGCTGCGCCGAGTACGGACGCATGCATGTGCGCGGGAATCTGCTGCCACACCCCGAGTTGCCGCGCTTCTGACGGACGCGCAAACACGCACCCGGCACCGCGCAGTCTATGCATATCGCGTGACCCGAATGAGGGTCCGCTCCGGGTTGTCAGGCGGGGTTCGCTCAGTACAATCGAACGAACCATATAACGAACGAGCGCGACCATCACGACATGGAAGAGGACGACATCGTCTCGGACTGGTCCGAACGCATCCGGGCGGCGAGCGCCGATGGCCGGGCGCTGCGCATTCGCGGCGGGGGCACGAAGGACTGGTACGGCCAGTCGCTCGAAGGCGAGATTCTCGACACGCGCGCACACCGCGGCATCATCGCGTACGACCCGGCAGAACTGGTGATCACGGCGCGCGCCGGCACACCGCTTGCGGACATTGAAACGGCGCTTGCGGCCCACAGCCAGATGCTCGCGTTCGAGCCGCCGCACTTTGGCGCGCAGGCCACCCTGGGCGGCTGCATTGCCGCAGGCATTGCCGGGCCGCGGCGGGCGAGCGCGGGCGCACCGCGCGACTTCGTACTGGGCGCGGTGCTCATGAACGGCCACGGCGAGGTGCTGCATTTCGGCGGCCAGGTCGTGAAGAACGTGGCGGGCTACGACGTTTCGCGGCTCATGGCGGGCTCGCTCGGCACGCTCGGGCTGCTGCTGGAGCTTTCGGTGAAGGTGCTGCCGACGCCGCAAGCGGAAACCACGCTCAAGTTCGACATGAACGGCACGGACGCCGTGCGCAAGCTCAACGAATGGGGCGGCCGCCCGCTGCCGATGACGGCGAGCGCCTGGCGCAACGGCACGCTCGCGGTACGCCTCGCGGGCGCGGAAGCCGCTGTGAAGACGGCCCGCGCGAGCCTGGGCGGCGAAGTGGTGGACGCCGTGGAGGCCGAACGCTTCTGGGCGGGCCTGCGCGAGCAGACCGATCCGTTCTTTGCGTCGATTGCGCCCAACGCGGCGCTCTGGCGCCTCGCGCTGCCCTCGATCGCGGAGCCCCTGCAATTGCCCGGCGCGCAACTCATGGAATGGGGCGGCGCGCAGCGCTGGTGGATCACGGAAACCGACGCACAAACCGTGCGTATCAGCGCGAAGCAAGCCGGCGGTCACGCCACGATGTTCCGCACGGGACGCGACTACGATCGCAGCGCGGGCGTCTTCACGCCTTTGCCCGCGCCGCTCATGAGGATCCATCGCGGCCTGAAGGCCGCCTTCGACCCGGCCCGCATCTTCAATCGCGGCCGGCTGTATTCCGACTTCTGACGACACCCACACGCGGCGATGCAGACGAACCTCGCGGACTTCATACGCAACACCCCCGACGGCGACGAAGCCGACGCGATCCTGCGCAAGTGCGTGCATTGCGGCTTCTGCACCGCGACCTGCCCGACCTATCAGTTGCTCGGCGACGAGCTGGACGGCCCGCGCGGGCGCATCTATCTCATGAAGCAGATGGTGGAAGGCGCGCCGGTCACGAAGAGCACGCTCACGCACCTCGACCGCTGCCTCACATGCCGCAGTTGCGAGACCACCTGCCCTTCCGGCGTGCAGTACGGACGCCTCGTGGAAGTAGGCCGCAAGCATGCCGAACAGATGGTGAAGCGGCCGCTGCGCCAGCGCATCATGCGCCGCCTGCTCGCGGGCGTGCTGCCGCGCCGCGCCCTCTTCACGCCGGCGATGCGCCTCGGCCAGCAGGTGCGGCCGCTTCTGCCCAAGCGCCTGCGCGACAAGGTGCCCGTGCGCCAGCGCTCGCTCGCCTGGCCCACGGCGAAGCACGCACGCAAGATGCTGATGCTGCAAGGCTGCGTGCAGCCCTCGATGATGCCCAACATCAACATCGCGACCGCGCGCGTGCTGGATGCGCTCGGCATCGAAACCATCGTCGCGCCGCAATCGGGCTGCTGCGGCGCGATCCGCCTGCATATGGGCTACGCCGATGACGCGCTCGACGACGTGCGCGCGAACATCGACGCCTGGTGGCCGTACATCGAGCAAGGCGCGGAAGCGATCGTGATGAACGCCTCGGGCTGCGGTGCGACGGTGAAGGAATACGCGCACCTGCTGCGCGACGATCCGGCCTATGTGGAGAAGGCGCGCCGCGTGGTCGAACTCACCCGCGATCTCTCGGAATTGCTGCCCGCATTCGAGGAACAGCTCGTGGCCAACACGAGGCGCCGTAGCATCAAGACGGTAGCGTGGCATCCGCCCTGCACACTGCAGCATGGCCAGCAGTTGCGCGGCGGCGTGGAAAGGCTGCTCACCGCGCTCGGGCTCGATGTGCGGTTGCCGGCCGACAGCCATCTTTGCTGCGGCTCCGCGGGCACCTATTCGATCATGCAGCCGCGCCTTTCCTACACGCTGCGCAACCAGAAAGTGGACCGGCTGCAGGCGCTGGAGCCGCAATTGATCGTCTCCGCCAACATAGGCTGCATTACGCACCTGCAAAGCGGCACGGCAATTCCGGTCACGCACTGGATTGAGCTGGTCGAACATATGCTGGTGACGAATTGACTCCATCGGGAACAGAACCAGCGTAACGAGACGCGCGGCGCGCCAACAGTCGGCCATT
Organism: Paraburkholderia sp. BR14312; assembly: GCF_040948675.1. NCBI lineage: Bacteria > Pseudomonadati > Pseudomonadota > Betaproteobacteria > Burkholderiales > Burkholderiaceae > Paraburkholderia > Paraburkholderia sp. BR14312. Next base: position 550,377 of record NZ_JBFPKI010000003.1, read on the forward strand.
CGGTATAGCCTTTCCGGCCAGTGTTTCGCGCCGTGCGCAGTCCGTATAATGGCCCTCGTTCTGTTCGTTTTGGATCCAAACAGCGGCGCGCGCCATTTCACGCGCCGGCGTTCAGCCCGATGACCGATCTCTCCCACAATCTCGAAGCTGTCCGCGAGCGCATCGCCGCCGCCGCCCGCAACGCCGGCCGAGACCCGCAAAGCGTCGAGCTGCTCGCGGTTTCGAAAACGTTTCCTGCGCAGGACGTGCGCGCCGCTCACGCTGTCGGCCAGCGCGCGTTCGGCGAAAACTACGTGCAGGAATCCGTGGACAAGATCGAGGCGCTCGCCGACTTGCGCGCGAGCATGGAATGGCATTTCATCGGGCCGCTCCAATCGAACAAGACACGCCCTGTAGCCGAGCGATTCGACTGGGTCCATTCGGTCGATCGTCTGAAGATTGCCGAACGCCTGTCGGCGCAACGTCCCGCCGGCATGGCGCCGCTCAACGTCTGCCTGCAGGTCAACGTGAGCGGCGAAGCCAGCAAGAGCGGCGTCACTCCGCAAGAAGCGCGGCAGGTCGCGCGCCAGATCGCCGCCCTGCCCAACCTGCGCCTGCGCGGGCTCATGTCGATTCCCGAGCCGGAAACCTCACTCGAGGGGCAACGCGCGCCGCACCGCCAGCTACGCGAGCTGTTCGAAGCGCTACGCGCAGATGGCCTCGCGCTCGACACGCTCTCCATGGGCATGTCGGCCGACCTCGAAGCCGCGGTGCTCGAAGGCGCGACGATCGTGCGCGTCGGCACCGCGATTTTCGGCGCGCGCGACTACTCTCACTGATTCACTGAACGATTCCATCACCATGAAAATTGCCTTCATCGGCGGCGGCAACATGGCCGCCGCACTCATCGGAGGTCTGATCCGCAAGGGCGTTCCCGCCGACAACCTCTACGCGATCGATCCGAACGAGGACGCCCGCAAGCGCAGCGCCGAGCAGTTCGGCGTGCGCACCGGCGCCGCCGCGGACGCCGCGCTCGCGTCGTACGACGCGGTTCTGATCGCCGTGAAGCCGCAAATCGCCAAGGCCGTGGCCGAAGGCATCGCACCGTACCTTGGTGCGCATCAGGTCGTCATCAGCATCATGGCCGGCATTCGCATCGACGATCTCTCGCGTTGGCTGAACGGCCACGCGCGCGTCGTGCGCACGATGCCGAACACGCCCGCGCTGATCGGCATGGGCGCAACCGGTCTTGTCGCGAGCAGCGGCGTGGACGCCGCGGGCCGCCAGCTCGCTGCGGATGTGCTCGGCGCAGTCGGCCAAACGGTCTGGTTCGACGACGAAGCGAAGATCGACGCGGTCACGGGCATTTCGGGCAGCGGACCGGCCTATGTGTTCTACTTCATCGAAGCGCTCGAAGAAGCGGCGCGCCAACTCGGCATGGACGAGCAGCAAGGCCGCGCGCTCGCCATCGCCACGTTCGCGGGTGCGGCGCAACTCGCGCTGCAATCGGACGAGCCGCCCGCCGTGCTGCGCGAGCGCGTGACTTCCAAGGGCGGCACGACCGCCGCCGCGCTGGCATCGTTCGACGCTTCGGGCGTGAAGGCCGCCATCGTCAAGGGCGCGCTCGCGGCCGATGCGCGCGCGAAGGAAATGGGCGAGGAATTCGGCAAGCAGTAAGCGCACCGCAGTCCAGATAGAAAAAGCGCCGGGTGCGTCATGCACCCGGCGCTTTTTTTCATCGATCTCGCCTCAGAGTCCCGCGACGGCGTAATGGGCAGCAATCCCGACGAACAGCACGCCGCCCAGCCAGTTGTTGTGGCGGAACGCGGCGAAGCACGGCATGCGTTCGCGGTTCTTGATGAGGGTGTAGTGATAAATGGCGCAGCCCACGGCGGCCGCCCAGCCGAGCCAGTAGAGCCAGCCGAAGCCCAGCGTCACGCCCACCCACACGTAAATGCCGAGCGTGGCCGCATAGCAGAGCATGATCGCGAGCACGTCGAAGCGGCCGAAAGTGAGCGCCGAGGTGCGAATGCCGATCTTGATGTCGTCGTCGCGATCGACCATCGCGTATTCGGTGTCGTAGGCCACGGACCAGAACACGTTCGCGGCCAGCATGATCCACGCGAGCGCCGGCACGTGGTCCTGCACGGCGGCAAATGCCATGGGAATGCCGAAGCCGAACGCGATGCCCAGATACGCCTGCGGAATCGCGAAAAAGCGCTTGGTGAACGGATACGACGCCGCTACGAACAGCGCCACGACCGAAAGCTGCTTCGTCAGCGCATTGAGCGGCAGGATCAACAGGAACGACACGAGCGCGAGTCCCGCGGCAATCGCCACCGCTTCCCAGGCGCGAATGCGGCCCGACGTGATGGGGCGTTCGGCCGTCCGTTTGACGTGGCGGTCGAAATCGCGGTCGGCGTAGTCGTTGATCGCGCAGCCCGCCGAGCGCATCAGCACGGTGCCGACCGTGAAGATGATCAGCAGCGAGAGGGGCGGATGGCCGTCCGAGGCGATCCACAGCGCGTTGAGCGTCGGCCACAGCAGCAGCAGGCTGCCGATCGGCTTGTCCATGCGGACGAGCCGCAAATAGAGCGGGAGTCGGGCGAACATGATCGGGGCGGGAAAAGCGATGCCGCTATTGTAGGCCAGGGCGGCGCGCCGTCGCCGCGAGCCGCGCCCGCGCAAAAACAAAGGCCCGCCGGACATCCGGCGGGCCTTTCATCGTGCTAATCGCGCTTCAGGCGCAGCGCCCGGGCGCCGCATCGGCATCAGGCCAGCAGCGAGCGCAGCATCCACGCGGTCTTTTCGTGCGTCTGCATGCGTTGCGTGAGCAGGTCGGCGGTCGGTTCGTCGTTGGCCGCTTCCGTCGACGGGAAGATCGCGCGCGCGGTGCGCACCACGGCTTCCTGGCCCTCCACCAGCTGGCGGATCATGTCTTCCGCGGCCGGCACCCCGTCCGCTTCGGGAATCGACGAGAGCTTCGCGAATTCCTTGTAGCTACCCGGCGCATGCACGCCCAGCGCACGAATACGCTCGGCGATGGCGTCGACAGCCAGCGCGAGTTCGTTGTACTGCCCTTCGAACATCAGGTGGAGCGTGTTGAACATCGGCCCCGTGACGTTCCAGTGAAAGTTGTGCGTCTTCAGATACAGCGTGTAGGTGTCCGCGAGCAGGCGCGAGAGACCCTCCGCGATCTTCTTGCGATCCTTGTCGCTGATGCCGATATTCACGTGCTGTACGGTTGCTTTTTTGGCCATGACGACTCCTTGTGTAGCAGTGAGACTACGCGTGTTTGACGATCCTGTTGTGCCCGCCTGCGCCTTAAAAAACTGGCGCGAGAGCGCTCGATCGGTCGTCAGTGTAGCCTGGAAATATCAGAAACCCGGCTCATCCGGCCCTACTGTGCAGCAACGCGCCCGGCTCGTTCAGTGCCCTGCCAGGTGCGCGAAGGCTTGCGTGGCGATCGCCACGAAGCCGCTCGCCACGATCGCAAAGCCCACCATCCGGCGCACGATCTGCGTGCCTTGCGCACGCGTGCGCGCCATCGCGGCCGCATTTCCCGGTCCCATCGTCTTGAGCGTCATCGTCATCGTTCGGGTCATGATCATGCTCCTGTGGTCGTCCCTCGAATTCCTGCTTCAGGCGCGGCTCGCTGTCTTGACGTTGTGACAACAAACCGCGCCTGCGTCCTTACTTCGCCAGCTTCGCGATCGCGTCGATCACGCCTTGCGCATACGCAGGATCGGCGCGGCGGAAGTGTTCGATCTGACGCTCCACGATCTGAGCCGGCACACCGTTGATATGCCGGGCGATGTTCGCGAAAAGCCGCTCGCGCTGGCCCGCATCGAACAGGCGGAACAACGCGCCCGGCTGGCTGTAGTAGTCATCGTCTTCGCGGTGATCGTAGTGATCGACCGCACCGGCCGCGAGCGGCGGCTCGCCCGCCTGCGGACGCTGCGCGAAGTCGCCGAAACGACTCGGTTCATAGTTCACGTTGTCGCCCAGGTTGCCGTCGGTGCGCATCGCGCCGTCGCGATGGAACGAGTGGAACGGGCAGCGCGGCGCATTCACCGGAATCTGGTGATGGTTCACACCGAGGCGATAGCGCTGCGTGTCGCCATACGAGAACAAACGCCCCTGCAGCAAGCGATCCGGCGAGAAGCCGATGCCCGGCACCACGTTCGCCGGCGTGAAAGCGGCCTGCTCGACATCGGCGAAATAATTCTCCGGATTACGGTTCAGCTCGATCGTGCCCACGTCGATCAGCGGATAGTCCTTGTGCGGCCAGATCTTCGTGATGTCGAACGGGTTGTACGGCACCTTCGCGGCATCGGCCTCGGGCATCACCTGAATGCGGAAATGCCACTTCGGGAAATTGCCCTTTTCGATTTCGTTGAAAAGATCGCGCTGCGCCGATTCGCGGTCCTGAGCAATCACCTGCGCGGCTTCGGCATCGCTGTAGTTCTCCACGCCCTGCGCCGACTTGAAGTGGAACTTCACATAGAAGCGCTCGTTGTTCGCGTTGATGAACGAGAACGTGTGCGAGCCGAAACCGTGCTGCTGGCGATAGTTCTTCGGAATTCCGCGATCGCTCATGAGGATCGTCACCTGATGCAGCGACTCCGGATGACGCGACCAGAAGTCCCACGCGGCCACGTTGTTGCGCATGTTGGTGCGCGGATCGCGCTTTTGCGTGTGGATGAAGTCCGGGAACTTGAGCGGATCGCGAATGAAGAACACCGGCGTGTTGTTGCCGACGATGTCCCAGTTGCCCTCTTCCGTGTAGAACTTGATCGAGAAGCCGCGCACGTCGCGCTCGGCGTCGGCCGCGCCGCGCTCGCCCGCCACGGTCGAAAAGCGGATGAAGAGCGGCGTTTCCTTGCCGACTTCGCCGAACACTTTCGCCTTCGTGTAGCGCGAAATATCGTGCGTGACCTTGAGCGTGCCGAACGCGCCCGAGCCCTTCGCGTGCACGCGGCGCTCGGGAATCACTTCGCGGTCGAAGTGCGCGAGCTTTTCGAGAAGCCACACGTCCTGGAGCATCACCGGGCCGCGCGGACCGGCGGTGAGCGAGTTCTGGTTGTCGACGACGGGTGCGCCGGCTGCCGAGGTGAGAGTACGGTCGGTCATGCTGGATTCCTTCCTTGCTTGCGTGTGTGTTCTGGAATTCGGTGAAATGTGCTTCGGGATGGCGCGAGGCCGTCAGGCGGACAGCGCGCGATCGACGAGCAGCGAGAACCACACGGTGCGAAGGCCAGAATGGGCGCGTGCCGAGGTGCTGGGGGTGTTCGGGGTGGTGGTTTGCATCGCTTCCTCCAGGGGTTTCCGGTTGAGATCGGTTAGAGGAAACTCTATCAACGACTATCGATATCTGTAATTTGATTTATTCAATCTATCAAATAGGCATTGATTATTAGGGTCGCAAGGAACGTAAGGCTGGGGATGGTGGCGCGGGCGGATGCCGCGCTCGAAAGGAAAACCGCCGCACAGCCCGAAAGCGCACGGCGCGAGATACGTCAGGCAGCCTCGGCAGGCGCCTCGATCTTCTTCACGCCGGGCAGCTCGCAGGCGTGAATGGCGTCGACGATCGCCTCGATCGCCGGCATGCGCGTGAAGCTCTTGCGCCACGCGAGCACCACGCGGCGGTCCGGCACGGGTTCGTCGAACGGCACGTAGGACAGCAGCCCGGAATCCACGCCGCCCGCGTGCGGCTTCACCTCGGTCACCGACATGCGCGGCAGCACGGTAATGCCCACGCCGCTCGCGACCATATGACGTATGGTCTCCAGAGACGAGCCTTCGAACGTCTTCTGGATGCCGTCGGCGTTCTGCGAGAAGCGCATCAGTTCGGGGCACACGCCCAGCACGTGGTCGCGGAAGCAATGACCGCTGCCGAGCAGCAGCATGGTTTCCTGCTTGAGGTCGTCCGGGTCGATCTTCGGGCGCTGTTCCCACGCGTGGCCCGACGGCAACGCCACGACGAACGGTTCGTCGTAGAGCGGGCGCAGCGTGAGGCCGGTTTCGGGGAACGGCAGCGCCATGATCGCCACGTCGATTTCGCCCTGCTTGAGCAGCTCGATGAGCTTGAGCGTGTAGTTCTCCTGCAGCATCAGCGGCATTTGCGGCACACGCTTGATCATCTGCTTGACGAGCGTGGGCAGCAGGTAGGGCCCGATCGTATAGATCACGCCAAGGCGCAGCGGCCCCACGAGCGGGTCCTTGCCCTGCTTGGCGATTTCCTTGATCGCGAGCGTCTGTTCTAGCACGCGCTGGGCTTGCGTGACGATCTGCTCGCCGATGGGCGTGACGCTCACCTCGCTCGTGCCGCGCTCGAAGATCTGCACGTTCAGTTCGTCTTCGAGTTTCTTGATGGCGACCGAAAGGGTCGGCTGGCTCACGAAGCAGGCTTCCGCGGCCCGTCCGAAGTGGCGCTCTCGAGCTACCGCGACAATGTATTTCAATTCAGTGAGCGTCATTCGGGGACCAATCAAAAAAGGTGAATCAATAGTTTGTAGTTATACACCTATGGCGGTGATTCGCCAATAATCAACACCCCTATGCGGGGCGTGATCATGACAAAAGGGTCAGACGGCGTAGGCGCGCGCAGGTTCCGCGCAATGGACTCGCAGTTTGGGCTCGCAGTTGGACTTTTCACGCTTTCAGATACTGCTCGCGGGCGCCGAGCCAGCGATTCAGATGCTGCGTGACGACGAGCGGAAACTCGTGCAGCAGCCGATCGGCCGCGCCGCGCGCAGGCTCGATGAGCCATGCGTCGGTCTCGAGGTTCGCGAAGCGCAGCATCGCCGCGCCAGATTGACGCGCGCCGAGAAATTCGCCGGGGCCGCGGATTTCGAGGTCCTTGCGCGCGATCTCGAAGCCGTCGGTGGTCTCGCGCATGGTTTGCAGGCGCGCGCGGCCCGTGAGCGACAACGGCCCGGTATAGAGCAGCACGCACACCGAAGCGGCGCTGCCCCGCCCCACGCGCCCGCGCAACTGGTGCAATTGCGCGAGGCCGAAACGCTCGGCGTGCTCGATCACCATCAGCGACGCATTGGGCACGTCCACGCCGACTTCGATGACCGTCGTCGCCACGAGCAGCTGCACCTCGTTGCGTGAGAACGCATCCATGACGGCGGCCTTGTCCGTGGAAGCGAGGCGGCCGTGCACGAGCCCGACGGTGAGCTCCGGCAGCGCGGCTACCAGCGTTTCGTAAGTCTCGACGGCCGTTTGCAGCTGCAGCGTCTCGCTTTCCTCGATCAGTGGACATACCCAGTACACCTGACGACCCGTGAGCGCCGCTGCGCGCACGCGCGCGATCACTTCCTCGCGGCGCGCGTCGGAAATGAGCTTCGTGAGGATCGGCGTGCGGCCGGGCGGCAGCTCGTCGATGGTGGAGACGTCGAGATCCGCGTAGTAGGTCATGGCGAGCGTGCGCGGGATCGGCGTAGCCGACATCATCAGCTGATGCGGCTGGAACTCGCGATGCGTCTCGCCCGGCGCTTTCGCGTTCTGCGCCTTGGCACGCAGCGCGAGCCGCTGCTCGACGCCGAAGCGATGCTGTTCGTCGACGATCACGAGGCCGAGACGCGCGAATTCCACGGCCTCCTGAATGATCGCGTGCGTGCCGATCACGAGCTGCGCCGTGCCGAGCGCCGCGGCTTCGAGCGCCGCGCGCTTTTCCTTGGCCTTGAGGCTGCCCGCGAGCCACGCCACCCGCACGCCGAGCGGCTCGAGCCAGCCGCGCAGCTTGCGCGCGTGCTGTTCCGCGAGGATTTCGGTGGGCGCCATGAGCGCGGCCTGGTAGCCGGCGTCGATGGCCTGCGCCGCCGCGAGCGCCGCGACCACGGTCTTGCCGCTGCCCACGTCGCCTTGCAGCAGACGCTGCATGGGGTGCGGCTGTTCGAGATCGTGCGCGATTTCCGCCACCACGCGCTCCTGCGCGCCGGTGAGCGTGAACGGCAACGCGCCGCGCAGCCGCGCGAGCAGTGTCTCGTCGCTCTTGCGCCCCGCGACGTGACGCGCCATCGCGGGCGCGGCGCGCGTGCGGCGCTCTTCGTGCGCGCGCTTGAGCGACAGTTGCTGCGCGAGCAGCTCCTCGAACTTGATGCGCGTCCACGCGGGATGCGTGCCGTCGATCAGCTCGTGCTCGTCGGCGTTCACGGGCGGGTGGTGCAACGTCTTCACGGCGTCCATCAAGGGCGGCAGATTCAGCGGCTCCATGAACTCTTGCGCCACCGCATCCGGTAGCAGTTCTGGCAGATGCGCACGCGAAAGCGCGTTGTCGATCGCCTTGCGCAGATACGCCTGGCTCACGCCCGCCGTGGACGGATACACGGGCGTAAGCGCCTGCGGCAGCGGCGCGTCGCCCTCCACGACCTTCACCGCCGGATGCACCATCTCCATGCCGAAGAAGCCGCCGCGCACGTCGCCGCGCACGCGCAGGCGCTTGCCGATCGCCATCTGCGTGACCTGCGAGCCGTAGAAGTTCAGGAAGCGCAAATGAAGCTGGTCGCCGTTGTGATCCTCGAGCTTCACGACGAGCTGGCGGCGCGGCCGGTAGGCGATCTCGTTGTCGAACACCACGCCTTCGGTTTGCGCGATGCCGCCCGGCAGCAGTTCGCCGATGGGCGTGAGCGTGGTTTCGTCCTCGTAGCGCATCGGCAGATGCAACACGAGATCGATGTCGCTGCGCAGACCGAGTTTGGCGAGCCGGTCGGCGGTTTTGGTGAGCTTGGGCTTGTCTTTGGCCGCGGCTTTTTCTACGGCTTCTTCCACGGCCTTGTCCGCGGACTTCTTCGCGGCGCGTTTGCGCGCGGGCGCTGCGGCCCCTTGCGTCGCGTCCGCTTGCCGCTTGCGCTCGCCGTCCTCGGGCTTGCGCGCGTCGTCGGGCGCCTCGCTCGCGGTATCGGCTTCGGACATCAATCGGCTAACGGATGGGGGCATGGGCAGCTTCGCAAGTACAATATCGGCTTTCCGGTATGGCGCGGCGCGTGCAGCGCGACGGCCTCTGCCATCGGGCACGCCGCGCGCATCGCTATCGCGCACGTCCCGCAATCATAGCCTTTCGTCACGCACGAACGGCCATTGCAGCCGCTTTTTGGGGCACAACCGCTTGACGGTTCGGCTCCGCGAAGCCGCCGCGCGCCGGGCCTCCGGCGCATTTCCGTTACTTCAGGCCGCATGTTCAAGCTTTCCGATTTCGATTTCGACCTCCCCGAGGAACTGATCGCGCAGACCGCCCTGCCCGAGCGCAGCGCGAGCCGTCTGCTCGAGGTCGATAACACGACGCAGTTGCCAGGCCAACCTGCGCGTCTGACCGACCGCCGCTTTTCCGACCTGCCCGCGCGCATCGCGCCGGGCGACCTGCTCGTCTTCAACGATACCAAGGTGCTGAAGGCGCGTTTCTTCGGCCAGAAGGCGAGCGGCGGCAAGATCGAGGTGCTCGTGGAGCGCCTGACCGGCGCGCGCACGGCGCTCGCGCAGATCCGCGCGAGCAAGAGCCCGGGCCCCGGCACGGTGCTGCGCCTCGCCGATGCGTTCGACGTGACGGTGGGCGAGCGCGTCGATCAGTTCTATACGCTGCACTTTCCGGACGACGGCCTCACGCTGATCGAGCAGCACGGGCGTCTGCCGCTGCCGCCCTACATCACGCACGACGCCGACGCGAGCGACGAAACGCGCTATCAAACGGTGTTCGCGCAGAATCCGGGCGCGGTGGCCGCGCCCACGGCGGGCCTGCACTTCGACGACGCCCTGCTCGCGCAACTCGACGCGCAAGGCGTGGAGCGCGCCACGCTCACGTTGCACGTGGGCGCGGGCACGTTCCAGCCGGTGCGCGTGGAGAACATCGCCGAGCACAAGATGCATAGCGAGTGGTATGAGCTGCCGCAATCGCTCGTCGACAAGATCGCGGCCACGCGTGCGCGCGGCGGCCGCGTGATTGCGGTGGGCACGACCTCGATGCGCGCGCTCGAAGCCGCCGCGCGCGCCGCCGCGAACGAGAACCGCGCACTCGCGGCAACGCAGGCGGAAACCGATATCTTCATCACGCCTGGCTACAAATTCCGCGTGGTAGACCGGCTCGTGACGAACTTCCACCTGCCGAAGTCCACGCTGCTGATGCTCGTCTCGGCGTTCGCGGGCATCGAGACGATACGCGCTGCGTACCGTCACGCGATTGCGGAACGCTATCGCTTCTTCAGTTACGGTGACGCCATGCTGCTGACCCGAACCGACGACGCGCTCAACAAGTAACACTTACGCTTCCCAAGCCTCCGCGCGACACAACCAACGCGCGGCGGCCTTTCACTATCTGCGCCGGACTTGCGATCCGGAGTTGGCGCTTTAGCGCTTACTCCGGTCCCATGCAAAGCACGCGATCCGGAGTTGGCGCTTTAGCGCATACTCCGGTCCCATGCAAAGCATTTTTCGGTGGCACAGGAGTCAACCGCATGACCGACGGTCATCAAAGCAACGCACGCGCCGAACACGGCACGTATCTGGGCGAACGCCCGCAGAACGGCCTCAAATTCGAATTGCTCGGCACTGACGGCCTCGCCCGCCGTGGCCGCGTCACGCTCAATCACGGCGTGGTCGAAACGCCGATCTTCATGCCCGTGGGCACCTACGGCACGGTGAAGGCCACGCAGCCGCGCGAGCTCGAAGAGATGAAGGCGCAGATCATCCTCGGCAACACCTTCCACCTCTGGCTGCGCCCGGGCCTGGAAACGATCGAGGCGCACGGCGGCCTGCATCGCTTCATGGGCTGGAACCGGCCGATCCTCACGGATTCGGGCGGCTTCCAGGTGTTCTCACTCGGCGACCTGCGCAAGATCTCGGAAGACGGCGTGCGCTTCGCCTCGCCCGTGAACGGCGACAAGCTGTTCCTCTCGCCCGAAGTGTCGATGCAGATCCAGAAGGTGCTGAACTCCGACATCGTCATGCAGTTCGACGAGTGCACGCCCTACGCGACCAACGGCGTGCCCACGACGCACAAGGAAGCCGCGGATTCGATGCGCATGTCGATGCGCTGGGCGCAGCGCTCGATCGACGAGTTCAACCGTCTCGGCAATCCGAATGCACTCTTCGGCATCGTGCAGGGCGGCATGTTCGAGGACCTGCGCGACGAATCGCTCGCCGGCCTCTCGCAGATGCCGTTCCACGGCTACGCGATCGGCGGTCTTTCGGTGGGCGAACCGAAGGAAGACATGATGCGCGTGCTCGAACACATCGCGCCGAAGCTGCCTGCCGACAAGCCGCACTATCTGATGGGCGTCGGCACCCCGGAGGACCTGGTGGCGGGCGTGGCCTCGGGCGTCGACATGTTCGACTGCGTGATGCCCACGCGCAACGCGCGCAACGGCTGGATCTTCACGCGCTTTGGCGACATCAAGATCCGCAACGCCGTGCACCGCAACTCGCTGCGCCCGCTCGACGAACAATGCGGCTGCTATACCTGCCGCAACTTCACGCGCGGCTACCTGCACCACCTGCACCGTGTGGGCGAGATCCTCGGCGCGCAGCTCAACACGATCCACAATCTGCACTACTACCTGGAGCTGATGAGCGAGATGCGCGCGGCGATCGAGACGAAGACGTTCGCGGCGTTCCGCCAGCGCTTCGCCGAGCAGCGCGCACGCGGCGTGGACTGAGACGGTGTTACCTGCCGCCCGCAATATTACAATAACCTTTCGCGATAATGGTGCGGACAAGGCATGCGGTCCGCTCGCGCCGCCCCGGTTTTCACGCGCATGCATGTCGCGTCGGGGCGGGATCCGCGATAAGCACTTGATCGCAAAGCCAATTTTGCGTCATCGTCGCGATGAATGCCGGTGGTAGAATAACCGGCTCGCTTTTTGATCGTAAAAAACGGAGAGACCAACGTGTCGTTCATTTCCAATGCCTTCGCGCAAGGCAGTGCAGCAGGTGGTGCCGAATCGAGCCTCATGAGCTTCCTGCCGCTCATTCTGATGTTCGCCGTGCTGTACTTCATCATGATCCGTCCGCAGATGAAGCGTCAGAAGGAACATCGCAACATGCTCGCGGCCATGGCCAAGGGCGACGAAGTGATCACGAGCGGCGGCATCGTCGGCAAGGTGACCAAGGTCAGCGAAGCCTACGTCGGCGTCGAAATCGCCGATGGCACGGAAATCACCGTGCAGAAGTCGTCGGTCTCGACCATCCTGCCGAAGGGCACGATCAAGTCGCTGTAAAGCTTCACGGTTTCCCCGAGGCCGTTGCCTCCGAAAGAACGGCCTCGCGCATCCGACCCGCCCTCGCAGCCACTGACCGGCAAACGTCAATGCAGGTACGCCCCGAAGGCAACGCCGGACGCGCACGCAGCGCTTAAGGCCATTCCCCTCCCCCGTTGGGTCAACCAATGAACCGTTATCCCCTCTGGAAATATGTCGTGATGCTGGTGGCGCTCGTCATCGGCTTCGTGTACACATTGCCCAATTTCTTCGGCGAAGCGCCCGCGGTCCAGGTGTCGAGCGGTAAAGCCACCGTCAAGCTCGACTCGGGCACGCTCGCCCAGGTCGAAGCCGCGGTCGCCGCGAACAATATCCGCGCGACCGACGTGACGTTCGACAACTCGTCGATGAACGCGAACATCCGCGTGCGCGTCGCCGACACGGACACGCAGCTGCGCCTGAAAGACGCGCTGAACAAGGCGCTGAACGCCGACCTGAACGACCCGCAGTACATCGTCGCCCTGAACCTGCAGAGCGCCTCGCCGCGCTGGCTCACGTCGCTGCGCGCGCTGCCGATGTACCTCGGCCTCGACCTGCGCGGCGGTGTGCACTTCCTGCTCCAGGTCGACATGAACGGCGCGCTCAACAAGAAGCTCGACTCCGACGCTTCGGACGTGCGAACGCTCCTGCGCGACAAGAACATCCGCGACGGCGGCGTGAACCGCGTCAACCAGTCGGTGGTCGTCAATTTCGCCGACGCCGATACGGCCGAGCAGGCGCGCAAGGTTCTCGCGGGCTCGGGCGGCATCACCGAACTGCAGTGGTCCTCGCAGAACAACCCCGAAGGCGGCGTACAGCTCGTCGGCACGTTCACGCCGGCCGTGAAGACGGCGGTTCAGCAAGCCGCGCTCAAGCAGAACATCCAGACGCTGCACAACCGCGTGAACGAACTCGGCGTGGCCGAGCCCGTGATCCAGCAGCAAGGCGACGACCGTATCGTGGTCGAGCTGCCGGGCGTGCAGGACACCGCCAAGGCGAAGGACATCATCGGACGCACGGCGACGCTCGAAGCGCGCCTCGCCGACCCGATGGGCCTGCATCCGGACGTGAACGCGCCGGTGCCGCCGGGCGACGAGCTCTTCACGCAAGGCAATGCCGCGCCGGTGCTCCTGCGCAAGCAGGTGATCTTCACCGGCGACCGCATCATCGACGCCTCGGCGGGCTTTGACGAGCATCAGCGTCCGTCGGTCAACATCCGCCTCGATTCGGCGGGCGGCCGCGCGGTGCGCGCCGTCTCGCGCGACAACATCGGCAAGCCGATGGCGATGGTGCTGTTCGAAAAGGGCAAGGGCGAAGTGCTGACGGTGGCGACCATCCAGTCCGAACTGGGCGACCGCTTCCAGATCACGGGCCAGCCCACGCCGCAGGCCGCCGCCGACCTCGCACTGCTGCTGCGCGCAGGTTCGCTTGCCGCGCCGATGGACATCATCGAGGAACGCACGGTTGGCCCGAGCCTTGGTGCGGACAACATCCGCAAGGGCTTCGACTCGGTGATCTACGGCTTCGCCGCCATCGCCGTGTTCATGATCGCGTACTACATGCTGTTCGGCGCGATCTCGATGATCGGCCTGTCGGTGAACCTGCTGCTGCTCGTCGCCGTGCTGTCCATGCTGCAGGCCACGCTCACGCTGCCGGGTATCGCGGCTATTGCGCTGGCGCTCGGTATGGCGATCGACGCGAACGTGCTGATCAACGAGCGCGTGCGCGAAGAACTGCGCAACGGCGCGCCGCCGCAACTGGCCATCCAGAACGGCTACGCACACGCCTGGGCGACGATTCTCGACTCGAACGTGACCACGCTCATCGCCGGTCTCGCGCTGCTCGCGTTCGGTTCGGGCCCGGTGCGGGGCTTCGCGATCGTGCACTGTATCGGCATTCTCACGTCGATGTTCTCGGCCGTGTTCTTCTCGCGCGGTCTCGTGAACCTCTGGTACGGCGGCAAGAAGAAGCTCAAGTCGCTCGCGGTGGGTCAGGTGTGGCGTCCGGAGCCGGATGAAGGCACGCCCGCGCTCGCCGGCGCCGATGCCGGCACGGACACGGGCCGCGCCGTCGCGGCCACCACCGGCGCCGCCCGGCGCGAACCGGCCAAGGCCGGCGCGAAGGGCGCCGCACGCGCCAAACCGGTCGTACGCCGCCGCGATGCCCAGGGCGGCACTGGCGGCTCCGGCAACAACACCGGCTCGTCCCGCTGATACGGAGTCACGAACATGGAATTTTTCCGCATCCGCAAGGACATCCCGTTCATGAAGCACGCGTTGATCTTCAACGCGATCTCGCTTCTTACCTTCATCGCGGCGGTGTTCTTCCTCTTCCACCGTGGCCTGCACCTGTCGATCGAATTCACGGGCGGCACGGTCATTGAAGTGCAGTATCCGCAGGCGGTGCCGCTCGAGCCGCTGCGCGACTCGCTCACGAAGATCGGCTACGGCGACGCCCAGGTGCAGAACTTCGGCACTTCGCGCGACGTGCTGATCCGCCTGCCGCTCAAGCAGGGCCTGAGCTCCGCGCAGCAGAGCGACCAGGTGATGTCCACGCTCAAGGCGGCTGAGCCGCAGGTGCAGCTGCAGCGCGTGGAGTTCGTCGGCCCGCAGGTCGGCAAGGAACTCGCCACCGACGGCCTGCTCGCGCTCGCCTGCGTGGTGGCGGGCATCGTCATCTACCTGTCGTTCCGCTTCGAATGGAAGTACGCCGTGGCCGGCGTGATCGCGAACCTGCACGACGTCGTGATCATTTTGGGCTTCTTCGCGTTCTTCCAGTGGGAGTTCTCGCTCTCGGTGCTCGCGGCCGTGCTCGCCGTGCTCGGCTACTCGGTCAACGAATCGGTCGTTATCTTCGACCGGATTCGCGAGACCTTCCGGCGCGAGCGCAAGATGAGCGTGACCGAAGTCATCAACCACGCGATCACCAGTACGATGTCGCGAACCATCATCACCCACGGCTGTACGCAGATGATGGTGCTCTCGATGTTCTTCTTCGGCGGCCCGACGCTGCACTACTTCGCCCTGGCGCTGACGGTGGGTATTCTCTTCGGCATCTACTCGTCGGTGTTCGTTGCCGCGGCGCTCGCCATGTGGCTCGGCGTGAAACGCGAAGACCTCATCAAGGACAAGAAGGAAAAGTTCGATCCGAACGATCCGAACGCGGGCGCGCAGGTGTAAGCGGCGCACCAGCAAAAAAAAAAAAGCCGGTTCTTGCGAACCGGCTTTTTTTTCGTGCCTGCGCAACGCAACGGCTTTCGCCGCGCCGCCGCGCTTGCCTACTGCTTGATCCCTTCGGCCTGGATATGCAGCGTGGTCTTCATCTGGAAGCCGTACTTCTTGCCCGAGTCCATGCCGAAGTCGTCGCGGTTGAATGCGGCTTCGGCCTCCACGCCGCATACCTCGCGCTTGAGCACGGGGTGCTGCATGCATTTGAACGACGCGATCTCGAGCTTGAGCGGCCGCGTCACGCCGTGCAGGGTGAAGTCGCCGATCACCTCCTTGGGCGTATCGCCATTGAAGACGATGCGCGTGCCCTTGTAGGTGGCCGTGGGGTACTTCGCGACATCGAGAAAGTCGTCGCCGACCAGATGCTGGTCGAGCTGCGGATTGCCGGTCTGGATCGACGCCGGATCGATCGTCACGTCTACGGTGCCCGTCTTCGCCGCGCGGTCCAGCGTGACCATGCCCGTGGTCTTCGTGAACTTCCCGCGCCACGTGGACAGACCGCCGAAGTGGTCGGCTTCGAAGCTCGGAAACGTGTGATTCGGATCGAGCTGGTAAGTATCGGCGGCGTGCGAGGCTTGCGTCATCAGAGCGGCGAGCGACACGGCGCAGCCTGCGGCCATCAGTACGAGCTTGTTCAAAAGCGCCTCCTCGGGGTCGTCGCTCTACTTGTGCGCGACGACGATGTGAAATTTGATGAGCACTTCGTCGGCCACAATTGAGGTGTCCTTCCACTCGCCGGTGCCGATGTCGAAGGCGAGCCGGTGGATCGGCAACGTGCCGTCGAAAGTCTGCGTCCCGCCCTGCTGCGTGAGCACGACGGGCACGGCCACGTTCTGCGTGTGCCCCTTGATCGTCAGTTTGCCGCTCACGCTGTACTGGTTCGTCGCGGTCGGCGCGATGGCCGTCGAGACGAACGTTGCCTGCGGGAACGTCTTCGCGTCGAACCATTCGGGTCCGTGCACCGAATCGTTGTAGGTCGGGTCGCCCAGATCATAGCTCGCCGTGTCGACCGTGATCTTCGCGCTGCCGCCCGCGGGTTTGGCCGGATCGAAGGCGATCTGCGCGTCGAACTTCGTGAAGCTGCCCTGGACCGGCACGTTCATCTGGCGCGAGACAGCGACGATCGTACTCTTCGCCGCGTCGAGCTGCGCATGCGCGGCTGCGCCCGCGAGCAGCGCCGCAGCCGCGCCGGCCCACACTGCCGCGGCCCCGACCGCTGGGCGCCACCGGTAAGAACGAATCCACCTCGACAAGGCTTCCATGATCGTCTCGCTTTGATTGCGTAGTCATTGACTTCGTGGATGGGCAGCGGCCACCTTGCGCAGCCATGCATGCTCCATGCCCGAAAGATAGTCCAAATTGGGTGACTGCAAACATCTGGAGATAAGGGCCGGGTCCCCGCCGGGCTCGCACACGCTCACGGCACAAACGTGGCACACTTCGCAGCCCGTTCGCAGCCCGTTCGCAGCTCCGGCAGCCGCCCCGTGCGGGGCCCGCGGCTCGTTCCGGCACGCCGCCGGGCGCGTTTGGTAACATGGCGCGAAGCGCTGTCGGCACCTTTCGGCCTGTGTGCCGCCGCAGCGCGTCCTTCGTTCACGTCGTTTTGCAACACCTGCCCGCATGGCCCAGGACAAACTGATCGCGTGTCACGATTGCGACGCGCTCTACCGCAAACCGCGGCTGCTCGGCCGCCAGTCAGCGCGTTGCTCGCGCTGCGGCGCCACGCTCTACAGCAGCGCCGCGTCCCAGCTCGACCGCATCTGCGCCATCACGCTCGCGGCGCTCGTCACCTTCATCATCGCCCAGTCGTTCCCGATCATCGAGCTCGATGCGAACGGCATCACTACGGAGTCGAGCCTGTTCGGCGCCCTCGTAGTGCTGTGGCACGAGGACATGGAGATCATCGCGGTGATCGTGTTCTGCGCAACCATCCTCTTTCCGCTCACGGAGATGGTAGCGCTGCTTTACGTCCTGCTGCCTGTGCGGCGCGGCTTCATTCCCCCGGGCTTCGACTACGTGCTGCGCTGCATCCAGTTCGTGCGGCCCTGGGGCATGCTCGAGGTCTTCATGCTGGGCGTGCTCATCACCATCGTGAAAATGGTGAGCCTCGCGCGGGTGATTCCCGAAACCGCGCTCTTCGCCTTCGGCGCGCTCACGCTGATGTTCACCGTGGTCGTCACATTCGATGCGCGCACGCTCTGGGACATTGCCGACGGCCTGCGCGACGCCGCCCGCGCGGCCCGCGGGGGCAGTGCGGGTCCGGGCGGCCTCGCCGGCGACGCCGGCTCGGGCGGACCGCACACGCCGCATTCGCCCGCCTCGCCGTCACCGGCGCACCCGCTCTCCGAGCCCGAGATCCGCGAGCCCGGTACAGGCGCGCAAGACCCGGCAGCGCCGCGCGGCCGCCCGCTGCCCAAGGGGCCCCGATGAAATACCAGACCGCCAGCGACGCCGGCTACATCTCCTGCCACGCCTGCGGGCACGTGCAGGCGCATGTGCGCGCGCGGGGCCACGTGCGCTGCGCACGCTGCGGCTCGCCCATGCACGAGCGCAACCCGGACAGCATCATGCGTACGTGGGCGCTCCTGATTGCCGCGGCGCTGCTCTACATCCCCGCGAACCTGCTGCCCGTGATGCATACGACCTCGCTCGTCGGCGAAGAGGACGACACCATCATGAGCGGCGTGGTCTACTTCTGGACCTCGGGCGACTGGCCGCTTGCCGTGATCGTCTTTATCGCCAGTATTCTCGTGCCGATGCTCAAGCTATCGGTGCTCGCGCTGCTCGCGTTCACCTCGCAGCGCGGCTCGACCTGGCGGCCCGTGGAACGCACGAAGCTCTACCGGCTCGTCGAATTCATCGGGCGCTGGTCGATGCTCGACGTGTTCGTTGTCACGCTAACCGTGGCGCTGGTACGCTTCCAGTCCCTTGCGGTCATCACGGCGGGCCCCGGCGCGATCGCGTTCGGCTCGGTCGTGATCCTGACGATGATCGCCTCGATGCAGTTCGATCCGCGCTTGATCTGGGATCCGGTGGACGAAGACAAACACAAACCTGCGCAACACACACAGGATCAACCCCATGAATAGTCCGAAAGGACCGACCCCGCCCAATCTGCCGGAGCCGGAGATCGTCAAGCCGCGGCGCTGGCTGCCCTCGCTCGTCTGGATCGTGCCGATCGTCGCGGCGCTGATCGGCGTGGCGCTCGTCGTGAAGTCGGTCGCCACGCGCGGCCCGACCATCACGATCAGCTTCGTGAGCGCCGAAGGACTCGAGCCCGGCAAGACCAAGGTCAAGTACAAGGACGTGGACATCGGCTCGGTGCGCGCCATCAAGCTCTCGCCCAACCTTTCGCATGTGATCGTTACGGTCGAACTCACCAAGGACGCCGAACGCTTCGCCGTGAAGGACAGCCGCTTCTGGGTCGTGCGCCCCCGCGTGGGTGCAAGCGGCGTCTCGGGCCTCACCACGCTGCTCTCGGGCTCGTATATCGGCGCGGACGCGGGCCGCTCGCAGGAGTCGCAAAGCGACTTCGTCGGGCTGGAGGCGCCGCCTGCCGTGACCATCGACGAGAAGGGCCATCGCTATATCCTGCACAGTGCGACGCTCGGCTCGCTCGACATCGGCACGCCGATCTTCTACCGGCGCATCCAGGTCGGCCAGGTGACGGGCTATTCGCTCGACAAGGACGGCACCGGCGTGACGGTGCAGGTGTTCGTGAGCGCGCCCTTCGACCAGTACGTGGGCACCAACACGCGCTGGTGGCACGCGAGCGGCGTGAACGTGCAGCTCGATTCGAACGGCATCAAGGTCAACACGCAATCCCTCGCCACGATCGTGGTGGGCGGCCTCGCGTTCCAGGCTCCGCCCGGGCAGTCCATGGGCCCCCAGGCGCCCGACAGCGCCACCTTCGCGCTGGCCTCCGACGAGGCTGAGGCAATGCGCGAGCCGGACGGTGCGCCGCAACGCGTGGTCATGTACTTCAATCAGTCGTTGCGCGGCCTTTCGGTGGGTGCGGCGGTCGATTTCCGCGGCATCGCGCTCGGCCAGGTCACCGACATCGGGATCGAATACGACCCGAAACAGCACAACTTCACGATGCCAGTGACGATCGACCTCTATCCGCTGCGCCTGTCGCGCCGCATCCGCGGCGAAGCGCCCGCGCCGCATACGCCGCAAAGCGAGGAGCTGATCAAGCGGCTCGTCGCGCGCGGCCTGCGCGGCCAGTTGCGCACCGGCAACCTGATCACGGGTCAGCTTTACATCGCGCTCGACATCTTCCCGAAGGCGGGCCCCGCGACGGTCGACTTCAACCACGACCCGCTCGAGCTGCCCACGGTGCCGAACTCGCTCGAAGAACTGCAGCTGCAGGTCGCGGACATTGCGAAGAAGCTCGATCAGATTCCGTTCGACAAGATCGGCAACAACCTGAACGACTCGCTCAAGAACGCCAACCAGCTGTTCGGCAAGGTGAACGATCAGATCCTGCCGCAGCTGCAAGGCACGCTCGACCAGGCGCAGAAGACCTTCAACGCTGCGCAGTCCACGCTGCAGCAAGATTCGCCGCTGCAGTCCGACGTGCACCAGGCGATGCAGGAACTCACGCGTACGCTGCAATCGCTCAACGCGCTCTCCGATTACCTGGAGCGCCATCCCGAATCGCTGCTGCGCGGCAAATCTGGAGACAAGCCATGACGTTCCGACGCGTCCCCGCCCTTGCCGCGCTCGGCGCGCTGGTCATAGCCGCCGCGCTGGCGGGCTGCAGTTCGCCCGCCAGCCGGTTCTACACGCTCAGCCCGAGCGACGACACGGGTCGCACCGCCGCGGCCGCGCCGAGCGCGGGCAACGCCCAATGGCTGATCGAACTGGCGCCTGTCGACGTGCCGCCGCAGGTCGCAAAGGCACAGTTCGTCGTGCAAACCGACGCCAACCAGGTGCGCGTACTCGAGCAGGAGCGCTGGTCCTCGATGCCCGGCGACGAGATCCGCCGGGCGCTCTCGGGCGACCTCACGCAGCAGCTCGGCACCATCGACGTGTACGGCTCGCCGCATCCCGAGGGCGTGCCCGTCTATCGCGTGAGCGTGAACGTGCAGCGCTTCGAATCGTGGCCGGGCTCGCACGCGCTCATCGACGCCGTGTGGAGCGTGCGCGCGCTCGACACGCAAACGGTCCTGACCTGCCGCAGCGTGCTCAACGAGAAGGTGGGCGACGGCTACGACGCGCTCGTCATCGGCCACCGGCAGGCGGTCGAGGCGCTCTCGCAGTCGATCGCGAGCGGCGTGCGCGCGCTCGCGGCCGCGCCGCGCGTGAGTGTGGCCTCGAATGGCACGAAGGCTGGTGTGCGTGCGAAGACGGCGGCGAGCATCGCGTGTCCGCAGATGGCGGCCGCCGGCGGCTGAGGCGGCGTTTTTTGCTGAGGCGAGTCTGCGGCGCACCTGATCGCCACGCCCCAAAGGCGATCCAGAGCCGATAAAGGTCCGCACGTCACGCTCTTGGAGGAGGCGTCCGCGACGAGGCAAATGGCGGCCAGGTGCGGCTATCGAGCGGTCTCCAGCGGCGCTGGCGGCATGCACGCCTGGCCGCTCCCGCAACCCGCGTACAATAGCGCCTTCCCCGCAGCGTCCCATCCTCCTTCATGTCTTTCGATTTCTTTGCCCCCTGCCCGCGCGGCCTCGAAGCCACGCTCGCCGCCGAACTGGCCGAAACCGCGCAACGGCGCCTGCCGCCCGGCGCACTTCAGGTCGGCGCCGAGGTGCCCGGCGGCGTGCATTTCCGCGGCAACTGGGCCGGCGGCATCGCCGCCAACCTCCATTCGCGCATTGCGAGCCGCGTGCTCATGAAGATCGCCCAGCGCCCGTACCGCAGCGAACAGGACATCTATGCGCTCGCGCGCGAGCAGCAGTGGGAGAAGTGGTTCTCGGCGAACGAGACGATCCGCATCGACATCACCGCGATCAAGTCGCCGCTGCGCAGCCTCGAATTCGCCACGTTGCGCGTGAAGGACGCGATCTGCGACCGCATGCGCGACAAGGCCGGTGCGCGTCCGAGTGTCGATACCGCCTATCCCGATGTGCGCGTCTTCGCCTTCCTCACGGCGAACGAATGCACGCTCTATCTCGACACCTCGGGCGAGCCGCTCTTCAAGCGCGGCTGGCGTCTGGACAAGGGCGCCGCCCCGCTCCGCGAGAACCTCGCCGCGGGCATCCTGCGCCTCACGGGCTGGACGCCCGGCACGCCGCTCTATGACCCGATGTGCGGCAGCGGCACCTTCCTCGCGGAAGCCGCGCAAGTCGCGCTCGACATCGCGCCGGGACTCGATCGCCGCTTCGGCTTCGAGTCGCTCAAGCAGGCCGACATGGCCGCCTGGCGGCACCTCAGGAGCGAGGCGAACACGGCGCGCAATCTCGCGCAGAGCAAGACCAGCGATCTGCTGATCTACGGCAGCGACATCTCCGATGTCATGCTGGAAAAGGCGCGTGCGAACTTCAAGCGCGCGGGCTTTGGCAGCGTGACGCTCAAGCAGCTCGACGCGCGCAACATGACGCCTCCCTCGGCTGCGCCCGGCATTCTCGTGGCGAATCCGCCGTACGGCGAGCGTATCGAGGTGCGCGGGCGCAACGCGCGCGGCGAGGCGCGCCCGACGGCGCGCGAGCTGCGCGGCGACGACGACGAAGGCTTTCGCCGCGCCAAGGACGAGGCGCCCGACGCCGAGTTCTTCCAGGCGCTCGGCGACGCGCTCAAGCAGCGCTTCACGGGCTGGCGCGCGTTCGTTCTCACGTCGGACCGCAAGCTGCCAGGCCAGCTGCGCCTGCGCGAAGCTGCCAAGACGCCGCTCTACAACGGCGCGCTCGAATGCCGCCTGTTCCGCTTCGACCTGATCGCGGGCAGCGTGCGCCAGCGTCCAGCGAACCCCGCCGCCAGCAGCGACGACGCCAGCTGACATTGGCAAACGCGCACGGCGGGTGGCCTTCCCACCCGCCGCCTCGACTCGCCCGTCACGGCGCGTCAAACCTACTGACAACACGCTGTCAGCAGCCCCCTGGCACACTGCTTCTACGCCATCCGGCGAGGCTGCCGCCGCCCGGCTGCCGCCATTCAACGTCCGCCGTTGTCTTCGAGGAGCTGCACCGTGTCTACCGATCTGTCCCGTGTGATCTCGTGGTTCGAAATTCCCGCGCACGACCTGGAGCGTGCCGCCCGTTTTTACGAAACCGCCTTCGACACCGCGCTGCAGCGCGAGGTGGTCGGCGGCGTGCCGATGGCGCTGTTCGCTCACACCGATACGGAAACCGGCGGCTGCATCGTGTTCAATCCGCATGACGCCAAGCCCGACCCGAAGGGCGTGCTCGTGTATCTGAACGCGCAGCCATCGGTCACCGCCGTGCTCGACCGTGTGCAAAAAGCCGGCGGCAAGCAGCAAGGGCCAGCGGTGGAGTTGCCGAACAATTACGGCTATATCGGCTTCTTCATCGATACCGAAGGCAACCGCGTCGGTCTGCACGCGCCGAAGCTCGGCTAAGCCGCGGCCGGGCGCCACGCGCGCCCGGCGCTATCATCTGTGCTTATCCCCGTCACCGCGCCCGCCTTCGCGACTGCCCTGCCATGACCCGCCGTGCCGACCGCCTTTTTCGCATCGCCGAACTGCTGCGCGGCCGGCGTCTCACCACGGCGCAGCAGCTCGCAGAATGGCTCGAAGTTTCGCCGCGCACGGTTTATCGCGACGTGCGCGACCTGCAGCTCTCGGGCGTGCCGATCGAGGGCGAGGCGGGCATTGGCTACCGGCTCGCGCGCACCGCGAGTCTGCCGCCGCTCACCTTCACCGCCGACGAACTCACCGCGCTCGCGGTGGGCGCGCGCATGGCCGAATCGTGGGGCGGCGCGGCGCTCGCGAGCGGCGCACGCGGCGCGCTGGCGAAGATCGCCGCCGCGATGCCCGCGGAAAAGCGCGCCGTGCTGGAACGGCTTGCCGTGTTCGCGCCCGCGTATCACATGGATCACGCGTTTTCGGACAAGCTCGACGCGCTGCATCGCGCCGTCGACACGCGGCTCGTCGTGCGCTTCGCGTACTGCGACCGCATCGGCGCGCATACGCAGCGGCGCATCTGGCCGCTCGGGCTCGTGTACTGGGGCGCGCAATGGACCGTGGGCGCCTGGTGCGAAATGCGCGAGGACTTCCGCAATTTCAACATCGCGCGCATGGAGAACGTGGAAGTGCTCGAGCAGTTTCCCGATGTGAGCGGGCGGCGCCTCGCCGACTATCTGCGCCGCGTGAATGCGCCTTCGCTCTGAGCGCTCAGCACAGCCGCAAATGAAAAAGGCGCACATCGCTGCGCGCCTTTCGCGTGGGTCTGATGCGAGCCGCGCTTACTCCACCGCCTTCACCATCTCCTCGATCACCTTCTTCGCGTCGCCGAACACCATCATGGTTTTATCCATGTAGAAGAGTTCGTTGTCGAGGCCCGCGTAGCCGGCCGCCATCGAGCGCTTGTTCACGATGATCGTGCGCGCCTTGTACGCCTCGATGATCGGCATGCCCGCGATCGGCGACTTCGGATCGTTCTTCGCCGCCGGGTTCACCACGTCGTTCGCGCCGAGCACCAGCACCACGTCGGTCTGGCCGAACTCGTTGTTGATGTCCTCCATTTCGAACACCATGTCGTACGGCACCTCGGCTTCCGCGAGCAGCACGTTCATGTGGCCCGGCATGCGGCCCGCCACCGGGTGAATCGCGTAACGCACGTCCACGCCCTTCTCCACGAGTTTGTCCGTGAGTTCTTTCAGCGCATGCTGCGCGCGTGCCACCGCAAGGCCATAACCGGGGACGATCACCACGCTCTCGGCGTTGCCGAGCATGAACGCGGCGTCGTCAGCCGAACCCGACTTCACCGGACGCTGCTCCTGCGCGCCGCCTGCCGCCGCCGCACCCGCCTCGCCGCCGAAGCCGCCCAGCAGCACGTTGAAGAACGAGCGGTTCATCGCGTGGCACATGATGTACGAGAGGATCGCGCCGGAAGAACCCACGAGCGACCCCGCGATGATCAGCATGGCGTTGTTCAGCGAGAAGCCGATGCCCGCCGCCGCCCAGCCCGAGTACGAGTTCAGCATCGACACGACCACGGGCATGTCAGCGCCGCCGATCGGGATGATGATGAGCACGCCCAGCGCGAACGCGATCAGCGTCATGATGATGAACGGCAGCCACGACTGCGTGAGGAAGAACAGGACGCCGAAGCCGATCATGCCGAGCGCGAGCATCAGGTTGATCAGATGCTGGCCCGGATAGACCACTGGCGCGCCCTGGAACAGGCGGAACTTGTACTTCCCGGAGAGCTTGCCGAAGGCGATCACGGAACCCGAGAAGGTGATCGCACCGACGAACGTACCGATAAAGAGTTCGATACGGTTGCCGTACGGCAGGAAGCCCGGATACGGCGCGTCTTCTGCAACCAGTCCGAACGCGGCCGGTTCGGAGACCACCGCATACGCGATGCACACCGCCGCCAGACCGATCAGCGAGTGCATGGCCGCGACGAGTTCGGGCATCTTCGTCATCTCGACGCGCGCGGCGACGTACGCTCCGAGGCCGCCGCCCACCACGAGCGCCGCGAACAACAGCGCAAGCCCCAGGCCGAGGTTCGAGCCGAACTGTGCGGACTCCTTCACGATCAGCGCAAGGGTCGTGAGAATGGCGATGGCCATACCGACCATGCCGAACACGTTGCCGGCGCGCGCGCTCTTCGGATTCGACAGCCCCTTGAGCGCCTGGATGAAGCAGACCGACGCCACCAGATAAAGCAGCGTAACGACGTTCATACTCACGAAGTTCAGCCCCATCATGCGCCCTCCTTGCTGCCAGGGGCGGAGAGCTTTTTCGGCTCCTTCTTGCGGAACATCTCCAGCATTCGCCGTGTGACGAGGAACCCGCCGAACACGTTCACGGCCGCGAGCAGCACGGCGAAGGTGCCGAAGAACTTGCCCGGTCCGCCGACGGTCAGGCCCGTGGCGAGCATCGCGCCGACGATCACGATTGCGGAAATCGCGTTGGTCACGGCCATGAGCGGCGTATGCAGCGCGGGCGTGACGTTCCAGACCACGTGATAGCCCACGTACACGGCCAGCACGAAGATGATCAGGTTGATGACGGTATGGTTGATGACTTCCATTCTTGTTCTCCTCCTCGTCATGCCTTGCGCGTGACCTGGCCGTCGCGGGCCAGCAGCGTGGCCGCGACGATGTCGTCCGCGAGATCGATGTTGAGCGTGGCTTCCTTCGTGACGATGAGCTTCAGGAAGTCGAGCAGGTTGCGCGCGTAGAGCGCGGAGGCGTCGGCGGCGACCATCGAGGCGAGGTTCGTGTAGCCGCAGATCTGCACGCCGTGGTGCGTCACCACCTTGTCGGCCTCCGTGAGCGGGCAGTTGCCGCCGCGTCGGCCGCTTGCCTCGTCCGCAACGGGACCGCGTCCTGCCGCGAGGTCGATCACCACCGACCCCGGCTTCATCGCCTGCACGGTTTCCGAAGGCAGCAGCGTCGGCGCGTCGCGGCCCGGAATCAGCGCGGTCGAGATAATGATGTCCGCCTGCTTCGCGCGCTCGTGCACCAGCGCCGACTGGCGCGAGAGCCACGACGGCGGCATGGGCCGGGCATAGCCGCCCACGCCGACGGCCGCTTCGCGCTCCTCATCGGTTTCGTAGGGCACGTCGAGGAATTTGCCGCCGAGCGACTCGATCTGCTCCTTCACGGCCGGGCGCACGTCCGAGGCCTCGATCACCGCGCCCAGGCGCCGCGCCGTGGCGATGGCCTGCAGGCCCGCCACGCCCGCGCCGAGAATCAGCACCCGCGCGGCTTTCACGGTGCCGGCGGCGGTCATGAGCATCGGCATGAAGCGCGGATAGAGGTTCGAGGCCACGAGCACCGCCTTGTACCCGGCGATGTTGGCCTGCGACGACAGCACGTCGAGGCTCTGCGCGCGCGTGGTACGCGGCGCGGCTTCGAGCGCGAAGGCCGTCACGCCAGCCTCGGCGAGTTTCGCGGCGTTTTCCGCATTAAAGGGATCGAGCATGCCGACCAGCACCGCGCCGCGCTTCATGAACGGCAATTCGCTGACGGTGGGCGACTGGACCTTGAGCACGAGATCCGCGCCAAAGGCCGTTGCCGCATCGGCGACCTGCGCGCCCACGGCCGTGTAGGCCTCGTCGGGATAGCTCGCGCCAGTGCCGGCGCCGGCCTGGATCGTGACCGTATGGCCCTGGGCGACGTATTTCTTGACTGTCTCCGGCGTCGCGGCCACGCGGGTTTCGTTCGCCCGCGTCTCTGCGGGCACTCCGATATGCATCGTTGTTTCCTCCTCGACCTTCTTGTTCTAGCTGTTCTGGCTCGAATCGAGCGAAGGGAGGCCGACAAACGGCGTTCAAGCGCCGGCATCCATTGCAACGGCAAACGACGGCACCACTTTAACCGAAAGCAGCGACGCCTTTGTAGCAGGAATTGCCCGTTTTTGTGCGATGCACACAACACGCCGTGTCGTCCGACCGGACGGTCGGCAGTGCCAGCCGAGCCGGGCAAGTGCCCTCTGGGGCCAGATCCGGCCCCGGGCAGCGTTCGCGCCGTCCCGGTAAAATACCGGCCCATGAATGAGGAAACCTGGGCACCCCACGTCACCGTGGCCGCGATCGTCGAGCGCGACGGGCGCTTTCTACTCGTCGAAGAGCACACGCCATCTGGACTGCGTCTGAACCAGCCCGCCGGCCATCTGGAAGCCGGCGAAACGCTGCACGAGGCCGTAGTGCGCGAAACGCTCGAGGAAACCGCACATGCGTTCACGCCCGAAGCGCTGGTCGGCGTGTATATGACGCACTTCGGCAAGCCCGGCGAGAGCGGCGCGACGTACGTGCGCTTCACGTACTGCGGCAGAGTCGCAGCCGAGGCGGAAGACCGCGCGCTCGACCCGGATATCGTCTGCACGGTGTGGATGAGCGTTGACGAGATGCGCGCGGCAAGCGAGCGCCATCGCACGCCGCTCGTGATGCGCTGTGTCGACGATTACCTCGCCGGCAAGCGCGTGCCGCTGGATTTCATCCAGACGCACGCGACGGCACCGAAGGCAGCACCCAGGATGAACTAAGGCAGCAACGAAATGAGCAAACGTAAGGTCGTAGTAGGCATGTCGGGCGGCGTCGATTCGTCGGTTACCGCATGGCTGCTCAAGGAGCAGGGATTCGACGTCGTCGGTCTCTTCATGAAGAACTGGGAAGACGACGACGACGGCGAGTACTGCTCGACGCGTCAGGACTGGATCGACGTGGTGTCGGTCGCGGACCTGATCGGCATCGACGTCGAGGCCGTGAACTTCGCCGCCGAATACAAGGACCGCGTGTTCGCGGAGTTCCTGCGCGAGTATTCCGCGGGGCGCACGCCGAACCCGGACGTGCTGTGCAACGCCGAGATCAAGTTCAAGGCCTTTCTCGACCACGCCATGTCGCTCGGCGCGGAAACGATCGCCACGGGCCACTACGCCCGCGTGCGCCAGAACGAGGGCAACGGAAGCTTCGAACTGCTGAAGGCGCTCGACCACACGAAAGATCAGTCGTACTTCCTGCATCGCCTGAACCAGGCGCAGCTTTCGAAGACGATGTTCCCGCTCGGCGAGATCCCCAAAACGAAGGTGCGCGAGATCGCCGAAAAGATCGGCCTGCCGAACGCGAAAAAGAAGGATTCCACAGGAATCTGCTTCATCGGCGAGCGGCCGTTCCGCGACTTCCTCAACCGCTATCTGCCGACCCAACCCGGCCCGATGATGACGCCCGACGGCAAGGTGGTCGGCGAGCATATCGGCCTCGCGTTCTACACGTTCGGGCAACGCAAGGGCATTGGCCTTGGCGGCAGCAAGGACGGCAGCGGCGATCCGTGGTTCGTGGCGGGCAAGGACATGGCCTCGAACACGCTCTACGTCGTGCAGGGCCACGATCATCCGTGGCTGCTCGCGCACGAGCTGCGCGCAGGCAACGTGAGCTGGGTGGCGGGCGAGCCGCCGGCGCAGGACCATGCATGCGGCGCGAAAACGCGCTATCGCCAGGCCGATGCGCCCTGCTCGTTCCATACCGCAGACGAATTCGGCGCGGGCCAGTTCACGCTGCGTTTTCCCGACGCGCAATGGGCCGTGACGCCCGGCCAGTCGGCGGTGCTCTACGACGGCGACGTTTGCCTGGGCGGCGGCATCATCGAGGCGGTAACGACACTCGCGCCGCACGTGCCCGCCGTGCTGCCGCCCGAAGCGCCGAAGAAAAGGAAGCGCGTCCCGCGCAAGAAGCCTGCTGCGGCGACGGCCGCGTGACGCAAGCTGCGTCAGGCAAAACGTAAGAAAACACCGCGCGGCGCCCTGGGCGCCGCGTTTTTTATCCGACTTTCGACGCCTCCCACAGGCCGCTCGAACGACACTGCCCGCTTGCCTGCCAGTTTCACGAACTTGCGGCATCATTCCCGCAAGCCGCGCCCAGCAATCGCGCGGCTCACGCGCGCCGCCCCTTCACAAGAGGAGAGCAGGCGCGCGCATTACATCAAGTTCGAGGAGTTCCCCCCAATGTTTTCCCGACGTTATCTCGCCATGTGGGGCGCGGTGCTGCTGCTCGCGGCCTGTGCCGCCGCTGCCGCGCTCCATCGCCTGTCGTGGTACTGCATGATCGTGCCCGCGCTGCTCGTCGCGCTCGGCCTCTACGACATGTTCCAGGAGCGCCACGCGATCCTGCGCAACTACCCGATCTGGGGTCATCTGCGCTTCCTGTTCGAGTTCGTGCGGCCCGAGATCCGCCAGTACTTCGTCGAGGACGACACCGACGAAAAGCCGTTCTCGCTCGCCCAGCGCAGCCTCGTCTACCAACGCGCGAAGAACGCTGTGGACAGCCGCCCGTACGGCACCGAACTCGACGTGAAGGCCGTGGGCCACGAGTGGATCAGCCATTCGCTCGCGCCGACGAAGCTCGCGGGCAGCGACTTCCGCGTGCTCGTGGGCGCCAACCGCGCGCAACCGTATTCGATGTCGATCTTCAACATCTCGGCGATGAGCTTCGGCGCGCTGTCCGCGAATGCCATCCGCGCGCTCAATATGGGCGCGAAGAAAGGCGGCTTCGCGCACGACACCGGCGAAGGCTCGATGTCGAAATATCACCGCGAAAATGGCGGCGACATCATCTGGGAGATCGCCTCGGGCTACTTCGGCTGCCGCAACGACGACGGCACCTTCAGCGCCGAAAAATTCCAGCGCCTCGCGAACGAGCCGCAGGTGAAGATGATCGAGGTGAAGCTCTCGCAAGGCGCGAAGCCTGGCCACGGCGGCATGCTGCTCGCGGCCAAGGTCACGCCCGAGATCGCCGAAACCCGCGGCATTCCCATCGGCAAGGATTGCGTCTCGCCGGCGCGCCATTCGGAGTTCTCCACGCCGCGCGGCCTGCTCGAATTCATCGAGCGCCTGCGCAAGCTCTCGGGCGGCAAACCCACGGGCTTCAAGCTGTGCATCGGCCATCCGTGGGAGTTTTTCGGCATCGCCAAGGCGATGCTGGAAACCGGCATCCTGCCCGACTTCATTGTCGTGGACGGCGCGGAAGGCGGCACGGGCGCAGCGCCGCTCGAGTTCACCGATCACATCGGCACGCCCCTGCAGGAAGGGCTGC
Organism: Paraburkholderia sp. BR14312; assembly: GCF_040948675.1. Lineage (NCBI taxonomy): Bacteria > Pseudomonadati > Pseudomonadota > Betaproteobacteria > Burkholderiales > Burkholderiaceae > Paraburkholderia > Paraburkholderia sp. BR14312. The sequence continues at coordinate 580,479 of NZ_JBFPKI010000003.1, forward strand.
TTCTCGTGCACAACACGCTCGTGGGCATCGGCCTGCGCGACAAGATCAGGATCGGTGCGAGCGGCAAGATCATCACGGCGTTCGATATCGCGCGCACGCTCGCAATCGGCGCGGACTGGGTGAACTCGGCGCGCGGCTTCATGTTCGCCGTGGGCTGCATCCAGGCGCAGAAGTGCCACTCGGACCGCTGCCCCACCGGCGTCGCCACGCAAGACCCCGTGCGCCAGCGCGCGCTGAACGTGCCGGACAAGGGCGAGCGCGTCTTCAACTTCCACCACAACACGCTGCACGCGCTGCAGGAGCTGATTCAGGCCGCGGGTCTCGCGAGCCCATCGGATCTGCGCGCGCATCACATCGTGCGGCGCGTGTCGTCGTATGAAGTGAAGCTGATGTCGGAACTGCTCAAGTACCTGAAGCCCGGCGATCTGCTCGAAGGCCGCTATCGCTATCAGCTGTACGAGAAGTGGTGGCCGGTTGCACGCAGCGATTCGTTCGCGCCGGCCGAGGAAAAGATCGTCTGAGGAAGGCGATCCGCGGCTTGAACGAAAACGCCCGACGGCACACCATGCCGTCGGGCGTTTTGTTTAAGTCACGTCAGTTGCAGATGGACTGGACGTCAGCCTTGCGGCACCGTGTCGACGAACGATTGACGCTGCGAAAGCTTCTCGAAGTGGCGCGCGAGATTCGGATGCGCCTCGCGCCAGTTCAGCTCCGGCATGCGGAAGTCGAGATAGCCGAGTGCGCAGCCCACGGCAATATCCGCGATCGTGTAGCGGTTGCCCGCGCACCAAGGGTTGCCGTCGAGCCCCTTGGCCATCGCGGCGAGGCTCTCGTGGATCTTGCGCTCCTGGCGCTTCACCCACGCCTCGTTGCGCTGTTCCGGCGTGCGTTGCGTGCCTTCGAGGCGGATCAGCACGGTGGCGTCGAGCATGCCATCGGCGAGCGCCTCCCAGCAACGCACTTCAATGCGCTCACGTCCTGCGGGCGGAATGAGCTTGGCCACGGGCGAGAGCATGTCGACGTACTCGCAGATCACGCGCGAGTCGAACACGGCCTCGCCGTCATCCATCACGAGACACGGAACCTTGCCGAGCGGGTTGAAATCGTGAATCGCCGTTTCCTCGCCCCACACGTTTTCGAGCACCAGCTTGTAGTCGATTTTCTTTTCGGCGAGCGTGATCCGCGCCTTGCGGACATACGGGCTGCCGAGCGAACCGATAAGTTTCATACCACCTGCCTTTTCTGGAATCCGGCCGAAGTATACGTTGGATTCGTAATTTGCTGACGCGCCGTCTGTTGCAGTGCAGGATTTTTCCTACAAATGATGTCAGCAAGAGACAACACCCGGCCATAGCGGCGCGCGGGTGGGGTCACCGCGAGCCAGCGCGCGCCTTTGTAGCCAGCGCTACAATCTCACGATGGACTCGACCCTCAAGCAAAGCGCCCCGGCCGCCTCGAGCGAAGCCCAACCTGCGGCCAGCGTGGCCGACGCAGCCGACATGCAGCGCGGCCCCGACGGCGGCGCGGCGCTCTATCGCGCGCGCCGCGAACGTGTGCTTGCAGCGCTGCGTGCGCAGGGCGGCGGTGTCGCGCTCGTGCCGACCGCGCCCGAAGCGCTGCGCAATCGCGACGCGGACTATCCGTATCGGCACGACAGCTACTTCTACTACCTCACCGGCTTCACCGAGCCCGAGGCGCTGCTCGTGCTCGACGCGAACGCGGGCGAGAACCAGCCCGCCGCCATTCTGTTCTGCCGCGCGAAGAACGTTGAGCGCGAAACGTGGGAAGGCTTTCGCTTCGGTCCGGACGCCGCGCGCGAAGCGTTTGGCTTCGACGCCGCGTTTCCTGCCGACGAACTCGATGCGCGTATCCCGCAGTTCATCGCCAACCGTCCGGCGCTGCACTACGCGCTCGCGGCCTCCGATCGCTTCGACGCGCAGGTGAAGCGCTGGATCGACGCGGTGCGCGCGCAGGGGCGCAGCGGCGTCACGGCGCCGGCCGCCGCGTACGACCTGCTGCCGCTGCTCGACGACATGCGCGTGATCAAGGATGCGCACGAACTCGACACGATGCGCCGCGCCGCAAAAATTTCGGCGCTCGCGCACGTTCGCGCGATGCAGACATGCCGGCCCGGCATGCGCGAGTACGAGATCGAGGCGGAGTTGCTCTACACGTTCCGCAAGCACGGCGCGCAGGCGCCCGCCTACGGCTCGATCGTCGCGGCAGGCGCGAACGCGTGCGTGCTGCACTACCCAGCGGGCAACGCGGTGGCGCGCGAAGGCGACCTCGTGCTGATGGACGCCGCGTGCGAGTTGAACGGCTATGCCTCGGACATCACCCGCACCTTCCCCGCGAGCGGCCGCTTCACGAGCGCGCAACGCGAGCTGTACGACATCGTCCTCGCCGCGCAGCAGGCCGCGATCGACGCCACGCGCGCCGGCGTGAATTTCGAGGCGCCGCATGACGCCGCGGTGCGCGTACTCGCGCAGGGGCTGCTCGATACCGGCATCATCGACCGGCAGCGCTTTGCGAGCGTCGACGACGTGATTACCGAGCGCGCCTACGCGCGCTTCTATATGCATCGCACCGGGCACTGGCTCGGCATGGATGTGCACGACGCGGGCGATTACAGGGAACGCGGCGTTGCGGCAAGCACCGAAAAGCCCGACGCCCCGCCGCCGTGGCGCACGCTGCGCGCCGGCATGACGCTCACGATCGAGCCGGGTCTCTACATCCGCGCGGCCGAGGACGTGCCCGAGCGCTACTGGGACATCGGCATCCGCATCGAGGACGACGCCATCGTCACCGAAACGGGCTGCGAGCTGATCACGCGCGGCGTGCCCGTTGCCGCCGATGAAATCGAAGCGCTCATGCAGGGCGCGCAACGCGGCGCCTGACGCAGACGGAAACGCAGACGCGAAGATTCCACACGAAGCGAAGCAAACGACATGAACGCAGTTTCCGGCAGCGCGAACGACACTCCCACCGGCGCGAACGCGCCCGCTCAATTCGACCACGATGTGACGATCGTCGGCGCGGGGCCGGTAGGTCTCGCGCTCGCAGGTTGGCTCGCGCGGCGCAGCGCCACGCAAGGGCTCTCGATTGCGCTGATCGACGCGCGCGAACCCGAGGACAGCGCCGGCGATCCGCGCGCCATCGCCGTTTCGCAGGGCAGCCGCACGCTGCTCGAAGCGCTCGCGTGGCCGCACGACGCGACGCCCATCGAGCGCATCCATGTTTCGCAGCGCGGCCATTTCGGGCGCACGCTGATCGACCGCCACGATTACGACTTGCCCGCGCTCGGCTACGTAGCGCGCTACGGCGCGATCGTTCAGGCGCTTGCGCAGGCCGTGCGCGGCACGCGGGTGCACTGGCTGCATCACACTCAGGCGCACGATCCCGTCGTGGAGAACGACGGCGTGACGCTGCCGGTCGTGAGCGCGGGCGTCGAGCGCCATCTGCGCACGCGCATCCTCGTGAACGCCGAGGGCGGCCTGTATCGCACGCCGCCGCCACGCGACGCGCAAGACGATGCAGAAGAGGCCGACGAAGCCGATGCCAAGGCCGCACTGCCGGCCGCCGAAACCAAACGGACGCGCGACTACGGGCAAACGGCGCTGGTCGGCGTGGTGACGCTAGCTGCCCCGCAACCGCACGTCGCGTGGGAGCGCTTCACGAGCGAAGGCCCGATCGCGCTCCTGCCGATGGGCGGCGTGCGCGGCGCGGATTACGCGCTGGTGTGGTGCTGCTCCCCGGCGCAGGCCGAGCGCCGCGCGCAGCTTTCGGACGCCGATTTCCTCGCCGAACTCGGCGTGGCGTTCGGGGCGCGCATGGGCCGCTTCACGCATGTTCACGGCCGCGCGGCCTTTGCGCTCGGCCTGAACGCGCTCGACGCCCTCGTTTGCGGCCACGGCCGCATCGCGGCGGTCGGCAATGCGGCCCAAACACTGCATCCCGTGGCGGGCCAGGGTCTCAATCTCGGTCTGCGCGACGCCCACGCGCTCGCCGATTCGCTCGCGCAGCACGGTGCCACGCCGCGCGCACTCGCCGAGTTCGCCGGCCGTCGCGCGTTCGACCGCCGCATGACGATCGGCGCGACGGATACGCTCGCCCGCTTGTTCACCGTCGATTTCGGCCCGCTCGCCACGCTGCGCGGGCTCGCGCTCACGGCGCTCGAATTCGCGCCGCCCGTGAAGACGGCGCTCGCGCGGCAGATGATGTTCGGGCAGCGGCGTTGAGGCGAACTAAGGGTCGCATCGCTTTTTCTTTGAGCGCGGCAACTCCGCTCCGGGACAAGACCAGGGTCCGCGCAGCGCGACCTCGCATCCCGCTTACGCTAAAATATGCGTTTCCCCTTTTTCAAGTTCACGCCGATCGCCGCGCCGGCCGGATTGCCATCCGGGTCGCGGTACCGGCCTCGCCCGCGCGTCATGTTCACTATCGGCCGTCACACCTTGCGTAACAACCTGTTCGTCGCCCCCATGGCGGGTGTCACGGACAGGCCGTTCCGCCAGCTGTGCAAGCGCCTCGGCGCGGGCTATGCGGTCTCCGAAATGGTCGCGTCCAACGCGCAGCTCTGGAAGAGCGAAAAGACCATGCGCCGCGCCAATCACGCGGGCGAAGTGGAACCCATTTCGGTGCAGATCGCCGGGGCCGATCCGGAAATGATGGCCGAAGCCGCGCGCTACAACGTCGCGAACGGCGCGCAGATCATCGACATCAACATGGGCTGCCCGGCCAAGAAGGTCTGCAACGTCGCGGCCGGCTCGGCGCTCTTGCAGAACGAGCCGCTCGTCGCGCGCATCGTCAAGGCCGTGGTCGACGCCGTGGGCGTGGGTCCCGACGCCGTGCCCGTCACGCTCAAGATCCGCACGGGTTGGGACCGCGACAACCGCAACGCACTTACCATCGCGCGCATTGCCGAAGAAAGCGGCATTGCCATGCTCACCGTGCATGGCCGCACGCGCGCCGATCTCTATCACGGTGAAGCGGAGTACGAAACGATTGCCGCGGTGAAGGCCGCCGCGCGCATTCCGGTGGTCGCGAACGGCGACATTACGTCGCCGCAAAAGGCGCGCGAGGTCCTCGCACTCACGGGCGCCGACGCCATCATGATCGGCCGCGCGGCGCAGGGGCGCCCGTGGCTGTTCCGCGAAATCGAGCATTTCCTGGCGACGGGCGAGCAGCTGCCGGCCCCGCGCGTAGACGAAATCCAGTCGATCATGAACGAGCATCTGGAGGACCACTACGCTTTTTACGGTGAATTTACGGGCGTGCGTACTGCGCGCAAGCATATCGGCTGGTACACTCGCGGCCTTTGCGGCGCCAATACGTTCCGGCACCGCATGAATACGCTGGACACCACGCGCGAGCAGCTCGTCGCCGTCAATCAGTTCTTCGACGAACAGAAGGCGCGCTCCGAGCGCCTCGTCTACGTCGACGACGAGAACAACGACAGCGACGGCAGCGACGAATCAACCGATCGACTGGCAGCATGAGCAAGCACAACATCGAACAATCCGTCCGCGAGAGCCTTGGCATCTACTTCCAGGACCTCGACGGCAGCAATCCGCACGACGTCTACGAAATGGTGATGGCGTGCGTCGAAAAACCGATGCTCGAGGTGGTGCTCGAGCAGGCAGGCGGCAATCAGTCGCTCGCCGCCGAGTATCTCGGCATCAACCGCAACACGCTGCGCAAGAAGCTCCAGCAGCACGGCCTGCTGTAACGCCGCTGCGTTTTTCTGGACCTTCGGCGCAGCCCCCTCGATCTCTCGGCAATCTACCTCGTTACCCATCATGATCAGGCAAGCGCTCATCTCCGTTTCCGATAAGGCCGGCATCGTCGACTTCGCGAAGTCGCTGTCGGACCTCGGCGTCAAGATCCTCTCGACCGGCGGCACCGCGAAACTGCTCGCGGACGCGGGCCTTTCCGTCACCGAAGTGGCCGACTACACCGGCTTCCCGGAAATGCTCGATGGGCGCGTGAAAACGCTGCACCCGAAGGTGCACGGCGGCATCCTCGCGCGCCGCGACCTGCCCGAGCACATGGCCGCGCTCGAAAAGCACGACATCCCGACGATCGACCTGCTCGTCGTGAACCTCTACCCGTTCGTCCAGACGATCTCGAAGGAAGAGTGCTCGCTCGAAGACGCAATCGAGAACATCGATATCGGCGGCCCGACCATGCTGCGCTCGGCGGCGAAGAACCATCGCGACGTGACCGTGGTGGTCGACCCGGCCGACTACGCGAGAGTGCTGGAAGAAATGCGCGCGAACGGCAACAGCGTGAGCTATGCCACGAACTTCCGCCTCGCGACCAAGGTGTTCTCGCACACGGCGCAATACGACGGCGCGATCACGAATTACCTCACGAGCCTCACCGAAGCGCTCGAGCACAAGTCGCGCAACACCTACCCGGCCGTGCTGAACCTCGCGTTCGATAAGGTCCAGGACCTGCGCTACGGCGAAAACCCGCACCAGAGCGCCGCGTTCTACCGCGACCTCACGACGCCCGCCGGCGCGCTCGCGAACTACACGCAACTGCAGGGCAAGGAACTGTCGTACAACAACATCGCCGACTCGGACGCGGCATGGGAATGCGTGAAGACGTTCGATGCCCCGGCGTGCGTGATCATCAAGCACGCGAATCCGTGCGGCGTGGCGATCGGCGCGAACGCGCTCGAAGCCTACTCGAAGGCGTTCCAGACCGACCCGACCTCGGCGTTCGGCGGCATCATCGCGTTCAACCGCGAAGTGGACGAAGCTGCGGCGCAGGCTGTCGCCAAGCAGTTCGTCGAAGTGCTGATCGCGCCGTCGTTCTCGGAAGCCGCGAAGGCCGTGTTCGCCGCGAAGCAGAACGTGCGTCTGCTCGAGATCGCGTTGGGCGACGGCCATAACGCATTCGATCTGAAGCGCGTGGGCGGCGGCCTGCTCGTGCAATCGCTCGACGCGAAGAACGTGCAGCCGCACGAACTGCGCGTGGTGACGAAGCGCCACCCGACGCCGAAGGAAATGGACGACCTGCTGTTCGCATGGCGCGTCGCGAAGTTCGTGAAGTCGAACGCCATCGTGTTCTGCGCGAACGGCATGACGATGGGCGTCGGCGCGGGCCAGATGAGCCGCGTGGACTCGGCGCGCATCGCCAGCATCAAGGCCGAAAACGCGGGCCTCAAGCTCGCGGGCACGGCAGTCGCCTCGGACGCGTTCTTCCCGTTCCGCGACGGCCTCGACGTGGTGGTGAACGCGGGCGCGACCTGCGTGATCCAGCCGGGCGGTTCCATGCGCGACGACGAAGTGATCGCCGCCGCCGACGAGCACAACATCGCGATGGTGATGACGGGCATCCGCCACTTCCGTCACTGATCTTCGCCGCACTGGTTGCGTGCGGCGCGTCACCTGCACGTGACGCGTCGCTTGTGCAAAGCCCGCCGGACTTGCGTCTCGCGGGCTTTTTCTTTGCGCGGCGCGCCTCGTTCGCCCGCGCCTTCAAGGCTCGCGGCATCTGTGCCGTTCGTTGTACCATCGCAGGCACATCCGTCTTCCCCGCATTTCATGAGAATTCTCGGCATCGACCCCGGCTTGCGCGTCACCGGCTTCGGCGTGATCGAACGTCACGGCCATCAGCTCACGTACGTCGCAAGCGGCGTCATCCGCACCGCCGATGCAGATCTGCCCACGCGCCTCGGCACCATCTTCGAGGGCGTTTCCACGCTGATCCGCCAGCACGCGCCCGACCAGGCCGCAATCGAAAAGGTCTTCGTCAACGTCAATCCGCAGTCGACCCTGCTGCTTGGGCAAGCGCGCGGCGCGGCCATCTGCGGGCTGGTGTCGGGCGGCGTACCGGTGGCCGAGTACACCGCGCTGCAGCTCAAGCAGGCCGTGGTGGGCTACGGACGCGCGACCAAGGAACAGATGCAGCAGATGGTCGTGCGCCTGCTCGCCCTCACCGGCACGCCCGGCACCGACGCCGCCGACGCGCTCGGCATGGCGATCTGCCACGCGCACGGCGGCGACGCCCTCGCCACGCTCGGCGGGCTCGCGCCTGCGCTCGCGAAAAAGGGCATGCGGGTACGCCGCGGACGGTTGATCGGCTGAATACGTGGCCGATGCGCCTGGCCGGGCGGCGAACGTTCGGGCCGCGCGCTCCGGACTGCCCTGCCCTCCGCTACACTCTTGAGCTTTCCCTCATCACAGAACCCGCCATGATCGGTCGCATTGCCGGCGTATTGCTGGAAAAGAACCCGCCGCACCTGCTCATCGACTGCAACGGCGTCGGCTACGAAGTCGACGTGCCGATGAGCACGTTCTACAACCTGCCCGGCACCGGCGAGAAAATCGTGTTGCTCACGCAGATGATCGTGCGCGAAGACGCGCATCTGCTCTTCGGCTTCGGCTCGCAGGAGGAGCGCTCGACGTTTCGCGAGCTGCTCAAGATCAGCGGCATCGGTGCACGCATGGCGCTCGCCGTGCTTTCCGGCATGAGCGTGAATGACCTCGCGCAGGCGGTCACGCAGCAGGACGCGGCGCGTCTCACGCGCGTGCCCGGCATCGGCAAGAAAACGGCCGAGCGCCTGCTGCTCGAACTCAAGGGCAAGCTCGGCGCGGACCTCGGCGCAATGGCCGCCGCCGCTTCGCCTTCCGACCACGCGAACGACATCCTCAACGCGCTGCTCGCGCTCGGCTATTCGGAGAAGGAAGGGCTCGCCGCGATCAAGAACGTGCCCGCCGGCACCGGCGTTTCGGAAGGCATCAAGCTCGCGCTCAAGGCGCTCTCCAAGGCCTGATCGCCCTCGCGCACGCTCGAGGCTGGCTGTTAGTTGCGGTGCCATCGTGATGCCCGGGGCGGCCCCGCCGCCGCAGAGTCTGCGCGGTACAATCGCTGCATGATCGAAACCGACAAACTCGCCGCCAACCACGCCGGCGCCGACCGCGTGATCGCCGCCACGCCCGCCTCGACTCACGAGGAAGCGTTCGAACGCGCGTTGCGCCCGCGCCAGCTCGACGAATATGTCGGCCAGGAAAAGGTGCGCGGCCAGCTGGAGATCTTCATCGAGGCTGCGAAGCGCCGGTCCGAACCGCTCGACCACGTGCTGTTGTTCGGCCCGCCGGGCCTCGGCAAGACCACGCTCGCGCACATCATCGCGCGCGAAATGGGGGTCAATCTGCGGCAGACGTCGGGCCCCGTGCTGGAGCGCGCGGGCGATCTCGCGGCGCTGCTCACCAACCTCGAAGCCAACGACGTGCTCTTCATCGACGAAATTCACCGGCTCTCGCCGGTCGTCGAGGAAATCCTGTATCCGGCGCTCGAGGACTACCAGATCGACATCATGATCGGCGAAGGACCGGCCGCGCGCAGCGTGAAGCTCGACCTCCAGCCGTTCACGCTGGTGGGCGCGACCACGCGCGCGGGGATGCTCACGAACCCGCTGCGCGACCGCTTCGGCATCGTCTCGCGCCTCGAGTTCTACAACGCCAGCGAGCTTTCGCGCATCGTGCAGCGCTCGGCTTCGCTGCTCGGCGCGCAGATCCACCCGGACGGCGCGCTCGAAATCGCACGCCGCTCGCGCGGCACGCCGCGTATCGCCAACCGCCTGCTGCGCCGCGTGCGCGACTACGCGGAGGTGAAGGCCGACGGCGCGATCACCGCGAAGGTCGCCGACGCTGCGCTGCGCATGCTCGACGTCGATCCCGTGGGCTTCGACCTGATGGACCGCAAGCTGCTCGAAGCCATCCTGCACAAGTTCGACGGCGGTCCGGTAGGCGTGGACAACCTTGCCGCCGCCATCGGCGAGGAACGCGACACGATCGAGGACGTGCTCGAACCGTATCTGATCCAGCAAGGCTATCTGCAGCGCACGCCGCGCGGGCGCGTAGCCACGCAACTGAGCTACCGCCACTTCGGCCTCACGGTGCCGGACGACGCGTCGGCGGGCGGCGACTGGGAACCGGACGCGTCGTAGGGCGCGCAAGCCCCAACGCAGCGCGAGCGAGAGCACGATGTCCGATCACGCCGGCCTCCCTCCCAACGCGCCTGAACCGACGGGCCTTGCCGGTCAGCTCGTGCGCCGCGTGCGCATGACGCTCGCCGAAAACATCACGCATCTCACCACGGGCAGCGGCCCGAAACTCGATTACTCGAATCCGCCCGGCGACCCGGGCCTCTTCGGCCCCGACGCCGTTTGCTGGAAAGTCCATGCCGATTTCGCCGCGATGATGGCGGGCGGCGTCAGCGCGCTGCTGCTGCAGGCGCTGCATCCGCTCGCGCTCGCCGGTGTGTGGGACCATTCGACCTTTCGCATCGACATCCTCGGGCGGCTGCGGCGCACCGCGACCTTCATCGCCGGCACGACTTACGGCAGCCGCGCCGACGCGCTGGCGCTGATCGAACGCGTCAAACGGATCCACCTCGCCGTGACGGGCACCGCACCCGATGGCCGTCCCTATCGCGCGAGCGATCCTGCGCTGCTGACCTGGGTGCACGTGGCCGAAGTTTCGAGTTTTATCGGCGCGTATTTGCGCTTCGTGAATCCCGCGCTGCCCGGTGAGATGCAGGATCAGTACTACGCCGAAGTCGCGCGCATTGCCGAACTGCTCGGCGCTGCGAAGGTGCCGCGCTCGCGCGCCGAAATCGCTGCGTATCTGCAATCGATGCAGCCCGAACTCGTCGCGAGCGACCGCACGGTCGAAGTGGTGCGCGTGCTCATGCAAGCGCCCGCGCCGCGCCCGGGGATGCGCCCCGCTAGCGCGCTGATCAGGAACGCAGGCATCGACCTGTTGCCGCCCTTTGCGCAGCAGATGCTCGGCTTCGACTCGTTCGCCTTCGCGCGCCGCGCCATGGTGCAGCCCGGCATGCTCGCCGTCGCGCCGGTCTTGCGCTGGGCACTCGTCAACGGCGTCTCGAAACGCGCGCGGCGGCGGGCCGCGGCGCAAGCCGCGAAATAAGCGCTACGGAATAAAAAACGGCCAACCCTGCGCAGGTTGGCCGTTTCACGTGCGGCGCGCCGAAGCGGCTGCGCGCGATCGCGTGCTTACATCTTCACCACGTCGAGCAGCGTTTTCTTGCCGCCCTTGTAGTTGTAGAGCGAGATCACGCCGTGCTTGAGGTCGCCCTTCGAATCGAAGGACGTCTCGCCAATCACACCCTTGTAGTCGGTGCCCGGGATCTGCGCGAGGATCTTCGCGTGGTCGATGGCGTTCGCGCGCTTCATCGCGTCGACGACGATGTACACCGCGTCATACGTGAACGGCGCATCGAATTCGATCGGGTGACCGAAGCGCTTTTGGTACTTCGCCGCGAACGCCGCGCCGCCGTTCATACGCTCGACCGCCATGCCGGCCTGCGAGCAGACGATATTGTCCGTCGCCGCGCCCGCGAGGTCCGCGAGGCTTTCCGTGCACACGCCGTCGCCCGACAGCACTTTCGCGCGCAGACCGAGCTGGCGGGCCTGCTTTGCGAACGGGCCGCCCGTGGCGTCCATGCCGCCGTACATGATGGCGTCGGGGTTCTCGCCCTTGATCTTCGTGAGGATCGCGCGGAAATCGACGGCCTTGTCGTTGGTCGCGTCGTGCGAGAGCACCTTCATGCCGAGCGACTTCGCCGTCTTCTCGAACTCGTTCGCGAGGCCCTGGCCATAGGCGGTCGAGTCGTCGACCACAGCCACGGTCTTCACGTTCAGGCTCTTCGCCGCGTAATCGGCGAGCGCAGGTCCTTGCTGGGCATCGGTCGCGACCACGCGGTACGTGGTCTTGAAGCCCTGCTGCGTGTACGAAGGATTGGTCGACGACGGCGAGATCTGCACGATCCCGGCGTCGCTGTAGATCTTCGATGCCGGGATCGATGCGCCCGAGTTCAAATGGCCGATCACCGCCACGACCTTGTCGTCTACCAGCTTCTGCGCGACCTGGGTGGCCTGGCGCGGGTCGGCGGCGTCGTCCTGGGCGTCGAGCGCGAGCGTGATCTTCTGGCCGTCGATCGTCAGGCCCTTGGCATTGATTTCCTCGATGGCGAGGCGCGCGCCGTTCTCGTTGTCCTTGCCGAGGTGGGCCGAACCGCCCGTGAGCGGACCGACGTGGCCGATCTTGACGACCTGGTCGGCCGACGCCGTGTTGCTGGCCGACAGCGCTGCGAGCGCCATGACCGCTGCGCTCACCGGCAGCAGCTTGTGAAGCTTGAACGTCATTGAACTTTCTCCTGCGTGTTTTCTTGGAATACCCGTACCTTCGGCACGCGGCCTCACGCTTGTCATGCGCGCGCGTCCCTCTTCAACGCAGGGCCGGGCCTGGAGCCCGGTGGCCAGCGCGCCCAAAGGTAGGGCAAATGTTAGCAGGACGCTTAACTTTGTGGTTGGGCTTTGGAAAGAAGCCGCAAGCAAGCGGAAAGGAAATCGATCGGGCCGTGGCGTTGGCGAGGCACAGGAGCGACGCTGGGAGGGGAAGACAGGAAGAACAGGACAGCGCGGCCAGGCCCCGCGCTGCCAAAAAAGCACGTTAGCGCCCCGCCTCGGGCGTGCGTTTGAAGCCGTCGTCAGCGCTGACGCCGCCCAGATGCACCACGTCGCCCCATGCGACGACGCGCGCCTGCGTCACGTACTCGCCGCGTTCGAAATCGACGACGTTCACGCTCGTGTTGAGGAGCGGCCACGCGCGCGGCGCGTCGAGTGCGAGGCCGTTCGCGAAGCGGTACACGCAGTCGAGCACGCCGCCGTGCGCGACACACGCAATACGGCCGCCCGGGTGCCTGGCCAGGATCGGCTCGAGCGCGTGCAGCACACGGTGGTAGAACTCGCGCTGCGACTCGCCTTCCGGCGGCGCAAAGCCTGGGTCACGCGTTTGCCAGTGCGCGTACTCGTCCGGAAAGCGCTCGGCGATTTCGTCGCTGTCGTGGCCCTGAAACGCGCCATAGTTGCGCTCGCGCAGCCCTTCGGTGAGTTGAATCGGCAGACCCAGGGCTTCGGCAATGGGCTGCGCCGTCTGTTGCGCGCGCAACAAATCGCTCGACCAGATTGCGTCGAGCCGAGCACCCGATTGCACTTCGTTCGCGAGACGGGCGCCGAGTTGTTGCGCCTGCGTGAGGCCGCTTTCCGCGAGCGGAATGTCAATATGGCCCTGGATGCGCTTGATGCGGTTCCAGTCCGTTTCGCCGTGGCGGATAAAGAGGATTTCCGTGTTCATAGTCAAAAGCGCATGGTTCAGTTGCGCACTTGCAGCCAGAACGTGACGGGGCCGTCGTTGACGAGCGACACCTGCATGTCGGCGCCGAACTCGCCCGTCTCGACGCTCGTATGCTTCTCGCGCGCGGCGGCGACGAAATAATCGAACAGACGCCGCCCCTCATCGGGCGGGGCGGCCGGCGTGAAGCTCGGGCGCAGACCGCTGTTCGTGTCTGCCGCCAGCGTGAACTGCGAGACGAGCAGCAGGCCGCCTGCGGTGCCGTTGCCGTCGATATTCTGCACGCTCAGGTTCATCTTGCCCGCCGCGTCGCTGAACACGCGGTAGCCGAGCAGCTTCGCGAGCAGCTTGTCGGCGTTCGCCTCGGTGTCGCCGCGCTCCGCGCAAACCAGCGCGAGCAGCCCCTGGCCGATCGCGCCGGTCACGCGCTCGCTGCCGCCGTCCGCCACGCGCACTTCGGCGCGGCGCACGCGCTGGATCAGCGCAATCATGCCGTGAGCGTCACGCGCGCAAAGCGGCGCTTGCCCACCTGCACGACGAACTCGCCCGCTTCGACCTTGAGGCCCTTGTCGGAGACGGTGGCGCCGTCGATCTTCACGCCACCCTGCTCGATGTTGCGCAGCGCTTCGCTCGTGGACGGCACGAGCCCCGCCTGCTTGAGCAACTGGCCGATGGCGAGGGGCGCGCCCGCGAGCGTGATCGACGGAATGTCGTCCGGCACGCCGCCCTTGGCGCGATGGTTGAAGTCTTCGAGCGCGCGCTCGGCGTCGGCCTGCGAGTGAAAGCGCGCGACGATTTCCTGCGCGAGCAGCACCTTGAAGTCGCGCGGGTTGCGGCCCGCTTCGATTTCGCGCTTGAACCCTTCGATTTCGTCCATCGGACGGAACGAGAGCAGCGTGAAGTAACGCCACATCAGCACGTCGGAAATGCTCATGAGCTTGCCGAACATGTCGTTGGGCTTCTCGCTGATGCCAATGTAGTTGTTCTTCGACTTCGACATCTTCTCGACGCCGTCGAGGCCTTCGAGCAGCGGCATCGTGAGAATGCACTGCTGCTCCTGGCCGTACTGCTTCTGCAGTTCGCGGCCAACGAGCAGGTTGAACTTCTGGTCCGTGCCGCCGAGCTCGAGGTCCGCATTGAGCGCGACCGAGTCGTAGCCCTGCATGAGCGGATACAGGAATTCGTGGATCGAAATGGGCACGCCGCTCTGGAAGCGCCTGGTGAAGTCCTCGCGCTCGAGAATACGCGCCACCGTGTAGCGCGATGCCAGCTTGATCATGCCGTCGGCGCCGAGCGGCATCGACCATTCGCTGTTGTAGCGAATTTCGGTCTTTTCGCGGTCGAGCACGAGCGCGGCCTGCTCGAAATACGTTTTCGCGTTCGATTCGATCTGCTCGCGTGTGAGCGGCGGGCGCGTGGCGTTGCGGCCCGACGGGTCGCCGATGAGCGAAGTGAAGTCGCCGATCAGGAAGATCACGTTGTGGCCGAGATCCTGCAGCTGGCGCATCTTGTTGAGCACGACCGTATGGCCGATGTGGATGTCGGGCGCGGTCGGGTCGAGGCCGAGCTTGATGCGCAGCGGCTTGCCGGTGGCCGCGCTGCGGGCGAGCTTCTGCTCGAATTCTTCTTCGATCAGCAGTTCGTCCACGCCGCGCTTCGTGACGGCGAGCGCGTGACGGACTTCGTCGGTGACCGGAAAGGCGTCTTTTGCGCCGGTGCTGGCGCCGTTGCTGGAGGTGGACTCGTTGCTCATGCTTCGATCGGTTCTGTCGTTAAGTCTGGGTCTAGGCCGCAATTTTACGTGATTCGACTCGCCGGGCCGAGGTTTGCGGTTTGTGCGCGCGAAGCCAGGCTGCACCGCCCTCGGACCGGGGAATTGGGTGCCAGACTCGCCCGCGCCGGTGCGTAGTCAGCCGTTCGGCTTACGCTCGAGAGGCATTACGCCGATAATTGCCTCGCAGGGCACTGAATTGCATTGATAAAGGAGCACAACGTGGCGCCACGCGACGCACGAAACGAGAGCGCACACGCCGCCGACGGCGTGTATTTCGGCCTGATGTCGGGCACGAGCATGGATGGCGTGGACGGCATTGCCGTGCGCTTCGAGGCGGGCCAGCGGCCAGTGGTACTGGCCGAGGCGTTCGTCGGCTTCGCACAGGGGCTGCGCGACGCACTCTTTTCGTTGCAGCAGCCCGGCGAGAACGAGATCGAACGCGAAGCGCTCGCCGGCAACGCGCTGGCTGCCCGCTATGCGGTGTGCTGCCACGAGTTGCTGCGCGGAAGCACCGTGCCTCCCGCCGAGGTGCGCGCGATCGGCGCGCACGGCCAGACCGTGCGGCATCGGCCGGAGAAAGGCTACACCGTGCAGATCCAGAACCCGGCGCTGCTTGCGGAACTCACGCATATCGACGTGATCGCCGACTTCCGCAGCCGCGACGTCGCCTCGGGCGGCCAGGGTGCACCGCTCGTGCCCGCGTTCCACGCGACGCTGTTCGGTTCGCAGGAAGAAACGCGCGTGGTCTGCAACCTCGGCGGCATCAGCAACATCACGGTGCTCTCGTCGACGGGCGCCGTGCGTGGCTTCGACTGCGGCCCGGCCAACGCTCTGCTCGACCTGTGGGCCGAACGGCACCTTGGCAAGCCCTACGACGAGAACGGCAAGTTCGCCGCGAGCGGCAATCTGCATCAGCCGCTTCTGAATGCCCTGCTGGACGAACCGTTCTTCGAACAGCAGCCGCCCAAGAGCACCGGTCGCGATCTTTTCAACGCCCAGTGGCTCGACGACAAGCTCAAGGGCTTCGAATCGCTCACACCCGCCGACGTGCAGGCCACGCTAGTCGCCCTGACCGCCGTGAGCGTGGCACGCGAGATCGAGCGTCACGCAAGCGATTGCCGTGCCGTGTATGTCTGCGGCGGCGGCGCGCGCAATGCCGCATTGATGGCCGCGCTGCAAAAGGCGCTTGAAACGGGCGGTGTGGCGGGCGTACCGGTCACGACCACCGAAGCGCTCGGCGTCCCGCCGCATCAGGTGGAGCCGCTCGCCTTCGCGTGGCTCGCCATGCGCTGCGTGGCACGCGAACCTGGCAATCTCGCGGCCGTAACCGGGGCTGCCGGCGAGCGCGTGCTGGGTGCGATTTATCCGCGCTAAGCAGGCGCGCACCAATAAGAAACGGGGCCGAAGCCCCGTTTCTTATTACAGCAAATCGATCAGACCGAGAACGACGAGCCGCAACCGCACGTGGTGGTCGCGTTCGGGTTCTTGATGACGAACTGCGCGCCGTTCAGATCGTCCTTGTAGTCGATCTCGGCGCCGACGAGGTACTGATAGCTCATCGAGTCGATCAGAAGCTGGACGCCGTTGCGGTTCATTACGGTGTCGTCTTCGTTGACCGTTTCGTCAAACGTGAATCCGTACTGGAAGCCCGAACAGCCGCCGCCCTGCACGAATACGCGCAGCTTCAGCTCCGGGTTGCCTTCCTCGTCGATCAGTTGCTTGACCTTGTCAGCCGCTGCTTCGGTGAAAACGAAGGGACCGGGCATTTCGGTCGCGGTAGTTTCGGTGACAGCGCTCATTCGAACTCTCCAAAAAAGCTTCTAGCCGCTATTGTAGGGCTCTTCCCGATATCGTGCTTAAGCCCACGAAATCAAGGGGTTTCTCCAGCTTGTCGCAGCTTGCGCGCCACACGTTCGGCGCGCCGACGAAAACGAAAAACAAACGAAAAAGCCGCCCGGCGCACGAAGCGCGGACGGCTTTTGCAGCTGCGCTGCACCCCGCGAGGGGCGCAGGCGCAAAGCGCCAATACGAAATTAACGCTTCGAGAACTGCTTGCGGCGACGTGCCTTGTGGAAACCGACCTTCTTACGTTCCACTTCACGTGCGTCACGGGTCACGAAGCCAGCTTGCGACAGTGCCGGCTTGAGCGTTGCGTCGTAGTCCATCAGCGCGCGCGTGATGCCGTGGCGAACTGCGCCGGCCTGGCCGGTTTCGCCGCCGCCCGTCACGTTCACCTTGATGTCGAACGTCGTGCCGTGGTTCGTGAGTTCCAGCGGTTGACGCACGATCATCAGCGACGTTTCGCGCGAGAAGTAGTCAGCGATGGGCTTGCCGTTGACGACGATTTCGCCCTTGCCCGACTTGATGAAGACACGAGCGACGGCGCTCTTGCGGCGGCCCGTACCGTAATTCCAGTTACCGATCATGTGGGCTCCCCTTAGATCTCGAGCGCCTTCGGCTGTTGCGCCGAATGCGGGTGCGTTGCGTCAGCGTAGACCTTCAGCTTCTTGATCATCGCGTAGCCGAGCGGGCCCTTCGGCAGCATGCCCTTGACGGCCTTCTCGAGCGCGCGGCCCGGGAAGCGTTCCTGCATCTTGCCGAACGTCGTTTCGTAGATACCGCCCGGGTAACCCGAGTGACGGTAGTACTTCTTGTCGGTGGTCTTGTTGCCCGTGACCTTCAGCTTGCCGGCGTTGATGATGATGATGAAATCACCAGTGTCGACGTGCGGGGTGAACTCAGGCTTGTGCTTGCCGCGAAGACGGCGTGCCACTTCGCTGGCGACACGGCCGAGAACCTTATCCGTCGCGTCAATCACGTACCATTCGCGCTGCACTTCATGTGCCTTGGCGGAAAAAGTCTTCATGATCGATCCAAAAAAAATGCTGTGCCCTGTTTTGGTCCTGCTTATATGGTGACGCTCGTTGACGTCGGCGCAGGCTCTCCCTGGTTCGAGTTTCCCCGTCTCCGCGCGGACATGGATGCGGAGAACCTACGATTATAAAGGGAAATTCAGTTGCGAGTCAAAAAATTGCTTGCGGCGCGTTACTGACGGGACAAGCCGAGGGCGGCAGACGAAAAAAAGCCCGAACGCGTTTGTTCGGGCTTAATCCACTCTTTTGAGGAGGGTGGAGGAGACATGCTGAGGTGTCGTGAAGCACGACAACCAATGAGATGAATTATACGGATGGGCCTTGTGCGGCGCAAGGACATTTGCATTGCGAAATCTAACACCACAATGTGAAATCCAATCGAAACGACGTACCGGAAGAGAATTTCTTAAAAATCAGTGGGTTGAAAATCCTGCCCGCGAAAAGCATCCAGGACAGCTAGAGCGAAACCCCTAATTGCGTCAGGGAAATCCGCCTTGTCGATAGGATGTCGCGACGCAACATTCAAGCAGGTGGCATAAGGCGCGCGCCGCCGTGCCCCCCGGACATACCAGTAAGGGGCGGGCTACAATGCCGTCTGAATCAAGAAACCGCGCAGGGGCATACGCATATGGAATGCAAAGTTAGCTGGATGGGTCAGGACGGCATGGCGTTCGCAGCCGAAACGGGCAGCGGCCATCTCGTCAACATGGACGGCGCACCGGAAGGCGGCGGCCACAACCTCGCGCCGCGGCCGATGGAAATGGTGCTGCTCGGCACGGGCGGTTGCACGGCCTACGACGTAGTGCTGATCCTCAAGAAGAGCCGCCAGGAAGTGAGCGGCTGCAGCGTGACGCTCAAGGCCGAGCGCGCGAGCGAAGACCCCAAGGTCTTCACGAAGATCCACTTCCACTTCACCGTGACCGGCAAGAACCTGAACCCGGCCACCGTGGAGCGCGCGATCAACCTCTCGCACGACAAGTACTGCTCGGCGTCGATCATGATCGGCAAGACCGCCGAGATCACGCATACGTTCGAGATCGTCGCGGCCTAAGGCCTGCGGCAAAAGAAAAAGCCGGCGCGTTTCTGCGAAGAAACGCGCCGGCTTTTTGCATGAATGAGGCTGCAAAGCAGGCCGATAAGCCGGATTCTGTGCACGCGCCGCGTCCGAAGACGCGCCGCGCGTGGCAGCCATTCCTCTAGGCGCGCCATTGCTGACGCGCTCAAGCTTCCTACCCGCAGACGGAATGGGGGCCCCATCCTGCATCCCGAAGATGCGCGCCTGCCTACTTGGAATTGCTCCGGGTGGAGGTTACCGTGCCGTCTACGTCACCGCAGACGCGGTGCGCTCTTACCGCACCGTTTCACCCTTACCTGATCCCGACCGAAATCGGGCCATCGGCGGTCTGTTCTCTGTTGCCCTGTTCCGCGTGTCGCCACGGATGGCCGTTAGCCATCACCCTGCCCTGTGGAGTCCGGACTTTCCTCGCCTCTTTGGCCGAAACCTCGGAGCCGCGACTGCCTGGCCTGCTTTGCGAGGCGCGATATTAGCACGGGCTGGCGCGCCGCGCCGGGGGCCGGATCGCTTGCCGCCTGCCTGGCATTTAGCGAGTCCGGCGGCCGGCGCGAAAGACTGTGGTGTCGTCGTAGAACGACGGGTGCTCGTTTTGCGCCCACCAGCCCGGAATGCCGAGCACCGGCAGCGGCGCAAAGCTGCGCCCATTGAGCGCTTCATGCGTGGCATCGGCGGCGAGCGAGACGCTCACTGTCTCGTCCAGATACGCGTCGCGTTGCGCGCGCGGCCACGTGAAATACGCTCGCGGCACCTCGACCACCCAGGCGTGCGCCGTGCACGCCGCATAAGGCGAGATCATCTTTTCGAGCAGCGCATGGCCGAATACGCGGACTTCGCAGCGCGCCGCGCCGATCGTCTCCCCGAAAACCGCTTCCCAGCCAGCGCGCTGCGCCACGAACAGCGTGCGCCAGTCGAAGCCGCGCAACGCCGCGACCAGCGGCGCATCCGATGAGGCAAAGAGCACCGCGTTCTCGTCGAACAGCGTGAGCGCGTCGCGCACGCCGCCGCGCGTGGGGCCCACGCCCAGCACGTCGATCGCCGCGGCCTGACGCGCGTTCAGCGTCGCCTTGATGCGCGGGAACGCGAACCAGGCGAGCGCGTTGAAGAAGTCGTGGAGGTTGTGACGCGTCGGCACGCAGCCTGTCGCCGCGATATGCGCCTCGTAGGCAGAGCCCTCGGGCAGGTCGTCCTGGGCGATGAAGCGCAGCGGCTGGCCGCGGCCCGTGCTTTGGGCGGCAGCCAGCGCATCGGCGTTCAGTTCGGCCAGATACGCCGCGTATCCCACCAGCGCGGCCTGCTGCCAGCGCCTGCCGCGCGCTTCGTGTTGCGCGAACCACGGGCGGGCCCAGTCGATGTCGGTGAAACTGCCCAGCGGCATGGTCCGGCGCGGTGCGTGTGCGGGCATCGGTGCGGGCGCATCGACTGCCTCGGTCGGGTCGACCGTTGCGCCCGCAGCCACACCGTGCCCTGTCTCGTTCAAGCGAGTTTCCAGCCGATCGTCTCGCCACCTCGCAGCGGCACGACGGGCGTACCGCCTGCCTCGACTTCGGCGGGCAGCGTCCAGCTTTCACGACGCAGCGCGACGGTTTCGGTCGCGCGCGGCAGGCCGTAGAAGTCCGCGCCGTAAAAGCTCGCGAAGCCCTCGAGCTTGTCGAGCGCGCCCGCATTGTCAAACGCTTCGGCGTACAACTCGAGCGCGTGCAGCGCCGTGTAGCAGCCCGCGCAGCCGCACGCGTGCTCTTTCAGGCCCTTCGGGTGCGGTGCGCTGTCGGTGCCGAGGAAGAAGCGATGATCGCCCGAGGTCGCCGCGTCCACGAGCGCCACGCGATGCGTCTCGCGCTTGAGCACGGGCAGGCAATAGTAATGCGGACGAATGCCGCCCTGGAAGATCGCGTTGCGGTTGTAGAGCAGATGATGCGCGGTGATCGTCGCGCCGAGTAGACCGGGCGCGGCATGATCGGCGCGGATGTAGTCGACGGCGTCCTTCGTCGTGATGTGCTCGAACACCACCTTGAGACCCGGAAAATCGCGGCGCGTCGGAATCATCACGCGGTCGATGAAGACCTTCTCGCGGTCGAACAGGTCGATGTCGGCGCTCGTCACTTCACCGTGCACGAGCAGCGGCATGCCCACTTCCTGCATGACTTCGAGCGTCTTCGCACACTTGCGGATGTCGGTCACGCCGGCGTCCGAATTCGTCGTCGCGCCCGCCGGGTACAGCTTCACGCCGTGCACGAAGCCGCTCGCCTTCGCGCGGCGGATTTCCTCGGGCGGCGTGTTGTCGGTGAGATAGAGCGTCATCAGCGGCTCGAACGTCGAGCCCGCCGGCAGCGCCGCGAGAATGCGCTCGCGGTAGGCGGCGGCCTGCTCGGTCGTCGTGACCGGCGGCTTGAGGTTCGGCATGATGATCGCGCGGCCGAACTGGCGCGCCGTATGCGGCAGCACGGCCGCGAGCATCGCGCCGTCGCGCACGTGCAGGTGCCAGTCGTCGGGGCGGGCGAGCGTGAGAGTCGAGGGGGAAGAGACGTTCATGGCAAGAGTCAGGCGCGGTAGTGAACCAACAGCGGTATGAATGAACGGCGGCAAGTTCGCTTGAAACACGCTCAGGCTGCCGGAAATTCCGGGCATATCACGGGGAAAAACGCGGCGACGATCGATGCCGATCCAACCTCTGCATTGCCCGCACCGTCGCGTACACACGACAATCCGCGCTGCATCGCCCCCGGCACGCGCCCTTCTATGCAGGCCTGCAATGCATCCGACAAATTTCGTATTGGCGACCCGCAGGCCGGTGATATGCTTGGAAAATCATCATTGTAACGGGTCGACGGCGGGTCCCGCCTACCACTGCAGCCGCCGCCTCAGCCGTCCCAGTCGCATTACGCACCATCAGCACCATGTGCCAACTTCTCGGAATGAATTGCGCCGCGCCGACGGACGTCACGTTCTCCTTCACAGGATTCGCGGCGCGCGGCGGCGCCACCGATCACCACGCCGACGGCTGGGGTATCGCGTTCTTCGAGGACAAGGCCTGCCGCCTCTTCATCGACAACGAGGCCTCGGCACGTTCGCCGATCGCCGAGATGGTCAAGCACTATCCCATCAAGTCGCGCAACACCATCGCCCACATCCGCAAGGCCACGCAGGGCAACTGCGCGCTCGAAAACAGTCATCCGTTCCAGCGCGAGCTGTGGGGCCGGCACTGGATCTTCGCGCACAACGGCGACCTTCAGGACTTCAATCCGGTGATGTCGGGCGTCTACCAGCCGGTTGGCACGACCGATAGCGAGCGCGCGTTCTGCCTGCTGCTACAAGGCTTGCGCAAGGCGTTCCCCGGTGCGCAGCCGCCGCTCGCCGAGCTGTTCGCCGCGCTGGAGTCGCTCACGCGCGAGGTCACGCAGTTCGGCGTCTTCAACTTCCTGATGTCGAACGGCCAGGCGCTGTTCGCGCATTGCTCGACGCATCTCTACTATCTCGTGCGACGCTGGCCGTTTTCGACGGCCCATCTCGTCGATGCCGATGTCTCCATCGACTTCGCCAAGTACACGACGCCCGAGGACCGCGTGGCCGTGATCGCCACCGCGCCGCTCACCGACAACGAGGTCTGGACGCGCTTCGCTCCCGGCGACCTGCTGATGTTCCAGCACGGCGACGTGATCGCCAGGACTAGCGTGCCGGTGCCGCAAAAGGTCCTCGACAAGCTCGCCAACCCGTCGCTCGACGCGTCGGCCAGCGCACCGTGCGCCGGGCAGCCGCGCGAGATCGACCCGGAAGCGGTGGACGCACTGCAGACCTGGGGCGAGTAAGCCGGGCCACGCCCAAAACAAAAAGCCGCGCATCATTCGAGCGCGGCTTTTTTTCGAAGCGTACGAAGCCTCAGTGCAGGATCTTCGCCAGAAAGTCCTTCGCACGATCCGATTTCGGGCTCGCAAAGAAGGCTTCCTTCTGGTCGTCCTCGACGATGGCGCCCTTGTCCATGAAGATCACGCGGTGCGCGACCTTCTTCGCAAAGCCCATTTCGTGCGTCACGCACATCATGGTCATGCCTTCCTGGGCCAGCTCCACCATCACGTCGAGCACCTCGTTGATCATCTCGGGGTCGAGCGCCGAAGTTGGCTCGTCGAACAGCATGGCGATGGGGTCCATCGACAGCGCGCGTGCAATCGCCACGCGCTGCTGCTGGCCGCCCGAGAGCTGACCCGGGAACTTGTCGGCATGGGCACGCAGGCCCACGCGGTCGAGCAGTTTCAGGCCCTTTTGCGTGGCCTCGTCCTTGCCGCGGCCGAGCACCTTGATCTGCGCGAGCGTGAGATTCTCGGTAATCGACAGATGCGGGAACAGCTCGAAGTGCTGAAACACCATGCCCACCTTCGAGCGCAGCTTCGAGAGGTTGGTGCGCTTGTCGCCCACCGACTCGCCGTTCACGAGAATCTCGCCCTGCTGGAACGGTTCGAGCCCGTTGACGGTCTTGATGAGCGTGGACTTGCCCGAGCCCGAGGGCCCGCACACCACCACCACCTCGCCCTTCTTCACTTCCGTCGTGCAGTCGGTCAGCACCTGGAACTGGCCGTACCACTTCGAAACGTTCTTAATTGAAATCATCTTGCGACCTTTTTCTGAAGACCTTTCACGAGGCTCGACGCGATCACGCAAATCACGAAATAACACGCGCCCGCGAACAGTACCATCTCGACCATCGTCCCGTCACGGTCGCCGATATTGGTGGATGTGCGGAAGAAGTCGGCGAGGCTGATCACGTACACGAGCGAGGTGTCCTGAAACAGCACGATGGCCTGCGTAAGCAACAGCGGCACCATCGCGCGGAACGCCTGCGGCAGCACTACGTATTGCATGGCCCGGCCGTAGCGCATGCCGAGCGCGAATGCAGCGTTCACCTGCCCGCGCGGCACCGCCTGAATGCCCGCACGAATGATCTCCGAATAATACGCGGCCTCGAACAGCGAGAACGCGATCATCGCGGACGCGAGGCGAATGTCGATGTCGGGCGACAGGCCCAGCACGTTTTGCAGCACCTGCGGCACGATCAGGAAGAACCACAGCAGGACCATCACGAGCGGGATCGAGCGGAAGACCGTGACGTAGCCCTTGGCGAACCATTCGAGCGGCTTCACGCTGGAAAGCCGCATGAGCGCGAGCAGCGTGCCCCAGAGAATGCCGACCACGATCGCGCACAGCGTGATCTTGAACGTGATGATCGCGCCCGTCCACAGCGTGGGCAGCGCGCCCGGAATGCCGCTCCAGTCGAAATGATGCATCACTTGCCTCCGATGTAGCCGGGCAGACGCGACTTCGCCTCGACCCAGCGCATGAGCGTCATGACGACGAGGTTGATGAGCACATAAGCGAGCGTGACGGCGATGAACGACTCATAGGTCTGCGCCGTGTAGTCGACGAGCTGACGCGCCTGGGCCGATAAATCGAGCAGGCCGATCGTCGAGGCGACCGCCGAGTTCTTGAAGATGTTGAGGAACTCCGAGGTGAGCGGCGGCACGATGATGCGGTACGCCACCGGCAGCAGCACATAGCGGTACGTCTGCCACTGCGTGAAGCCCATGGCGAGGCCGGCTGCGCGCTGGCCGCGCGGCAGCGCGTTGATGCCCGAGCGCACCTGTTCGCATACACGCGCCGCGGTAAAGAGGCCGAGACACACGACCGACGCCGAGAAGAACTGCACGCCCGGCGGCGATTGCTTGAACGCATTGCCTATCGATTGCGGCACGATTTCCGGCAGCACGAAGTACCAGATGAAGAACTGCGCGATAAGCGGAATATTGCGGAAGATCGCCACATAAACTGTGCCGACGCCCGCGAGAAACCTGTTCGGCACCGTGCGCAGCACGCCGAAGAACGACCCGACGATGAGCGCGATCACCCACGCGCACAGCGACACCGAGACCGTCACCCAGAGGCCGGAGAGGATCCAGCCGAGGTACGTGGTGGGTTCGCCCGTCGAGACCGGGCTGAGCAGAATGCCCCAGTTCCAGTGATAGGACATCAAGAGACTCCAAGAAAAAGAACGGAAGAAGCGGCGCTTCTTCCGTTCCGTGCTAAACGCTAAATGCGGGTCGAACGGCCGGGGCCGTGTTAATCGATCGCCTTGTCGTTCGGGTTCTTGAACAGCGCTTTCATGTCCTCGCTCATCGGGAAGTTCAGGTTGAGACCCTTCGGCGGGATCGGCGACTCGAACCACTTCTTGTAGATCGTTTCGCCTTCGCCCGAGGTCTGGACCTTGGCGATGGCGTCGTCGGCGACCTTCTTGAACTCGGGGTCGTTCTTGCGCATCATGCAGCCGTACGCTTCACGCGACTGCGGCTGGCCGACGATCACGAAGTCGCCCGGATTGTTCGACTTGGCGCGCTCGCCCGCGAGCAGCGCGTCGTCCATCATGAACGCCACTGCGCGGCCCGTGGAGAGCGTCATGAACGACTCGCCGTGGTCCTTCGCGCTGATGATGTTCATGCCCATGCTCTTGTCCTGGTTCATCTTGCGCAGCAGGCGCTCGGACGTCGTGCCCGCCGTCGTCACGACGGTCTTGCCCTTGAGGTCGGCGAAGTCCTTGACGCCCGAATCCTTCTTCGTCATGAGGCGCGTGCCGATCACGAAGATCGTGTTCGAGAACGCGGCCTGCTGCTGACGTTCGGCATTGTTCGTGGTCGAGCCGCATTCGATGTCCACCGTGCCGTTCTGCACGAGCGGAATACGGTTCTGCGACGTGATGGGCACCATCTTGACCTTCAGGTTAGGCATGTTCAGCTTCTGCTTGACGGCCTCGACGATCTTCATCGCGTAGTCTTGCGAGTAGCCGATCACATTCTGCTTGTCGTCGTAGTACGAAAAAGGAATGGACGACTCGCGGTGCCCCAGCGAGATGACGCCCGTGTCCTTGATCTTCTTGAGCGTGCCCGCGTCCTGCGCGAAAGCGCTGGTGGCGACGCAACCAAGGAGTGCGAGCAGTGCGGCGGTCTTTTTCATTTGCATTGTTTTCTCCGGTACAAGAACCGCCGCCAGTTTATCAAAGTAATTTTTTTGAAAGAATCAAGAGTGACCCTGGCGCAACGCCTGAATGTGCGAAAGCGGACGCCCCCTTGTGGAGGACGTCCGCCTTCTATGCGCCTTGATGTGCAGCGCAAAAACCTGTCACGGTGCAGTCACGGATTCGTCACTTCGCTGCGCGCCTTGCCTGGCGCCGCGTGCAGCGTCGCGACGCCTGCCGACCGGGTGCGATCAGGGATACAAACCGCGCATTTCGCGCGCCATCAGGATGCGCTTACATGCCACGATGAACGCCGCGGTACGCATCGAGACCTTCTGCTCGCTCGACACTTGCCACACGGCCGTGAAGGCTTCGCGCATCACGCGTTCGAGACGTTCGTTAATTTCGTGCTCGGTCCAGAAGAAGCTCGAGAAGTCCTGCACCCACTCGAAGTACGAAACGGTCACGCCGCCTGCGTTCGCCACCACGTCGGGGATCACGAGCACGCCCTTGTCGTGCAGGATGTCGTCGGCTGCCGTCGTGGTCGGGCCGTTCGCACCTTCCACGATGATCTTCGTGCGGATCTTGCCCGCGTTCTTCTCTGTGATCTGGTTTTCCAGCGCGGCCGGAATGAGGATGTCGGTTTCGACGGTCCAGAATTCGTCGTTCGCCATGACTTCAGCGCCTGAGAAGCCTGCCACGCCGCCCGTCTTGGCAACGTGCTCGAGCAGCGCTTCCGCGCTCATGCCGCTCGAGTTGTAGAGCGAGCCGGTATGGTCCTGCACTGCGACGATCTTCGAGCCGGCTTCCTGGAACAGGCGCGCGGCAATGCCGCCCACGTTGCCGAAGCCCTGCACGGCAATGCGTGCGCCGTCGATCGAAAGACCCGTGCGGCGCGCAGCCTCGCAGCCGACCACGAACACGCCGCGGCCCGTGGCTTCGCGACGGCCGAGCGAGCCGCCGAGCGAGATGGGCTTGCCCGTCACGACGCCCGTGGCCGTCTGGCCCTGGTTCATCGAGTAGGTGTCCATCATCCACGCCATGATCTGCTCGTTCGTGTTGACGTCCGGCGCAGGAATGTCGGTGTTCGGTCCGATGATGATGCCGATTTCGCTGGTGTAGCGACGCGTCACGCGCTCGAGCTCGCCACGCGACAGCGTGCGCGGATCGACGCGGATACCGCCCTTCGCGCCGCCGTACGGCACGTTCACTGCAGCGTTCTTCACCGACATCCACGCGGACAGCGCCATTACTTCGGAGAGCGTAACGTCCTGGTGATAACGCACGCCGCCCTTGCCGGGACCACGCGAAACGTTGTGCTGGACACGATAGCCTTCGAAGTGCGCAACGGTGCCGTTATCGAGTTCGATGGGGCAGTCGACGATCAGGATACGCTTCGGACGCTTGAGCGTTTCGAGCCAGCGCGAGAGCGAGCCGAGATACGGCGCCACGCGGTCGACCTGACGAAGATAGTTGCCCCAGGGGCCGAGATCGTCGGCGTGGAGATAGGAAGGAACCGACTGCAGTTGGGATGACATGAACGCTCCGATCGAACAAGTGGTGCCATTGTCAGAAAACGCCCACGTGAAATCCAATGCCGTTTGATCATCCCGTTATGCTTTTCGCGCATAACGTCCCCGAAGTCGAAAAAACGTGTCGCGCGGCTAGTGTTGCGGCCTTACAGACTGAAATAGCCTGACTGTTTGCGTGGCTGTTGTGTGTGCAGCTTGCGCTTCGTCAGCGCCTGCCCTGCGCAAGTTCCTCGCTGACCGCCTCCCACAGTTCGCGCACGAGCGCTTGGCGCGCATCGTCGCCCTGCGTCGCGAGCTTGTCGCGATAGAGCCGGATCTCCATGTCGAGCGTGAACTGGCCCTCCGGCACGCCGCGCGTGCCGCGGTCGAGGCGGATCAGTTCGCCCTGGGCCACGGCGTCTTCCACCGCGCTGTGCGGCAAGAAGGCGATGCCGTGACCCGCCAGCGTCATCGCCTTGAGGCCTTCCGCCATGTCCGTTTCGTACACGCGGTCCAGATAGAGCCGCGCCGGTGCGTTGGCAACGATCACCTCGGTCATGCGGCCGAGATACGCGTTCGGCGTATAGGAGAGATACGGTGCGGGCGCATCGGGCGTGCCGGGCAGCGTGTAACGCGCACGCCCCGCGCGCTGCGGCGCCGAGTACGGGCTGATCGACTCGATGCCGAGCGTCAGCGTGTCGTAGCGCGCGGGGTCGAGCGTGACGGGGTGGCTCGGGTGGTGATAGCCCATCACGAGGTCGCAGCCGCCTTCCACGAGTGACAGCACGGCGTCGTGCACGTTCAGCGCGCGCAGGCGCGTGTGGATGCGGCCGAGCTTCGCCTCGATGCGCTGCAGCCAGCGCGGAAAGTACGTGAGCGAAAGCGTGTGCGGTACCGCAAACTCGATCGTCGCCGCGGGCGTGGCCGTGTGGCCGCGCAACAGGGTGCGCGCCTCGTGAAACTGCGAAAGCATCGCGAGCGCCTGCTCGTAGAAGACCTGGCCCGCAGCCGTGAGGCGCGTTGGATAAACCGAACGATCGATCAGCTCGGTGCCAAGCCATGCTTCGAGCGCCTGGATGCGGCGCGAGAAAGCCGGCTGCGTCACGTGGCGCAGTTCGGCCGAGCGACTGAAACTATGCGTCTCCGCGAGCGAAACGAAGTCTTCGAGCCATTTGAGTTCCATGCGGGGCCAGCGAGCGGATGAGAAGTCCGCATTCTAGGCCCGCGAGCGCACGCCTGGGCGCCCACAGGCGAATTTCGCGCGGCGCGCCGGCCGGGCGCCTTAGCGGGAAGCCCCGGAAAGCGCGGCTTCCAGTTCGGCGACCACGCCGCGCCAGTCGCCGAGCGTGGACTGGCGAAACACGCGCGCCGACGGATACCAGACCGAATCGGCGCGATCCTTGCCCCAGCGCCAGTCGGGCTGCGCGGCGAGCAGCACCCAAACGGGCTTGCCGAGCGCGCCGGCGAGGTGCGCGACCGACGTATCTACCGTGACGACGAGATCGAGCGTCTCGATGAGCGCCGCCGTGGCCGCGAAGTCGTGCAGATCGTCGCCTGGCGCATCCATCGGCCAGCGACCCGCGATCGCCTCCAGTTGCGCGGCCGCAGGGCCTTTCTGGAGCGCGAACCAGGCGTTGCCGGTGAGCGCGGCCAGTGGCAGAAGCGACTTGAGCGGCACGGAACGGAAAGCGTCGAAATGATGGCGCGGGTTGCCCGCCCAGACGAGCCCGATACGGCGCTGCGCGGCGCCGGCCAGTGCGTTCACGCGGGCGCGCCAGGCGGCGGCCCGCACAGGATCGGCGCGCATGTATGGCGTGTCGGCGTAGATCGGCCGGCCGGGAAACCTCAGCGGCAGGCTCATTACGTCGCACCAGTAGTCGTATTGCGAGGCGATGGCGCCGTCGCTCGGCGCGGCGTCGAGCACGCGTGCGACGCCGGGCACCGTCGCCGCGAGCGATGCCAGTTCCGGCGCGACCCACGCGTGAACCCGCGCGCCCATCTGCGCCAGCAGGCTCGCATAGCGCAGGAACTGGATCTGATCGCCCATGCCCTGCTCGCGGCAGATCAGGAAACGCTTGCCTCGCAGCGGCTCGCCCTGCCATTCCGGGCACGGCAGCTTGCGGTAGTTGGCTCTCGCGGTCGAGGTGAGCTTGCGGTTCTCGAAGAGCGGCCAGCCGCCGGCGTAGTCTTCGCGCCGCAGCATCAGCATGCCGAGTTGAAAGCGCGATTCCGGCAAGTCGGGGTTCAGCGCCAGTGCGCGGCGATAGCCGATCTCCGCTTCGTCGTAGCGCGCCAGCGCGGTCAGCGCGAAGGCCAGATTGTTGATGATGCCCGCCCCATCGGGCTTGAGTTCCGCGGCACGCCGGTAAAGCGGAATTGCCGCTTCGTAGCGGTGCATCGCGTCGTAGGCATAGCCGAGTTCGAAGAGCGCGAGCGCGTTGTCGGGCTCGCGCGCGATCACGACCTCGAAGCAGGCGGCCGCGTCAGCGTGCTTCTCCATTGAGCGTAGCAGCCGGCCCATGTGGATTAACGTCTTCGGATCGCGGGGATCGAGCGCGGCGGCGGTGCGCAACTGCGCGAGTGCGGCGTCGTTTTCGCCGGTGGCCTCCAGCGCGCGCCCGAGATTGAACGCGAAGTGGGCGGATTGCGGCTCCAGCGAACGCGCATGCCGATAATGCTGCGCCGCGCCCGCGAGATCGCCGAGTTCCATCAGCGCATTGCCGAGATTGTTGTGCGCGTTCGCGAAACCGGGGGCGAGCGCCAGCGCCTTGCGCTGCAAGACGGCGGCGCCTGCATGGTCGCCAAGGCGGTGCGCGACCACGCCACGGTTGGCCAGATATTCGGCGCTGTCAGGCTTCTGCGCGAGCGCGCGATCCATCAGCGCGGCGGCTTCCCGCAGTTGGCCGCGGCCGAGCGCGATCACGCCCAGATAGTGCAGTGCGCCGGGATCTTCGGGGTGCGCAGCGAGCGCGGACTGATAGTAAGCGTGGGCGTCGTCGATCCGGCCCGCGCGGTGGCAAGCCAGGCCGGCTTCGACCAGGTCAGCGGCCTCGCCGGTAGCGAGAATGTGAGCATCGGGAGTCATGGCGGCAGGTATTTGATTAAGCGCAAACTTTTGACGTGAGCGCACTCTATATCCGTCTCAAAACGTGCCATCTCGTTAACACGCCGATACGACTGAACGCCTCGGGGTGCGTCCCAGGCCGGCGCTTTGCCGTTGCTGACAGCGTCGGCCTCGGCCACTGTCGGCAAGGTGATAAAATCTCGGGTTCCCGCGGTCTCGAATCCGACTGCAACCGACTGCCAACTGAGCGTAACGCGCCACGTTACGTCCCCATCATGTCCGACACTCGTCCCGATACCCTCTTCGCGCTCAACGCGCTCTCCCCGCTCGACGGCCGCTACGCCTCGAAAACCGAAGCGCTGCGCGACTGGCTCTCGGAAGCCGCGTTCATGCGCAACCGCGTGACCGTGGAAATCCACTGGCTGATCGCGCTCTCGCAAGCCGGTTTCGCAGAAGTGCCGCGCTTTTCGGCAGCCTCGGAGCAATTCCTGCTCAAGCTCGCCGAAAACTTCACGGCGCACGACGCCGCGCGCATCAAGGACATCGAGCGCGTGACGAACCACGACGTGAAGGCCGTTGAGTACTGGCTCAAGGAGTCGGTGAAGGGTCAGCCGGAACTGGAGCGCGCAAGCGAGTTCATCCACTTCGCCTGCACCTCGGAAGACATCAACAACACGTCGCACGGCCTGATGCTCGCGGGCGCACGCGAGCACGTGATCCTGCCGGCGCTGCGCTCGGTGCATCAGCGTCTCGTCGCGCTCGCGCACACGCACGCCGAGCAGCCGATGCTCTCGCGCACGCACGGCCAGCCGGCCAGTCCCACGACGCTCGGCAAGGAAATCGCCAACGTCGCGGCGCGTCTCGCGCGTGCGATCCAGCGCATCGAGAAGGTCGAACTGCTCGGCAAGATGAATGGCGCGGTCGGCAACTTCAACGCGCATCTCTCGGCGTATCCGGAATTCGACTGGGAAGCCTTCTCGAAGGAAGTCGTCGAGCAGCGCCTGAAGCTCACGTTCAACCCGTACACGATCCAGATCGAGCCGCACGACTACATGGCGGAACTGTTCGACGCCGTCGCGCGCGCGAACACGATCCTGCTCGACCTCGACCGCGACGTCTGGGGCTATATCTCGCTCGGCTACTTCAAGCAGAAGACGAAGGCCGGCGAAATCGGCTCGTCGACCATGCCGCACAAGGTCAACCCGATCGACTTCGAAAACTCGGAAGGCAACCTCGGCCTCGCGAACGCCACGCTGCGCCACCTCGCCGACAAGCTGCCCGTCTCCCGCTGGCAGCGCGACCTCACCGACTCGACGGTGCTGCGCAACATCGGCGTCGCATTCGGCTATTCGCTGCTCGCGTACGACGCGCTGATCCGCGGTCTGGACAAGCTCGAAGTGAACCCGCAGCGCCTGAACGACGACCTCGACGCCACGTGGGAAGTGCTGGCCGAGCCGGTGCAGACGGTCATGCGCCGCTACGGCATCGAGAACCCGTACGAGCAGTTGAAGGAACTCACGCGCGGCAAGGGCATTACGCGCGAAGCGCTGCAGACGTTCGTGAACGGTCTGGCGATTCCTGAGGACGCGAAGAAGCGTCTGCTGGAGATGACGCCTGCGTCGTACGTCGGCAAGGCGGCGGAACTGGCGAAGCGCATTTCGTAATCGCGACATCGCAAGGCCATAAAAAAAGCGCTCGATCGAATCGAGCGCTTTTTCGTTTACCGCCGCACGATCGCATGATCGTGCACAGCCGCGAGATCAGGATGCCTGATTGCCGCGCGTTTGCATCTGCTTCATCACCTCGTCGACGATCTGCTCGGGCGTGAGCTCGATGCTGACCTCGATCGCCTCGTCCGCGCCCGGCTCTTCGAGCGTGTCGAGCTGGCTTTGCAGCAGCGACGGGTCGAAGAAGTGTCCGGTACGCGAAGCGAGGCGCTCGTGCAGCACTTCGAACGAGCCCTTCAGGTAGACGAAGCACACGTCATGGTCGTTGCCGCGCAAGACGTCGCGATACGAGCGCTTGAGCGACGAGCAGGTGAACACGGCCGTTTCGTGGGCGCGCTGCTTCTCCTCGATCGCCGCACGAATCGTACGCAGCCACGGCCAGCGGTCGTCGTCGGTGAGGGGAATGCCGTCGTGCATCTTCTTCTTGTTGGCTTCGCTGTGGAAGGCGTCGCCGTCGGTGAAGGTGCACTTGAGGCGCTCGGCGAGCAATTCGCCGATGCGTGTCTTGCCTGCGCCCGACACGCCCATCGCTATCAAAATCATTTACTGCTCCTGTCGAACGGAGTGAGCGCTTTAGCGCTGACTCCGGTCCCATGCAACATAGTTGCGCGTTACACCACCGCTGCGAGGGCGAAGGTAAGCCCGAGGCCCAGCAGCGAAATAATGGTCTCCAGTAGTGACCATGTCTTGAACGTCTGCACGACGCTCATGCCGAAATACTCCTTGATCAGCCAGAATCCGCCGTCGTTGACGTGCGAGAAGATCAGCGAGCCCGAGCCCGTGGCGAGCACGAGCAGCTCCGGCTTCACGGTCATGGCGCTGGCCGACGCGATCGGCGCGACGATGCCGCAGGCCGTGGTCATGGCGACCGTGGCCGAGCCCGTGGCGAGACGGATCAGCGCGGCGACGAGCCAGCCGAGCAGCAGCGGCGACAGATGTTCGTTCTGCGCCAGCTCGACGATCTGCTTCGACACGCCGCTGTCCATCAGCACGCGGCCAAAGCCGCCGCCCGCGCCCACGATCAGCGTGATGCCCGCGATCGGCGCGAGACAGTCGCCGCAGAACTTCTGGATCTGCTCGCGCGTGAAGCCGCGTTGCGCGCCGAAGGTCCAGAAGCTTACCAGCACGGCGATCAGCAGCGCGACGTCCGAGGTGCCGATAAAGTGCAACAAGTTGTTGGGCAACGTTTTCGGCTCGAACACGAGATCGGCCCAGCTGCCGATCAGCATGAGGATCACGGGCAGCAGGATCGTGAAGAGCGTGACGCCGAAGCCCGGCAGTTCGCTATCGGGCTTGGGGTCGGCCTTGCTCACGAACTGCTCGGAAAGCGGATTGCTCTCGGGCAGCTTGATGTAGCGGTGAATGAAGAGCGCGAAAAGCGGCCCGGCGATGATCGCCGTGGGCACGCCCACCATCAGGCCGTAAGCGATGGTCTTGCCGATGTCGGCGTGATACGCCTGCACGGCGAGAAGTGCGGCCGGGTGCGGCGGAATCAGCCCGTGCACGACCGAAAGGCCCGCCACCATCGGCAGGCCGATCAGCAGCAGCGACTTGCCCGTGCGCTTGGCGACGTTGAACGCAATCGGAATGAGCAGCACGAAGCCGACTTCGAAGAACACCGGCAGGCCGACGATGATCGCAACGACCATCATGGCCCAGTGAATGTTCTTCTCGCCGAACCAGCGAATGAGCGTCGTGGCAACGCGCTCGGCGCCGCCCGACTCCGCCATCATCTTGCCGAGCATCGTGCCAAGGCCCACCACGATGGCGATGTGGCCGAGCGTGTTGCCGTTGCCGGTTTCGAACGACTTGACGATCTGATCCATCGGCATGCCGACGGCGAGGCCGAGCAGCAGCGAAACGATGATCAGGACGAGAAACGGATAAACCTTGAAGCGCGTGATCAGCAGGATCAGCGCGGCGATCGCGACGAGCGCGTAAATCAGCAGCATGCTGCCGTGGGCCACTCCCATGAGGCTCCTCTCCAGGTAGTTGTTCGAAGTCCTTTTGCCCTGTGCGGCGACGGATCAGCGCAGCAGCGGCGCGCGCGGGACAAAAACCGGCCGTCGCCGGGCCGGGGATTGTAGAGCTTATAACGACTTTTGGTGCAGCGTGCTTGAAAGACACGCGAGCCGCGCAAAGCGCGCGCCTGAAAGGCGCCGTTCGCGCGGCTCGTTGCACGCCCCTCGTACCGAAGGGGCGCGGCATTCCGGTCTTCGTTGCGCCGCAGCATGCGGCGCGCGTCAGCGCATCAATGAGACGCGTTCTTTTAGCGCACCGGGCGCGACAGCTCGCTCGCGGCGTGCGCAAGGCGCGTGACTTCGTCCCAGTTCTGCGCGGCGATGGCTGCCTTCGGCGTGAGCCACGAACCGCCCACGCAGACCACGTTGGGCAACGCGAGGAAGGTCGGCGCGGATTCGGCGCTGATACCGCCCGTCGGGCAGAACTTCAGCGTCGGGAACGGGCCGTGGAAGGCCTGCAGCATGTTCAGGCCACCGGCCGGAACCGCCGGGAAGAACTTGACGATCTCGTAGCCCAGTTCCATCGCGACGATGATGTCGGTCGGCGTCATCACGCCCGGCAGCAGCGGCAGGCCCGCGTCGAGCGAAGCCTGATGGATCTCGCGCGTGAGGCCCGGCGAAACGCCGAACTGTGCGCCGGCCTGCTTCGCGAGCGCGCAGTGCTCAGGCTTCGTGATCGTACCCACGCCCACGACGATGTCCGGCGCGATCTTCGCGGCGCGCTCGATCGCTTCGAGGCCGGCCTTCGTGCGCAGCGTGATTTCGAGCACCTTCACGCCGCCCGCATGGAGCGCGCGGGAAACGTGCTCGCCCTGCTCCGGCGTATCGAACGCGAGCACCGGGATGACGGGACCGAGGCGAACGATGTCGGCGACTGTGCGATTTGCCATGTTCAGGCTCCTTGATGATGAATTGAGTTCGCGGCGTGGGCCGGCGCATGCGCAGTTGCAACAGCCGGTGCGGGCGCGGCCTGCTCGCCCACGAGCGGACCGAACACCGTGGCGCCCAGCTCCGCCGGCGCGGCGGTGGCGCGGAACACGCCGAACAGCTCGCGGCCAAAGCCCACTTCATTGAGTTCCTGATGCGCGGGCTGCGCGACCGGACGGGCGTCCCACTCGGCAGCATCGACTTCGATGTCGAGCACGCCTTCCACCGCGTCGATCACGATCGTATCGCCGTCGCGCACCTTGCCGATCGGGCCGTGCAGCAGCGTTTCCGGCGAAACGTGGATGACTGCGGGCACCTTGCCCGACGCGCCCGACATGCGTCCGTCAGTCACGAGCGCCACGTGAAAGCCCTTGTCCTGCAGCACGCCGAGCAACGGCGTGAGGCGGTGCAGCTCCGGCATGCCATTCGCGCGCGCGCCCTGGAAGCGCACGACGGCCACGAAATCGCGCTCGAGTTCACCGCGGTCGAACGCTTCCTGCACGGCTTCCTGCGAATCGAACACGATGGCGGGCGCACGCACCTTGCGGCGCTCCGGCGCGACCGCGGAAACCTTGATGACGCCGCGGCCCAGACGCCCCTGCATCAGGCGCAGCCCGCCGTCCGGCTGGAACGGCGTCGGCAGCGGACGCAGCACGCTCTCGTCGGCGCTCTTCTCGACCGCCGGCACCCAGGTGAGCTTGCCGTCGATGAGCTTCGGCTCCTCGGTGTAGTGACGCAGCCCACGACCCGCGACGGTATTCACGTCTTCGTGCAGCAACCCGCCGTCGAGCAGTTCGCGCACGAGGAAGGCGATGCCGCCCGCCGCATGGAAATGATTCACGTCGGCCTTGCCGTTCGGATAGACGCGCGCGAGCAGCGGCACGGCGTCCGACAGCACGTCGAAGTCGTTCCAGTCGATGATGATGCCCGCCGCCCGTGCCATCGCCACGAGGTGCAGCGTGTGGTTGGTCGAGCCGCCCGTCGCCATCAGCGCGACGATACCGTTGATCACGGCCTTCTCGTCGACCACGTGGCCGATCGGCGTGTAGTGGCCGCGCTCGACGGTGAGCTCGAGCACGCGGCGCGCCGCCGCAGCGGTGAGTTCGTCGCGCAACGGCGTATGCGGATGGATGAAGGCCGAACCCGGCAGATGCAGGCCCATGATCTCCATGAGCATCTGGTTGCTGTTGGCCGTGCCGTAGAACGTGCAGGTGCCGTGGCCGTGATACGCGGCGGCCTCCGATTCGAGCAGCGCCGCGCGGTCGCACTGGCCCGTGGCGAACTGCTGGCGCACCTTGGCCTTGTCGTCGTTCGTGATGCCGCTCGTCATCGGGCCGGCGGGCACGAAAATGGTCGGCAGGTGGCCGAATTGCAGCGCGCCGATCAGGAGGCCCGGGACGATCTTGTCGCACACGCCGAGGCACAGCGCCGCATCGAACATGTTGTGCGTGAGCGCGACGGCCGTGCTCATCGCGATCACTTCACGGGAAAAGAGCGACAGCTCCATGCCGGCGTTGCCTTGCGTGACGCCATCGCA
Organism: Paraburkholderia sp. BR14312; assembly: GCF_040948675.1. Taxonomy (NCBI): domain Bacteria; kingdom Pseudomonadati; phylum Pseudomonadota; class Betaproteobacteria; order Burkholderiales; family Burkholderiaceae; genus Paraburkholderia; species Paraburkholderia sp. BR14312. Next base: position 617,148 of record NZ_JBFPKI010000003.1, read on the forward strand.
CATCGCCGGCACGCCGCCCGCGAACTGCGCGACGCCGCCGCCTTCGCGGGCCGCCTTCTTGATGATGTCGGGGAAATCCTTGTAAGGCGCGTGAGCCGAGAGCATCTCGTTGTATGCCGAGACGATGCCGATATTGGGCTCGCGAATCGACTTGATCGAGATCTTGTCGCGCCCCTCGAGGCCGGCGAAACCGTGGGCAAGATTCGCGCATGAGAGCGCGCCGCGCGCCGGGAACCGGTCCTGAGCCGCCGCGATGCGCGCCAGATAGGCCTCGCGCGTGGGCTTGCTGCGCTCGATCACGCGCTGCGTGACCTTCATCAATTGAGAATGCAGGGAAACCATCGAATCTCCTTCCTTCTTGTCACGGCGGGGACGCTCGGGGCCAGATCTGGTGCGCCCTTGGGCGCACCAGACAGCGATGGCGCGATCTTAGTAGAAAAACTACACGACGACAATCCCGGTAAGACCCTGGGAGCGCGACGGTAAACGACCGCCTAGCCTCATTATTTACAGGCCTTGCACGTTGATGCGCGCAGGAACTGAAAAGGAGCAAACGTCGTTCCTGTAGTTTTTGTACATACCGTCCGATCCGTTATAGTCCACGGATCTTTCAGCATAGTGCGAGTTTCCTGATGCTGCTGTCCCAGATGAAAGCCATGCGCGAGCAGTTGCGCCCTTCGGAGCGCAAGCTCGCCGATTACGTGATTCAGGCGCCTCGCGAGGTGCTCGATCTGTCGATGACCGAGGTTGCCGAGCGCGCAGGCGTGAGCCAGCCGACCATCGCGCGGTTTTGCCATGCGTTGGGATTTTCCGGATTCCGGGAGTTCAAGATTCGCCTCGCGCAGGCCGTTGCCGCGGATCTGCCCTCTGAACATCCGGCCGTCTACCGCGATGTGAGCCCGGACGAGCCGGTACCGGGCGTCGCGGCCAAGGTGCTCGACCGCACCATTGGCGCGCTTCTGCAGGTGCGCAACAATCTCTCGACGGACTCGCTCGCCGCGGCGATTGGCCTGCTCGCGCACGCGGCGCGTATCGAGTTCTATGGTGCGGGTGGCTCGGGCATCGCTGCACAGGACATGCAGCACAAGTTCTTTCGCCTCGGCATGCCTAGCGTCGCGTATTCGGACCCACAAACGTTTCTGATGTCGGCGGCGCTGCTCGGCCCCGGCGATGTCGTGGTGGCGATCTCGAACACGGGGCGCACGCGCGACATCGTGGATGCCGCGCGCACGGCGCTCGATCGCGGCGCCAAGGTGATTGCGATCACTCACGGCACGTCGCCGCTCGCGCGTCTGGCGAGCGTCGGCCTGCACGCGAACGTCGACGAAGACACCGACGTCTTCTCGCCGATGACGTCGCGGACGTCGCATCTCGCGATCGGCGACATACTCGCGGTGGGGGTGGCGCTGCAGCGCGGTCCGGAGCTGGCTGAGAAACTCGCAGATGCGAAGGAAATCATCGCGCGAAGAAGGCTGGACCCGATTGGCTAACGGCGGACCAGAAGGTGCCCAACAAAACAAGCGGACTCCCGAGGGAGTCCGCTCTGCATTTCGGCCCAGACCGCAACCGATTGAGCCTCAGACGCTTACCACTGGTACGACATACCGCCGCCGACCGTGGCACCGCCTGCCGATGCATAACCGCCGCCCACTTTCACCTTGAGGTTCTGTGTGATGCGCGCCGATGCGCCGAGCGCCACTGCTTGATAGCCCTGGAAGTTGGCTGTGCCGATACCGACCGCGACGGTCTTGCCCTGATCGACTTCCGGGATCATTGTCAGCGCGGTTGCCGCCGCGATACCGCCGTAGGCGTTGCGCGCCACCGAGTTGACGTTGCTCTGGAGCCCATTCAAGCCGCTCTGCAGCTGCCCCATGTTCACCGCATCGGTAGCGTTGACGCCATTCGCGACATGGGCGATCCGACGCTCGTTGCCTTGGGAGCCCACGGACACGGTGTTGTCCTCGTCCGCGATCGAATTTGCACCGAGCGCTACCGAGTTGTTGCCCGTGGCCTTCGCCGAGTCGCCAATCGCCGTCGCGTTCGGACCCGAGGCAATCGCACCGCCGCCTGCCGCGATCGAGCTGGCGCCCGTGGCCGAAGCCGCGCCGCTCGTCGTATTGGTCGACAGATACTCAGTACCGTTGACGCTGATGTTCTGAATCTGCTGATTCAGGTTCGAGACCACGACGTTCGTGGCGTACAACTGCGAGCCCGTGACGGCGTCCGTGCTCGACGCCGAGAGTTCAGCGTCCTGCAGGTTGGTCAGCTTGACCGGCGTCGTCGAATCCGTGCCGCCCAGCGTGACCTTGTCGTGTGCCGACGAGTCGTACTGGACCGCGTTCGCCACCTGGCCAGAGATGTTGGTCACCGTCTGCTCGATGTTCGTTACGCGGCCATCGATGTTGGAGATCGCGCCACCCACGTCGTTGTAAGTGTTGCCCCCCACGACGTACGTCGGTGCCGAGATCGAGCCATCGGGGTTGACCGTCGAACCACCGCCCAGCGCGCTGGCCGTGCTCGATGCAACACCGTAGAGCTGGCCGCCGTTCACGGCGTCCGTACTGCTTGCCGCAACGACACCGTTCGCTACGTTGTGCAGCGCAACCGGCTTGTGATCCAGCGACCCGCCAAGCGTAACCGAGTTCAGCGATGTGTCGTCGTAGGCGACAAACGCGTTCGAGATGTTGCCCGACGGATCGATCTTCGCTCCCATCGCTTCGAGCTGGGCAACGTTCACCGCATCGTTCGCATCCACGCCGTTCGCCACGTTGTGCAAAACGACCGGCGCATGACCCGAGCCGCCGAACGTGACCGTATTTAGCGACGTGTCGTCATACGCGACGAACGCGTTGGTGATGTTGCCCGCCGCATCGGTCTTCGCGCCCAGTGCGTAGAGCTGCGAGCCGTTCACCGCCTCGAGGCTCGTGGCGTTCAGCGCAGCATTCGCCACGTTCGTCAGCACGACGGGAGCATGGACCGCGCCGCCCAGCGTCACCGAGTCGTGCGTCGACGTGTCGTACGTCACCGTCTCGTATAGCTGCGCACCGTTCACCGCGTCGAAGCTCGTCGCCGAGACTTGACCCGCTGCCACGTTGTGCAGCGCCACCGGCGTGGTCGCATCCGTGCCGCCCAGCGTGACCGCGCTGTGCTTCGACGTGTCGTACATCACTGCATCGGCCAGCTGGCCATTGATGTTCGTGACGTCGCCTTGCAGGTTCGTGATGTCGGTCGTGTTCTGTGTCACGCGGCCATCGAGGTTCGTAATCGCACCACCTACGCTGTTGTAGGTGTCTCCACCCACGTTATACGTCGGGTTCGAGATCGAGCCATCGCTGTTCACTGTCGAGCCGCCGCCGAACGAATCCGCCGTCGAGCTGCCCAGGTTGTACAACTGGGAGCCGTTCACCGCGTCGAAGCTCGTCGCCGAGACTGCGCCCGCTGCCACGTTGTGCAAGGCCACCGGCGTGGTCGCGTCCGCGCCGCCCAGCGTGACCGAGTCGTGCGTCGACGTGTCGTACTTCACTGCATCAGCGAGCTGGCCGTTGATGTTCGTGATGTCGCCTTGCAGGTTCGTGATGTCGGTCGTGTTCTGTGTCACGCGGCCATCGAGGTTCGTGATCGCACCACCTACGTTGTTGTAGGTGTTTCCGCCCACGTTATACGTCGGGTTCGAGATCGAGCCA
>NZ_JBFPKI010000040.1:0-7033 GCF_040948675.1 Paraburkholderia sp. BR14312
TCGATCGATTCGCGCAGCGACCTCTACGCATTCGGAGTCACGCTCTATCAGATGCTCACAGGGACCCTGCCGTTCACCGCGGCCGATCCGATGGAGTGGGTACATTGCCATGTTGCACGCAACCCGGATCAGCAGATCCGCGGCAGTTGCTCGCCCGAAAGCCAGTCGGCAATGCGCCGGCCACCGAATTTCGTCTCAATCTGAACGAAGCCATGCGCGTCCTCGACCACTTCGCCGATGCGCGCCGCCGCCACGCCCAACGGATGCGCGCGCATCGCCGCGAGCAGTTGCGGCGCGTCGCCGCTTGCGCAGATCGCGACCAACTTGCCTTCGTTGGCGGTATCCGCGCGACATTTATTCTGCATCCCTGATTATCAACAACGACCGGATTGACCAGAACACGGCCAGCCCGCTACTTGCGCAGCGCCCGTCACTATCAATAGAGGCATGACATGAGCGTACCTGTCGCATCTTCCTTCCCTGAGTATGCACGCGGTGGTGCCCCCGTATCCGATGCGCAACAGCCATTGCGCGACCGGTTGATCGCAGCCGGCCTGCTCGTCGACACCGGCGAAAACGGCCTCTATGGACACAACCATATCTACGAAGGCATCGTCGAACGCCTGACGTGGCTGATATCCAGCATGGCTGCGGACCAGCATCCGGAAGTTCTGCGCTTCCCGCTAGCGGTGCCACGCAAGGACTTCGAAGACAGCGAATACTTGAAGAACTTTCCGCACCTCGCCGGCACGATTCACGCGTTCTGCGGTGATGAGCGAGAGACCATCGGCGCCTGTTGCGGGCGCTCAACGACGTGCCATCCGATCCCGGCGACGAGCGAAGCGACGCCTGGCTAGCCCAGCAAAAGCCAACGCGCGCTGTGCTCACACCCGCTGCGCGCTATCCGGTCTATCCGGTCATCGCGCGACGCGGCCCGCTACCAGAAAATGCGCTCACTATAGATGTGCTGTCGTATTGCTTCCGTCACGAACCTTCTCTGGACCCGACGCGCATGCAAATGTTCAGAATGCGCGAGTATGTGCGGATTGGCTCGCCAGAAGATGTTCAGGCTTTTCGCACGAAGTGGATCGAACGCGGCCATGCACTTACAGGTATGTTACGCCTGCCCGCCGAATTCGACGTCGCGAACGATCCATTCTTCGGCCGCGGCGGCAAGATCGTCGCGGACAGTCAGCGCGCGCAGCAGTTGAAATTCGAACTGCTGATCCCGGTAACGGACCCGCAGCGCAAAACCGCCTGCCTGTCGTTCAACTATCACATGGACCACTTCGGTCGGATATGGAAACTGCGTTGCGCGAATGGCGCCATCGCGCACTCGGCCTGCATCGTATTCGGAATGGAGCGGCTCGCACTTGCGCTGTTGCATCATCACGGGTGCGACGTCGATGCATGGCCCGACGACGTGCGTCAACTACTCTGGGGCGATAGTCACGAGCGCATTGCTGCTGAACTAGAATGCTGGCGACAGCCGGCTGACGCACCCGGAAGTGATGTCAACGGCGACGAAAAACAACGAATCTATTGATGACGCGGAGGCGCTCATCCTGCGGGCAGGTCACGATGATGAAAGCGTCCAGGATGTTCCAGGATCGCCTTCACGCTTGTGGCCGCCGGCGATTTTCGATGACCGAAATTTGTCGGCGAGGACGAATTCGCTCTCTCACAGTCGCCGGTTCCGTGCGGCCGATCTAATCATGCGCTATTTGTAGGGAATCCAACATCATTGTTCGATAGCCGACGCAGGTGCGCGACGCAATTTGACTGACCTGCCCGACTTCAATGGCAAGTGCCTCACGGCTGAAGACAGCCACGATCGTCAAGGCTCGCAGGCAGATGCCATTGGCGAGTTGATCGGCCACGAAATCCAGACTCCAGACCTCGTTGGGGCGCGTCGGCGCGCAACGCTGACGGCGCGACACCACCATCTTGCGTCGTTTGGGCAACTTCGAGCGTAACTGCCGCTGTTCTTCAGCGTAGAGCCGGTAGATCCGGTTGCGGCTCACGCGCCAGCCTTCGGGTTTGAGCAGTCGTGAACGCGTCGGTAGCCATACCGCACGCGGGTCTGGGTCAATCTCACGCATGTGCTGCCGAAGCGCCCTCTGCGGATCCTTGACGCTGCGATAGTAGTGCGTGCTGCGCGCCTGCCGCATCAGACGGCACGCCCGCTGCGTCGGAAGACCGAAGTGATGCATGACGTAGGTCACGGCCTGTCTCTTCAGCGCGTGCAGGGCCACTTTTTTGTGGCGATATCCTGCAGGATCGCCTTGTCCAGACTGAGCTCCGCAACCAGCTTCTTGAGCCGCGCATTCTCGTCTTGGAGCTGCTTCAGCTCACGCACCCTAGTTCGACTCCTGGCCCACATCTAGCTTCTTCCAGCGGTAATACGTCTGCTCGGATCTCCCCAGCTGCGGCCACGTTCTGCTCCACCGAATACTGATTGCGTTTCATCGCCAACCTCCCGTGTCATGAGGAAAATTGCTCCGAAACACTAACACTCATTTCTGTCCAGGATTTCGACGGCAGATCAGCCTCCCTGCCGAGGTATATCTCCCTGTCCGCTCGCAAATTCCTGTCAAGGAAGAATGCTTATGAAGATTGTGTTGATTGGCTACGGAACCATTGCATCTGCACTTATGCCAACCTTGCTCAGTGAGTTCGGGGGCGAAATTGAAAGCCTTAAGGTAATAGATCCATATGGCGCCCAGAGGCTCAGCGCAGATTTCGATTTCCCTGTAACTTGGGTGGCGGCGAGCGTCGCTAAGGAAAATCTTGAAGACTTGCTGAGCGACCTGGATTCCGACTCCTTTGTAATCAACCTGTCCGTCAATGTCTCAAGTGTCGACCTGGTTTCATTTTGCCAGCAGAAAGAAACAAAATATATTGATACATGCATTGAACCATGGGCCGGACATTATGTAAATGCAGATTCAGAGCCTGCAGAGCGTACCAACTACGCCCTCAGGGAAGCCATGCTTACGTTGAAGGCTAAATGTCAAGATGGCCCTACAGCTATCGTAGCGCACGGCGCAAATCCGGGTTTGGTGTCTCATTTCGTAAAGCGGGCACTTCTGAATATTCGGGATGATATTTACGGAATAAGCCAGCCAATCCCGCAAACTCGTCAGCAGTGGGCGAAGCTGTCTGCTGATCTAGATGTGAAAATAATCCATATTGCGGAGCATGATACCCAGATTGCAAAACTGCCTAAGCGGCCTGGCGAGTTTGTAAATACTTGGTCAATTGATGGGTTTATTGGCGAAGGTTGCCAGCCTGCTGAGTTAGGCTGGGGGACTCATGAACTTCGCTTACCGCCAGAGGGGCAGCGGCATACTACAGGCTGCAATAGCGCGATCTATTTGAACCGCCCGGGCGCCTCGGTCAGATTGAAAACCTGGACTCCTGCTTTTGGCCCATGCTTAGGCTTTTTGATCACTCATAATGAAGTTGTTTCTCTGTCGGATTATCTAACGTACTTTGAAGGTGAGCGAGCCGCTTATCGGCCTACGGTCAATTATGCTTACCATCCTTGCAATGACGCTATACTTTCCATTCACGAGCTTAGTGGTTGTTCTTGGAATCCACAGGCACAAGGGAGAATTTTGCAAGGACCGGATATCGCCTCGGGAGGGGATTATCTTGGCGTGCTTCTGATGGGGCATAAGAAAAATGCATATTGGTTTGGGTTCTACATGGAGAACTCGGTTGCTCAAAAGCTCAACCCTGAAAGCTCTGCGACCTCTTTGCAAGTCGTGGCCGGTGTTATAGCAGGTATGAAATGGGCAGTTGCTAATCCACGTTGCGGGATCATTGAAGCGGAAGAGATGGACTTTAGCTTCGTGCTAGATAATGCAAAGCCCTACTTAGGCGAAATGCTGGGGGAATACACTGATTGGAGTCCTGTGGAAGAGGATAAAGGGCTATTTTCCACTGCTTCGTCTGATAAGTGGCAGTTTCAAAACTTCATGGAATAATTGCAGGGAGCGCAATCATGAGCTATTTAAAATCGTCAATCGGCTTGAAAAGTTATGACTGGTCTTCAGTTGAGTTACTTAAATATCTGACTCCCGAACGCATCACCGGATCTAGGGATGTCATAAAATCACGGCAAGAACACTTTTGGCATGACATGAGCGCTGAGTTTGATTCCAAGCACTTCTTGATATATCTCATGAATCGAAGTGATTTACAGCTGAGCGATGATTTCTTAGAGTTCGCATGCCTCTGGCATTTGGATGAACAAAACCATTATAGAGGTCTTCGAAAGATCAATAGTGTGTTGTATGGTTTCCGAGAAGAAGATATCGACAAAGAAATCGAATCCAGACAGCCGGAATTTGAATCGATTTCATCCTTCATGGTTGATGAATTCACCATATTGGCGTCAATTGCATTCGATGAAGTTACTAGCACTCGGGCTTATAAGCAGGACTTCAAGCTTTTTGATAGTCTTGGGCCTGATTGTCTGTCCGCATGGATTCGTAATGCTACTAAAGATGAAGCGGCGCACTACGGCAACGCTATGAAGCTTTTGAAGAAAAACCACTCATCTCGGTTTGGCGAGCTTCCAGCAATCCTTGACAAAATAGTTGGCTTCGAAACTTCTGATGGTTTCGGATATAACAATACATTTATTTTTGATCATGTTACCGATGACTTCTCGAATGAGCTATTGAACGATAGCAAAAATACGATTCTTGAGGTTCTCGGGAGCGAGAAATGACCTGGTTATATTTTGCCCTTCTGGCACCGCTGCTTTGGAGTCTCTCATATATTGTTGATAAGTTTGCAATCACTAATATTGCATCCAATTGGATTTCGTTCATTTTCTTGCTGAGCATCGGGAATATTTTTTTTGCGATGGCAATTTATGCCTATTTCCGGCCCGCCGATCTAGACTTATATATGGTGGCGATAAATATATGCTCTGGTCTCGCAATATTTCTACAATACTTTGCATATAGCTACTCCTTGGGGGATATGGATGTATCTGTTGTGATTCCGATTCACCAATCTGAACCAATATTTGTATTGGCCGCATCAGTGCTGATTTTTCATGCCATTCCGACATCTAGGCAACAGACTGGCTTCGCTTTGATCGTCGTTGGTATCCTAATACTATGCATGTCTAGGCAGACGATTGGTGGACTGGGGCACCCCCGGCACGTAGTCGTGTTGCTAATTTCTGCTTTTTTGGGAGCTGTCTCGACTGTAATTTCAGATGAGATATTGAAAGTCACGAGCTTGCACTCGGTGCTAATTTTCAACTTTGCTGGCTATGCCCTTGGTGGGATGTTGCTTTTATTGGTTCCGAAATGGAGAAAGCTCATCATTGATGATCTAAAAGTTTTGAACTGTAAGCAATTCGGAATTTTCGGGGCGACGAACATCTTTGATGTTGGGGGCTATGTATTCTTCATGGCCGCTCTGGCTGCGGGAGGCGGTGCAGCTTTGGTTTCGGTAGTCGTCAGTATCCACCCGCTGTTCGTTTTGGCTTTTGGGTTCCTGGCAACGAAGCTGTTTCCAAAATTTATCGCCGAGGATATTTCTCCCGGAGGCGTAGTTAGAAAATTTTTCTCAATCATCGTGATCGTGGTAGGAGTAGCAGTGATATCACTCCAGGACATGTGAGAGAGACTCGAAAAAACATAATCTGTTAAGAGTCGCTAACACAAGTCATCCACAAAGCATGAACAGATAACGGCATCGCTGGGTGGTCGAGCGCACGCATGCATGGTTTGCCGGCTTCCGCAAACTGCGGATTCGCTTTGAGCGCCGTCTCGACATTCATGTTGCGTTGCTGTCCCTTGCTGCTGCCTGCCGTTGGCCGCCATGCGAATTACCGCACGGGTGCCGTCAATCAGAAGTGTTCGTATGCCGTATCGCCGCGCTTGCTGATGCCCAGCAGACGCGGCGTGCTGCCCGAAGAATGCTGACGCGGCACCAGACCAAGCCATGCAGCAAGTTCGCGGCCGCTGCGAAAAGCTCGGGCGTTGCCGATGGAGGCTGCCAAGGCCGACGCAGTAAGCGGCCCGATCCCGGATATTGTTTCGAGAAGCTGACCGGGGCGCATCCGTGCGATGGATCGCGCGGATACGACCTTCAAGCTCAGCCACCTTGCTGCCAAGTTCGCGCAAGTGCTCGACGAGCATTTGGATTAAGCGTCGCTAACACAAGTCATCCACAAAGCGTGAACAGATACCTCTGGGGAGTGAAAGCCGTTTCGCTGTTAATAGCTGAGTATTTCAACCCATCACGCTGGCTCGCGCAGGTACATGGCTAGCCTGAAAGACCTGATTTCGTATCAGCATGGCCCATGCTGTCCGTGCATTCTTTACAGCGAGCGCCACGGCAGCGATGTTTTTGTGCCGGCGTCTGCACAGTTTCATCAGCCAGGAATCAGCCATCTCGGGCCTGGTGGTTGCTTGAGCAGACTTCAATTGGATGACAGAACGGTCGGGCCGTGCGCTACCGCTCATAACGTGACGGGAGGTGCCGGTTTCGCCATACGGATGTCACGAAGATATCTCTTGATGAACGTGATTAGCGTGGGCCTTTACCGTGGCGATTGCCGGCAGCGGTTGTTCCCGGTGGGATGCCGCTGCACTCAACCAAGATGAAGCGGCGGATAGTTGGGAATCGGGAAGAACCTCGGACTCCCTAGAACAATCACGGTGCGATTGGTACCCTCTGGAGTGAGAACGAGCTGGGCAGAGTCGCCCATGCTGTCGCTTGGGAGAATCTTGCCCGTGACTTCGCCGTCGGCACCACTCCATGTCGCAATGTACGCCCCCGAAGGGAGGGCCGAAAATGCAGGAGCAGACACCGTGAGGGTTCCCGAAACCCAGACAACTTCACGGTCAAGGGAGTTGGGACCTGTGGATTGAACTGCGTATTTCGGCGAAGCCGAACACGGATTTCGGTTGAAGTCGAACAGCGTTTCCGGAGGAAGATGAACAGCCGTTTCGCTTGAAGTCGAACGGTTTCGGAGAGTTCCGGAATTGGTGTTCGGTGC
>NZ_JBFPKI010000041.1:0-6091 GCF_040948675.1 Paraburkholderia sp. BR14312
TCACCAGCGTCGTGTCCGGCTTCATGGCAGGCCCCGCAGCGGTTGCAGCAGTCTGCCAGCTTGCCAGCGCTCAAAAACACGACATCTGTAAATAGCCAGAACACGACATTAGGACGTAGCCCTCACAAGTAAAACTGCGATAAATTATATTATGTTAAATACGCCGGCTGCCAGCCTCGTAACCGGTTGCGATGTGACCGATAACGGTCTATATTTAGTCCTATTAGACCCAACGGAGCGCCCCATGCACCTCGCCGATCACGTCAAGCCGATCAGCTACCTCAAAAGCGAAGCCGCCCAGATCGTCAAGGACCTCACCGACTCGGGAGAGCCGCTCATCATCACGCAGAACGGTGAAGCAAAACTCGTGGTCCAGGACGTGCGAACCTACGACGCGACCCAGCAGACCATCGCGCTGCTGAAGATCCTGGCCATCGGCCAGAAGCATATCGAGCGCGACGACCATGTCGACGGCGACGAATTCTTCGGGGAGCTCAACGAACTCGACCGCCAGGAAAAACTTCGCTGATGCCGGCCTCGCCGCTGAAGTACCGCGTCCTGCCGACCGCGCGGATCGGCATCGACGAGCTGAGAAGTTACATTGTCCGAACCTTCGGATGGGAGACCTGGCGTCAGACATCGGCGCAGATTCAGGAAACCATCACGCAGATTCGCCAGTATCCCAACAGTGGCCATATTCCTGCCGAACTCGAAGGCTTCGTCGATGAGCGTTTCCGGCAGGCCCTATGCGGCAGGAACCGGATCATCTACCAGGTGCGGGACGACACGGTTTTCATTCACCTCGTGGTCGATACGCGACGCGATCTGCCGGCCCTGCTCCAGAGGATCGTCCTTCGACTCATGTGAGCGTCAGGATGACGCAGCAATTATCCGCCGGGTGACGGCAATGACGACATCTTCGTCCTCCTGGCTTCCTGTAGATTATTGTGACCGTATTGGAATGCGGGAGCTCGGCCAGCGAGCCGGGGTTGGAGCGCAGTAGTGCCCGGGCGGACGCGGGATTCCTAATGGCCGTCGTTATCCTTAGTTATCCTCTTTGCCGCGGTGCAGCCCAGCGCCCTATTTTCGTTGCCTTTTCTTGAACCTGATATGCGCGACTGCCGTCGCGGTAGTCGTCATTCGGGACACCAGTATTCAGCCTCCGTCTTGCGGCATTGCGGAATCCGTCGCGGCGAACACTGGCCTGGGAACTCCGTCCCTGGCATCGCCGCCTGCGTTAGCCCCGGGTGCGCGATTTCGCCGCTCAACGCTGTCCGGATGCAGCACGTCGAGGACTGGCCGCCCCCTTTCCGTCAGGTGCGCGCGACGCCTGCCCACGGAGCCGTGTTCCAGCATCACCAGTTGCCGTTCGAGGAGCGCGTCCAGTTCGGCGCGGTTCATGTCGAGCTGATCCGCTGCGTGGCGAACCAGCATCAGGGTTGCAAATTCGTGTGGACTGAGCATTGACTTCTCCCGTCAAGAATGGAACCGTGAACCGGGGCACGGTGCGGAAAAACGAATCGTGCTGAATAGCCGACGCGGGCATTGCTACCCTGCAGAGGGGCGTCTTCACCCGGATGATTCCTGTCGCCTCGTTGATCTCCTTGCCCGTCGCCGGATTGCGTGCCAATTCCATCCGCTGGGCGATCAAAACAACGGGACTGGTTGACTGAGCCCCGTCCCTCAAAGGCTGTCTCGCGCCGCCGTTCGGGTGCCTTGCCTGTTTTCCCACCGACTTCCCCCCGTTTTTTTATGAAGGCTCTCCATCTTCCCTTCGTGCGCCTCCACTTGAAAACGTCACGTTCCTGTACTGTGGCCGAAAACCGGCCGGGATGTACTTGCCTGTCCTGACAGGGGCGGTGCAATACGTTCGCATTTCTGGGGGGAGTTTCACGCGCCGAAGCAGTGGCGATCAGTCTTCAGTGCTCCTGCCGGGTCATGCCTTCAGCCAAGGGCGGCGTTGCGCGTGCGCCCCACCTCCGCTGCCTTGCTGAGGTAAGACCCGATGGCCTCAGGCGTGCTGACGCCCAGCATCACCAAAGCGAACGTGCCGTCGCGGTACACCATGAGTGCGTGCGCTGTGGCACCCGGCGGCCCGGTACGCTTCCACGAGCCCAGGGTAGCGCTCAAGCGTGGCGCCGAGCTCAGACGGGTTTCGTCCGGCTGCCAGTCATTGATGCTGCCCCACCACCGGGTCGTTGCACCGTCAATGAACGCGATCACCCACACAACGGTTCGCCTCAGCACGGGCTGCCCGAATCAGCGCGACCTGGGGGGATCTTTCATTCTTCATCCCGCTCCACGCGCGCCTGCAGCTGCGCGCTGGCGCGAAACTTTACGATGCGGCGTGCCGTAATGGGCGCAGCGACGCCGGTCTGCGGATTGCGTCCGGGGCGCGGTGGCTTGTCACGCAACGCAAAGACCCCAAACCCGGCAAGCTTGACCGTTTCGCCGGCAACCAGCGTGGCGCGTAGGGTCTCGAAAAACGCCTCGATCATTTCAGTCGCCTCCTCCCGGCTTAGCCCCGCACGATCACACAGCGCCGCGATCAGATCAGCTTTCCTGAACGTGCGAGTGCGCGCCGCGTCGGCCGTCCGCATGACGGGCCAGTCGCGCTTCATCGACTTGCTTCGGACTTGAGTTGGCCCGGCTGCGCCGGACGGCTCTTTCGCTCCGGCTCGGGCTGAGCGAGCAGTGGATTGGCTGCATGCCCGGGGCGACTTGAAGACAAAACCCCGCGGAACCCATCGCTGCTACTTCGTGCCTGCACTGCAGCAATAGGCGAGCAGGAATGTAGGAATCCCGGGCGTCTCTGCCACGATCGTGCGGATGTCCTTGTTGAGCTTGGCCATCGCTGCGGACACATAGTCGGGAGCCGGCAACTTGTTCGTATTGAAGTCGTGGACAGCCACAACAATGGCCTTGTTGTCTGCCGTCATGGGGTGGGCAAGAGCCCGATCTTGTTCCGAGAACCTTTGTTCGCGCATTGCGACAGCACCGACTCGCCCCACGCAACAGCCGTGGGTACCCGACATTACGTGAATTGTATGCCCGTCGCCCTTTAGCCCCGCAGCGATCTCCTCAAGAGCCGCCGCGACGTCCCTTACGTTGCATTCTCCATGGAACCCCCAAATTTGCACAGCACCAGGGGTGTCATCGGTAATTTTTGCCAGCTCTGCCATATAAATTTACGAAGGAGATATTGGAAACGCGATGTGATGCACCGCCTAACATCAGCAAGGTGCCGAACCATTCCTGAGCAGCTAGTGGCTCAACCTGATCCTACTGATTTAAGAGGTGCCGCCCACTACTCTGAATCAATCTTTCAACCGTTGGCGAGCCCACTTGGTTACCGCACACTGCCCGCGCGAGATAATATTTTCGCCTCCTGGGGGGAGAGACACAAGACAATTAACATCAAAATAATTGATATGTAGTTCAGCCAGAACAAACTGTGTGGGGCAGCAGTTTTTTTCATGCGGCCCAGTGCAAACATTTCCACTGGCCGCCCCGGCAAGAGCTGGCGGTGGACGAGACGTACGCCAAGGTGCGTGGCCAGTGGAAATACCTTTATCGCGCTGCGGACAAGGCCGGAAAGACGGTGGATTTCCTGCTTCGAGCCCATCGTGACAAGGCTGCCGCCCGTCGCTATTTCGAGAAAGCCATCGACGAGAACGGCGAGCCCGGAGACCATCACTATGGATAAGAGCGGCGCCAATCTGGGTGCCCTGCACGCCATCAACGCCGAACGGGAAGCGCCCATCAAGATCCGCCAGGTCAAATACCTGAACAACGTTGTCGAACAGGACCATCGCTCCATCAAACGGATTGTCAAACCCATGATGGGCTTCAAGGATTTTCGTTGCGCCCGCATCATCCTGTCGGGCATCGAGTGATGCATATGATCAGGAAGGGGCAGATGAAAGCCGCTGGGATCCAGTTGACTGCTGCCGAGCAATTTTATTCGCTGGCCATGTAAGTAATCCTCATCATATCGGGGCTTTCTCGCCCCGCCAACCTGATCGCGACAGAGCCTCTGATCGCGGCGTCTTTCATGGCGGGACCGGGCGGTATTCTTTTCGGGAAGATAATCTGCCCGGTTACCGAGATGAATCACAATGAAGTCGACTCACTGGAGTTCGATAAGAAGCTAGCTGCCAACGTCATCGATGCAGTTGCCGCGGGCGGTGCTGTTGGCGTGAAGATCGCAATGCACGTGGCGGCGATGCTGATCACTTTCATTGGTCTCATTGCCCTGCTCAATAACATGGTCTCAGGCATCGCAACCTTCATCGGGTTCCACGATGTAACCTTGCAGTCGCTGCTTGGGCTACTCTTCTCACCACTTGCGTGACTGATCGGTGCACCTTGACACGACGCATCGATCGCCAGAAACTTCATTGGCGTGAAATTGATCTTGAACGAGTATGTTGCTTATACAGGTTTGGCACCGTACCTGCAAACTACAGCTTAGGTTGCCGCAAGCGGGCTGCAAATCTTGACGCCTAAAACATTGGCGATTGTCTCATTCGCATTGTGCGGGTTCGCCAATTTTTCCTCGATCGCAATCTTGACTGGTAGCTTCGGCGCGATCAACCCGGACATCCGCGGACGCGTCGGCCGATATGGTCTGCGGGCGCTGACTGCGGCCACTTTGTCGAACCTGATGAGCGCGACCATTGCTGGCCTTTTCGTCTCGCTAGTCAACTGCGTCATTGAAATGGCACTCGTCGAATTCGCCGCGATGGATCGTCGTACTTCCATTTAATCGGTTTGGGATTCTTGTTGTGCTCGCGGATACAGCAGCTTGCGCTCCAGATCCTTTACCGTGGTGAAGATGCCTCACTCAATCACGTCGCGCTGGATGCGCGAGAACCAGTTCTCCACCTGATTGAGTCAAGAGGTATAGGTCGGCGTGTAATGCAACCGCACGTTTCGGTGTTGCCGCAGGAACTCTTGCACGCGCGGGATCTTGTGGCTGCTGACGTTGTCGCAGATCATATGGATCTCTTGTTTGGGCCGCTGGCTAACGTCGGTGAGAAAGGCCACGAACTGCTCGCTGGTATGGCGCGGCGCCGTCTTGCCGATGACTTCCCCCGTCGTCGTGTTGAGCGCGGCGATCAGGCTCAGCGTGCCGTTGCGCTTGTATTCGATGCCGTGGCTCTCGGCGCGTCCGGGTGACAGCGGCAGCATCCGGTCTTTACGATCCAGGGCCTGAATGACCGTCTTCGCATCTACGCAGAACATCGCCGCGCGTGCGGGCGGGTTCAGATACAGCCCGATCACGTCTGCCGCCTTGGTCTCGAAGTCAGGATCATTTGAAACCATGTGCGTATCGAGCCGATGGGGCCGCACGCCGTGCTTTCGCCAGATGCGCTGAATCGTCGACGCACCCACATCGCCCAAAGCAGCAGCAAGCTTATAACTGCTCCAATGCGTCGAGCCGTCCGCAGGTCGATGCTTGAGCGTGAGATTCAGAACCCGCGCCTCCAGCTTGTCAGGCGGATGCACCGGAGCTCGTCCCAGATGGCGCGCGTACAGGCCTGCCAGCCGCTCGGCCAGGAACCGGCTCGACCAGCGACTAATGAAGCGGGAGTCACAGCGCAGCCGCTGCATGATCGCCTCACGTGTCTCTCCGTCGTCAAGCATCAGGACCAATCGGGCACGCCGCGTGTCCGCTGCGCGCACCGTTTGGCTACGAGCCGCCGACAGCAATTGTTTGCGCTCAAGCGGGACTAGTGAGTCGCGCGATCACGTCGTAGGCATTGGGTTCGTCAGTCGTGGCGGCCTCACGCGACAAAGTGATGGAGCGCTCGAGACAGGTGGATCAGTTTATAGCTTCCCTAATCTAACAGGCTGTTGAATTTGGATCCCGTGTAAACGGGGTTTGAGGGACGAGCGTTATGGATATCGTGTTCATGATCTTTGGTAGCGGATGCGATGCGCGGAATGGATGAGATGCAGGGTCAAGCTGGAGGACTTCGTCCCGGCAGATCACCCATTGCGACCGATCCGGTTGCTGGTGAATGATGCGTTGAAACGACTCAACGGGCTGTTCAGCGTCATCTATGCGGACACCGGCCGTGTCTCG
>NZ_JBFPKI010000042.1:0-4291 GCF_040948675.1 Paraburkholderia sp. BR14312
TATAAATCTCGCCCACCGCACCAAACGGCACGGGCGCGCCATGACCGTCCAGCAGGTACACCCGCGTGTTCGAAATCGGACGGCCGATCGGGACCACTGACCCATTAAAATCAGCCGGGCAATTCCACACTGTCGCGCAGACTGTTGTTTCGGTCGGGCCATAAGCGTTGACAATTGATGCCGGAGCCAGACTTTGGATGAGTTCAGCCTTCGGCAGCTCTCCAGCAAGAATGAGAACTTGCGAAGCCAAACACTCCAGATTCCTGCTTGTCTGCAGCAACGCTGGGGGTAACGTCGCATGCGTGATGTCTTCGCTTCGGAGATAATCCGATAGCTTGTTACTCGCTTGACGTATCTCGTCCGCAGGCAAGTGCAATGCGGCTCCAGAGCCAAACGCCATAAGAAGCTCCCAAGCGCTTGCATCAAACCCAACGGACGCAAACTGCGCCACTCGGCTGTTGGGAGAAGCGCCAAAAAGACCGCCCTGAGCCAAAACCAGATTGACCAACCCCCCATGCTGGACCATGACGCCCTTTGGGTTTCCGGTTGAGCCTGAGGTGTAGATCACATAGGCGAGATGGCGGGACGTGAGGCCAAGCGTGCGCGGCTCCGGGTCCGAAGGCGGCCGCTCGCCCCAGACCGGCGTGGCCGTCTCCAGATCAACCGCTATCACATCGGTCAGCACCTCGGGCCCGAGTGCGGCGCGGCCGGCCGCATCACAAAGCAGCAACTGCGGCGCGGCATCGCCCAGCACCTGGCGCAGCCGCTGAGACGGATAGGCCGGATCCAGCGGTAGATAGGCGCCCCCCGCTTTCAGTATCGCCAAGAGCCCCACCACCATCGCCGGGCTGCGCTTCAGGCAGATCGCCACCGGCTGATCCGGCCTGACTCCGAGTGCGATCAGATGATGGGCCAGCCGGTTGGCCCGCGCATTGAGTTCGCCGTAGCTCAGTCTCTCGTTCTCGTGGACCACCGCCACCGCCTCCGGTGAGCGGCGCACCTGCGCCTCGAACAGCTCGTGGATGCACTGCTCCGACGGATACGCCGCTGCCGTGCGGTTCAGATCCTCCAGCAGATAGTTGCGCTCCTCAGCCGGCAGGATATCGAGCTCTCGCACCGGCGTGTTGGGCGCATGCTCCAGCGCCTCCGCCAGTTGCTCGAGCGCCCGCTGCATATAGCCGCAGACTCGATCCGCAGAGACAGGCTCCGCCAACTGCGCCGTCAGGCCGAGCGCTTCGCCATAATCCTCGACCGACAGGCTCACGGGATAGTTGGTGCGCTCCTCGCCGCCGAGCCATTCCACGCCCGACAGGACATCATCCGTTCCGGAGCCGGGCGTGGCCGCCGGCCTGTTATGGCGGTAGTTCAACAGCGCGCTGAACAGCGGCGTCGGCGCCGCAACGCCGCTGCAGCGTTGCGCCAGCGCCAGCGAGGCATGCTCGTGCGCCAGCAGCTCGGAAAGCTGCGCGTGGGTGCTGCGCACGCTCGCCGCAACCCCGGTCTCGTCCAAGGCAAGCCGCACAGGAAGGGTGTTGATGAACAGGCCCATTGTGCTGTCGGCGCCCCCACCCGCGTGCATCCGGCCGAACAGCACCGTGCCGAACACCACCTGCTCTCGGCCGCTGCTGCGCGCCACCACCTGCCCCCAAGCCAGATGGCACAGGCTGGCCAGGCTTACCCCGAGCCGCCGCGCCTGTTCGCGCAGCCGCTCGTTGAGCGCCTGCGGCAGCATCCAATGCGCCTCGCCGACGCCACTGCCGTCGCCGTAGACCTCGCTTCGCCCGAACGGCATGGTCGGCTCGTCGATGTCGGCCAGCAGTCCTCGGAAGAACTCTTCATGCGCCTTGGCATCAACAGCAAGACGCGCCTGCGCCACCAGATTACGAAACGGCAGCGGCGCGGCCAGTTCAGAGGGCCGCCCTGCCAGCATGGCCCGCACCTCGGCATGCCTCACTTCGAGCGTCGTGTGATCCCCGATCAAATGATGCTGCAGCTCCAGCAGCAGCCAGCCACCGCTGCCGGGATCGCGCGCGGTCACAAACCGTAACAAGGGTGCACGGCCAAGATCGATGCGCTGCCGGCGCGCACCAAACCGGCGCCGGAGCTCATCGGCGCCGGAACCATCACAGCCATCCAGCTCGACCTCGCTCACCTCCAGCGACGCACGACGCCACACCACTTGGGCCGGGCTCGACAGTCCCTCCCAGACAAAGGCCGTGCGAAGGATGTCGTGCCGGTCCACCACTTGCTGAACTGCACCAAGATAGCGCTCCAACAGGCTACGGTCGGCAAACGCCATCTGCGATACCAGCAGATAGGGATCGCCCCGGCTAGCCAGCAGATGATGGAACAGGATGCCGTCCTGCAGCGGCGACAGCGCATAAATGTCCTGGATGTTGCCCAGCCCCCCGGGCACCGTGGCCACCACCCGGTCGATCTCCGCCTGGCTCAGCCCGATGAGCGGCAGCATCCCGGGGGTGATCGCCGTACTTTGCGTGGTGATCAGGTTGGCGGGGACCGCGACCTCCTGATGGCGCCCTAGGCTGGTCGCCAGATCGGCCAGCACCGGCCGCGCGAACAGCGTGCGCACTTCCATCCCCAGCGAGCGCTGCCGCAGCCGCTCCATCACCCGCACGGCCAGCAGTGAATGGCCACCGAGCTCGAAGAAGTTGTCGTAGCGACCGACCCGTTCGACCCCGAGAAGTTCCGCCCAGATCTCTGCCAGCACCGTCTCGAGCTCCCCGCGCGGCGCCTCATAGGCCGCCCGCGCATAGGCATCGTCAGCCGGCGCCGGCAGTGCCTTGCGGTCGAGCTTGCCGTTCACCGTCAGCGGCAGCTCCGATAGCCGCACGAACGCCGACGGCACCATGTAGTGCGGCAGCCGCGCACTTAGATGCGCGCGCAAGGTGTTGGCAAGGTCAGGGCCATCCAGCTCATCCGATTGAGCTTCGGGCGCACACACCACATAGGCGATAAGATGCTTGTCGCCGGCGCGGTTCTGTCGCGCCACCGCCACCGCCTCGCGTACCCACGCGTGCCCGCACAGGTGCGCGGCCACCTCGCCCGGCTCGATGCGAAAGCCCCGGATCTTGATCTGGTCGTCATTGCGCCCCAGGAACTCCAGATTGCCGTCCGGCAGATAACGCCCCACGTCGCCGGTCCGGTACAGCCGATCGCCCTCCACAAAGGGACTGGCGATGAACCGCTCGGCTGTCAGCTCGGGGCGGTTCAGATAGCCCCGCGCGACCCCCGCCCCGCCAATATAAATCTCGCCCACCGCACCAAACGGCACGGGCGCGCCATGACCGTCCAGCAGGTACACCCGCGTGTTCGAAATCGGACGGCCGATCGGGACCACTGACCCATTAAAATCAGCCGGGCAATTCCAGGCCGTTACGTCGATAGCAGCTTCCGTGGGACCATATAGATTGTGCAGACCGGTCCAAGGTAATACGCACCGAACCTTCTGCGTAAGGGAAGCAGAAAGCGCCTCACCACTACACACGAGACGCTGCAGGGATGTGCAGCGATCAACGCCCTTCGTATCCATGAAGCTGGCCAGCATGGATGGTACAAAGTGAGCGGTGGTGATGCGTTGGCCGATTATCAGGTTTACAAGCGCATCTGGGTCTTTGTGCACACCTGGAACCGCCAGCACCAGGGTTGCCCCTTCAAGCAATGTCCAAAAGAATTCCCAGGCAGAGACATCGAAGCTAAACGGGGTCTTCTGCAAGACGACATCAGCCGTATTGAGTGCATAGGCCTTTTGCATCCAGATCAGGCGATTGATAATAGCTCGATGCTCATTCTGCACCCCTTTGGGAGTTCCGGTTGAGCCTGAGGTGTAGATCACATAGGCGAGATGGCGGGACGTGAGGCCAAGCGTGCGCGGCTCCGGGTCCGAAGGCGGCCGCTCGCCCCAGACCGGCGTGGCCGTCTCCAGATCAACCGCTATCACATCGGTCAGCACCTCGGGCCCGAGTGCGGCGCGGCCGGCCGCATCACAAAGCAGCAACTGCGGCGCGGCATCGCCCAGCACCTGGCGCAGCCGCTGAGACGGATAGGCCGGATCCAGCGGTAGATAGGCGCCCCCCGCTTTCAGTATCGCCAAGAGCCCCACCACCATCGCCGGGCTGCGCTTCAGGCAGATCGCCACCGGCTGATCCGGCCTGACTCCGAGTGCGATCAGATGATGGGCCAGCCGGTTGGCCCGCGCATTGAGTTCGCCGTAGCTCAGTCTCTCGTTCTCGTGGACCACCGCCACCGCCTCCGGTGAGCGGCGCACCTGCGC
>NZ_JBFPKI010000043.1:0-4141 GCF_040948675.1 Paraburkholderia sp. BR14312
TTGGCCAGATCCAGTCCAACAGTCGCTATATTCATGATGAACGCTCCTTTGCCGTGGACGTCACGACTTCTCCACTTTGGCATAAACCGCTCGCTGGGTAGCGGGAGTCGTCCATCACATCAGAGCCATTAAAGGCAACTTCAACATACCCGCTATAAGCATAAGCCGGCAGCTGGAACGGTCCGCAACTCTTGCCATGTTGCCGCGCAGTAATGACATAACCCGTTTCTGCGGGATTGGCAGGTTGGCCAGCCCAAGTGACCTGCACGTTGCCGTTGCCGCCGACCGTTGCGGAGATCAGCGGGGCTTGGGGGACCCCGGCGGCTGGAGTGGGAACTGGCACCTGCTGCCCAAGGTTCGGACTGGCGTCGCTCACCAAGGTAGGTTGCCAACCGTCGGTGCCAGCCAGATAAATGTCAGGTGCTAGTGCGGCAGCCTCCGCCGAACTCAGCGCGACGTTGCTCTTCGGCGACGTCGTCTCGCGCTGGCCGATATCGAACGGCGCGGCCCCTTGGCCATTCATGTCGGCATACCGCGTATTGTATTCACGATAGGTGGAGGTCGGCAGATTGTTAGTGCCCGGCAGCCCGTTCAGCGGCGGGATGAACTCGATCCAGCCATCGCTGGTGAGCTGCGGTCCCATCGTGGAGTTGAGCAAGTAGACGGTTGAGTGACTTCCCCACGGACGGCCTAGCCAAGCGTTCGACATATATGGGCTCTTCGTGTGATCGAAGCCGAAGCTGCTATCCTCGCTGGCGCTCTCACGCTTTTGTGCGGTAATCGTCGCTTCACCGATCAGGCTGTCATGAATCTTGGTCTTGAGAGTGCAACCATCAAACACTGCTTTACCATTACCGAAGATATAGTCGACATTTCCCTCGACGTAGCAATTGCTGAAATAAGCTCGCCCCGGCCCATTAACGTACAGCGTACCCTGGCCACCAAGTAATCGTACCGCTCGATAGACATCCCGGTCTCCGTTCGAGCGTAAGGCTACAGCTTGGCCCTTGGCGCCAAAATCGGGAGCTTCGTAATCGGCTGAATTCCGGATGGTGAGATTGCTGAGGTAGACATCGTTGGCGTCCACAGCCACGGTGTAGCTGCCAGCCGCTCCATACGGTTGCCCAGTCCCCGGATCGGTCGCGTTCGCCGAGTGATTGCCGGTGATCAAAACCTGCGATGCGTCAGTGCCGGTGCCGATCAGCTTCACGTTCGGCTTCGTAATGTCCAATGTCTCGGTATAGACGCTAGGTGGGATCCGGATCACGCCGCCGCTTGGCGGAAGCGCGTCAACTGCGGCCTTGATCGTCGAAAAACTACCTCCCCCTCCGTCGTTGGCAGCTAGGATAACCCCTTTGGGATCGACATTGGTATTTAGCCCAACTGGAGTGATGCTACTGACATCGGCGGGAGGATTGCCTGGACTGCCCTTGCCACAAGGCGTGCGGATTTCTCCGGCGAGGAAAGCGCCGCTGTTGCAGGGAAGCATGTCGACATCGAGAAACAGGCTGCCCTTGAGTGATTTTTGAAAGGCAACTATCTCACGATTGGACAATGGCCCGGAGAACACGACCGCACGTTCAAATCCTGGCAAAGCCTGGGACTGGAGTAAGGGTCGAGAACCTTGACCAGGCACATTCACGGCACCAACCATCAAGGGGCCAACAGAGCCGAACGGAGCTTGATTTGGTCGTGAGGTTGGCCCTCCAGCCTTGTACGCAAAGTGCGGGAAGCCGCTGTCAAGTACCGCCTCATCCCACTGATACGCCGTGAAGGCAAGAGAGTATGTATATGGCGCAAACAGATCGATTTTGACCTTGCCATCCGGCGTAAACGTGTAATAAACCCATTCGGTACCTGAGAAGCTTCCGGTTGGTCCGAGAATGTTCATGTCCCAAGGCTTTTGCCAGTAAGCTGTCTGAGGACGCTTACTTTGCAGCAAGCTTTTACCAAAGGACCACTTCTGCCCTGTAGCACTTGGTTGAGACCCAAGCATGAAGGAGGCATAAGCCGTATTATCCGCCGAACTGAGTAGCGAGACCGATGCGCCCCCGCTCGCTGCGAAGTTATCACGGGTCCGGTGAATAACGAGAATTGTAAAACCCTTCGCTGGATCGAGCCGCGCTATTTCGTCCGTGATAATCGACGTCTGGCTGGGAAGGTTGAAGGAATTGCGATCCGTGTAGAAGTCGTAAACTATCTTTGTTCCGTTAGGAACTTGATAGTCAGTGTCGAAATCTGGCCCATGGTTATGGATAATTAGCTTTGGATAGTCATATTGTATTGGTACTACAACAGGTGTTAGCAACTGTATTTGCTTGGCACCTGCCGATTGCCGGCATTCTGCTTCGTTGGAGCATGTCTGCGCGGATGCTGCGGTTATATATAGCCCAGCAATTGCAGTGCCATGCAGCACAAAGAGTCTAAAAAGCTTTGACATGACGGAGCCACCTTGTAAAAGACAGGAATAATCTATCGCTTTAGTAAGTTGATATTTCGTCGCCCCAATGCCTGCAGCATATCCCCTACTGCATCGACCGAGTCTGTTGTTATCAGGTTGGTAGGATTTATAACTGCCATCTCCGGATCACCTCGATAATCCGGGATGATTGGGGCCGACGCTGTAGACTTCGGGTCCGTGATGTGAGCTACGCAACACATTCCGGCTGCGGTAGCCACTCCTTCTGGAAATAGATTGCTTTCTATATACGTAGCAAATCCCTTTTGCTGATCTGCATAATGGAAGTAATTTTCGAGACCATCACCTCGATAGTATTGATTCATCTCGAACTGCATAGGGAATGGCGCGGTGTTCCACTGACCGTAGTTAACGTCCTGATTGGGATCATAATTTGATATCTTGACGTTGTCGGCGTCAGGATTTTCTACGAGAACCAAGCCGCCGTTCACGTTGGGATTGTATGTAGTTCGACTCAGTACAGACCCGAGATCAACCGCATCTCTCGCGTTAATCTTGATTACAACGGCCTTGTTTAGTGAGGGATTATTTTTGGCAGCTATAAGGTCCAGGAGTTTCTGCATGATTTCCAGGCCGGACCCGCCGGGCGCCGTCTTGATGTCAACAATAACGACATAACCTAGACCGTCTGAGGTGACGTACTGTTCAAGAAGATCCAAAACCTCTGAGAAGCCCAAGGATTTTCCTTTATTACCATTTGCATCTGAAAACAGTTTTACACTGTTAATCTTGCAAAGAATATAGCTATTTTTGGACAACGAAATAGGGGAAGAAAGATGGCAACGGGTAGGTATCGCCCCTCTGATATGACTTATATGAACGCCTCCCTTTTGCGAGGCTTTTGTGTGCTCCGACATCACCTAGGTTGGGTTGCTGCTTTATATTCGGCCTCATTGCAGCCTCGCAGGCTGCGGGTCCCGATGAAATCCGCTGACTCGCCCCTCATTTCCCGTAAGAGCTCGGAGCTCCGAGTCATATGCAGGTTTAGCAAGTCACGGTCCGACATGGTTCGTCATCACACTCAATTGCCAACGCAACCTTTCTGTTCGAGTTGTCTTCCCACGGTGGAGAGTCGACGCGCTCTCCGTGTGATCCGGAGTGCGTTCACGCAGGTTTCATGCTCGTGAAGCCCTGTTCGTATTGCCGATCATGGGCAAGTATCGCCCAGATTGTTCGGGCCATCTTGTTTGCCAACGCTACAAGTACTACGTTGGGTGGTCGCCGTTTCCCGATGCGTTCGACCCATGCTCCAGGGTCCTTTGAGTTATAGAGCACGCCGCGTGCGCCGTGAATCAGAAGGGTCCGCAGATAGGTATCGCCCCTCTTGCTGATTCCCAGCAGGACCACCTTGCCGCCGGAGCCCGTTTGTCGGGGTACCAAGCCGAGCCAGGCCGCGAATTCGCGGCCCGATCTGAACGACTTTGGGTCTCCCATGGTCGCAACCGCGGCGGTTGCCGTGAGCAGGCCTACGCCGGGTATGGCAGCAATGGTCTTGCTCGCCTTGTCCTCTTTCATCCACGCCCGCAAACGTCGCTCTAGAGAGCGTCAAGCAGCATGGCCGGTCAGCGACAACTATCTTGGCCGGTCAACGGGGTAGTTGTCGTTGGGTATCAGGTCATATTTGACGTTGCTCCTTCATAGTTGTCGTTGCGTGATCGTGTA
>NZ_JBFPKI010000044.1:0-3352 GCF_040948675.1 Paraburkholderia sp. BR14312
TTCGCAAAGCTTTGCTATGCCGAGGGGGGATGCCGATCGTTTGTCCGCTGCAGGTCTGCGATCAGATGATCGAGACAGAGGGTGGCGAGCCCGGTCAATGGGCGCGTCGATGACGTCTTGACCTGCAGGCGACGCTGTTGCAGCAGTGCATTGGCGAACGGGATTGCGACCAGGCCGTCGGAATCCATGCGGTTTGCGACCGAGACGAAACCCGTCAGCATGATGGCGTTCGGAATCACCTGTGTAAACCGGTACAGTGATGCGACGTACCGGCTCGTGATCGGCGTCACCACCTCGAACCCTTCGACATTGCAGGCAATGTCGAACAGCTGGCGAACCGTCGTACCGGTGTCCTGCAACAAAACCGGGTAGAGGTGGAGTTCTGGCAATGTAAGCGATTTTTGACCCGCAAGCGGGTGGTCTCTCGACATCAGCGCCATGACGGGCGCGGGAAGCGTAAGACGAGCAACCACGTCCGGTTCGGGCTTCAGGCTGAACGAAAGCGCGATCGACGCATCCCCATCGACCAGCATGCGGCTTGCGTTATCAGACGACGTGACCTCGATCACGACTACGACCTCTGGGTACAGCTTGTAGAACGCTGCGAGCGAGTTCGGCAGGAAATCGAGGGCAAAGCCTTCGGTGCATGCAATCTTGATCTTGCGCTGTCGCCGCCTCTGGTCGCCTTGAATCGCGCTCATCACGGCCTCGGCATCCGTGAGGCTATTTTGCGCATAGCGCAACAGCATTCGGCCAGCGTCAGACAGCACCATGCCACGCGCGTGTCGTTCAAAAAGCGGCGCGCCGACGTCGCCTTCGAGCTTCGCGATATGGCGGCTCAACGCTGATACAGTTGCGCCGAGCTTTTCGGTGGCAGCCGTCAGCGATCCACTCTGTGCTACGACCGAGAAGTAATACAGCGACGAATCCAGCAGGTTGCGCATTTCGGACCTGGCCTACAGGGTTGCGATTTCCGCAAATATACGTTGATTGATTGCGAATACAAAAGATTGTTTACCCGGGTACTCTGGGGACATCGATTCTTTGATTCCAGAACATGAGCCGCTCAGAAGCCATCTCGCACGTCTCCCGTCACTTCGAAAGCGGAGCGTTCCAAGCGGTATTGCGCCGTCGCGTCGGCCTTCGCACGGAGAGCCAGAACCCGGATGCACAGGCTGCGCTGACTGGCTATTTGTCCGATGAGATCGCTCCCGCGCTAGGCGCTATGGGATTCACGTGCGACATCGTGGAAAACCCTGAAGCAGGCATGCCGCCGATGCTGATCGGCGAGCGCGTGGAAGCGGTCGGACTGCCCACGGTGCTGATCTACGGTCACGGCGACGTAGTCAACGGCGACGCAGCCAACTGGACAGACGCGCGTTCCCCGTGGGAGCTGTGCACAGACGGGGACAGCTGGTACGGCCGCGGCACGGCAGACAACAAGGGGCAACATTCGATCAATCTGGCGGCTCTTGCGTCGGTACTTGCCACGCGCGGCAGGCTTGGCTTCAACGCGAAGGTGATCATCGAAATGGGGGAAGAAGTCGGGTCGCCGGGACTCGACGCGGTATGCGCGCGGTATGCGGACCGGCTGGCTGCCGATCTGCTCATCGCCTCCGACGGACCGCGACAACGCGCTGCTGCACCGACGATGTTTCTTGGGTCGCGAGGCGCATTGCATTTCCGGCTGCGCGTGTCGAATGCATTTGGCGCGCGTCACTCGGGCAACTGGGGCGGCGTGCTGGCCAATCCCGCGACCGTGCTGGCGAATGCGCTTGCCAGCCTTGTTGACGGCAGTGGCCGGATTCGCGTCAACGGCCTGTTGCCGCCGCCGATTCCGCCGCGCGTGCGCGAGCTCGTCGCGAGTCTCGAAGTGGGTGCCGACGAAGGCGATCCGCCGTTGTCACAGGGGTGGGGCGAACCCGGTCTTAGTGATGCGGAGCGGGTGTACGCATGGAACACGCTGGAAGTGCTGGCGATGCAGGCAGGCAACGTCGGCCGGCCAGTCAGCGCGATTCCGGGCAGCGCGGAAGCGGTGTGCCAGTTGCGCTTCGTGGTCGGCACGGATTGGTTGAACGCGCGCGAATTGCTGATCGCGCATTTGCGCCGCGAAGGTTTCGAGAACGTCGATGTGACGATCGAAGCGTCGGGCAGCGCGACGCGGCTCGATCCTGATCATCCGTGGTCGAAGTGGGTGGAAGCCTCGATTGCAGCAACCTCTGGCAAGCCGGTGACGATCCTGCCGAATCTCGGCGGCACGATCCCTAACGAGTGCTTCGCGACGACGCTGGGTCTCGCGACCGTCTGGATCCCGCACTCTTATCCGAACTGCCGCCAGCACGCTCCCGATGAACATCTGCTGGGGAGTGTTGCGCACGAGTCGCTGCAAATCATGGCCGGCCTGTTCTGGGATATGGGGGAATCGGGGCACACGGTTCGCGAGACGCTCCGGGCTTCGACGAAGCGCTAATGGCAGTAGTCCCACTCTCAAGCAGTCTTTCTTCCGGGTCTCAAGATCATGCAATCTGTTGCTACTGAAGGACGTGCTGTGCGCCAGGACAACCGGCCACTGAAGCGCCTTATCGTCGCGAGCAGCGTCGGCAACGCGCTCGAATGGTTTGACTTCGCAGCGTATGGCTTCTTCGCCGTCACGCTGTCGAAGCTCTTTTTCCCCGCGCATGACGAAACGGTGTCGCTGCTGCTGACCTTCGGCACGTTCGGGCTTTCGTATATTTTCCGTCCGCTCGGCGCGCTGGTTCTCGGACGCTATGCGGACCGGCACGGCCGCAAGGCGGGACTGCTCGCATCGCTTTGGCTCACCACGCTCGGCACGCTGATCTGTGCGCTGATTCCGACCTACGCAAGCATCGGCCTGGGCGCGCCCATTGGCCTCATGCTGGCGCGCGTGCTGATCTCCTTTTCGACAGGCGGCGAGTTCGGCAGCGGCACCGCGCTGATGATCGAACAGAAGTCCACACGAAAGTCTTTCCTTGGAAGTTGGCAGTTTTCGAGCCAGGGTATGGCCACAGTGCTTGCTTCGTTCGCGGGCCTCGCACTCAGCAGCCAGCTTTCGACGGATCAGATCGAAGCGTGGGGATGGCGCGTTCCATTTGCTTTCGGCCTTTTGGTAGCGCCCGTCGGTCTCTATATTCGCCGTCACATTGACGACACGCTGCAGCCTTCAGCGGCGAAACATGCAGCGCCCATTCGAGATCTGCTCGTGAGTCACAAGGGGCGCGTCCTGCTTGCGGCAGGCATCATGGCGGTGTCCACGGCGGCCAGTTATCTGATGATTCTCTTTATGCCGACGTATGCCGTGAAGCAGTTGCATCTGCCAGCGTCGACGGGTTTT
>NZ_JBFPKI010000045.1:0-3347 GCF_040948675.1 Paraburkholderia sp. BR14312
CGTAAATGCTGAAGCATTAACGTAGACCGACACGTGATCTCAACCGTGCGTCTTTAAAAACACACCTGTTATAGGATCAAGCCTTACGGGCAATTAGTATCAGTTAGCTTAACGCATTACTGCGCTTCCACACCTGACCTATCAACGTCCTGGTCTCGAACGACCCTTCAAGGGGATCAAGTCCCCGGGGAAGTCTCATCTTGAGGCGAGTTTCCCGCTTAGATGCTTTCAGCGGTTATCTCTTCCGAACATAGCTACCCGGCGATGCGACTGGCGTCACAACCGGTACACCAGAGGTTCGTCCACTCCGGTCCTCTCGTACTAGGAGCAGGCCCCCTCAAACTTCCAGCGCCCACGGCAGATAGGGACCAAACTGTCTCACGACGTTTTAAACCCAGCTCACGTACCTCTTTAAATGGCGAACAGCCATACCCTTGGGACCGGCTACAGCCCCAGGATGAGATGAGCCGACATCGAGGTGCCAAACACCGCCGTCGATATGAACTCTTGGGCGGTATCAGCCTGTTATCCCCAGAGTACCTTTTATCCGTTGAGCGATGGCCCTTCCATACAGAACCACCGGATCACTATGACCTGCTTTCGCACCTGTTCGACTTGTGAGTCTCACAGTCAAGCACGCTTATGCCATTGCACTATCAGCACGATTTCCGACCGTACCTAGCGTACCTTCGTACTCCTCCGTTACCCTTTGGGAGGAGACCGCCCCAGTCAAACTGCCTACCATGCACTGTCCCCGATCCGGATCACGGACCAAGGTTAGAACCTCAAACAGATCAGGGTGGTATTTCAAGGACGGCTCCATGCAGACTAGCGTCCACACTTCACAGCCTCCCACCTATCCTACACAAACCGGTTCAAAGTCCAATGCAAAGCTACAGTAAAGGTTCATGGGGTCTTTCCGTCTAGCCGCGGGGAGATTGCATCATCACAAACACTTCAACTTCGCTGAGTCTCGGGAGGAGACAGTGTGGCCATCGTTACGCCATTCGTGCAGGTCGGAACTTACCCGACAAGGAATTTCGCTACCTTAGGACCGTTATAGTTACGGCCGCCGTTTACCGGGACTTCAATCAAGAGCTTGCACCCCATCATTTAATCTTCCGGCACCGGGCAGGCGTCACACCCTATACGTCCACTTTCGTGTTTGCAGAGTGCTGTGTTTTTATTAAACAGTCGCAGCCACCAGTTTATTGCAACCCCTTCACCCTTCTGGCGCAAGCCAGTCAAGCTACCAGGGCGTACCTTATCCCGAAGTTACGGTACCAATTTGCCGAGTTCCTTCTCCCGAGTTCTCTCAAGCGCCTTAGAATACTCATCTCGCCCACCTGTGTCGGTTTGCGGTACGGTCACTGTTGAACTGAAGCTTAGAGGCTTTTCTTGGAACCACTTCCAGTTGCTTCGTCTCCGAAGAGACTGGCCTCACACCCTTGAATCCCGCGCCCGGATTTGCCAAAGCGCCTTCTCCAATGCAAGGACCGGGACTTCCAACACCCGGACAACCTTCCGCGATCCGTCCCCCCATCGCATTCAACAATGGTGCAGGAATATTGACCTGCTTCCCATCAGCTACGCATTTCTGCCTCGCCTTAGGGGCCGACTCACCCTACGCCGATGAACGTTGCGTAGGAAACCTTGGGCTTACGGCGAGGGGGCCTTTCACCCCCTTTATCGCTACTCATGTCAGCATTCGCACTTCCGATACCTCCAGCACGCTTTTCAACGCACCTTCGCAGGCTTACGGAACGCTCTCCTACCATGCACATAAATGTGCATCCGCAGCTTCGGTATATGGCTTAGCCCCGTTACATCTTCCGCGCAGGACGACTCGATCAGTGAGCTATTACGCTTTCTTTAAAGGGTGGCTGCTTCTAAGCCAACCTCCTGACTGTTTTAGCCTTCCCACTTCGTTTCCCACTTAGCCATATTTGGGGACCTTAGCTGGCGGTCTGGGTTGTTTCCCTCTTGACACCGGACGTTAGCACCCGATGTCTGTCTCCCGTGATTGCACTCTTCGGTATTCGGAGTTTGCTATGGCGACGTAATCCGCAATGGACCCATCAACCATGACAGTGCTCTACCCCCGAAGGTGATACACGAGGCACTACCTAAATAGTTTTCGGAGAGAACCAGCTATTTCCAGGTTTGTTTAGCCTTTCACCCCTATCCACAGCTCATCCCCTAACTTTTCAACGTTAGTGGGTTCGGTCCTCCAGCACGTGTTACCGTGCCTTCAACCTGGCCATGGATAGATCACCTGGTTTCGGGTCTACACCCAGCGACTGGACGCCCTGTTCGGACTCGCTTTCGCTACGCCTGCCCTATTCGGTTAAGCTTGCCACTGAATGTAAGTCGCTGACCCATTATACAAAAGGTACGCCGTCACCCCTTGCGAGGCTCCGACTGTTTGTATGCATGCGGTTTCAGGATCTGTTTCACTCCCCTCCCGGGGTTCTTTTCGCCTTTCCCTCACGGTACTGGTTCACTATCGGTCGATCACGAGTATTTAGCCTTGGAGGATGGTCCCCCCATCTTCAGACAGGATTTCACGTGTCCCGCCCTACTTGTCGTACACCTAGTTCTTCCATTCCGCCTTCGCCTACGGGGCTATCACCCACTATGGCCGCACTTTCCAGAGCGTTTGGCTGACGGTACAGATAAAGAGTACAGGCTGGTCCCATTTCGCTCGCCACTACTTTGGGAATCTCGGTTGATTTCTTTTCCTGCGGCTACTTAGATGTTTCAGTTCGCCGCGTTCGCTTCGCATGGCCTATGTATTCAGCCATGGATACTCCATTCGGAGTGGGTTTCCCCATTCGGATATCGGTGGATCAAAGCTCGTTTGCCAGCTCCCCACCGCTTTTCGCAGGCTACCGCGTCCTTCATCGCCTGTGATCGCCAAGGCATCCACCACATGCACTTGTTCGCTTGACCCTATAACGGGTGTGTCTCGGTCACGATTGCTCGTGCGATTCACGCTCGCTACAGGTTGAGTATTCGTGTTGCGCCGTATTTCAAGGCAATCTTTCGATCACTTAAAAATACATCGATACAATCACAACCCTGATTCACCTACTCATGCCCATCTCTAGACACTTTTGGATGAATCTCTTTACTACTTCTTCCTGATTGTTAAAGAACGACAGCCGATATTTCGCAGTGATGCGTCATACCGCTCTGACTGGCTCAATCGCCAATGCAAAAGGTTCTGCTTCGTGCAGAACGCTGTGCATTGAGGATTGGTGGAGGATGACGGGATCGAACCGACGACCCCCTGCTTGCAAAGCAGGTGCTCTCCCAGCTGAGCTAATCCCCCAGTCACACATACT
>NZ_JBFPKI010000046.1:0-2830 GCF_040948675.1 Paraburkholderia sp. BR14312
TTCATCGTGGGCCCGCAGCGAGTGCTGCCAACTGAGCCCGGATACATGGCTGCAACCTCGACCGGATGCCAGAAAACTGAGACTGCTTGACAACAGGGAGTCGTCCATACATGGTGCAAATAGCGCGGGGGCGAATCGGTTAAGGTGTCGGGCTGAACGAACTGAGAACCGATGATGAGCAAGCTGAAGAGCCTGGACGAACTGTTTGCTGGCCGTCACTTTGACCGCGATGTGATCATTCTGTGTGTTCGCTGGTACCTGCGCTACAAGCTTAGCTTGCGCGATCTGGTCGAAATGATCGCGGAACGGGGTCTGGCGCTGGCCCACACGACGATCCTGCGCCGGAGTTCGTCAAACGGTGGAATCGCTTCGGCAGGCCCACCGGCCAGTCCTGGCGTGTTGACCAACTGGTTGCTAGTTTCGCCGCTGACCATCCACAGGGCAGTCAGCCAAAGCGGCAGCATCAATGCATTTCGGGCACGGCATGCTGACAAAGCGACAACATGTTTCGGTATGCGAATATGATGATATCAGGAGGTCGTGCGCGATCGCAGCGCGGAGTAACGCGCCGGTGATGTTACCGCCAGTGGCTTTGTCCGGATGGGTACGAGTTCCCGTGCTATGGACGCGACTATGCATTTTTGACGCAAACCGGTTTGCCGAAGGCGTTCCACCGGTTCAGCAGGTTGGCGATGATTATGCCTTCGCCTTCCTGCGACGCAAGCTCCTGCGTCAGCAGGCGCTCGCCGATGCAGCGCTTGATGCGCGAGATCTGCGCCTCGACCAGCGAGCGCACACGTAGCCGTATTTCTTGTGAAATGCATAGATGCCTTTGTCCTCGATGTACCTGACGATCTGGTCATGCCGGCGGGTTCGCTCCTCGCCGTGTCCGACAGCGTGAGCTGGCGGTGGGATGACGGGCGTCACGCCCGCGCCTGAAAGCGCTTCGGTACGCTCGATGCTGTAGTACGCGCCATCGGCAATCACCCGATCCATCGGCACATCAGCGGGCAGCACGGCGTCCATTCCTTCGCTATCCGATACTTCTGTAGTGCTACTGGTTGCAGGTTTTTCTCAGGTGTAAAAACAGGCGGAGAGGTGAGCTGGGTAAAGGGATTCGAGCGGTTGTCGTCGAAGCGGCTAGAATCCATCGCTTTGATGATGGAAAATGGCCCAACGCCAAGCCCGACGAGGGATTACGGTTGAATTGAGCGAAGCGCAATTCAACGAGTTTGTCTTGCCTCATTTGCCACGGCGTCGTCGTGGCCCGCTGCCGCGACTGCCACTGTACAGGATCTTCAACTACATCCTGAAGGCGCTGTACCTTGGATGCCAGTGGCACATGCTGCCGATCGACAGGAATCAGGGGTTCCAAGCCCAAACCCCAATAATTTTGGAATGCTTCTGAAAACAGAGGGTTAGGTTATGGAATGTAGGGAATAAGGCCGCGACGACAGGCTTCCTCCTGGAAATCGCATCGACGATGTAGCCGTTCACCTCAAGCATCCAGGCCATGGGATTTCTGGCCAACTGACTGGGCAGTGACCAGCGCGGATCCATCGCGCCAATTTTCAGCATCGCGATGATGGCGCTGGCCTTGGCGGATCCGGTCTTCGGGCTCACCCTGAAGTGTTCGCACAGCACGTCGGCCCGCATGTGCGGCGTCTGATCCCGGTAGAACAGGCCATTGACCCGACCCACGGCGTAGGCAATGCCGCAAGCCCATGAGCGCGCAGGGCCATTGATGAGTGGCGAGGGGCGTTTGCGGCACAGGGGCGCCGCCATGCGGCGACAAAGGTCGCGGTACTCGTCGGTCAGGTGTTGTCCACACACGGCGTCGGTCAGCGCGGTGATTTCGTCGTAGCGGGTCTGAAGCGCGTTCGGGATGCGTTCGGTCGACATAGGCGTGAGTTCAGTAGCCCGGAAAGGTTAGGCCTGCCAGAAGTCGCGGAACCGGTCCGAAGCCAGTTCGGTGTACCGCGTGGTGTGCTGGATGTTGCGGTGGCCAAGGTAATGCTGGATGGCGCGCGTGTCGTGTCCGTCGTTGGCCAGCTTGTAGCCGGTCGCGTGACGCAGCATGTGCGGATGAACCGGAAACGCAAGCCCCGCCTGCTGGCCCGCGCGGGTCACGATCTTGCGCACCGCATCCGGAGTCAGAGGTGCCTGGCGCTCGCTGACGAACACGTAGGCGCTGTCCGGACCCTCGCGTCGCAGCCGCCGCAACGCGCGCAGTTCAGGTCCGCGCAGCGGATGCACGGCGGGCATGCCGTGCTTGCGCCTCACGACATGCACGAGGGCCTGCGTCAGATCGACCTGATCCCA
This sequence comes from Paraburkholderia sp. BR14312, assembly GCF_040948675.1. Lineage (NCBI taxonomy): Bacteria > Pseudomonadati > Pseudomonadota > Betaproteobacteria > Burkholderiales > Burkholderiaceae > Paraburkholderia > Paraburkholderia sp. BR14312. The sequence goes on from NZ_JBFPKI010000046.1 coordinate 2,323, forward strand.
GCGCAGGCTGACCAGTTCCGAGACACGCAGGCCGTGACGGTAGGCGATCAAGATCAGCGCGGCATCGCGCGCGCCGTGCCGCCCTTCGCGGGCAGCGGCGGCGATCAGGTCCGCGACCTCCTTTTCCAGCAGGTATTCGCGACCGCGATAGGCGGCATTGGGCCGCCGTCGCGGAACTTTCCAGTTAACGATGTCTGGCACAGCTTGCTCGAGGACTCCGGAAGCCGCGTCCCGGCACAGGGCGGGGTCTTGAACTTTCCGTAATTGGGCCATAGAAACCGCGCAGGTGGGCAGGCTTCTGCTGCTCTACGTAGATGACGCCCTCGACGACACCCTGCCATTCGGTTCCGTGCGCCGCCAAGCCTTCAGCATCATGCCCAAAGTGCGTATTTCGGGGAAGCTGAACGCCCGTTTCGGTGAAGTCGAACAGGCCAGGAGGGAGGTGCTGCGTAGTGCTTAGATTGTACTGCGGGTGTTCGACATCAGGCCACTTTTTGATCAGGTGCGT
>NZ_JBFPKI010000047.1:0-2719 GCF_040948675.1 Paraburkholderia sp. BR14312
TGCGTATTTCGGGGAAGCTGAACGCCCGTTTCGGTGAAGTCGAACAGGCCAGGAGGGAGGTGCTGCGTAGTGCTTAGATTGTACTGCGGGTGTTCGACATCAGGCCACTTTTTGATCAGGTGCGTTCTTCTTGCGCATCGAATCACCCTTCAATGGAAGCTTGTGAGCCTGATGGACGAGGCGGTCGAGGATTGCGTCGGCGAGAGTCGGGTCTTGCAGCCAGGCGTGCCAGTGTTCAAGGGGCAATTGGCTTGTGATGATCGTGGATCGCGTGCCGACGCGATCGTCGAGCACTTCGAGCAGATCGTTGCGTGCGCCCTGGTCGACGTCCTGCAGTCCCCAGTCGTCGAGCAACAAGACGTCCATCTTGGCGAGCTGCGCGAGCCGACGTGTGAAGCTGCCGTCGCCGTGGGCGATCTTCAATTCCTCGAACAGCCGCGCGACGCGCACGTACAGCACGGAGAAGCCCTGTCGACAGGCCTGCTGGCCGAAGGCGCAGGCGACCCATGTTTTTCCGGCGCCAGTCGGCCCTGTCAGGATGAGGTTCTGTGCGTTGCGGATCCAGTCACAGCCGGCGAGCGTGGCGACGATACCCTTGTCGAGCCCACGGCTCTGCCGGTACTCGATGTCCTCAATGCAGGCCTGGGGATTCTTGAGTTTTGCAGACTTGAGCAATCGCTCGAGCCGCCGGGTATCGCGCCAAGCGATCTCACGATCCACGACCATGCCGAAGCGTTCCTCGAACGACAGGCTCGTGCTGGCCGTCAGCGCCGCCTGTTCCTCGAACGCGCGAGCCATACCGTCCAGCTTGAGGGCCTTGAGCTGGGAGAGGGTTTGCTGCATCAACATCGTGACCTCCTTGGGTCAGTGGTAATACTTGGGCCCTCGCACGTTCTCGTGCAGAGGCGACTGCCATTCGGTGGCCCCGCTTTGTGGCAGTGGCTGTTTGTCGGAGCCGGTTTGCAGGATGGTGCGCACGGACCGCTGGGTCGGCGCGCCAATCACGAGTGCGCGCTGGCACGCCGCTTCCAGCCGCTCCTTGCCGTACTTGCGCGACAGCGACAGCAGGCCCAGGCACGCGCGGTATCCCATTTCCGGGTGCGGACGGTTCGTCAGCAAATGCCTGACGATCGCCTCGGCGCTGACGCCGATCGATGCGCCCCAGTGCAGCAACCGGCTCGGGGTCCATTCCATGTGGGCGCGGTAAGCCGCAGGCATATGCTCCGCCACGGTGGTGTATTTCCCCTTGAGCCGACTGCGAGCGTGGGCGGCGACGCGCTTGCCGCCATGGAGGATTTCCACACCGTAACGTGTCACGCGCGCGTGGACTTCCTGACGCACAAGGCTATGCGGCGCGCTGTAGTAGTGGCCATCGACCTCGATATGCGAGTCAATGTTGATGCGGCACTTCTGGAATGTGGCGATTTCGTAGCGACGCGCCGGCAGCGGGCGCAGCGCCGGTTTGTCGAGCCGCTCGTACCACTCGCGCCGAGTGCCCTCGAGCTTCTTGAACGGCCGTGTATTCAGGTCGTTGATCAGCGCGGCGATCGACTTGTTCAGTTCGGCCAGACTGTAGAACCGATGGTTGCGCAGGCGGGCGAGAATCCAGCGTTCGACGATCTGCACGCCGACTTCGACCTTCGCCTTATCCTTCGGCTTGCGCGGGCGCGCGGGCAGCATCGCGGTATCGTAATGGCTCACGAAGTCCTGCGTGGTCAGGCCGAGCGTGGGTTCGTAGCGGTCGGCGTTCGAGATCAGCGCCTTCGGGTTGTCGGGTACGAGCAACCTTGGCACGCCGCCATAGAACTCCATTGCGTCAATGAGGCCACCGATCCAGTCGGGTGTCGCTTCCGAGCGCGTGGCGCAGGCGTACGTGTAATTCGATGCGCCGAGAACGGCGACGAAGATGTGCGCCTTGAACGCAATGCCGCCGGTGCGATCGAGGATTGGCACTGTATGCCCGGCGTAGTCCGCGAACAACTTCTCGCCAGCGTAATGTTGCTGGGGCATCGACCGCTTCAACGTCTGGGCCCAGTCCTTGTATCGCTGACAGAACTGCGTGTAGCGCAAGGTCCGCTGGCCGGGGTTCGCTGCGACGTACTCTTCCCACAGCAACTGCAACGTCACGCCTTTGCGGCGCAGCTCCCGGTGGACCCAGGCGCAGTCTGGCTCTACGCGCTTGCCTGCGGCCGTCGTCGGAACACTGCCGTTGACGAGCAACTGCTCCAGTTCCGCTTCGGACAGCGGCTCGATCATCGCCCAGTCCAGGCCGGCCGAGGCGGCAAGTTGCAGATATTGAGTAATGGTGCCGAGCCCGACACCGAGCGCGCCGCTCACCTGGCGGTGAGACAGATTACAGGTCCATTTCAGGCGAAGCACATCTTTTATCTTGCGCATGGTCGTCCGGTGAGCCGGCATCGTCAGTGTCTCCAAAAAGGAGCCACCATAACCGCCGGCCGATTGAGCCATCCGCAGTACCGCCAACCGAAACCACACCTTTCGTTTCGGCCCACCGAACACGCATTTCGGCGGGGTGAACAGCCGTTTCGGCAGGCTGAACACCGATTTCGGGAAGATGAACACGCGTTTCGGAGCACCGAACACCAATTCCGGAACTCTCCGAAACCGTTCGACTTCAAGCGAAACGGCTGTTCATCTTCCTCCGGAAACGCTGTTCGACTTCAACCGAAATCCGTGTTCGGCTTCGCCGAAATACGCA
>NZ_JBFPKI010000048.1:0-2634 GCF_040948675.1 Paraburkholderia sp. BR14312
TGGGCGGCGACAATTATCTTGGCCGGTCGTTGACGTTTGTTTTGGCCGGTGGTGAGGAGTCGGAGGCGGCGTAGCCGCCGGAGACGACGAACCACCGGCGGCGCCGCGTCGGCGGGGCAATAGGATGGCTGATCGATTCTTAAAGAAGAAGCGGTCAGCACATGTCTGGAACCCGCATCACCGACCAACAGGTTCGCCTCTACATGAACAAGCGCAAACACCATCCGCAGGAAGTCGCGGCCGCCAAGGCAGGAATAAGCGTACGCAGCGCACGCCGAATCGAGCGTGACGCGACGTTGCCATCCCAGAAGTCGCAGCGCTCGTGGCGCACGCGTCCCGATCCATTCGTCGATGTCTGGGACAGCGAAGTCGTGCCGTTGCTGCGTAACGCTCCCCATCTGATGGGCATCACGATCCTGCGCAAGCTTCAGGATGATCATCCGGGCTGCTATCCCGACAGCATGCGTCGCACGCTGGAACGACGCATTTCTCAATGGCGGGCGCTCGAAGGTCCCAGCCAGGAGATCTTCTTCCCCCAGGAGCATCAACCCGGCGTGCGCGGGCTGTCTGACTTCACCGATATGAGCAAGCTGTGCGTGACGATTGGCGGCGCGCCGTTCGAGCATCGGCTGTATCACTTCGTGCTGGCATTCTCGCGCTGGGAATATGCCTGCGTGGTTGAGGGGGGCGAGAGCTTCGAAGCCCTCGCCAACGGTTTGCAGAACGCTCTATGGCAGGCGGGAGGTTGCCCGCGCGAGCATCGCACCGACAGCCTGTCAGCCGCCTTCAAGAACCTGAGCGAGAAGGAAGACTTCACGACCCGTTACAAGGCGCTGCTCGATCACTACGAGATGCAGGGCACGCGTAACAATCGCGGTCTGGGCCACGAGAACGGGAGTGTTGAATCCTCGCACCGGTATCTGAAGGACGCGGTCGATCAGGCCTTGATGCTGCGTGGCCATCGCGACTTCGCTGATCGTGCCGCCTACGATGAATTCATCCGCGAGCAGGTGATGCGTCGAAACCGGCGCAACGCCGCCGCGTTCCGTATCGAGCGCCAGCAGCTTCAGGATCTGCCGGAGTACCGTACCACCGACTTCGCCGAGGAGGAGGCTCCTGTGACCCGCTGCAGCACGTTCACGGTGCGGGGCATCCTCTACAGTGCGCCGTCGCGCCTGATTGGTCACCGGCTGAAGGTGCGCGTCTACGGCGACCGGCTCGACTGTTACCTGTCCGGCGTACTGGTGCACAGTACCGCTCGGGGATCACGTGCGCACGACAACCGCCACGCGCTTGATTACCGCCACTTCATTGACTCCCTGAAGCGCAAACCCCAGGCATTCAAGGGGCTCGCGTTTCGTGACGCCCTGTTCCCGCGCGAGGCGTACCGCAGAACCTGGGAACAACTCGATGCGCGCCTGTCCCAGCGCGACGCATGCAAGACGATGGTAGGCCTGCTTGAGCTCGCGGGCCTGCACGGCGTGGAGGCCGTACTGGCGGAGCAGCTTGATGCGATGCTGGAGGCCGGCGAGCTTCCCGATCTCAAGGCGCTGCGTGAGCAGTACGCACCCCGCGAGGCCCAGTGCCCCGATGTCGAGGTTCAGATGCCGCCCGTTGCCGTCTATGACGAACTGCTTGAGAAGGTGGCAGCATGAACGCGCCCGCGCATGATGGTGGCCGCCTGGCCCTGATGCTCAACGAGCTGCGTTTGCCAACGATCGGCAGGTTGTGGCCCGAGTTCGCTGAGCGTTCGGACAAGGAAGCCTGGCCGGCCGCACGACTGCTCGGCGCGCTGCTTGAGCACGAGCTGGCCGAACGCGCCAAACGACGCATCGAGCGGCACCGTACCGAGTCGCATCTGGACCCGACCAAGACGCTCGCCACCTTCGACTTCGGCGCCGTGCCGATGGTCTCAAAAGCGCATGTCACAGCGCTAGCCACCGGAGAGTCATGGCTGGAGAAAGGCGCCACGGTTCTTCTGTTCGGCCCGCCTGGGGTCGGAAAAAGCCACCTGGGATCGGCTCTCGGTCATGCATTGATCGACGCCGGCTACCGCGTGCTGTTCACGCGTACCAGCGAGCTCGTCCAGAAGCTGCAGGCCGCGCGCCAGAGCCTGCAGTTGCCTTCGGCGCTGGCCAAGCTGGATCGCTTTGACCTGATCATCCTGGACGACCTGTCGTACGCGCGCAAGGACCAGGCCGAGACCAGCGTTCTGTTCGAGCTGATAGCCGAGAGGTACGAGCGAAAAAGTCTTCTGATAACTGCAAACCAACCGTTCTCTGGCTGGAATGACGTGTTCCCCGACCCCGGCATGACGGTCGCCGCCATCGACCGGCTTGTGCATCACTCGACGATCTTCGAACTCAACGTCGAAAGCTACCGCCGCCGCAAAGCCGGCGACAAACAGAATGCACGGCGGCGTCAATTACACGATGACAACCCTGCCAATCCGTTCAGCGGCCAGTTGCCTGACGACGGCAACGTTGCACAGTAACGACGAGCGTCAACTACACGATCACGCAACGACAACTATGAAGGAGCAACGTCAAATATGACCTGATACCCAACGACAACTACCCCGTTGACCGGCCAAGATAGTTGTCGCTGACCGGCCATGCTGCTTGACGCTCTCTA
>NZ_JBFPKI010000049.1:0-2162 GCF_040948675.1 Paraburkholderia sp. BR14312
GCACCGAACACCAATTCCGGAACTCTCCGAAACCGTTCGACTTCAAGCGAAACGGCTGTTCATCTTCCTCCGGAAACGCTGTTCGACTTCAACCGAAATCCGTGTTCGGCTTCGCCGAAATACGCACGCAGAAGCTGTGCCGGCTCAATCTCGCGGTCCACGGCCTTTCCGGCGATATCCGAGTTGCGAGCAGTTATTACGAAGACCCGCACCAGATGGTGGGTAAGTTCGATTTCGTGATGGCCAATCCGCCCTTCAACCAGAAAGAGGTGGATACCGCACGCTTGGTGAACGAGGCAGGTCATGTGGACGCGCGCTTTTCGCTGGGCGTGCCCAGCGTCAACAACGCCAACTACCTGTGGATCGGTCTGTTCAATGCCGCTCTCAACGATCACGGCCGCGCCGGCTTCGTGATGGCCAACTCCGCCTCGGACGCGGGCGGTGCCGAGCGGGAGATGCGGCGCAAGCTGATTGAGAGCGGGGCGGTCGATGTGATCGTCTCGACCTCGGCAAATATGTTCTTCACCGTTACTCTGCCGGTGACGCTGTGGTTCCTCGACAACGGGAAGAAAGGTACCCCCCGCGCGGACCAGGTGCTGTTTATCGATGCACGCCATATCTTCCGACAGGTGACGCGAGCCCATCGCGACCTCAGGCCTGACCAGATCGAGTTCTTGGGAAATATAGTGCGCCTGTGGCGCGGCGAGGAGGCGGAACTGGCAGCGGGCAGCAACCTAGCGATGACCGCGCATTTCGGGGATGATAGTTACAAGGATATTTCCGGCCTGTGCCGCGTCGCCACCCGCGCCGAAATCGCCGCGCAGGACTGGAGCTTAAACCCCGGTCGTTATGTCGGCGTCGCCCCAGGCGAGCAGCCAGAAGACGAAGACTTCCGCGAGCGCTTGGACGCGTTGCAAGAAGAGCTGGAGGGGCTGAATGCCGAGGCGGTGCGGTTGCAGGCAGTAATCGCCGAGAATGTTGCCGAGGTGCTAGCAGCATGAGCGATTGGCGACCGATGCGGTTAGATCAGCTTGGTACTGTGGAACGGGGCCGATCTCGGCACCGTCCGCGGAACGATCCCGCGCTTTACGGCGGCGATTTTCCATTCGTTCAGACCGCTGATGTGAAGGCAGCCGGCCTAAGGCTGTTCGAATATGAGCAGACCTATAACGAGGCAGGGCTTGCGCAGTCTCGACTTTGGCCTGTCGGCACCCTGTGCTTTACCATCGCCGCCAACATTGGCGATACCACCATACTTGGCATACCGGCTTGTTTTCCAGACAGCATCGTCGGCTTCACCCCCTATCCTGACAAAGCTGATGTCGTATTCGTAAAATATGCTCTCGATTACGCCAAAATCCGATTTGCCGCGATTTCCAAAGGTGCAACACAAGACAATCTCAGCCTTGAGAAGCTGCTTTCGCAAAATCTGCTAGTTCCACCCCTCGAAATCCAACGCCGGATCGCAGGGATTTTGGGAGCTTATGACGATCTGATCGAGGTCAACCGGCGGCGGATCGCGGTGCTGGAGGAGATGGCGCAGGGGCTGTTCACCGAATGGTTCACCCGCCTCCGCTTCCCTGGCCATGAGGACGTAACCATCGAAGACACCTCCGATGGCCCCCTGCCGGTGGGGTGGCATCAGGCTACACTTGGTTCGCTGCTTGAGCATACTGTTGGAGGTCTTTGGGGCGAGGCCTCGGAAACGGACACTGAAGATCAGCGTGTTTCTGTCATCCGAGGAACCGATATTCCCAAGCTACTTTCGGGCAACTACTCCGGCGTGCCTGACCGTTTCGTGGCTAATCGCGAACTTAGGTCAAGGGTCTTCTTTCCGGGTGATCTCATTTTGGAGGCCTCAGGGGGAAGCAAAGATCAACCCGTGGGCCGGGTTATGTATGTAACGGCCAGTTTGATCGAAAAGTTACGTCCGCCAGTCGCGCCGGCTAGCTTTTGCCGATTGCTCAGACCTAGCGATAAGCTTGGGGGTGGTGCTTACCTCTATGGTCTGTTGCAAGCGATGTATCAGGACAAGCTGGGCGGCGACAATTATCTTGGCCGGTCGTTGACGTTTGTTTTGGCCGGTGGTGAGGAGTCGGAGGCGGCGTAGCCGCCGGAGACGACGAACCACCGGCGGCGCCGCGTCGGCGGGGCAATAGGAT